>PHFX01000152.1 GCA_007618135.1 Candidatus Brocadia sp. WS118 | reverse complement strand
ATCTCATGGGTTTGCTTCGCTTGGGCTCGCAACTTTGGCTTCGCGGAGTTTACACTGAGCAAAGTGAATGTGCTCGCAATGACCAGCACATGTCAACTTATTTACTACGTTTACTATAAGTGCCACCTCCTCTCTTCATTTTTTTAGAATGCGGTAAATACTATGAAATTTATTTGGTAGTTTCACGTCGCTGCTACCCACCTTACATTACTATGATGTTCCAGCCTTTACGCAGGGAAAAATAGTAATGCATTATCCTTTATCCATTCATTACTTTTGCGTTTCAACAAAATCCCTCATCTTACGCAAGTTTGCTGTCAACTCCAGCCAGCCATTTTTAAACGTTGCATAGTCAGGCCCTCCCATAGCCGAAGCAAATCGTACCGAGTTGGCATAGTAAAGCCATTGCTTTACCCAAGCGTCTTCAATTATTTCATCAAAGGGATTCGCAGGGTCAGCGAGCCCTTTGTCCCATGCCTTTTGCAGTAATTGTGTTGCCGCGAAAACCGCCTTGTCAGTTTCAGCAATGGTAATATCCATTTTGGCAAAGTGCCCGTTGATCCAGTCGGTATTATGGCAACTGCGGCATATCGTTTTCATTTCGTTTTGACGTTGCATTTGCTCTTCTTTGCTAATGAGATATTCGGAAGCCAATTCACCGGTAAATGTCACCGGGAGAGGCAGCTCATCCTTATTTTTGATTTCATACGTCTTGCCACTCTTTGGTTGTGGATGCGAGTACGGGAGTCCAAACAATCTGATCCACATGCGTGAGCCGAAATTGTGGGTTCTTGACGCAACAACCCTACCGTCAGAAGTGGTAATGAGGCTATTATGGCACGCAGCGCAGGTGGGGGCTTGGAAATCTTTGCCAATCCTCCAGGGGACGTTGTTCCAGTTCCATTCGTGCTGTTTCGAATTAAAAATATTCCCGTGCTTGCTTTCTTCGTAAACCTCAAATGCAGGAGTGTCAGGCTCGAGATGACATTGGGAACACGTATAGGGTTTCCTGGCTATTTCTATGGAGAAACTATGCCGCGGATGACATGCAGTACACGCCCCGGAACTCCCATCGGGATTAATCCTTCCTACTCCCTGGTTAGGCCAGTTGGTAAGGTTAGGAACCTCGATGTCTCCCGAAGGAGTAGACACCTTTTTCATTCCATTCACCGTGACCTCAGTACCATGGCAGCCATAACAGCTTTCAGCCTTGGAGTTTTCTGTTGCAGTAATGGAAACGATGGTGCCATCGCCGCTTCCTTTTGAACTGAGGCCGGTTTCAACCATGGTATGATACAGGGGATTCTTTTGAAGGTTGTCCAGTGCGTGTGCTTTTTTGCTCATGGCAAATTGATCAGCCTCAACAGTGTGACAGGTACGGCAGTCATTCGGTGAAACAATCACATTGATCCGAAATCCAAAGTGTTCAAAGTTATCCTTGTGGGCTGAAGCATTCTGTCCATGACATTCATAGCAGCCAACGACAACGGATCTGAAATTTTCTGGGATCGTATCGCTTGAAATCCGCCGCTCCAGGACAGGCTTTGAAAGAGCCATATCCGGAGTTGTTTTTGAGTGCCTGCTCGTAAGCCAGTCCTCTACAATGCCAGGAGTGGAGTTCTTGTGACATAACAGACACACCTGGGTTTGTTCACTCAGAACGGAACGCAAGGTGTCCGGAATGGTATCACCTGATACCTGCCCGTCAAAGACGGGTCTTATGTAATCCATATCCGGATTCGTTTTTGAATACCTGCTGGCAAGCCAATCATCGGGTATTCCTGACGTATAGTTCGTGTAATATATCAAATTCATTTGAGTGTATTCATCAAAAAGAGACGGAATGTGTCCTGGCCCTTCCTGATTAGCAGACGACGCAAAGGGATACATAAATAATGAAACGAAACAGATAGCAACAAGAAACAGTTTTTTCATTAAAATTACCCCTTCTTACACCACTTTATTGTTTCCATAATGACAAAAACAAGAGAGGAAAACCCAAAGACGATAATCCAATCCTCTAATCCTAAAGGTGTCACCTTAAAGATTTCTTTGCAAAAGGGAATATGGACAATAGCGAACTGCATAGTGAGTGAAATTCCCGTTGCCAGCAAAAGTTTTGTATTGGTGAACACGCCAATTTCAAATAATGAGCGCCTGGTATTTCGGCAGTTAAAAGAGTTGAATAGCTGGGAAACAACCATCACACAAAAGGCAACCGTCCTTGCCCGGTCAAGATCGCCGGTGAGTTGCCCGCCCATGCAGCAGGGAATCAATTCATTGACAAACCAGGAAGATAAATAAGCTGGTTTTGCACTGCTGGTGTAACACAAAATAAATAAATATGCAAAAAGGGTGCTCAGAGCGATGAGAAAACCCTGAAATACAATCAATGTGCCAAGGCTTTTGTCTATGATCTGTTCTGTTGACCGCCTGGCCGGTCTTTTCATGATATCAGGGTCTACTGTGTCAACGCCCAATGCCAAAGCCGGTAATCCGTCGGTGGCAATGTTTATCCATAATATTTGTATAGGAAACAATGGGAGGGGGAGGTTGAATATTGAGGCAAAGAGCATGGTCAAGATCTCGCCGGCGTTACACGAAAGCAGATAATGGATCGATTTCTTTATATTATCATAAATACCTCTTCCCTCTTCAACGGCTGATACGATAGAAGCGAAGTTGTCATCAGTTATAACCATATCGGATGCCTCTTTCGTGACGTCGGTGCCCGTAATACCCATAGATATACCAATACTCGCTTCTTTTACGGCCGGGGCGTCATTCACTCCGTCGCCTGTCATAGCAACAACAGCACCCTGTTTCTTCCATGCCTTGATAATCCTGAGCTTGTGTTCGGCAGATACGCGTGCATATACGGCTATGTTTGACACTTCCTTTTCTAACATTTCATCAGGGAGGGTATCCAATTCAGCTCCATCGATGGCCTTTCTCTTATTGTCAAGAAATCCTATTTCCTCTCCAATTGCCTTGGCCGTATTTTTGTGATCTCCGGTAATCATAACGGTCGTTATGCCAGCGGTATGACAGATGGCAACAGCGTCTTTAGCCTCAGGTCTGGGGGGATCAATCATAGCCAATAACCCGAGAAAAATCATATCTTTTTCTATGCTACCAGGGGATTGTTTGATATTTTCTGGATCGATAGGTTTGAATGCTACACCGAGCACGCGCAGGGCCGAGCCGGACATCTTGTTGTTTTCGTTTAATATTGCGCGAATATCGTCACCGGACAGAACTCTTAGTTCCCCTCCGGTATAAATCTTTGTACAATCGTTTACAATGACATCTGCTGCTCCCTTTTCACAAGCAAGCAGAACAGCATGAGGTGTTTTCCTGATCGTGGACATCTTCTTCCGTTCGGAATCAAAAGGTATTTCTGAAAAAAGAGGAAACTTTTCCCATAATGCTTGTTCCCATATATTTGCTTTAGCTGCGGCAGTCAGAATGGCGCCCTCTGTTGGATCCCCAATAACTTTCCACGTATGATTGTCGTTTTTCAGGTGGGCATTATTACATAATACACCCATGCCTAAAACAAATTTTGCTATTCGTTGATCAATTTCCGAAAGAGGCATACCACTGATCGTGAAATTTCCTTCCGGTGAATAACCCGTTCCAGAAATGTCAATGGTTTTGCCACCAGAGAATATCTTCCTCATCGTCATCTCGTTCTGGGTTAGAGTGCCGGTTTTGTCTGAGCAAATGACCGTAGCGCATCCAAGCGTCTCTACCGCCGGTAATTTTCGAATCAGTACATGACGTTTCACCATACGTTGCACTCCGAGAGCCAAAGCAATAGTCACGATTGCCGGTAGACCTTCTGGAATAGCGGCAACTGCAAGGCTCACCGAGGTAAGGAATGCCTCCATGAGCGGATCTTTCCGCCATAACTCCAAAAAGAATACGATTGCTACGATCCCCAGACACAGATAGACCAATTTTTTCCCAAACACCTCGAGCTTGCGCTGAAGCGGTGTTTCTTCTTTTCCCGCTTCCTGAATAAGACCCGCAATCTTACCCAACTCAGTACTCATGCCGGTTGTTACTATAACACACGTCCCTTTACCACTGGTCACTGAGGTTCCCATAAATACCATGTTTTCTCTGTCTGCGATTGGTAAAGAGGGATTTTGCAGCGGTTCTGTGGATTTGTCGACGGGTGTCGATTCTCCCGTTAGAGAGGCTTCCTGTGTCCTCAGGCTAAAGGAAGAGCAAAGTCTGCCATCGGCCGGGACATAATCCCCGGCCTCCAGCAGCACAATATCACCTGGCACAATTTCGCGGGAAGGAACGGAATGGATCTCGCAGTCGCGCATCACCCTTGAAAAAGGAGCCGCCATTTTTTGTAAGGCTGCAAGTGATTTCTCTGCCCGAAATTCCTGGATAAACCCGATGACGGCGTTAATGACAACGATAGCAAGAATGGCCAATGCATCGACCCATTCTCCCAAAAACCCTGACACGATGGCTGCCGCAATTAATATCCAGACAATAAAGTCATTAAACTGTCCTAAAAAAAGCATGAGGGGGGATATACCTTCTTTTTCTTCCAGTTGGTTATATCCGTATTTCTTAAGCCTATTTTCTACCTCGGCACGGCTAAGTCCGGCGTTTGTATCGGTGTCAAGACTCTTTATTGCCTCATCAATCTCTATCGTATGCCAGGGTGTATTCATCATCTTTCTGTATTGAGATTTTTCGAAAAACTAACGTGATACGAAATTCCTATGCAATTCAATTAGTGTCCCATGATTCTGGTAGCATGAACAACAAGTGCGGTTAAACCGGTATCAGAATTTCTTACATAAACCCTGGCTTTTTTCCCTGGGGTAGGGGTCCCTCTGACACATCTGGCGGAAGCAATGTCTATCTCGTTGCCCAGAATGGTAATGGTATCGCCATCTATTGCCTCCACCGTTCCCTCCAGCTTTCCAGTGCCCTCTATGGTAATTACCGCAGCAACAAACGAATCGTCTTTTATATCCCCTTTTACCTCAATGATATCCCCTGCTATAATGTCGTCAATGGTCAGTGAGTCATCACAATCCTTTAAATCAATCTTAGCAGCGCTTGCATCTATTTCCGTGCCGAGGACTGAGAGTGTTGACCCGGAAGCCGAGCTTACCACACCACGCAACTTACTGGTGCCGTGATTACCATGTCCCTGATGATCACCGTGGTTTCTGCGATTATCGCGACTGTTGTCTCCGTAAATGCCAGAGTAATCAGGCATGACAGGCATGAGAAAACAAAAAAGCAGCATAACTACGGTAACGAATAGCTTCTCATATTTCATTTTTAGTCCTTTCATACATATTCCTAAAAGGTAAAAAGACTCATGATGTATCATAAGATTTTAAATTATCACATCTTTCCCTAATGTGTCAAACGCTATTTGTTGAAATATTCTCACTACGATAGATATCCCTGATGCAGAAAGGGTATCCGTTGATTTTTGGGACTTCTTGGACAATTCCATATAGCAGTGAACACGCACCAAATCCCCCTTAGCAAAGAGGGTGTAGGGGGTAGTGGAAAAGACTTGCTAAAACATGTCCTCATGAAAAGGGGGAAAGAAATTTTTGCAGAATAAACATTCATGAGCCAAAGGCCCACAAAAGGTCACGAAAATGCACCACCCTCTCTTAGTCACACAAAGGGAGTCTCACGGCAGAAGTCCATCGAAATAATTCAGACTGCCATTGCAGAAGGGTATCAGTATGTGATTGAATCGAACATCGAGGACTTTTTCCCTTCTGTCGATCATGACATTCTGACACACCTGGTTAATTGTTATCTCCCGCAGGATAACTACGAGTTTCTCGTGTGTGATATTGAAGAATTATTCAGGGCGAGGATTGACCGGTTTATTATCCGCCTGATCAATCTGAAGGTGTTTGGCCGGGATGATTTTGTTGAGGCCGAGAGGGGGCTCATTCTGAAAAAAGACACCGTCAAAAAATTCATAGAACAGTTTGAGGCGGAGGTGGAGAAAAAAAGCCAGAAAGACACCTTGTCGCTCAAGGAATACATCTATATCCAGACGATAACGCTGAAAAAATGGGCGCTTGAGAACAAATCGCTTTCTTTCTACCGTTGGAACATATAAACGGGAACATAAACTGAAATACATTTTCAAGAAGCTAAATTGTTACCAATTTAGCTATTTAAAAATTTCCAATAATTGCAATATTGCTCGCTCCCAAACTCCTGTTTGGGAGTGTAATGGACGAGAAACTCAGTTTCTCTGTAATGGTGTTCCCAAACAGGAGTTTGGGAACAAGCAGCACAAACAGCGGTGGTTTATTTAAAGGCAATTTTTCAAACGGCTAAAGTGTATATTTTCCGTCTATAGAGTAATTTCTGCTAATGCCTGAAATGTACAAAGAGTCTTCCAAAATTATCACGGTCTTTCTCGATACGGTGATACAGCTTTTTGATGTCGGGACGGTCGAGAAAACGCAATACGGTCTTCTTTAACTGCCCAGATCCCTTGCCGGGAATAATTTCCACTAATGCAATCCTTTTCTCCACGGCTTCAGATATAACCCGGTTGAGTTCACTTTCAATGAAATATCCTTTTTTACAGATGTCGTGCAGATCGAGCTTTAATTTAGCCACAATAGTTCACAAATTAGTTGCTTTCCTTTACAACCCGGCCATGAACAGGTTGAATAGGTCTTGCGTCATGCTTGAATAATGAAGTAAATTTATCCAACGCTGCTTTCGTTTCCTCGATTGGAGTCTTTAAGATGAACCAAGTCACATTTTCCGTGCAAGGCGGTGTCGTAAGCGAACCAGGATAGGTATAATATGCTGCGGTATTCTTTGGAAGGAGATGTTTTGCACATATCTTTATCTCAGAAACAATGTGTTCTGTGCCCACATCTTTTGGAAAGTTGCTCCACAGGGTTTTTATGAAGGCATTTTCTTTGCCTTTGTCAATGAGTACAGCAACCACTGCGAGATGGCCATGGTCACCCTTGTGTACTAAATGCGCCTCCATATCGTAATGTTTCCCATGTATGACGTGCTCGCTCGGCGTATGAAAGTGAAACTGCACAAGGTCGTATTTCTTATGACCAATAGTTATGTAGCTTCCCTTTTCATAGTTGACCTGAATGGTATGACCATTGTTGATGATCTTTAAAGGGGTTGGATGGTAATGAAAGATGATCTCGTCCAGTTTGGCCTTTTCCGTTATGGTAATACTGATAGGTGATTGCATATCGCCAATTTTGCAATGCCAATTTTCGAGCACGAGTCTATCCCAATGATCAGGCCCCAGTTCCCCTTCGTAATCCCAATGGACCGAAGGGCTTTGTGTGCCTGAACTGGCAAGCAAATTTGTTAGTCCAACAAAAAAAAGAGACAAGAACATTGTTGCTAAAAAATACTGTTTAACCGCATTCATCGTATCTCCTTTCTCTATAATATTAAATTAGGTCATCGGCAACTTTCCTCACCCCTGTTTACCCAGTAAACGGGGGGATTATGGGGGATAATTGAAATTCCTTAGCATGAAAATACAGGTCGTTTCATAAAAATCAATCTTTCGAAAATCTTGCTTTTTATAGCATGCCCGCGGCTTTCTGTCAATTGAGAAATTCTACAGATGTTTCATACCAGGCTGAGTTATGTATTGACAGCTGATACACGGTTTATTATTATTCAAAAATGTTTTTTATACATAAACTCAAATATTCTTTAATCTTCAATAATACCATAGCTCGGCTACGCCGCAACCAAATCCCCTCATTGGTAGGGCAAGCGTCCGCGCTTGCCGTTTATGATGTCAATCGGGGACGGTTGACCTACCTTTCGGGTGTGTAAGGGGCGTGTTGAAAAACTTACAAAAAAGAATTTTTTACCCAGTAATACCATATTTCGGCTTTATTTACCTGCTTGGTTAAGCATGTGACACTTAAGGCAAGCAGGAGGGGAAGGACCATTGTTATGCGAAAAATAATTTCAACGCTTATATTTTTTGTGCTCATGTTAGTGCTGTGTCTTGACGGAGGGGTAATATGCGGTGACGGAGTTGAAAAGGGCGAAGGGCAATTTTTAACAAACATCCGTCAATTAACGTATCAGGGGAAAAGCGCCGGAGAGGGATATTTTTCTCCGGATGGAAAACATTTAATATTCCAGAGCGAGCGTGACTCTGAAAACCCTTTCTATCAGATTTATATGATGAGTCTGGAGACAGGGGATACTCATAGAATTTCACCGGGAACAGGAAAAACCACCTGTTCATTTATCAGACCCAATTCAGACGAGGTACTCTTTGCCTCAACCCACTTGGATTCAGATGCCAAGACAAAGCAACAGTCGGAAATTGAGTTCCGTGCCTCTGGCAAGAAACGCCGTTTTACCTGGGATTATGACGCTCATTACGATATCTTTTCAGCCAAACGTAATGGGATTTCATTAAGGCGTTTAACAAGCGCCCCTGGTTATGATGCGGAAGGCGCTTATTCTCCCGATGGAAACAAAATTGTGTTTTGTTCACTACGCGATGCCTATCCCATGGAAAAGCTTTCGCCGGAAGATCGAAAGCGCATGGAAACCAATCCTGGCTATTTTGGCGAGATCTATATCATGAATGCCGATGGTTCTGATCAAAAACGATTAACCACCTGGGAAGGCTACGACGGAGGTCCCTTTTTCAGTCCTGATGGTGAAAGGATTATCTGGCGGCATTTCAATGAGAACGGCATGCTGGCGGACATCTATACTATGAAGCTGGATGGGTCAGACGTGCGCAGACTGACCGATTTCGGGTCAATGTCGTGGGCCCCTTATTATCATCCATCGGGCGAGTATGTCATCTTTCACTCAAATAAACATGGATTTACGAATTGTGAATTGTTTCTTGTTGACATGCAAGGAGAAAAAGAGCCTGTACGCGTGACGTTTACGGACCGGTTTGATGGTCTGCCGGTATTTTCACCCGATGGCAAACAGCTTTCCTGGACTTCCGGACGCACATCAACCGGCGATTCTCAATTATTTATGGCTGCATGGAATCACGAGGCAGCACGGGAGGCCTTACAATTATCCGGCAAAAGGTCTGAAGCTCAGGCAATTCTGCCGGCTGTCCCTGCCGGTACGATGAAGCAAGGCGCCGTAAACGACCCTATCCGAAAACAGCCTGATGAAGGCAGAAATGGCGGACATCAGTTTTCTCCGGAAATTACTTCCGCCGACCTTCAAGCGCAGGTATACTACCTGGCTTCTGATGAATTGGAAGGCAGGATGACGGGTACCAGGGGCACCCAAATGGCGGCGCATTACCTCGCCGGCTATTTTAATGAGATCGGATTAAAGCCCCTTAGCGATAAGGGAAGTTACTTTCAGGAATTTCCCTTTGTCTCCGGATCAAAATTAATCCCGGATCAAAACCACTTTCAGATGGTGAAAGAAGGGGACGGGAAAAAAACGATATCTTTTGAAGTGGGAAAGGATTTTCTCCCCTTGGAGTTTACCGCCAACGGCGAGGTTGAAGGGCAGCTGGTTTTTGCCGGCTATGGACTATCCGTTTCGGGAAGCGAAGTGAGTCGGTACGATTCATACGCCGGTATTGACGTAAAAGAAAAAGTTGTTTTGATTCTCCATCACGTGCCTGAAAAGGTTGATATGAAAAGGCATCTGGAACTCAGCAGATATGCGGGATTGCGTTATAAGGCAATGCTGGCGCGTGAACGCGGGGCAAAGGCACTATTAGTCGTTATCGGTCCGGGGTCTTCCGGTGCAGGGAAACTGATCCCCCTTTCCAGTGATAAGGCATCTGCGGATTCGGGAATCAGCGTGGTTTCAGTAAGCGGCGCGGTAGGCGAAGCACTCTTTGCTGGTTCCGGCAAGAATCTTGGAGCGGTTCAGGCTGGCCTGGATGGGGAAAATCCACAAATCGAGGGTAGTTTTCCTTTGACGGAGGTAAGGGTAAAAATTGCCACTGCGGTTGAGCAGATAAAAGAAACAGACCGTAATGTCCTGGGTTTCCTGCCTCCTGGTGAAGGGAATGAAGGCGCTGAGTGCGTTATCGTTGGCGCCCATTATGACCACATAGGATACGGTGGGGTCGATTCGCTGGCGCACAAGGGTGAAGAAGGTCAGATACACAATGGGGCAGATGACAATGCATCGGGTGTTTCTATCGTGCTGGAATTAGCTTCTTCTCTTGCGGAAGAACGGAGAAAGAATCCACGGACATTGAAGCGCGGAATCGTTTTTGCGCTCTGGTCAGGGGAAGAACTGGGATGTCTTGGCTCTTCCTATTTTGCCGGGCATCCGGCGGTTCCTCTGAAAAACGTTATTGCCTATATGAATTTTGATATGGTGGGTCGGCTGAAAGAAAACAATCTGATTGTAGAAGGCATCGGTTCGTCAAACGCCTGGGGCAGTCTCATTGAAAAAAATAATGTAAAGGCGGGATTTCAGGTAAAGCTGCTCCATGACCCGTACCAACCCACCGATGTTACTTCATTCTACCCGAAGGGTATTCCCGTAATCCATTTCTTTACCGGTGTACACGAGGATTATAACAGGCCGACGGATGACCCGGTAACCCTGAATTATGAAGGGATGGTAAGGATTGCCGGGTTCGCGCGATCCATAGTAGCTGATTTGGTTAAGAATGCTGAACGTCCTGATTACGTGAAAGCTGCACAGCCGGAAGAACAGAGAACAGAAAAAGTCACCCGAAGGACTTCCTGGGGGACGGTGCCTGATTTTACCGGTGAAACGAAAGAAGGTGTGAGGATAAACACGGTGAAAAAGGATGGGCCGGCAGATAAGGCGGGAATGAAAGACGGAGATGTCGTTATCGAAATTGCGGGCAACAAGATCACCAATCTTTATGATTATAATTACCTGATGGATATAGCGGGATTCGGCAAGCCTATCGAGGTAACCGTGCTCAGAAACGGAAGGCGTGAAAAATTAACCATTGTGCCGGCAGCGCGAAAGTAGTTTTTTATGTATCCATAATTTTCCCTGTAACGCAATTCTTGATAAGGGTCCATAAAAAGAGAGTCTGTTTGCTATTTCCTGCATCGGATGCTAAACTGTTTCCAGGTGTCTGTTGTTTCCTTAAGACTAAAAACGTATTTATTGCTTGAAGGAGTAAGAGATGAAAAAAGTACTGATAACAAATCTTATTGCAATCAGCTTAACGAGCATCGTAACCGGATCCCTTTACGCAGGATGGCGACCGTCTGTATCCGAAGCGACAATGGGTCAGGACGTTGATATCACCCATTCACTGGTTGCGAAGGTCATTACAGATTTTAAAAATCGCTATCCGTATTTGGATATCTATTTTGAAAAGGCTTACGGTTATGCGGTGTTTCCTACGGTAACAAAAGGGGGGTTCGGCATAGGGGCTGCCCACGGGAATGGTGAAGTATTTGAAAAGGGGAGCTTCATTGGCACCGCTGATATGATACAAGTGACTTTTGGCGCACAAATTGGAGGTCAAAAATACAGCGAGATCATTTTTTTCAAGGATAAAAATACCCTTGAAGACTTCAAGGCTAACAAGGTTAAATTAGGGGCACAGGCTTCTGCAATAGTCGCCACCTCCGGGGTTTCTGCAGATGCGGCTTACAGTGACGGAGTTGCAGTCGTTACCTTGTCGAAAACGGGTTTAATGTACGAGGCATCGATTGGGGGGCAAAAATTTACCTTTGAGCCAAAGTAATAGTATCTTCTCAAAAATATTTTGACATTTTTAGCGGAATACGAACAAGATCAACCCTGACAGGGTTGATCCACAGATTTCGTGCTTCGCCTGCCCGTCGGGCAGACAGGGATTTTGTCTCTTCCGACGCGTTCGGCGTTGGGAATTACAAGCTAATGAATGAACAAAAATATTATTCGCACCACTCCTATGATCAAGAGGATGATACCGATAAACTTTGCCAGCTTCTGCATAAAGATCAACAATATACCAAATCCTATGATGATGAAGGGGCTGGCTCCACCGATAAAATTCCCAATCCGCTGTGGAATTGACATGATGGCAGAACTTGCTTCCTGCCCAAAGGCTACATTTGACGCAAAAAAGGTTATAAGCGACAAAGTGATTAACAGCCGCAGTTTCATAAAGATTCCTCGCAATTTTCTCTGAAAAGTTTTACTCCAGGTTGGAGTGCCGTTTATGCATTTCGTTTTCTGAACTCTTGAGTTTTTTTACCAGTGAAAGGATAACCCCGTCCAAATAGACCAAACATGCCTGCTCAAAGAGCGTACTGCGAAACTGAATGGACCCGCTATCCTTGTGATGGGTGCTTACTTCCTTTACGGGTAGTTCAACGACAATGTCTGCCTGTCCGGAAAGCGGGGAATTTTTCTGAGAGGTTACGGCGACGACCGTTGCATTGGCCTTTCTTGCCAACCCTGCAATATACCGGGTAATGTGCGTGCTGCCTGAACTGCTGCAGGCGATCAGAAGGTCTCCCTGATCGATGTTCGGGGTTGTCGCGTCGCCGACACAGTAGGCATTCAGGCCAATATGGGTGAGTCTCATGGCAAAGGTGCGGGATACCAGCCCTGACCGGCCCTGACCGGTAACGAATACGTTCTTTGCTGAAAGAATGGATGATATGAGGTCTTCATAGGGATGCTCATCGATCTTTTCGAGTACCGAATGAATTTCATCCAAAATAATTTGGGTAATTGCCTTAATTCCTATGGAGTTAGTCCTAATTTTCAACGCAACATCCCTTAAAAAAATTCGCAAAATGATTCTGGAACTATGTTATAAGCTTACGGTAAAAACTTCCAAATTATACCATGCAATTTCCATGAATACAAGCGATCAGATTCTATCCCTGCGTATCTGTTCGCATATTTATTTTTGTTGCTCTGCACATGGAGCTGTGTTAAAATTTCTTCCATTTGAATATTGTAGTGAGAGGCAAAAACATCTATTTTTATTCCGTGTAAAAAGGAGCTTTCGCGTGGGAGATATTCTCGGCAAACTCATTAGTCTTTACGAAATTGCATTGCTTATAAGAATCGTACTCTCGTGGGTGCCGCACAATCCCTATAACCAGGCGGTACAATTTTTGTATAAAATTACTGATCCCGTGCTAAATCCCGTGCGAAAACTCATTCCACCTTTCAGGGGCATAGATTTTTCTCCCGTAATTGTGTTTGTTGGTTTAGGCGTTGCCAAACGGATTGTAGGGGGAATGTTTTAATTCTCAGCAGTTCCCGAATTCCATGGTACCGATACCCATAACTCCGCAGACACAGAACCAAAGGATCCACCCGAATTCCACACCAGCGCTCATGAAGGCGAAAAAACTCATTGTTATGGATGTGGATGGAGTCCTGTTTAAAGGACAATTTATTTTACATCTCGCACGTTCCCTGGGGATATGGGTGTACCTGCGCACAACATTGCTCTGTCTCCTCTTTAATATGGATAAAATATCGATCCATGAGCTGATTACGCGGGTGTATGCGCGTTTTAGCGGTGTTACGCTCGGACAGGCTCAAAGGGTGTATGAAAATATCCCTGTGATAAGGCATGCGAGGGAAACGATTGAGACGTTACGCAAGCATGGCTATCTGGTGGTGTTCATCAGCAGCGGTGTACCGGATTTTTTTGTGAAAGGCCTTGCGGCAAGATTATCTGCGAATCATGGCTATGGTTTAGAGATAGCCACGAATACCGGCCGGTTAACCGGCACGGTGCTTGGGCAGCTTTTGAGACCCGGCGGGAAAAAAGTCCTTATTGAAGAGATCTTGAGCAAAAACAATCTTTCATGGCAAAACACCGTTGTCCTGGTAGACGACCGTAATAACATTGATATTATGGAGAGAGCGGGCGTTAACATTGGTGTCAATGCGCATTATGCCGTCCGGCAGCGGGCACAGTATCTGATTGACAGCGGAAATCTGTCAGAGGTGCTGGATATTATGGATGTCGAAGATGCCGATTCTTATAAGACGTTGTTTGCCGGAATGCGCAAGCAATTTGCCCATTCCTGGTATCAGGAAATCAGGAGAAAACTCTTACATATCCTCATTGCCTTTACACCGGTGTTTGCACATTTTCTATACCATGCAACGTTGATAACACTTTTTTTCATAGTGATTGTTTATCTCATTTCAGAGTGTTTGAGGCTCAACGGATATTCGCTTCCCTTTTTTGGCGGTGTAACGAGGTCGAGCATCCGTAAATTGGAGGAACGCGGTATTGCCTATGGACCAATAACCCTGGTTCTGGGCGCCGGTCTTTGCTTGCTGTTTTTCCCAAGTGGCATTGCAAGCACCGTTATCTGGATTGTGGCCTTTGCTGATACCGCAGCTGCAATCGTTGGCATGAGTCTGGGTAATCATAGAATTCCTTATAACATTAAGAAAAGCATTGAAGGTTCTTGCGCTGCCTGGATTGTGGCTTTTCTGTGCGGATCGATCTATTTACCTCTATTCCCTGCCTTACTTACTGCTTTCTTTTCCAGTATTATCGAGTCACTGCCCCTGAGATCGCTGGACAATTTGCTCATGCCTATAGGTACAGGGGTCATGTTGTTGTGTCTTGGATATTCATAGTGCAGTACAGCCTCATCCAAAGCCTGCTTCGTTTCCTCTTTTTGGGCAAGGGAAAAGAAAAGGGGATGGTAAAAAATTTATTGAAAAGTAACATTTTACTGTATAACGGGTAAAATATCTGCAATAATTTACCATAGACCTCTGTCAGCTTGTATTTGGTTACCCTCGTTTTCTTCCCTTTTACAAGGGCGTACAGGTAGATTGTCGAAATTTCTTCGTGTGTAAATATGTATACCCTTGAAATTGATTATGACGAAAAACGAGTCGGGCTTGCAATAAGCGACCCGCTTGGAATTATCGCACAGGGCTTGCCGACGAAAGAGTATTCAAATATTCAGGAAGCAACGGAAGGGCCGTGTTGATATGATTGCCGCTCAGTTAATTTCACAGAATTATTCAGACAGAATCAGCAGATGACCCATAAAAACGACACATTATGCAAAAAACCGGAATTGGTGGCGCCGGCCGGAGACCTTGAAAAACTCAAAACGGCGATTGAATACGGCGCCGATGCGGTTTATGTGGGGGGAGAAGGTTTTAACCTGCGGATGGGCGCCTCCAATCTGACATTACAAGAAATCGGAGAGGCCGCTGACTGGGTTCATAAGCGGGAGAAAAAAATTTATCTTACCCTGAACATCTTTGCACGTAATTATCACGTTTCCGGCATACGTTCTTACTTGGCAAAGCTTGCAGACGTACCGGTAGATGCCGTAATTGTTTCAGATCCGGGGATATTTTTAACCGTGAGGGAAATTGCTCCCCATATTCCGGTTCATCTCAGCACCCAGGCTAATACCACGAATGAGAAATCCGTTGAGTTCTGGCACCGGCAAGGTGTGAAGAGAGTAGTGCTTGCACGGGAACTGACCCTGGGGGAAATCCGGGAGATTACGAACGATTCTCAGGCAGAAACCGAGGTCTTTGTGCACGGCGCTATGTGTATGTCATATTCAGGGCGGTGTCTCTTAAGCAGCTTTATGGCCAACCGGCACGCCAACCTCGGAGACTGTTCCCATTCATGCCGGTGGCAATATGTATTAAAAAAAGAAAAACGGCCCCATGAGTCATATCCGATTACCGAGGATGAAAGTGGCACCTTTATCCTGAGTTCCAAAGACCTCTGTATGATTCAATATATCCCGGAATTGGTCCATGCCGGCATTACGGCATGGAAAATTGAAGGTCGTATGAAAAGCCCGTATTATGTTGCGGCCGTGACCAGGGTATACCGTGAGGCTTTGGACCGTTACTTTGCTGATCCTTATAGCTATGTGTATGATCAGAGATGGTTAACTGAGCTTGAAAAGGTTAGTCACCGGGAATACGGAGCAGGATTCTTTTTTGGAAATCAAGGATATGACAGCCAGACATCGCACCCCGGAGACCGTTACCTGAAAGAATATGATTATCTCGGTATGATTCATAATGTCCTTCCCGATGATATGGCTGAGGTTATGGTAAAAAACCGGATTTTAGGCAATACTTCTGTAGAAATAATGGGAAGACGTTTAAGTGAGGATTTTACTCAGGTACTGTTGGACCTCCGGGATGAATACCATGAGTCTATTGAAACCGCCCGTGTTGGACAAAAGGTGTTTATTAAGATGTCACGCCCTGTTCACAAATATTTTATGCTGAGGAAATGCGGTTGAAGAAGGTGATAAAAAACGTTGCGAAAAATACCGGTGGTGTCTTTCTCCTGATCATTGGTTGTATATTGATTTTCACCCCAGGCCCGGGACTCCTTGCCATCTTTGCCGGTTTATATCTTACCAGTTTCCCTGGAAAACCGGCTCTTGTTGCTAAGTTGAAGAAGACAAAATTTTACCATCGATATATGATCAATATTGAATCAAAAATAAAGTCGAAATTTATAAGAAAGAACAAAAAAAAGAATGAATACTAAAAAACTGCTCTCTTTCGCCCTTGCCATTCTTATGACAGGCTGTGGTTCATCCCAGTATTTTAAAAAAATATCCCCTTTTCAGAAAGAAGAAGCAAGCCTTGAACCCAAAAAGGCAAGGCAATCCGCTGGTGTACAAAACAAAGAAGCAATATTTGTGTGTGCAGGGGATATTGATGTTACGTATAAAAAATTAGGCGAAGTCAGTCTGGGTGAGTACGGTTTTTCCGGGCATGATATTTTGGCATCTAAAATAGAAGAAAAAGGTCGTGCGGTGGGCGCGCAGGCAGTGATTAATGTTCAATACGACACGGGGGCTTCAAAAACGTGGGATGGGTATGGTGAATTGGGAGGGACTGATTATGGCGTAAGATATACTTCGTGGTGCAAAGGTATGGCAATTACGTTCCTGGAATCCCACAATCATCTGGGGCTTTTGTTATGCAATCTTACCCAGGAGAACAAGAATTGGTTCGGATATAAGATAAAACAACAGGGTGTCATTGTTGTTCATGTTCAACCGGGAAGCATTGCATTTGCCGCGAATATTATGACAGAAGACCTCATTGTGGAATTAAATGGGGAAAAAATTGAGAACCGGAACCATTTGAAACAACTCATTGAAAAAACCGCCGGCAAAGAAGCAAAGCTGAGTTTGTTGCGCGCAAAAGAAATCAAGACGGTAACTCTATCCGTGCCGGTAATTCAGCACCGGCAGTTTGTGTCATCTGAGTCGCAGCAGTCTCATGTGGCGGAAGCAAAACCTGTGTCTGTGGCGCCAGAATCTTCTCTCGACACCTTGAGTTCAAAAACCCCTGAGGTGTATAACGAAATAGGCGATCTTTATTTGCGCAAAGGGATGTATGACGAGGCAATCGAGGAATATAAAAAGGCTATTGAAGTAGACCCAAATTGCGCCATTGCCCATTTTAATCTAAGTATTGTCTATGATAAAAAGGGTCTGAAAAATGAAGCCGATAAAGAGTACGCAACATATAAGAGATTGAAACCAAAGCGGAAATAGAGAAATGTATGTGGTCAGTTTTTTTAACAAGTATAGGAATTTCAATTATCCCCATAATCCCCACGTTTACGGGGGGAAACAGGGGGGAAAGTAGCTGAAGGCCTAATTTATGTTGTACACCAAATGAAATATAGTGTCCTGGTATTCATACTTATCGTGTTCATACGTTCATTATTTGCCGCTGAAATACTGAAAAACGGTGATTTTGAAACAGGGGACATTACGGGTTGGAGGTATTGGGAAACCTATCCATGGGATGGTGATGGAGCGCCGGCAGAATTGCCGGTACATCTGACGATTGCTCTTCCTGGCAATATTGGAATTCCTGTGCCACCCAGTACCAGCGGTTTCTTTGCCCTGACACAACAAGTTGGTTCTGGTGGAACTGCGCGAGGGGGGCTTTATCAGGAAGTTAAGGTAATTGTAAATACCCCTTATGTGTTAACTGGTTACGTGTCATTTTATGGTGATGACATAGGGGATGTAGCAATTATCGGAATCCTTGATAGTTCCTGGAATCCGGCACTTGCCTATACTGCGTTGAACAAATATTATATCGGCGGTAATGCTATTTCACCATGGGTGGAATTTTCTCTGATAATCATTCCATCGAAAGAGGTAATTACTGTCTTTACAGAGACACGGCAGGATTGGATGCATGGAAGTGTTGCCGGATGGTATGATAATCTCAGCCTGAAGCCAGCCCCAGGACCCACAAAACTTTTTCTATCACACAACCCAAAAGATAATGTAATATGCAAAGGGAAACATGAATAACCTTCTTTTTATACCAACGTATAGTTATGTATAGGAATTTCAATTACCCCCCATAATCCCCCCGTAAACTGGGGGAAACAGGAGGGGAAAGTCGCCGAAGGCATAATTTACCTTTTATCCACACCACCACCCTTTCACAGTAACTTTTCGTTCAGGGTTTGTTGAAAAATGAAAAATTTGTGGTATGATTGTTATAGAGAGTATTAATGTGCGTCATGGCACACTTTTGTGACGACACACTTATGTGACATGGCACACTTTTATCGATGGTATTAAATAAAACTAGTGACTTTTATGTAGTATATTCTGTCTTTATTTATAATTGAAAGTCCAGCGGGAATCAGATCTTACAGCAAGGACGATGACGGATATAATCTTATTTTATGAGATTGGTATTTACTTTGCCTTTTAAGAGGAGTATTTGAATGAATACATCTTAAATTAATTTTCCTTGCCTATAATAACCATAGACAAGCGAGTAATTCCGCGGTCTGAATGTAACATGCAAGTGCTCTGCGTGAACTTACTTGACAAGCCGGAGCAATGTTCATTCACACGGAGGTGATGATTTATGAATGAAAGACCGAGACCGTTTATTAGGATGGTAATAGCATGTTTATTCTTTTTTATCGCAGTTACTATGAACATTCTGTTACCCCGTTACTGGCACAATATTCCGGAGATCGTGAAGCATCTGCTTCTTGTCTTCAGTGCTATAATGTGTGTGCATATTATGGAATATGCATATCTATGGTGGGAAATATTTGCGCATATACGAAGTATTTTAAAAGAGACCCTTCAAGCCACTCACCAACTGATTGATGACAACAGAAATTCCTTAGAAAAATCCCTGCAACATACCAACCGGCTTATCGGGTCGGCAGCCCTCTGCGGGTTAACGAATATCTATTGCTCCCGTAAAGATGTAAAAAGTGATGTCTACGATGCTGTTGAAAATGCAGAAAAACGGGTTTGGCTTCTCGGTGTTACCTTCTCGGAAAATGTCCATCTCGATGAATTGCTTTCCACCCTGAACGAAAAGATAGCTAAGGGGCTCGACATCAAGATTCTTCTCCTTGACGTGTTTCAAGAGACAGCAGTTTTCCGCACGTTTTATGAGAGCACCGCCCATGAGGTTGAAAAGATAATCAATACGGACAGGACAAAAACACTGTCAACTGATGATCCTATCTTTCATTTGCGACTCTACAGCGATTTTGCCCATACTTTTGACAGGCTTCAGAAC
The DNA here is from genome assembly GCA_007618135.1 of Candidatus Brocadia sp. WS118. Classification (GTDB taxonomy): domain Bacteria; phylum Planctomycetota; class Brocadiia; order Brocadiales; family Brocadiaceae; genus Brocadia. The sequence continues at coordinate 123,144 of PHFX01000152.1, read as the reverse complement.
TATCCTTATATTGAATCTGCAGTCAGATTCTATGCGCAAAATCCAACAGGCTGGCTTATGATTATTGATAATATGGCTCATTTTCAGCCATATACCTTTGGACGAAGCGCAAGCCAGCGTTCATCGAATCTCTGCGTCGGAGCTCATATGCCGGTGTTTAAATATCAGATGCAGCAAAGCGGAAAACCTTTTGAGATACTCGAAGATCATTTTCTGAAGTTATGGCTGACGTCTTGTGTAGACTTGTTTCATATGGAATCTCGAATAGCAGACCGCAATCGGATTATTAAAGAGACTATCGATTCACATGCTTCAAGGTTGAAATATGTTTTCGATGCGCTACATGCGTCTAAATGCCGTACGCCATATAGTAACGATCGACGCAAATTTCCCCGCCAGGTATGGGAGTGGAAGCAACCGTTGTTAGAGGTCTGTTTGCAGGATCGAAAAACGACAATAAAAGCCTCCCTGTGTGATTATTCCCGCGAAGGCGTTTCCTTGAAATTAGAGGCTACTGATCTTCTGCGGAACAATGGACAGGTCGTCACGTTGCAAGGCGAATCTCCAATTGAACCACGTGTAGCGGATTTCATCGTAGATCATTTCCTGAAAAAGAAACAGTTCGTAATCAGGCGGATAACGAACGAAACGCAACCTGTTATCGGATTACAAATAGCTTCGGAAGAAGAGGGACAGAATGAATCGAACCAAATTGACAGGATTATAATATCGTCCCCATCATGATCATAACAACATTACGGATAGTATATTCGATATGGAAAACATACAAATAAACATGAATCACATCTGGGTTATGGCTGCGGCTTGCATGGTGTTTTTCATGCAACTTGGCTTTACTTCCTATGAAGCGGGATTTGCACAATCCAAAAATGTCATCAGTGTTTGTATCAAAAACCTCATGGTCACCCTGGTCGCTTCCCTTACGTTTTATATTTCCGGATTTGGATTGATGTTTGGCAACAGCTATTCCGGCTGGATCGGCACAGACCATTTCTTTGCTCTGGGAGTAATGTTACATCAGGGCAATTTAGCGTATAGTTTTTTCTTTTTTCAATTGGTCTTTGCTGCTACTGCTGCTACCATTTTGACAGGAGCTATTGCCGAACGGTCAAATTTTGTTTCCAATGTTATCGCAGTCGTATTTGTAACCGGCATTATTTATCCGGTTTTTGGCCATTGGGCGTGGGGGCATCTTTTTTGCCCGGAACAGTCAGGCTGGCTGGAAAAATTGGGGTTTATTGATTTTGCAGGTTCTACGATCGTGCATTCTGTTGGCGGATGGTTTGCCCTGTCAGGGGCTATTGTCGTGGGGCCAAGGCTTGGCAAATACAATCCGGACGGTTCTTCTAACCAGATGGGTCTCCACAATATTCCGTTAGTTACCATAGGTACCTTTTTCCTTTGGTTTGGTTGGTTTGGATTTAATGGTGGCAGTTTGCTCAAGGCAAGCGCAGATATTGGGCTTGTTATTACCAACACCAATCTATCTCCGGCTGCAGCGGGGGTATCGGCGCTGATATTTAATTATGTAAGAGAGAAGAAACTCAATGCCAGCAAGCTCTTTACGGCAATATTGGCCGGTTTAGTGGCAGTTACTGCAGGGTCAGATCTGGTAAGTCCCGATGGCGCTGTTTACATTGGTCTTATTGCTGGTATCCTGTCAATCCTCGCCCAGGATTTCATTGAAAAGGTGCTGAGGATAGACGATCCCGTTTCTGCAGTTGCGGTTCATGGGGTAGGTGGCGCTATCGGGACGCTTTGTGTTGCCCCTTTTGGTGATACAACCAAACTTCTGGTGGAAAATGGTAACCGCATGCATCAGCTTGGCGTTCAGGCGATAGGTGTCGGCGTGGCCTTTGCATGGTCATTCGGTCTGGGCATGCTCTTTTTCTGGTGCATAAAGAAGACTATAGGCATCCGGGTAAGTCCGGAAGAAGAACGGCGGGGGCTGAATATTGCCGAATATGAAGACGTAGCTTCATGGCTTGATTTCATGCGTATTACCAGGCTTCAAGACATGAATGTTATCTTGGAGAAAAGGGTTGCAGAACGCACCGAGGAACTTCAGAAGGCAAATGTGGCACTTGAAAAGGCCAATAAACTCAAGTCAGAGTTTTTAGCAACCATGTCACACGAACTGCGTACCCCGTTAAATGCCATTATTGGCTTTGCCGAGGTTTTACGCGACGAAGTGAGCGGCTCCCTCAATACGGAGCAAAAAGACTTTGTGGGTGATATTCATAGTAGTGGGCAGCACCTCCTGAACATGATCAATGGCATTCTTGACCTTTCAAAGATCGAGGCTGGAAAATTAGAGCTTCAGTTTGAGGTCTTCCCGGTAGAAGAGACCATTCATGAGGTATTAAATACCGTCGAAGGATCTTTCCATAAGAAAGGTATCAGCGTGCGTACGTATATTCATGAGGACATACCGCCGATAACCGCTGATAAAGTAAAATTCAAGCAGATTCTGTACAACTTGTTTTCGAATGCCTTCAAATTTACGCCAGATCATGGCAGGGTTTCCATTAATGCAAAGCTTATGAATCAACATGTTCAAATTGCCGTGAGTGACACGGGTATTGGAATCCGGCAGGAAGACATGGATAAATTATTTAAGGCTTTTTGCCAGATTGATAGTTCATTTTCACGGCAGTACGAAGGAACCGGACTTGGTCTGGCTCTTGCAAAGCGCCTGGTTGAATTGCACGGTGGCAAGATATGGGCAAAAAGTATGTTTGGAAAGGGAAGTACCTTCATTATTGCGTTACCCATAAAAAAATGCGTGCCGGTTTTGTCAAACACCGCTCAGGTAAATATGAGATGAAAAGACGGGCGCAATCATGAAATGATCAAAACCTCTGATATTGCCCCATATCAGCTTGTTATTGGTAGACGATCAGGAGATCTCTTGCCTCAACACTCTCTTTTGCCTTAACCAGGACCTGGCCGATTACACCATCGTGTTCTGCATAAACAGTCGCTTCCATCTTCATGGCTTCCATAATAAGAAGCGGATCATTTTTACTGACTTTATTTCCGGCCGCTACTTTTACATTGACGACCATGCCCGGCATGGGAGCCCCGACATGTTTGGCATTTTCATCATCTGCCTGAGGGCGTTTGATCACTGAGGCAGCTACCTTGCGATTGGCAATAACTACTTCACGCGGCTGGCCATTAAATTCAAAAAATACGGTGCAGTTTCCCTCCGCATTTACCGGGCTCATGGCTACAAGTTTGAAAATCAGCGTCTTTCCTTCCTCGATTTCAATGGAGACTTCTTCGTTTATGGGCAGGCCATAAAAGAAGACATCCGTGGGAATAACGGAAACATCGTCATATTTCTTCCGGTGCTCGGCATAGTGAACAAAGACGTCAGGATACATCAAATAGGACATAAGCTCTTCTTTAGTAATTGTTCGTGAGACACGTGTTTCAACCTTTTCTTTGATTTCATCAAGATTCACGGGTGGCAGGTTAGCGCCGGGTCTTTCCGTAGAAGCCGGAGCGCCGCGCAGAATTTTCTCCTGCACTTCTCGCGGGAAACCTCCGGTAGGCTGACCGAGACGGCCTTCAAAGAATTCTACTACTGAGGTGGGGAAGGAGATATCCCTGGAATTGACGATAATATCGCGGGCATTGATGTTATTCGTTACGAGAAAGAGGGTCATATCTCCGACGACTTTTGAAGATGGAGTGACTTTCACAATATCCCCAAAAAGCTGATTGACGTCTGCATAGACGTTGGTGATTTCGTGCCAGCGGTGTGCCAAACCCATAGATTGTGCCTGCTGGAAGAGGTTGGTAAATTGCCCGCCGGGGATTTCGTGGTGATAAACCTCTGCCGTGCTTGCTTTCTGGATAGATTCAAACATCTCATAATACTCTCTGACCACTTCCCAGTATGCTGAGAGCGATCCGAGCGCCTTGAAGTCCATACCCGTGTCTCGTTCGTGAAAACGCATCATTTCCACAAGGGTATTCATATTGGGCTGCGAGGTCAGTCCGGAAAATGGTCCTATGGCAGCGTCAACAATATCCACACCAGCCTCTGCTGCCTTGATAAGCGTAGCGATCTGGCCGCCCGACGTATCATGGGTATGAAGGTGTATGGGGATCTTCAGTTCAGATTTCAGAGAACTCACCAGTTCATAGGCGGCGTAAGGCTTCAGGAGTCCTGCCATATCCTTGATTGCCAGGATGTGGGCGCCAAGTCCTTCCAGCTCCTTCGCCATTTTTACATAATAGTCCAGCGTGTACTTATTCCGTTTTGGATGGAGAATATCGCCGGTGTAACAGATGGCAGCTTCGCATAAGGCATGGGTTTCCAGAACGGCATCCATTGCTACTTTCATATTTTCAACCCAGTTAAGTGAATCGAAGACACGGAAAATGTCAATGCCGCTTTCTGCAGACTGTCTGATAAATGCCCTGACGACGTTATCAGGGTAGTTGGTGTAGCCAACGCCATTCGATGCCCTGAGCAGCATCTGAAAAAGGATATTGGGGGCCAGCTTGCGCATGTGGTGCAGCCGTTCCCAGGGACATTCCCAGAGGAATCTCATGGCGGTATCAAACGTTGCGCCACCCCACATTTCCAGTGAGAAAAAATCCGCGTGATTTCTTGAGTACACGTCTATTATTTTCAGCATATCTACCGTTCTCATGCGGGTAGCCAGGAGGGACTGATGTGCATCGCGGAAGGTGGTGTCCGTAATCAAGAGTTTCTTCTCTTTAAGAATATGCTGTGCAAATTTGGCAGGTCCCATTTCGAGAAGGAGGTTACGGCTGCCTTTGGGTCTGGCTTGTTTGCGGTCAACAGCGGGAACCGGCGCTTCACGGCGACAAGCCGTCTTAGGTGCCTCCTTAACAAGAGGGTGTCCGTTCACGAGAATGTCTCCGATAAAACGCATTATGCGAAAGGCGCGGTCTCTGCGGCTTTGAAAGCGGAAGATATCGTGATTTTCATCAATAAAACGTGTCGTGCATTTCCCACTATGGAAATCTTTATGGTTAATCAGATTAATGAGAAATGGGATATTGGTTTTCACGCCGCGAATCCTGAATTCGTGCAATGCCCTGTCCATACGATGTATGGTTTCTTCAAAGCAGGAGCCATAGGCAGTGACTTTCACCAGCATGGAATCATAGTAGGGTGTTACGAGGGCTCCTGAGAAGGCAGTCCCGGCGTCAAGCCGGATACCCATCCCTCCGGCAGAACGGTAATGCTGGACACGGCCGTAGTCGGGAATAAATTTGTTGGAAGGGTCTTCGGTGGTAATCCGGCACTGAAAGGCGATGCCATGTATCAGAATCGCTTCCTGGTTCGGTATAAGAATTTCCGGTGAATTAAGAGGAAATCCCGCACTGATAAGAATCTGTCTCTTCACCAGATCGAAGCCGGTAATGATTTCGGTGACCGTGTGCTCAACCTGAATCCTGGGGTTAATCTCGATAAAATAAAACTGATTCGTTTCTGTATCGAGAAGAAATTCAACGGTTCCTGCGTTATCATAATGAACTGATTTACATATGTTAACAGCTGCCTCGTAGATACTTCGCCTGACGTTTTCGTCGAGATTCTGTGCCGGTGCAATCTCAACAATTTTCTGGTGACGTCTCTGGAGTGAGCAATCACGTTCAAACAGGTGCACAATGTTGCCGTATTTGTCGCCTAGGATCTGCACCTCAATATGACGCGCCTTTTCGACATATTTTTCTATGAAACACTCATCAGAACCAAAGGCCGTCAGGGATTCACGTTGTGCTTCAAGAAGACGACGGCTTAAATCCAGTTCATTGCGAACCACGCGCATACCGCGTCCGCCGCCGCCATGGGCAGCCTTGATAATAACCGGATAACCCAGGGTATTGCAAAGAACTTTGGCCTCATCAAGACTTTTGACGGGGTGATTACATCCGGAAAGTATGGGTACCTGAGCCTTCTCTGCAATTGTTTTGGCCGAGGTTTTATTGCCGAGCATATCGAGAATTTCCGGACGGGGGCCGACGAAGGCAATGCCAGCCTTTTCACAGGCGCGGGCAAAGTTGGCGTTCTCTGAGAGAAACCCGTAACCAGGGTGAATGGCATCCACTTCCTTCTCTGTTGCCAGTTGAATGATGCCGTCGATATCCAAATACGCCTTTACCGGGTCTTTTCCCTTCCCAATCTGGTATGCCTCGTCCGCCTTAAATCGATGGAGTGCAAAGCGGTCTTCATGAGAGTAGATTGCCACCGTTCGTATGCCGATTTCATATGCTGCCCGGCAGACCCGGATTGCTATTTCACTGCGGTTGGCAACAAGGAGTTTTTTAAATTTTTTGATTTCCATATTTTTCATAATAAACAATTTTTTCAAGGGCAAATCTCGGTCTTTGCGGTGGCTTTTCTGCTGGATAGCCTAGCGGGAGCAAGGCGATAATTTCAATATTGTTCGGGATGTCGAGTATTTCTTTGACCTTCATGTCATCGAACCATCTGACCCAGCATGTTCCCAAGCCCAGTTCCACAGCGTGAAGAACGATGTGTTCAATGGCAATATCCGTATTTCCTGTAGCGGCAATGAGCAAATGCCATTTCGTGTCGGCGCTTATCCCGCCTTTTTTTAATGACGGGACGAAGACTTCGCGGGTTTTTGCAGGGAGTGCGCCGGCATCGATCAGTTCATCAATTCGTTCCGGGAATTCTCCAAATGCCTTCATATCTGCGCAACATGCAATGATGACAGGCGCTTGTCCAACATGCCGTTGATGATACGAAGCCGACTGCAATTTTTTTCTTGTTTCGGCGTCTTTCACCACAACAAATTTCCAGGGCTGCGTGTTGGAGCCTGACGGGGCAAGCCTTGCGCTTTCCAAAAGCTGTAATATCAGGTCATCCGATACGGGGTCTGATGTGTATCTTCTAATACTTCGGCGTTTCTGAATAGCTTCTTTAACGTCCATACTTTGTACTATCACCCGCTTGCACTGACTCTGCGCAGGATATTGTGGTTAGGGTTTCCCGGTTTGCAGGAGAGTCGTTCTGCTCTAAATTTGGTAAATTATTTCATAAACCGGTTAGGATTTCAAGGTTTTTATGCTTGACAATTGCCATTAAATAAATTCCAATAACCAAACCAAGGGAATGCTGTAAATCCGTTGGTAAGGAATTCTGAACCGGGTTTGTCAGGATAACAGAAATGATAAAAATTACCATAAACAAGACAGTTTTGGAACTCACTGAGGGCAATATTACGGAACAGGAAACAGATGCTATCGTTAGCGCGGCAAATTCGAGTCTTTTGGGCGGTGGCGGGGTAGATGGGGCAATCCACCGGGCAGGAGGGCCTGCGATATTAGAGGCGTGCAAAAAGCTAGGGGGGTGTCCAACGGGCGAGGCGCGAATTACCACCGGAGGGAACTTGAAGGCAAAGTATGTCATTCATACGGTTGGACCGGTTTATCATGACGGCAAGAGGAACGAGCCGGAATTATTGGCTAAAGCCTATAAAAATAGTCTCGCCCTTACATCTCAATATAAACTCAGAAGCGTGGCATTTCCGTCTGTCAGTACCGGCGCATATGGTTATCCCTTGAACGAAGCAGCCATGATAGCTTTAAAAACCGTGATAGCCTATTTAGAGACTCATACTGATATTCAGGTAGTGCGTTTTGTCCTCTTTAACTTTAAGGCATGCCAGATTTACGAAAATACGCTAAAAGCACTCATACAATAGAATACTGTGTTTACCAGCAAAAAAGAGATTGTTTTTAACATCAATAAAATTATATTTTCGAGTCTGGATATTCGGGATGTTTACCAGACGATGAGCAACGAGCTCCTGAAGGTAATTGATTTTGACCGGCTGAGCATTACGCTTATCACGGAAGATAATAATCTCTACGAGAACTTTGTCCTGTCAAAGGACTATGAATATACAGCACTGAAGGAAGGTGTCTTCTATCCTATGGAAGGAAGCCTGATGAAACGCGTTGTGCAATTTCGCGAGCCGGTGATTGTCGATGATACGTCAAAGGGTCGGTTTCTTACGGACGCTGTTTTATTTAAAGAAGGTATACGATCACGGTTGGGTTTTCCTTTAGAATACAAGGGAAATGTGATTGGAAGTGTAAATTTTGGCGCTAAACAGAAGGACTATTATTCAAAGAAACATATCCATTTTTTCTCACAAATTGCGCCTCAATTGGCTATGGCAATTGAGAATACCCGCCTTTTTAACAAAATTAAAGAAGCGGAGAAAAAATACCGGGATATTATAGAAAGTTCTCCGGATATTATCTTTGAATGTACGAGTGAGGGAAAGTTTCACCTGATGAGTTCTGCAGTAGAAAAGATTACGGGTTATCCGGCAGAACAATTTTATCATAGCCCGGGGTATGGACTAGCTCTCTGCCACAGTGATGATCAGGAACGGGTGCAGAATGAAATTTATCAGTTATTGCATGGGTTGCGTGGCATTTTACTGGATCTCGAGTTTCGGGTGATTCATAAGCAAGGGATGGTTGTTTGGCTGTCAATCGAAGCGCTTCCTATTAAAGAAGGTAATACTATCGTTGGCATTGAGGGGTTTTGTCGCGATATTACCGAAAGAAAAAAATTGGAAGAATTAAAGGACAATCTGATTCGTGACGTTACTCACGAGCTGAAGACCCCCGTTGCAAAGATAGAGATGGCTGTTGATATGTTTGAACGTTCTCTTAAAAAAGAGAATGGGGGCGTTCCGGAAAGAGGTTTTCAGGTGCATGAAATACTCAGAAATAATATCGGCCGTTTAAAGAACAGCATAAAAAACATCCTTGATATATCGAAGCTAGAATCAGGGATGGAATTGTTGAATGTATCTTTATTTTCTGTCGTCGATATGGTGAAACAAATTGTCTGTGAAATGACGGATGCAGCCACCGCAAAAGGAAATGTCATCGTCAATCTTCTGCCGTCTGGTCTTCCTATGATAAGAGCAGACCGGGATAAAATATACCAGTTGGTAGCCCACCTGATCGATAATGCGATAAAATTCACAGAACAAGGGAAAATTAACATATTGGCGAGGGCGCTGCCGGATGCACTAGAGGTAACTGTAGAAGACATCGGCAGAGGATTGGATGAGGAAACGAAAAGACGGGTATTTGAAAAGTTTTACAAGGAAACACCTTCAGCGTATGGATCAGGAATTGGTCTTGCAATTTGTAAAAACATTGTTCAAATACATAAAGGCAAAATTTGGGTTGAATCTCAGGGAAAGGGAATGGGATCCCAGTTTAAATTTACCTTACCTGTGGCAGGAGACCGTTAGTGGGATTTTTTTCACTTCGTACAATCTTTTCAAAGGAGTTGAAAAGGAATGAAGGAGATATTAATTATAGAAGACGATCTGGAAATGCAGGAGTTTTATAAGGACATGCTACAAGGGGGACAATTTACCATCACCCTTGCCTCAAACGCAGACGAAGGACTTAAAAAAACAAAAGAAAAGAAATATGATTTAGTGATCCTGGATATCTTGATGGAAGGAGTTACGGGTGACAGGATTTTTGCAATGCTGAGAAAGGATAGCCGATATAGGGAGGTTCCTATTATTATGGCCTCTGCACTAGATGAAAAAACGTACCGGTGTTTTCAGGCGCTGGGAAATGTCTCATTCCTCGAGAAGCCTTTTAATAAAGAAAAACTTTTAGGCGAGATAGCAAAAAGACTCTAAACGAATAAATATGTTACAATCAAAACCTTTTGTCCTGATGGTTATTACATTAGAACAGTAATACAGGCATAAAAAAGGGTTGTGTAATCCTTATTACACAACCCTTCTAGCAAATATTCGTATACCCCTGTTTCTTAATAAGGTATTTGTATAAAATCTCCCACAGAACTCCCATCGTTGTTATACACGGTCGGCATGTAAAACGTGTTTTCCGCGGCCTGGTCTATCTTCTGGTTGCACCTCGGACATCTTCTGTTGTGTGGTCCCCGGCTAATAAATTTTTTGCCACACATGAGACAAATCCTTTCCGCTTTATCAGTATAAACATTTTTTAGGGAAAGGTTTTTTTCGTTATACTTTCTTTGAGTTTTACGTTTTGATTTTTCTTTTTGTTGAACACTCATAATGAACTCCTGGATAGATTGAAATGTAATTTTATACTGCTTAAAAAAACAAAACCGCGGATAATATTGTTCCCAATATGCATATTTTTATATTCTATCCTTAAATAAAAAAACCTTACTGCAAAGATACTTTTCTTACATATCTTCGGCAGTAAGGCTGTCTTTATTAAGACCCTTTACTTTGCGTCCCCTGGTTACCCAGGGTTTGCCTTTATCTGAATATGAATTATTATTTTATAATAGATTTAAATATATCAATATTTTAATGTTATAAAATTCGCTGTCAAGAAAAATTTCTCAAAATATGAAACTGTTCTAACTTTAGTGCATATAAAGAGTTACCAACTTAAATTCTTTTAAATGCTCATATCGGGTTTCGTTATTTTTAAATTATCATACTGCATACGAGGATTTGCAATAGATAAATGTTTTTACTTGTATTTAGATAAAAGGATCGTATAATGAATCATTGCCTTTTTTGGAGAGTAATAAGAATAGCGACGGGGCGTAGCGCAGTTTGGCTAGCGCGCCTGCCTTGGGAGCAGGAGGTCGGAGGTTCAAATCCTCTCGCCCCGACCATTTCAACACACAGTATCTTATCAGTTCATTCCAAAAAAGCCGAATCACTTTTCCGGCAGATACAAAACTGGATTAAACGTCCTGGTAAAATCTATGCTTATTTCTTTGATTTGTTGGATTTTCTAATTTTTTTTGATACAGATTTTTTTACGGTCTTTTTTGGTTTTGGTAAAGGCGATGGCCGGCAGAGCATTTCACGTTTTGATGCAAGTCGACCACAAGAATCGCAAATATATTTTAAATTAACGAGCTTGGGCGCACAGACATGCCGGGGATCACTGGATATCGTTCCACAAAATTTACAGGCGACAACTTTTTTTGCCGGAATTGGATTACAAAGATGACCTTTTTCTTCCGTCACCAAACCACACGTTTTGCATGTATAAAGATTTGCCATATATGCCCTCCCTTTCTATCCATTTTGTTTCTGATTATTTTTATATATTAAGAGTATATATTGTACCATTTCATCTTCATTTTGAAAGACTTTTCTGAGAAAACGAATTGCCTCTTTGATGTTTCCTTCCTTTAAAAATACCAAACCCATATTGCCGTAAGCTGCGTCGAGGTGCTCGTCTAATGTTATTGCCGTTTTGTATTCTTCGATTGCCAAATCGTAATTTTCATTCCGGTAATAAACCGTCCCTAAATTATTATGCAGTTTGGCGTTGTCCGGATTACTGCTAATGAGGGTCTTGTACTCTGTTATGGCGCGGCAATAATCACCCTTTTCTTTATACGTTAATGCAAGGGCGGCACGGATCTCATTTTGTGACGAATATTCAGTGAGTGCTTGACGATAGGTTGCAATAGCCTTATCATATTCCAGGTACTCCAGAAATCTGTTTCCTCTGAGCAGAAGACGAATGTCGTGAGGGGTGCTGGTTGCCCAACACCAGGCAAGAGTGGAAAAGATTATGAGGCCTATAGGCAGAAGCCTTCTTTTTTTTGGGGTCGTTTCCGGTGAGGACACATATCTCTTTTCTAAGAGTTTTATCATGGAAACTCCAAAACACAATCCCCATGCTGCGCCGAGAAATGTCTGAAAACTCCCCAGCCATTTTTGAGTATAATACGCAACCATTAATCCGCAAGCGACCAGTAATAAGTCGTAATACCAGAAATACCCCGATGAACCTGAAATCAGCCATCTGAACCGATAGGCTCCTGAAATTACATTGAACCCCGGTCGATAGCGTAACGTTCCATTTTGACATGCGTTTGTGCATGCAAAGCATCGAATGCAGTTTGTGTTTACTACCGCAGCGTGTTGAGCAATTTCTTCATGGACTTGAATTCCCATCGTGCAACTCCGCGTACAACTCATACAGCCCGTGCATTCATGAACCTTTCGAATGCGCCAAACGCTTAGATTATCAAAAATCGCTAGCATAGGCGCCCATGGGCATACATACCGGCAAAATGCCCGTGACCCCATAAGATAGATCAATAAGAAGGCATCAAACAGGATAAACAATGCGATTATAAGTGGACTTCTGGGAAGATCTACCGTCATTACCTGCGTATCGCCGAAACCTATGCGGAACTGAGGATAACCGTAGATAAGCCAGAATTCATAGATAGCGGTTAGTGTCTTCAGCAGAAAGACATACTGAATAATGGTTGCCTTTGAGTTGACGATCTGCGGAGAGACTCCGAGCTTGTTGAGGATCTTTAAGGCAGCCTCCTGAAAGAAAGCAAAGTGGCATCCCCAACCACAAAATAATCTTCCCAATATGGCTGTTATGAATATAGTAACAATAAAAAAGACTGCTGCGGAGTTTAACAAGCCCATCCCAAAGAGGCTAACGATACCATTTAAACTCAGTGTCCCGATTTTTTGACAACCAAATTGATACCAGAGAATGATATGAACAACGATTACAATATTTATAAAAAACAGGACCAAAAGTCTTTTCTTGTTGACGTTCATAATGCAGCAGAGCCACAACGAATTTATTTGAAAAAAAGCAGGATATCTTGTGGGCTTAAGAGAACGGCATAGATGGTTTGAAAAGGAGATAGAACAAAAGAAAGGTTATTCTGTCATCCTTAAGGTTATCTTTGAACTGTCTAGGTTTTTGAGGCCTATTTTATACGTATAGAATCCTGCCCTGCCAAGCGTATCATCAATATAGGCTAAAAAGGTACTTTCTCCCGGAATCGTAAACTCTGCGTCTTCTTTTCCGCTCCTAATGCCGAAAAGCTCAAAGGTTACTGTTACGTCCTTGTCTTTGTCACTGGTATTCATGATAACAATGCCTACATAAAACCTGCTGAATGTTGGATATTCATAGGTGAGAGGAATAAGTTCTGTTGTAGGTTCATCTACACTGGCAAAAGCACCCATGATAACTATAGCATCAGATTTCGAGTTTTTTTTAGGAGCCATATTTTTCAAAGCATATCCCTGAATATTCCAGCGGCTTTCTTCTCTTGGTTTACAAAAGACCTCCGGGTGGAGCAAAAAAGAAAGTATAACTGAAATTGATAAAAAAAAAGTCTTACAGGGAATGCGTTTCGTTTTCCAAATCTTTGCATGCATCTCTTATCTCCTTTGATTCGTGTGGGAGTATTGTATGAGGGTTTCGCTGAATGTTGTAAAAACGAGTGAAAATAATTACCTTCCGCAAAATGACAGGAATGATTTTCCTTGCATGTAATGATAATTATTTAAGTACCCCCAAGGGGATTTGAACCCCTGTCTCCAGGCTGAGAACCTGGCATCCTGGGCCACTAGACGATGGGGGCCTGGTAAATACAAGGAAAAATGCATTTACGTTGCCCACGTAAAATTTCGATATAAAAAATACTATATTTATTTTGCGATGTCAATAAAATTTAATCTGGGAATAAGGTCTCTGTCCATCCTGTTGTAGCTACTGGTGGGTGAAAATGACCTTACACCCAAGCCTCAGAATATAATCGCTAATTATTCTTGAGAAAAGCGTTGCATTTCAACTGCTGATAAGTATAAATTAATACTGTCTTATAGCTTACTCTTTCCTGTTCCAGGGCATTTTCATGTTTTTTTAACCGAGGAAGGTATATGGTGAAAATTGCCATAACTGGTTTAACCGGTTTTCTTGGTCATTATATAGCAAAAAAACTCTTTACGAGGGATGTTCTGATCCAAGCCCTTGTACGGGATACCAGCAACACCTTGCATCTGAAAGATTATGAGAAAAAGATCACCTTTGTACAAGGTGACATGACGGATAAAGGGACCCTGAAGAAATTTGTGCAGGGCGCTGATGTGGTCATCCACATGGCCTATGAAAGAAATGGGGCTTCTTTTCATGAAGCAGCGAATAAAAACCTGAAACGATTCGTCGAGGCGAATCTCTTGGCAAGCATAGAATTATTAGATGCTGCAAAACAAGCGGGTATTAAGCAATTCATCTTTATCAGTTCGTGTGCGGTATACGGGCATATCTTTCCCCATATCAAGCTGAATGAATTACACCCCTTGATGCCGGATTCCAATTACGGTGCCTATAAGGCATCGGTTGAGGCATTTTGCCACTCATATTTTATTTCAAAGGCCTTTGACGCGACCATCTTTCGTCCCGTAGGTATCTATGGGATAAATCCACATCTGGCCCACTCCGCCTGGTATAACATCGTCAAGGACATCAAGCATGGAGTAAATGTTGAAGTTTCAGGCGGTGGGAAGGTTGTGCAGGTGGAAGACGTAGCTCAGGCGATAGATTTGGCGATCGGCAACAAAGGCGCAGCGGGGAAGATTTATAATCTCTCAGACTTTTATGTGGATAACATGAGCGTAGCCCACATGGCAAAGGATATCTGCGCCTCCAAATCAAATATTAGCGGCACACCCAGGCAATCTGTCCATACGATTGACAACGCCCAATCCAAGTCATTGGGTGTGTATTATGCAGGCATGCAAGGTGTAAAGCACTACCTTCAGGAATTGATTAATCGTGTTTAATGCTTGCATTTTTCTTCTCCTTGTTTAGTTTTTGAATTGGTGATAAGAAGTTTGATAATATTGAGGCATGGCTAATCTCCAAGCATAACTTGAATGAGGCAATGTCGGCTGCAAAAGAGCCAATTCTTTGTTTTCTAAGTCTCGCCCTATCCTCCCGTTTTGAACAGGTTATTTGTGATGTCTTGCCAAGAGGATTCTTCTATTTTCCTTTGACATATAATTAACTTATGCTGTTTTATCCATGTATCCCATTGTTTTGAGATAGCACTCCTAGCTGCTCTCTTGAGTTTTTCCGGTTCTGGATGAATAATAGTGATTTTTCGATTGGACAAAGAACAAATCCACTCAATAATCCTTAACTTTTGTAATATTAAAAAGACAAGTGAATAAAGAAGTGGAAGAGGAGGTTCTCTCTGGATATAATTGCTTTCATATGCTGTTAGGTGAATTATTTACCACCGAGTCACAAAAACACAAAATAAAGCTGAAAGCTAATAGCTTAAGATGTAAAGTGTATGCATTCGCTTAAAGATTTAATAATTAAGAAAATCAACAAAAAAGGGAAGATTACCTTTGCCGAGTTTATGCAAATGGCACTGTATCATCCGAAATACGGTTATTATAATTCAGATGCAGAGCAGGTGGGAAGATTTGGTGATTACTATACAAGCCCAACCGTCCATAAGATTTTCGGTGAGCTCATTGCAAAACAACTGGAAGAAATGTGGAGGATTATGGGGGAAGGGCCATTTACCGTTGTTGAGATGGGTGCTAACAGGGGGTGGTTGTGTCATGACATTATTCACTGTATTGAAGAAGAATGTCCGGAATTTTATAACAACCTTCATTATATCATTATTGAAGCAAATCCTTACTCAAGAGAGAAACAAGAGAGACTTCTTAATTCTTTCATCACGGCTAAATTGAATAGAGCAAACATAACAAAAGAAACGGCAGAAAAAAGAAATTGGTTTGATTACCCTATCAAACAACACATCCTTGCGCCTTTCTGTGTAGAGGAAAAAGGAACACCTCCCCCGCCCCTCTTGTTAGAGGGGAAAGATTTGGGTGGAAAGGTGTTGTGGCATACCTACTCAAAGGATGGATTTTCCTTCGATAAGATTCAGGGATGTTTTTTGTCCAATGAATTTGTTGATGCTATGCCGGTACACCGGTTAAAGGTAAAAAATAAGGTTTTAAAAGAGACCTATGTGGGTTATAATGGGGCAAATTTTTGTGAAATAGATGACGCGGTATCAGTACCGGCCTTACAAAATTATCTTGAAACGAACAAAATATCTCTTAAAGAAGATCAGGTATGTGAGGTAAATTTAGGTGTAGCAGACTGGCTAAGATACGTTTCAGAAAAATTAGACAGAGGATTTATTATAACGATTGATTATGGTGATACACAAGATAGGTTGTATCATGAAAACATGCGGGAAGGAACACTGCGATGTTATTATGATCATACGGTTAACCAGGATTACTACGAACGACTGGGTGAACAAGATATTACGGCTCATGTAGACTTTACGAACCTGATAAGCGCAGGAAGATTAATGCAGTTAGAAGTAACGGGTTTTACAAAACAATCCCATTATTTGATTGCATTAGGTATACTCGATAAATTAAATACTATACATAACGATATTGAAACGATATTAAAGGTAAAAAATCTTTTCCACCCCGAAGGGATGGGAGAAGTCTTCAAGGTGTTAATTCAGCATAAGAATGTGAAAAATCCTCAGCTGACCAGTTTAAGACCGTTATCAACAATAACCATGAGTGCCCGTTAATTACGGGGAAATATGACATATCACGAAATATTATGCTGAACGCACTACGAGTATTTCCGTGGGGAACGGTATTTATTTCAGGAGGGGGGTTGTATGAAGGTTAATCAGACATCAGAACCAGGCGCCATAATAGATCTGCTCATTGAGGCAATTAAGCACGAACAGGAATCATATGATTATTACTATCGGGCGGCATTGCAGGCGGCAAAGCCTGCCACTCGCAAAATGTTACTCACCCTTGCGGAGTGGGAGAAGGGGCATATTGCTGAGCTAACTAATCATGTGATGGAACTTAAGGCCCAGATTGAGATTGACCGGGCCATTACCGGCGGTCTATAAATCCCTGGTAATTCACCGCAAAGCACGCAAAGGGTGCAGAGAAAATATTATCAGATTGTGATTTCAGGTGGACTAAACGATGGATATTAAGCGAGAAGATTTATTGCAATTATACTATTATCTGAAATTAACACGAAGGTTGGAAGAACGGGTTACATCATTGTATCATCAAGGAAGGATATTGGGGGGGGCGTGGACGAGTAATGGTACTGAGGCTATTTCTGTGGGGTATGGTTATGCCCTTGAGAAAAATGACATTGCAGCCCCATATTTTAGAGACATGGGTGTCTTTTTAATTCGAGGTATTTCGGCAAAACGTATCATGGCTCAGTACTTCGGAAAAAAGACCGGTGTTACCGGGGGGAAGGAAGGGAATGTCCATATTGGAGATTTGAATTTTGGTGTCTTTGGCTTTCCCAGTCATCTGGCAGATAATTATCCTGTGGGAACTGGTGCTGCCCTTGCTTTTAAAATACGCGGTGAAAAGAGGGTTATAGCAGCCTGTACCGGTGATGGTGGAACAAGCCGTGGTGATTTCCACGAAGGAATGAATTTCGCCTCTGTAAGGAAATTACCCATTGTATTTATCTGTAATAACAACAAGTATGCCTATTCTACTCCATTAAAGCTCCAGATGGCAATTAAGGATGTTGCGGAACGTGCCCTTGCTTATGGTATGCCCAGTAAGATCGTAGATGGTAATAACGCTGTGGAGGTTTACAAGGCCGCGAAGGAGGCTTATGATATTGCCAGGAATGGTGGAGGACCTACCTTTATAGAATGCAAGACTATGAGGATGCATGGCCATTCAGAGCATGACAGCGCCAAATATGTCCCACGAGAATTATTAGAAGAATGGAAGAAAAGGGACCCTGTTTTACATATGGAAAAATATTTCATGGAAAACAATGTTGCCGGAAAAGAGGAACTGGATGGCATTGACTCACGGGTAAAAAAAGAGATCGAAGAGGCTGAGGCATTTGCTGAAGAAAGTCCGTATCCCAACCCAGAAGATGGTTTGAAGGGCCTTTATGCAACGCCTATAGAAAAGGAGCAGAGAATATGAAAGAGATTACCTATCTCGATGCGATTAAAGAGGCGATGGACGAAGAAATGGCACGAGATACCAGCGTGTTCATCCTGGGTGAAGACGTGGGGGTTTATGGGGGCGCTTTTCGTGTAACAGAAGGTCTTTCAGATAAGTATGGCGAATGGCGTGTTTTAGACACCCCGTTGTCAGAATCGGGTTTTACCGGCGCTGCCATTGGTGCAGCACTTGTTGGTATGCGTCCCATTGTGGAGATGCAGTTTGCCGATTTTATCTCCTGTGCATTTGATCAACTGGTAAATGTAGCAGCAAAGAATCATTATCGTTGGGGGGGCGCTACTCCCATTGTTGTACGGGCACCATACGGAGGAAATATCCATGGCGGGGCATTTCACTCACAGTGTATTGAGGGGTTCTTTTTTAATATTCCTGGACTAAAAATCGTTGCGCCTTCTACCGCATATGATGCTAAAGGTTTGTTAAAGGCGTCCATTCGTGATAACGACCCTGTTATCTATTGTGAACACAAATATCTTTACCGGCGCATTAAAGACACTGTTCCTGAAGAAGATTACGTTGTTCCCATAGGAAAGGCGAGAATTGCCCTGGAGGGCACGGATGTATCGGTTATCACGTACGGGGCAATGGTTCATACCGCACTTGAGGCGTCACAGTTGCTCAAGCAAAAGGGAATTTCTTGTGAAATCATTGACTTGAGAACAATCTTGCCGTTAGATAAAAAAGCAATCTTTAATACCGTAAAAAAGACAAACAAAGTTGTCGTATTGCATGAACAAACGAAGACGGGTGGTGTTGGCGCCGAAGTCTCTGCCTTGATTAATGAATATTGCTTTGATTATCTGGATGGGCCTGTTATTCGTGTTGCAGCACCGGATACGCCCGTCCCGTATAGTGCACAGATGGAAGAAGCCTTTATCCCGCAAGGAAAAGATGTCGTTTCAGCGATTGAGAAATTAATGCGCTATTAATGGGAGTCAGTGTGAGGAGATTTTGAATATGCCTATTAATGTGATTATGCCACAAATGGGTGAAAGTGTAGCGGAGGGGACCATTACCAAGTGGCTTGTGCACGAGGGGGATAGGGTTGAAAAGGAACAACCCATCGTGGAAATCAGCACTGATAAAATTGATACAGAGGTACCATCGTCAGTCAACGGGATTATAAAAAAGATTCTCCATCCCGAAGGGAGAACTCTGCCTGTCCAGACAATATTAGCAGAAATCGAACCGATTGAACCAAAAGAAGGGGTGAGCATATCTCCAGAAAAGCCTGAAGTTGCAAAAAAGATTGAAAATGTTGAGGTTGCAAAAGGAATTCAGGAGACAGAAGAGGTAGAAAAAAGGTATTCCCCTTTGGTGAGAAGATTGGCCAAAGAACATAACGTTAATTTAGAAGAGGTGAAGGGTACCGGCGAAGGCGGGCGAGTCACGAAAAAGGATGTTTTGGATTATGTGACTTCAGGGTCCGGTGCTGTTGTTACTCCCTCTGTTGAGGCTGAAAAAAGGATACTGGACAAGGAGATTTATATTCCTTTAAGTCCCAAGCGAAAAATCACGGCCGATAGGATGTTGCAGAGCAAACGGACGGCCGCCCATGTAACGACGGTTTTTGAAGTTGATATGACAAAGGTTGAACGATATCGTGAACTAAACAAAGACCGGTTAAAAAAGGATGGGGTTCATCTTACATATCTTCCCTTTATTACCCTTGCAACGGCCCGTGCCCTTAAAGAACAGCCTATTTTGAATGCCTCATGGGCAGATGATGGCATTTTACAGAAAAACTACGTCAACGTTGGAATAGCGGTGTCCCTTGAAGACGGATTGATCGTCCCTGTAATAAAAGATGCTGATAAGAAAGATCTTTTACAGTTATCACGGGAAATCCAGGATATAGCACAACGTGCACGCACCAAGAAACTAAAACCAGAAGACGTCCGGGAAGGGACATTTACCATTACGAATTACGGTATTAATGGAAGCCTGTTTGGAACCCCTGTTATTTTATTGCCGCAGGTAGCTATTTTGGGCGTTGGATCAATTACAAAAAGGCCCGTCATCATAGGTGATGCAATTGCAATACGGTCAATGGTGTACCTTAGTCTTTCATTTGATCATCGAGTCATGGACGGAGCTGATGCCGATGCATTCCTTCGTAAGGTAAAGGCTATTTTAGAAGAATGGGAGATCCCTCTGTATGAGAAGGAAAAATCTTCTCCTCCAACTGGGTATGGTGGAGTATGGTAAGGCGTGGGAGCTTCAAAAGGCCTTGCTTGAGGCAAGAATTTCAGGCAATATAGAAGATTGTCTCATCTTGCTTCAACATCCACCGACATTTACCTTTGGGCGTAGGTACAAAGAAGGCAACTTAATATCGAATCGTGAATATTACGTGAAAAATGGTTTCGCTGTTTATAAGACCGACCGGGGGGGATTAGCAACTTATCACGGTCCTGGCCAGGTGATTGGGTATCCCATCATAAAAATGTCCACGTATACAAACGATTATTACCAATATCTGCGAATGCTGGAAGAGGTGATGATAAGGACACTATCAGGTTGTAATATTGCCGCTGAACGAAAAGAGGGTTACACTGGCGTCTGGGTAAAAGGGGCAAAGATTGGGTTTATTGGGGTTAGAATTGCATGGGGTTATACTATACACGGGTTTTCACTGAATGTGAATAACGACGTATCTCCTTTTCAATTCATTACACCCTGTGGAATTCAGGGAGTAATGGTTACCTCACTCCAAAATTTATTAAAGAAAAATATAAGTATAAAAGCGATTTGCCGTGAGCTTGCAGGTCACTATTCTGATGTATTTCAGGGACAGCTGGTATCTATCGGAATAAGTGCCATGATTCAGCGGTTAGGGGTGGGAAAAAATTTTGTAATGGGATAAGGGGAATTGCATAAAATATATGTATCATTTTACTCCAGAAAGTTGGTCTTGGTTTTTTAATATCCTCTTTGATAATTATGATATAAGAAATAGAAATTTTTGTTTTATACTTTAACAAAAAGGTAAAAACCCCAATATGATAGAAAAAAATATTTTTGAAAGAGGCATTAAAGAAGGGATCTTTGGCACGATAAAGGACAAAGAGATAGATCATATCGAATACGACCGATGGATGGGTGGGCCACGTGGACCTGAAAAGATAATATTTAAGGATGGAAGTACAGTACTATTCAAATGTGACATCCGGCATTACTGGATGGCTGAAAATCCCGATACTGCAATCCGGGAAGCGATTGTTTATCAAATTGACAAGATCGTAGGTCTTGGGTTGGTGCCCAAAACGATGGTGATTGATGATACTATTGGTAATATACAGTATGATGGTTCGGTTCAGGATTGGATTAAGAACGCCAAGGATGGGTATCAGATTGATAGATTTACGGATGAAGAAAAGAAAGATTACGAACGGTTGAAGGTTTTTGATTTTATCATTGGGAATAGCGACAGGCATTTAGGAAATGTATTATTTACCGATGATGGGAAGATACATGCTATAGATCACAATGCATCTCTTGTTATCGGTAAAGACGACGATATATTATCTTTTCCTGATTCGGTCGTATTGTTCTTCAGTAAAAGTGTTATTCATGATATGCCACATATCATAGAAATAGTAGAAAAATTTTATGTTAATAAAGACAGAATATTAGAGTTAATAAATACCTACGTGCATGATAACACAGAGATGGCTAAACTGATGGTAGAGTCGAGGATTAATTATTTGTATACTATGTTAAAGAAAGACAAGCCCTTTCCTAGGAAATATTTACTGTGGCGGAATGCTTTGAAGGAAGAAATCTCTAGTATTCTTAAGAGAAAAAATGGGTAAATATAACCTTGCAAAGTTTTGCCCTTATGAATTCTCTTACTCTTTTCATTTCTTAACCCCACACCTTTCAATCTTAAATTAGATTCTTTGCTCCGCTCAGATGACATTTTCGCATTATTCTGCCATTCTGAGGAAGTGAAACGACCGAAGAATCTCAACTTTGAAATTAAACCTTAATATATATCATTGTCACGGATTTTATTATGCGTCCCCATTGGCTAAAGATAAAGTTGCCATCAGGAAAAAATTTCACAGAGATAAAAAGTATCTTACGAGAAGAGCGGCTTCATACCGTATGTGAAGAGGCTATGTGCCCAAATATTGGCGAGTGTTTTGAACAGCGTACCGCAACATTTTTAATACTTGGAGACATATGTACCAGACAATGTGGATTTTGTGCTGTAAAAAAGGGACATCCCTATATGGCCGACAAAAATGAATCGCAACGAATCGCAGCGGCCATTGTGAAGATGAAACTTAGCTACGTCGTAATAACCTCCGTGACAAGGGACGACTTACCTGATGGTGGTGCATCAGTTTATGCTGAGACAATTACACTCATTCGGAAGCATATCAAAAATTGTAAGATCGAAGTATTAATACCTGATTTTCGTGGATCAGCAGCAGCATTAGAAACGGTGATTAATGCCGGACCTGACATCGTTAACCATAACATAGAAACGGTATCCCGTCTTTATTCGTTTGTAAGGCCAATGGCCAATTACGGGCGGTCTTTAAAATTACTGAAAGATATACACAAGCAAAATCCATCATTAATAACAAAATCAGGATTTATGGTAGGACTGGGTGAGACATGGGATGAGATAATTGATGTTATGGCTGATATAAAAAATGCACATTGCGATATGCTTACGATTGGACAATATCTGAGTCCGAAGAGAAATGCCCTGCCGATCGATCGTTATTATAAGCCAGAAGAATTTGAAAGACTCCGGTTTGAAGGAAAGAACATGGGGTTTAATTCTATAGAATCGGGACCTCTTGTGCGAAGTTCCTATCATGCAAAGATACAATCCGATAAGATTTTGCCTAATGGGTAAATCAGTATTTACAGGGGTGTTTTCAGTCTTAAGTATTTTCATATTTGGCCGATAATACGAGGACAAAATAACGTTATCTGATGGATGATTGGGTTTTTATGTATTGGAGGAAGTGGCAGTAATGACGAATGCTGATATACACAAAAGCTTGTTGGATAGTTTGTCTGGGGGGATTTGTGCTGTTAACCGGGATAGGGTAATAACCTACTGGAATAAAAACACTGAAACTCTTACCGGTTATAAGAATTCCGATACCGTAGGAAGGTGTTGCAGAGATGATATTTTAATGTATGTAGACGACCAGGGGAGGGGTGTCTGTGAGAACGAATGCATGGCTACAGGAACAATGAATGACGGTAACCCACGGAGTATGGAGGTGTATGCTCATCACAAGGATGGTTATCGTGTACCAGTCTTAGTCCGTATATTGCCTTTGAAAAATTTGGATGGACAGGTTATTGGCGCTATCGAGGAACTTTATGACAATTCTTCAAAGATAGAGTATACTCACAAAATTGAAGAACTTGAAAAGTGTGCCTTGCTTGATTCCCTCACAGGATTGATGAAACGCCGAGGGTTAGAAATGAATTTGCGAACCATGTTCGGTGTTATGCATAGGTACGGCTGGTCATACGGGGTTTTTTTAGTGGATATCGATGGGTTCAAAAGGATAAATGATTTGTATGGCGCTAAGATTGGGGATGCGGTGTTAAAAATGGTGTCAAAGACGCTGTTGAATAGCGTAAGGGCAACAGATATGGTAGGCCGGTGGGGTGGTGAAGAATTTATGGTAATTGCCATGAATGTTACTGAAAATCATTTGCAGACCATAGCGAATAAAATTCGTATTCTTATTAAGCAATCGGGTTTTTTTGCGGGGGCTGACGCTATTCGCGTAACGGTTTCTGTATCAGCCACTGTTGCGCGGTCAAATGATAATGTAGATACGTTGTTGAAAAGAGTAAACCAATTGATGCATCAGGCTAAGTCTTCTGGCAAAAATTGCGTATCGGTATAAATAGAGATATCGTGTAAACCAGAAGGTTTGGTAAATAAATCAGTGTTAGGGTATTATTTCTCTCGGGATGCTGATATTGGTTATGACAATTTCTCCTGCGTTTGTTGGTCCGTTTCCCAGATAAAAACCTTTCTTGCTTACCGCAAAGGTTACCGTTTTATTTGCCTTAATGGCACTGCCTAATACAGTTCCATTATCGCAGTCAAGTCCCGATGGTATATCCGCAGATACGACGGGCTTATTGAGATTATTAACACCCACGATGAGGGTTTTAAACGGCTCTCGCACTTCACCGGAAAGTCCCGTTCCAAACAATGCATCAACGATGATGTCGTAACCGCCCAATTCTTTTAAGACACTGATTGCTCCTGTGGTATCATGTACTTCTCTAACGGGGATTTTCATATGTAAGAGTATTTGCAAGTTCGTACCCGCATCTGCATCCTTTACAATATCAGAAATTTTTGCAACGAGAAAGACATTTACGGAAATGTTGCGGTTGTGAAGGTGTCTCGCCACGACAAAACCATCACCACCGTTATTTCCTTTCCCACACAAAATGGCCACTCTTGTTTTTTGTGGATTTTGTATTGATTTCAAAACTTCTTCAGCTACATTCCGACCGGCATTTTCCATAAGGATGATGCCAGGGATCTTATATTCCTCAATGGCCTTCTGATCCAATTTCCGTAGCTCTTCGCGGGTTAAAGACTTTTCCATGTCAACAAGTTCTCAAGAGATTAATGGTAATTTTACAAAGGACGAAAGTGTTAGATAGTTTCTTATTCCGGCTTATGTGTTTTGAGGTTACTCGGTAGATTTTTTTTGCTGTATTGGTTAAATTAGCCATAGGCTATTTCAAGACTTTTGATATTACAATGGCTTGGTAATAGGAATAAAATTATGATAACAATTTCACGTGCTAGGGATTTAGACTCTAAGGGGGATATGATTGGAAGGTTAGAAAATTATATCCTAAATGGCAAAGAGGGTATTTCAAAACCTGTTATTTCGCAGTCAATTTAACCAGGTACGACTATGGTACGACCCGTGCATATACGCTTGAGTTATAACACATGCAGACTAAAGACTTACAGAAATTCTCATACATTAAACCTGAAATGCATAATGTCCCCGTCTTTCACAACATATTCCTTCCCCTCGAGTCTTAAAACCCCCTTTTCTTTGACTTTTTGTTCTGATCCTATCGATACCAGATCATTATAATTGTAAGTCTCAGCACAGATAAATCCACGTTCAAAATCAGAATGAATTACGCCAGCTGCCTGAGGAGCCTTTGTTCCTTGTTTAATAGTCCATGCCTTTATCTCTTTAGGTCCCGCCGTAAAGTAGGTAATTAAGCCCAACAAACGATACGTTTCGCGGATCAATCTTTCAAGCCCTGATTCTTCTATTCCCATCTCCTGATAGTATATCTTCCTCTCTGTTGGTTCCATCTGAGAGATTTCTGCTTCTATATCACCAGAAATAACAACGCATTTGGAATTTTCTTTCGTGGAATAATCGGTGATCATGTCTATGTATGGTTTATCCTTTTCGTAATCAAAGATATTAATAACATATAAAACCGGTTTTGCAGTCAATAAATGCAGGTCATCGATGTGTTTTCTTTCGTCATCCGTTAGTGCAAACAGTCTAACAGGCGTACTATTATTCAGTCCCTCGCGGATTTTTTTTAACACCCCAACAGAGGCAATAATGTGTTTGTCTCCCGTCTTCATCAACTTTTCATTTTTACCTAATCGCTTTTCAACGGTCTCCAAATCTGCAAGAATCAGTTCCGTATTGATAATTTCAATATCCCTGATCGGGTTTATTCCGCCCTCTACATGAACGATATCACTTTTCTCAAAACATCGCACCACATGTAAAACAGCATTGACACTTTTAATATGTCCTAAAAATTGGTTTCCCAAACCTTCCCCCTGGCTGGCACCCTTTACTAAACCTGCGATATCTACAAATTCGACGGTGGTAGGAACAATTTTTTCAGTCGGGATCAGTTCCGCTATTTTGTCCAAACGTTGATCTGGAACAGCGACGATACCCACATTGGGATCTATGGTACAAAAAGGATAATTTGCCGAGGCAGCCTTGGCAGAAGTCAGTGCATTAAAGATGGTGGATTTTCCCACGTTTGGCAATCCAACGATACCACAATTTAAGCCCATGTGTAAGTCCGTCTCCTATTTTTAAGAGATATAAAAAAATAAACCTAAATCCCCATTTTACCTATGGAAATTTAGGATTTATTCACAATCAAAAATAATTAATGGTTAAGAATAAATAATAACGAGTTATACTATGATAAGCAATAGTTTCTCTAGGACGTTTCTTAAAAACTTAACGAAAGTTATTCCTTTCCAAGGTGTGAGGTAACATCTTTGCCATTGAAATAATGCCCCTCTCAAGCTGTTCTCGTGAGACTTTACATGAAAGCTCTTTTCGGGTTGCAAGTTCTTCAAGGAACTCTTTGTCGGCATCATCCGTTCCAAGGGTCATGATTTCTACTCCCAGTGTTCTTAATTCATCCGCTGCTTCAAGCGTGGTTTTTTTATCATCTGGCATTCCGTCTGTGATCAAACAGATTACTTTATCGCCAGCCTTGTCTAGAAGATTATCTCTTGCTATTTTGATAGCATCTGCCATATTCGTTGAACCACTGGCTGACAGGTTTTCAACTGTAGTATTAAGACTAGTAAGGTCACTCTGTGGTTCAAGTAGCTGTTCTGCTTGAGATGCAAATTGAATGAGACCTACCGAGTATTCCATCCCAAGTGCTTCTTTGGCAAAACCGATGGCGCCCCTTTTTGCCTGCTCAATTTTGTTGCCCTCCGCCATACTTCCTGAGCAATCCACGAGGAGATATACATTTCTGGAACGCTGTCGTTTTATTACTGGTTTTCCCGACGCGGCCACAAGTTTCTTTACCCATTTTTTTTGCTGATATCTTGCGAGATCACTATCTCTATTCGTTGAATCAATAACAGATTTCTCTTTATCCATGTATCGTATTCCTTAGTAGAGGTTTCGAATTTCTTTTAAGAAATCATATGCCCAGTTAATCTCTTTAAAGCGATCCTCCGCCAATTTTTTGATGCCATGGGTAGTTCGTTCTGCATTATCAGGATGATAGTTAAGCGCCAGCTCTCGGTAAGCCTGCTTAATTTCTTCATCTGAGGCAGAAGGAGGGATTTCCATAATACGGTATGCTTTCTCTTCATCAGTTTCTTTCTTGTAACCATTTGTCCCTGTTTCCTGATATTTTATGGCTAGCTCTCTCAGTTGTTGAAGATCCTTCATAATTTCTTTTACTACGTCGTGAAAATCATCCCATTTTCTATTCGAGAGAAGTGATTTTAAATTTTCTGAGGTTAAACCTTCATAATCATATTCCATTTCCTTTATCAAGGGCATACTACAGGTCCAGTTTACTTCAATAGCCACGATTGTGTAAAGTTTCATGGCGGCACGGTAGTGATTGTTTGCTTTTTCTAAAGACACCCTGTCTTCTTGTGCTCGTTTGATGTTTTCAGCAATCAAATTATTCAACCCCGTAGTATCAGAGAGAAGTTCATTTTTGTGATTATTGACATATTCTTGAATTTCGGTTTTGAAATCTATAGGAAAAGATACTTTCAACTGATGTGTAATCGATTTGATGGAAGTTTCCAACGAACGTAACTCATGGATTCTCTCAAGCTGGGTATTTATCTGACCCACGAGACAGCTGCCTCGGTCCCATATTGCATCCTTAAAAGTTTCTCCGGGTTTTGCCTTTATGATTGTCACAATAACACCAATTCCGGATATGATATATCCTAGGATCATGTTGGCATGCGATGAAAGTCTCGTTAGATTATCGAAGGCGCCCTTTTCATAAATGATGCTTAATATTAACCAGAGTGATGCTATTGCTAAAATAATGCTAAAGAACGTTGCCAGTTTCGCTTTTGCATACAATTCAATTTGTGATTCTTCCATCTCCCAATGTAATTTTTGTCCATCAAACTGAACTACAAGGATCCTTGACAAAGCCCCATGTGAGTTCAAATAATAGATTCTATGTGTACGAAAGAGATACAAGACTAAAAGCATTACACTTATAGCCACAGTACAGGCAGGCAAGGTTATTAGCGCTACTCGAAGTAAACCGAAAGCCAATAGCAACAAAAGTAGCAGAGTAATAATAATTGCTATAAAGCCTATTAATTCTTTCATACTTAAAATACCTTAAAATCCCAGCCTATACATACGTCACCGTCATCGTAAAATTAGGACGGTCAGGGAAAGAATATTTTATCCTATTTGTTTGCGCTTATAGTATCAACATTCGCTTGTTCAATAATGACGGGAGAAGCCGGAACATCCTGGTGTCCTGCCTTGGTTGTGGTAGGCAGGTTCTCAATGGTGTCTACTATATTCATACCCTCCACAACTCTGCCAAATACGCAATAACCCCAGCCTTTAGTGGTTTTCTCTTTGTGGTCAAGAAAGGGGTTGTCAACGGTGTTGATAAAGAATTGAGCAGTGGCGGAGTGGGGATCCATAGTGCGTGCCATAGCCACCGTACCGCGCCGGTTTTTGAGTCCGTTATCGGCTTCGTTAACGATGGGGTCCCGTGCAGGTTTTTCCCGCATGTCAGCCGTTAAACCTCCACCCTGGACCATGAAACCTTTTATCACCCGGTGAAAGATGGTGCCATGGTAAAATCCATCCTGGACATAGCGGAGAAAATTTTCCACCGTTTTTGGGGCTGCTTCTGTCTCAAACTCCAGGATAATAATACCTTTGTTGGTTTCTAAACGAATGCGTGGGTTGGACGAACTAGCCCAAACTGATTGGATAATACAAAATAGAGTAATGGCCAGTATGCCTGTAAATTTTTTCACGGTTATCCCTCATTATAAATGGGTTATATAAAGACAAAAGTAAATAAACGGGAATCTTCTTTTCGTGCAAAGCTTGGCGTTTATCGTGTGGTTAATCAAGAGATTTTGGTAGCGGTGGAGGGAATTGAACCCCCGACGCGCGGCTTATGAGTCCGCTGCTCTACCAACTGAGCTACACCGCCACTTCATAAAGTTATTTTTGAGATGAATTATTTCTGAAAGGCGAATGAAATAATTTAAAATTACATGATGCTGTAGTAGTTGAAAGAATAACACCTTCGATGAATATTTTCAAGGAATATTCTTGTTTTTTTATAAAATGGCGTACCAGGTTTCTGCAGAATGATTATAAGAGATTGCCTGAAGCAAAATTTATTATTTCACTTGACAATAATTTTTAATGATGCTATTCTTTATATCGAATTTTATCCAAAACAGTATTATTTTTGGATAATGATAGGTTGTCCAGCCCGAAGTTAGCAAAAGCTGTACGCTAACCTTTCCTTAATTTGCTCTGGTATTTCCAACGGCGTTAATAAATTGTATTAATTTTATTACAGAGTTACAATGTTTTTATTTCCCACAACTTTGAAATATAAATCATAAAGAAATTGTACGGTCTATCTCCGCAATTTGTCTTGCCCAGCAATTGCCTGTCTGCATTATTTTCAGATGCTCCTGAGTAAATCATTGTTTTGATGGCACGCAAGGCTTTACATCGCTAACATAGAATGTCAGAGCGATTTTTTATCATTGATGGTCATTCACAGTGCTACCAGGCTTTTTATGCCATTACGGCAAGACTGACAACTCCTGAAGGAAAGCCTGTAAATGCCGTGTATGGATTTACGAGGATGCTGCAGAAATTACTCAGGGAGCATCATCCTGAATACGTAGCGGTAGTATTTGATACAAAAGGTATCACCCATAGACATAGTAGTTATCGTGAGTATAAAGCAAACCGTAAACCAACACCTGATGAATTGCAGGTACAAATTCCTTTGATTTATAAAATCGTCAGGGCCTTTAATATTCCCATTTATGCTGCTAAAGGTTACGAGGCAGACGATGTAATTGGTACCCTGGTGAAATTACTATCTGACAAACCAGTTGAAGTTGTTATCGTCACTTCAGATAAAGATATGGAACAGTTGCTAAATCCGAAGGTAAAGATATTACATGCAAAAAAAGGGAAGATGGTTGACCCAGAGTCTCTCTTCAAGGAAAAGGGTATACGACCGGAACAGGTGGTAGACGTCCTGGCCCTCTCTGGCGATAGTTCGGATAATATACCTGGGGTGCCTGGTGTCGGCAATAAAACAGCATTGGAACTTATCCAAAAGTGGGGATCGTTGGAATCCGTGCTTACAAATGTAAATCTCATTACCGGAAAAAAAAGGCAGGAAAACCTGCGATTATTTGCAGACCAGGCAAGGCTCTCTCAGAAGCTGCTGATACTGTATCGTGACATCCCTATCCCATTAGACATGAATGCGTGCAAGTTAAACACCGCAGAAAATACAGAACTAAAAAGTCTGTTCAGGGCATTTGGATTTCAAACCCTTCTTACGGACATGGTTGCAACGGCAAAGACCGAGGAAACACGATATCATCTTGTAGATACCATAGAAAAGTATCATGAATTTCTTAATCAATTGGTTGCACAGAGGATATTTGCCATAGATTTAGAAACAACCAGCACGAATCCCCTTGCCGCCAGGATCGTGGGGATTTCATTTTCCTGGCAGGCAAGAGAAGCGTATTATATACCATTGATGGCGCCGGAAGGAACAGCACATGTAAGCGCAGACATCGTACTTTCAAAAATCCGGGCTGTTTTAGAAGATGATAATATCAAGAAAATCGGGCAGAATATTAAATACGACCTCCTTGTACTCAGAAGGAATAACATTCTTTTGCAAGGGATTGTCTTTGACACGATGATTGCCTCCTATCTCCTGAATCCAGAAAAGAGGAATCATAATCTGGATGATATTGCCTTTGAGTATTTATCGTATAAGACCATAACCACATCGGAAGTGATAGGATCAGGAAAGGAACAGATCACGATGGATCAGGCAGATGTTGCAAAGGTCTGTACATATGCCTGTCAGGATGCCGATATCGCATTTCGTTTAGCCGCCGTCATGGAACCACGCCTCAAAGAAGGTGCGTTATTGGATCTTCTTCAGGGCATAGAGATACCTTTGATTTATGTCCTAGCCGAAATGGAGTGGAATGGGATAGGTTTAAACACTCATCTTTTGCACGAGATGTCCGATACTTTAACTGCGAAATTGCAGCAGATTGAAAAGGAAATCTATGCTTCGGCAGGATACGAGTTTAATATCAGTTCACCCAGGCAATTGAGTGAAGTTCTTTTTGAAAAACTTGAATTGCCACGTCTAAGGCGCACCAAAACGGGATTATCAACAGATGCAAATGTCCTGACTACCCTTGCATGGCAACATACCTTACCTAAGTTAGTCCTCGAATACCGTCAGCTTATGAAATTAAAAAATACGTATGTCGACGCCTTGCCTGATATGGTAAATCCCAACACTGGCCGCATACATACCTCATTTAATCAGACAGTAACAGCAACGGGACGGCTCAGCAGTAGCGAACCAAACCTGCAAAATATTCCAATTCGTACAGAAATTGGGCGGCAGATTCGGCGTGCCTTTATTCCTTCCGGAAATGACACCATGTTTTTATCGGCAGATTATTCGCAGATAGAATTACGCATTCTGGCGCATTTTTCCGAAGACGAGGCCCTGGTGGCGGCGTTTCACCAGGATAAGGATATTCACTCGTCTGTTGCCGCTGCCATCTATAGCGTCCCGATAGAAAATGTGACCCCGGAGATGAGACGCAATGCAAAGGCAGTCAATTTTGGAATAGTTTACGGACTGAGTGAATTTGGGCTTTCCCGCGATACAGGGCTATCATTGGAAAAGGCACGGGAGTTCATTGACTCCTATTTTGCTTTATTCCAGGGGGTAAAAAGATTTCGAACTAAGGTTGTAGATGGAGCAAGAACCTGCGGTTATGTAAAAACGCTTTTTCATAGAAAACGGTTTATACCAGATATTTGTTCTGAAGATAAAAAACGCAGAAACCTTTCGGAACGCATTGCTGTTAATACGATTATTCAAGGCTCTGCAGCCGATTTAATCAAGGTTGCCATGAATAACATTCACACAAAATTACAGAAGGGCATCTATGGGGCGAAAATGCTCCTTCAAATACACGATGAATTGCTTTTCGAGGTGCAAAAAGACACCATCACATTGACGCGCTCCCTGGTGCAAGAGGAGATGAGTCGCGCCGTTTCGCTGAACGTTCCAATCAAGGTAAACATAAAGACCGGGGTAAACTGGATGGAAACCGAGTGAACTTAAAACCGAAGATTATTGGCATAACCGGCGGGATATCAAGCGGAAAAAGTACCATTGCCCGCATGCTCGCTTCGCTAGGTGCAGAGACGATTGATGCCGATGAAATGTGCCATAAGCTCCTCACCAAAAAAGATATAAAAGCTAAAATTATAGAAAGGTTTGGAAACAGTGTCCTGGATATTAATGGCAAGATAGACCGATCGCGGCTTGCAGAGATTGTATTTCAGGATAAGAACAGTTTAGACGGTCTGTGCAGTATCCTGCATCCTATTGTCATTGAACAGATACGATCGAGGATAGGCGAGATAGAAAAACGGGGACGTCGCAGGGCTATTGTAATTGATGCAGCATTATTGGAGGAGTCCGATCTTTCTTTACTCTGTGATTTTATCATCTTTGTAAATACCGGACGAGATCACAGGGTAAGCAGGGGTAAAATCAGCCGACACTGGCAAGAGGGTGAATTAGAAAGAAGAGAACGGTATCAAATGAGTTTAGAAGAAAAGAGAAAGAAATCTGATTACGTCATCGATAATAATTTTACCGAGGAAAACACATACAGACAAATAAATGAATTTTGGCAACTTTACCTGGGAAAAAACTGATTCTCAATTATTTAAAGGAGGGAGTATTACATGTCGGCAACAAATGGGAAAAAAGAACCTGTGATTGTAGATCAAGAAACAAATGAAAAATATGAAGAAATTAAACGTGGCGAGATGCATATTACCGAATTGCAGAAAATGACTATTAAGGAATTGCAGGAGACCGCAAAAAGTGAGGGGATTAAAGAATATACAGGACTGAAAAAGCAAGACTTGATTTTTAAAATCCTGAAAGAGAGGGTTAATCAGAACGGTCTTATGTACGGAGAAGGGGTAGTTGAGGTGCTTCCTGAAGGATTTGGGTTTTTACGGTCGCCGGATTACAATTATTTGCCTTGCCCGGATGACATCTACATCTCTCCGTCCCAGATCCGTCGGTTCGGTATCC
Organism: Candidatus Brocadia sp. WS118; assembly: GCA_007618135.1. Lineage (GTDB taxonomy): Bacteria > Planctomycetota > Brocadiia > Brocadiales > Brocadiaceae > Brocadia. The sequence goes on along the minus strand of PHFX01000152.1, from coordinate 90,037 downwards.
GGACCGGGGTTATCGTGTCCGGGCAGATCAGACCACCGAAGGACACAGAAAGGTACTTTGCTTTATTGCGGGTAGAGGCGATCAATTTTGAGAATCCGGAAATTATGGGGGAAAAGATTGTTTTTGATGATCTGACTCCTTTGCATCCCACGGAAAGAATCTTTTTGGAAAAAAATTCGACAGAACTTGAAACAAGGATTATGGATCTGGTTACCCCGATTGGAAAGGGTCAGAGGGGATTAATTGTTGCGCCTCCCCGGACAGGGAAAACCGTGTTATTGCAAAAGATTGCAAACAGTATTACCAAGAATCACCCCGAAGTATACCTGATTATCCTTCTTATTGATGAACGGCCGGAAGAGGTAACCGATATGGACAGATCGGTTGAAGCTGAAGTTATTGGATCGACCTTTGATGAACCGGCAAGCCGGCACATTCAGGTGGCTGAAATGGTGATTGAAAAGGCAAAACGGATGGTTGAATATGGTAAAGACGTTGTCGTTCTTCTTGATTCCATCACCAGGTTAGCAAGGGCGTACAATACCGAGGTTCCTCATAGCGGGAAAATCCTTTCTGGTGGTGTGGATGCCAGTGCACTCCAAAAACCCAAGAGGTTTTTTGGTGCAGCAAGAAATATTGAGGAGGGTGGCAGTCTCACGATTATTGCAACTGCATTGATTGATACCGGAAGCAGGATGGATGAAGTTATCTTCGAGGAGTTTAAGGGGACGGGCAATATGGAACTGCATCTGGACAGAAAACTGGCAGATCGCAGATTATTTCCCGCTATAGACATTACCCGCTCCGGTACCAGAAAAGAAGAGTTGATCGTAAATCCAGAGGAGATTAAACGCATGTGGATGCTTCGAAAGGTGCTCAACGAAATGAACCCTGTAGAAGCTATGGAATTACTTAAAAACAGATTGGCCAAAACAAAGACCAATGCTGAATTCCTCATGACGATGAATATTACGTAATAATTTTAATTTATTTGGAGTTTATAGACACTATATGTCCTCTCTTTTTATTTATGACAAAGCTGAACAGGTGCTGGTGATGCTGCTTGCAGGTGGGCAGGGTGAACGTCTCTACCCGCTGACAAAAGACAGGGCAAAACCAGCTGTTCCCTTCGGCGGCATCTATCGTATTATTGATTTTCCCTTAAGTAATTGTCTTAACTCAGGCTTGAAAAAGATTTCCGTATTGACACAGTATAAATCCTATTCCCTGGACAGGCATTTGCGAATTGGATGGAATATCGGCAATCATGAATTAGGTGAGTTTATTGAAACGATACCACCACAAAAAAGAACCAGTGATTTATGGTACCAGGGGACAGCCGATGCCGTACATCAAAATATCTACGTATTGGAAAGGGAAAGGCCAGAAAAAGTATTGATCTTAGCAGGTGACCATATTTACAAAATGGATTATCGTGAATTAATAACTTTTCATGAATCAAAGCATGCGGATGTAACGATACCCTGTATAGAGGTTCCATTAAATGAGGCGAATCGTTTTGGAATTGTAAGTATCGATAATGAACTGCAAATTACGGATTTTGTGGAAAAGCCAGCTCATCCAAAACCGATGCCATCAAATCCCAATGTTGCGCTGGTGTCCATGGGAATATATCTCTTCAATACGGAAGTATTAGTAAAACAGATAATCGGAGACGCTAAACAAGATACCAGCCATGATTTTGGGAAGAACATTATTCCTTCTATGATCAAAAATAGTCGCTTGTTTGCATATATATTTAATGATAAAAACAACAAAGCTGTTAAATATTGGAGGGACATAGGGACGCTGGATGCTTACTGGGATGCGAATATGGATCTTGTTCAAATAGAACCTATTTTTAACCTCTACGACACATCCTGGCCAATTCGCACGTATTATGAACAGTTTCCTCCTGCAAAGACCGTGTTTTCAGAACTATTTCCCGGGGGGAGGTGTGGTATCGTTTTGAATTCACTGGTTTCTCATGGCTGTATTATTAGTGGGGCACGTGTGGAGAAGTCTGTTATATCGCCAAACGTGAGAATCGAAGATTATTCTGAAGTCTATGATTCAATTATCATGGAGGGGGTTCGGATCGGTAAAAATGTCAAAATTCGGAATACCATTATTGATAAATCAGTCGTAGTACCGGATGGTAAACAGATCGGATATAACCCGGAAGAAGATGCCAGACAGTTCACCGTTACAGAACGAGGTATCGTCGTAGTCCCTAAAGGGTTGCCTTTGCTTTAACCTGTGAGGTTAAAGCACGCTGCAGTATTTTTCTCCTCACTTCAAAAACCCCCTTATTTTACAAATCAAATCAACGCATCTCATCAGTTCAAGTACAACGCTTCAATCTATTTCGTCAGTTACGTCCACTCATAATAAATTTATTATTTTGTATTTGGTTTTTTATGTTTGTTTTTTATAATACACCCGCTCTACTTCCCTAAAAATAACGAATATCGTTATACGCATGCTCGAGCTAACAGAAAATAATCTGAATAAAAATATTTTCAAGTTAAGTATTCCAATAGTTATCGAAAATATTTTTCATATGAGCGTTTTTGTCTCAGATACCATCATGATAGCTCGTTTGGGAACTGCATCTATTGCAGCAGTAGGCCTTGCAGGCACCGTTTATTTTATTGTCTCCATGGTCTTCTCTTCCCTCAATATTGCTTCTGCAAGCATTATCGCACGACACGTTGGGGCAAAAGAAATGGTCAAGGCGCAGATAGTTGCAGGGCAGTCAATTCTCATGTCTCTTGTGCTGGGCGTTGCCGTCTCGCCGTTTTTAGTCATTTTTGCGAGAAAACTGTTGGTAGTAATGAGTGCAGAGCCAATAGTTGTAGACCTTGGAGTTGGTTATCTCCAGATTGTCAGCGGTTTTATGGTGTTTCGGCTTATCATGCTTGCATGCAGCGGGATTCTCCGTGGAGCAGGTGATACCAAGACGCCTATGAAGGTAACCCTGGTCATTAATATCATTAACATTCTGTTTAATTGGTTGTTAATCTTTGGCATTGGACCATTTCCGAGATTAGGTGTTTCTGGGGTAGGGTATGCTACGGTAATTGCATATTTTATTGGTACCGGCCTGCTCATGAAAAAACTCTTTGAAAAAGAGGCTATTATTAACATATCGATACAGCAGATGGTTCGATTGCATCTTGAGTCTATGCGAAGAATTATCCGCGTCTCTATCCCGGCTGCCATTGATACCTTCTTAACACAGATGGGATTTTTGTTTTTTACTAAAATTGTTACCATGCTTGGCACCATATCGCTGGCGGCGCACGAGATTGCCCTTCGAATTGAGTCAATTTCGTTCATGCCTGGATTCGCTCTCGCCGTATCAACTGCCACTTTAGTAGGACAGAGCCTCGGAGCAAAGAATAGTAACTTGGCATTTCTTAGCATGAAACGCAGTTGCTGTTTTGCCCTTGGGTTAATGGGATTTTTTGCCTTAGTCTTCCTGCTATTGCCAAAACAGATCGTCGGGTTATTTCAACCAGAAGCCAACGTGCTTTCGTTGGCTACCGTCTGCCTCATGATTTCTGCTATCGAGCAGCCTGCTTTAGCGATCTATATGGTCTATGCAGGTGGTCTTCGTGGTGCAGGCGATACGGTGAGTCCCATGATTGTAGCCATTGTCGGTACTTTATGTCTTCATGTTCCCCTGGCATATGTATTAGGTGTTACCTTTCATTTGGGGTTAGCAGGGGTATGGCTTGGAGCAGCAATAGACTGGATTATTCGTGCCATTGCTATCTATTGTCTCTACAAAAGAGGGAGATGGAAGCAGGTTATTGTATAGTGGTATCAGCCTTTTTTCGTTCGTTCAATAACGGGGTTATTCTGCGTGATGTTAATTCATAGTCGGTTAAAAGGTCGTAGAAGAGGTCTGGCTTTTTTTCTTTTAGCTCAACCATATAATCCAGAAATTTCTGGGTACCATCCCCTATAACCTTTCTCACTTTTTCCATTAAGAAAGGATGTTCCTGTGCTTCATAGATGAAAGGCTTATCAGGGTTCGCCTGCTTAAACAATTTAACATCCTGGATGAAATGCAAAACATAAATCATATCCTGAAAAAGGCTATCTATGCCGTACGTGCTTGCCCGATCCATAAAGTCACGAAATACGTGATAGGCTGAAACATACTCCTCAACCACCAATTCCATTGCATCCAGTGAAAAATATTCCAGGTGGTCCGCATCGCTGCGCATCTGTTTTAATTCTTCTAAGTTTGCATTTTTGATTTTTGACATCGTTATTACCGGGAATTTTAAGGAATTAAAATTGGTAATAAAAAGGTTGCGCATCTCTGACCGGTACAGATAACTCTTTATATACATCAATTGATTGAATTTTTCTGCCCTCTCTTTCCTTTCTAAAAGTCTTTCTATTAATAAGGCGCCCAGCAATACTTCGAGGGGGATTGCAGCCACGTGCATCATAAACTCGACATGTGTCGCATAAAAAACATACAAAAAGAATGACGAAGCGGTTATCAAGGAAATATAGAGCCAGGCCTTTTTGGTAAATTTTGCCAGAGTCAGGGTAAATTTTAATGAAAAGCCCTCCAAACGCCTGGACTGATTAACCGCGGTCTTTTTGTATACACTCAATAAACTCGTTTGTGTGGCAATGATCGACCTGAGTCTCTCGGTTTCGTCAAGCACGTTCTTTTCATTTACGTAAATTTTTTTTGACACAAAGGGCAATACCGCCATCCTTGTATTCAAGGCAAGATATTTGAACATTTCTGCCGTGTTCCGAGGAACCCTCATTTTCGAAAAGATAACCACCGTAAATAAATTTCCCGTAGGCAACATACTTCCAAATCCCAATGCCGATTTAATCCCGAAAGGGATCACAAATTCAGTCTGAGCTGGAATATGGGGGCTTCCCAGGGCATCGGGCACGTGAAACACATTAAAAATCTTGCTTTCTAGCTCAATCTCTAGAGTAGGGCAGGGATGGAGCACCTTGTCAATATCGATCCCCAACTGGTAAACCAATTGGGCAATCATCGGATGTTTTTCCGCCGTTTGCTTATCTACCAGTGGAATGACCCTGTGTCCTTTGGAAAGCTTTTTCGAATTCCACTCAGGTTGCAGTCCCACGGTTGACAGGAGTACTATGCAACTTGTGGACTTAGTCAAGGATTGTCCGCCCGGCATCTTACTGGCTAATTGGCGTAATTCCTCGTCAAGGTTATCGTATGGATATGTTATGAAAAAGCGCACCAGTGCAGAGGCCTTTTCACCTGTCCGACTGTCAATGAGGTGGTCGTAGAAATAACGAACCACCGAATCGGCCAGTTCCTCTATATCTTTCGCCTTATACCCAAGATGCTCCAGTGCATCTCCACATTGGGTCATGTCCTGGATGGTAAAATTTGTCAGATCGTACATGGGGTTATTTCCTAATTAATATTGATAAATATCATGCTGGCAATAGCTATATCTTAATAAAATTCCATCTCTCTTTCAGCATGAAAAGTTATAAACTATTCTGATACAAAATTCTCGTGAAGATGGGTGTACAAAGCAACGAGGCTCGAAAAAAAGCTTGCATCATGTTTTTTGTTAATTTATTATCGCATAAGAATGACTTCCATAAGAAAATTAAAAGGGAGAATTATGAACTGGCGAAAGACGGTACCAGCAGCGCTGGTTGTTTGTATATTATTTTCAGGATGTTCTATTCTGCATAAGGAAATGCAAGACACGCCAACGTTCATATCACATGTTGTTACCAGGGACATACAGAAAGGAATTGAAACCCATATCGAAGAACAAAGTCGCCTGGGTAATGGCTGTTTCAGATTGTCTTTTCGAGGGGAAGAACTCAATCTGAAGCTGGTTCGCATTCATACAGAGTATTTGGCTACGATTGAGCCAGACATCCATTTTGCATGCGTCGACCTGGCTTGTCCTGATGGAAACGTTTATGACGTGGATTTTTTTCTTTACGGCGATCCGGACGAAATGGTTGTGACTGAAACGACCGTTCACAAGGTTAACGGAAAACCCTTGTATGCATGGAAACAGCGGAGCGATAAAACGTGGCACCGCGTTGAAGTGGACGATGCTGCACCGGAATTACTGGGTGTGATCTCCGGCAGAGATGAGTTTGAGTTTATCTACCAGGCATTTCTGCCAGAGATCGGCGGTTCTGCCGCTCTGTGGCTGCCTTTCCCGGCATCTGATGCATTTCAGACCATTAACGTCATGGCAATAGAGACCCCTGCACGGTATGAAATACTGCATGAGTCTGAATATGGCAACCGCGTTCTTTTCATGAAACTCGGCCCCGAGCACAGTGGCCAGGCCGTCACCATGCGGTTTCAGGTGCAGCGTCTGGAAAAAGGAGTTTATAATGCGGAATCGTCCGGTGTGGAAAAATATCTTCAACCGGAATCTCTTGTACCTGACGAACAAATGTTTCAGGAACTGGCCAATTCAATCGTAGCAGGTAAGACAGGAAATCTTGCCCGTGCAAGGACACTTTACGACTATGTAATTGACAATTTTCGGTATGTCAGGTTCGGTTCCGGCTGGGGCCAGGGCGACGCTGTATATGCCTGCAATACACGCAGCGGTAACTGTTCTGATTTTCATGCCTTCTTCATCGCCTTGTGCCGGGCGGTTGGTATTCCGGCGCGTTTTGCTGTCGGGGCGGCAATTCCTTCTGAGCGTAATGAAGGTGGCATTGACGGCTATCATTGCTGGGTTGAATTTTATACCGAAGGCAAGTGGTGGCCTGTTGACATAAGTGAGGCGAACAAGTGCAACAGCTTAGCGGGATATTTCTTTGGTCATCATCCGGCAAACCGTATCGAATTCAGCCGCGGACGTGATCTGAAGCCAGATCCCCGGCCAGCATCAGGGCCAATTAATTTTCTGGCATATCCGGTGCTTGAAATCAGCGGGAAGCCGGCACACGCAAAAGTTGTGTTCGCATTCAGCCGGAATATTTCTCCAAAATTGTGATACAGCCTTATATATTATTTGTATTCGTACGTATACGTCCCGAAGTGGTGGTCTTGTGGAGACAATAAAAGATATCCTGATTGGGCCTTTCCTGAATGATATAATTGTCAAATATGCAAAAAACTAAATTGTTATGATCTTTGCCATCATTAACTCATTTACGAGTATGATTTCTACCACCAGCTCTCTTCGGTTATCTCTCACAAAGGTAAATAATTTGTTCATAAATGCGGCTAATTGCAAAATCAGGTACGCCCTTTTAACATACCATGCAAGTGCATCGGCAGTAACAGATAGACATTCAGTGCGTACATGCTGTAACGTTCTTGTGACTGGTCAAACGGAAAGATCTCCTTCGGGTTTTTGTCGTAATCAAACTTGGCAAGGATCCGGCTTTACAGGGTACATATTTTACTTGACTTATCATAAAAATACATTAGCATCATTTTTGTATATTCCGGCAGAACCTATTTTATTTTCATCCGTAAGATGATGTTAAATCAGTTTAACAGAAAAAGAAATACCTACAATATCTTCTTTCTCAGTCTCCTTATTCCATATCTCCTCTTGTGTCTTACGATGGGGGGATTCCATAATGGTGTGTTCAGCTCCAACCATTGTAGTCATGAACTGCAAACCGAGTCTTATGGTAGTCACGATAATGCCGGATGCCAGCTGGTTGGAAATAGAGATGATATTACTCAGCACGACTCCGAAATATGCCAAATCTGTCAATGGTTAAAGACTCCTTCATCTGAAGTACCATTTTTAACCGTAGACGCGCAATTCGATTTTGTTTACAATAGTTCTCCGCGGGATTTCAATCCAATACTTCCGTCTTTATTCATCCATAAATTTACCATTCGTCCGCCTCCCGCTTTCTCCTGGTATTCTGCATAACCAAAAATTTAACCCACTAAGACACAAAGGCAAAAAGTCCGTAGGGGCACGGTGCACCGTGCCCCTATATTGAATTCCTAAACGGTAAATTATTACCTGCCTTCTCATTTCAAAGTGTTTTCCAGGAGAATGGTATGAAACTGCTGAAGTATATATTGTATATATTGTTCCTATGCATACTCATTACAGGCGGCTACGAATGGCCGTTCTCAACTACCAAAGTACATGGTGAAGTGACATCAACAACCGATAAAGATTCTCAACCGATGAGCATTACAGAAGGACAAGAAGAAACATCTGGAGACTCAAAAGATATCCGTATTAGAAAGGACGAATTTGAAGAAATTGTCGAACAACTTCAGGGTATGAAGGAACTGCTTCTCAACATGAAACAGGATTATGAAACACGGTTAAAAGAGATGCAAGAAAAGATCGCTGCTCTTGAAAAAGGAAGGACACAAACAACTAAAGTAGTCTCTCAACCAGCAAGTGCTGCAGAAGCTCCAATTCCTGGTGCTGAAAACAGTCGTATGAAAAAAGAGGAATACGATGCAGTTGCAGGGAAGCTTCAGAACGTGGAGTCTGCCATAGAAAATATGGAATCAGATTATGACGCCCGTTTACAGGAAATACAAAAGGCCTATGATTCCCGTCTTGAAGAAATGCAGCACAAGGTTGCCGTTTCTCCTCAACCCGCAAGTCCCGAAACCGGAACGTGGTCGCCTGAACAACCCATTACCCTATGGAGCACGGGAAAGAGTTACATGAATATTTCATTTGATGGGCTGTTTGCCGCAGCAGGGTCCACAGCAGAAGACCTGGAAACCCTTGAGCCCGGCGGACACGACCCTAATCAGCGTGGATTTACCGTACAAAATCTGGAAACCACGTTTGAAGGAGCGGTGGATCCTTATTTTAAGGGACAAGCAAATATTATATACCAGATTGATAATGACGGTGAATCGTTTCTTGAGGTGGAGGAGGCCTTTTTAACATCCATGTCCCTCCCTTTAAATTTGCAGGTAAAAGCAGGCACCTTTTTTACCGAATTTGGGCGACTGAATCCATTTCATCCTCATGCGTGGGACTTTGCAGACCAGCCGCTGGTTAATGGCCGGTTCTTAGGTCCCGATGGATTGCGGAATCCAGGGGCACGGTTATCATGGTTAGCGCCAACTGACAACTATACGGAATTGTTTATCACGGTACAGGATAGTCAGGGTGAGACCGCCCATAGTTTCAGAAATGAAGATGCACTCTTTGGACGGGAGGCAGTTGAAACACGGGTGCGTGGCATGGAAGACATGCTTTACACTCCACGTATTACCACTTCTTTTGATGTGACAGATGAAACAACGGTTTTATTAGGCGCATCGGCCGCCTTTGGCCCAAATTCTACCGGACAGGATAAGGATACCATGGTGTATGGTCTTGACATGTTCTGGAAGTGGAAGTCCAGGTATGCAAGCGGCGGTTTTCCCTTTGTGACATGGCAGACCGAGGTTATGGGGAGACGTTTTGAGGCTGGCGAAGATGTTAATGCCGGCCTGCCAGATGACACCATGGATAACTGGGGCGCCTACTCCCAGATTGCCTGGGGATTTAAGAAACGGTGGGTGGCCGGACTTCGTGGTGATTATGCCGATGGAGAGGATGGCGCAACAGATCCTTTAGGATACGAACGTTGGCGGCTTTCGCCCAATCTCACCTTTTATTCATCAGAATTCTCGAAGATGCGGCTGCAGTATAACTACGATGATATCCTGGGAAATAACAGCACAGAACATTCCGTATTTCTTCAGTTTGAATTTTTACTGGGTTCACACGGAGCGCATAAATTTTAAAAACGGTTAACTACTGAAGACGCAGGGAAAGATGAAAGACAAAAAGCAGAATCTTGTTTTATGATAGACTCTCATTGTATTCGGTGAAAAATATAGTATACTGCATGAGATTGTTTTGACACAAGTGCTTCAAACAGGGCAGAGGGCAGAGGTCAGAGCAGACTGTCACAAGTTTGCCGTTCGGTTAAGGCCTTTTTAAAGATTTTTCCGGATGCTATACGATAAATTGCAGAAAGTCCTGCCCGATAATATAGCCAAAAAGAAACGGACATGAATTTGTCTATACCTTTAGGCAGTAACTGTCTTTGCCTCTCTTCGGGGGGCATGCACGTGATTTTCATAAACAGGAGGATACCATGAAAATAAAATATTGCACTTGTTTTTACCTGTTCTTGGTAATAATCTGGACGTCTACCGCCCATGCAAAGTTAAAAATTGTTGCAACGACTTCCGATCTGGGTGCTATTGCCAGGGAAATTGGCAGGGATAAGGTGGAAGTAACCAGCATTGCAAAACCCACGGAAGATCCCCATTTTGTGGATGCAAAACCTGGATTTATTGTTAAGCTGAATAAAGCAGACATGCTTATCGACGGTGGATTACAGCTGGAAATTGGATGGCTACCAACCTTGGTTACTGGCGCAAGAAATCAAAAAATACTTCCTGGAAATCCCGGATACTTCGTTGCCTCTGCAGGAATTTCTGTTTTAGAAGCGCCTGTCACGCTTAACCGCGCCATGGGCGACGTTCATCCCTTTGGTAATCCTCATTTCATGCTTGACCCATCAAATGGAAAGGCCGTTGCAACACATCTCTGTGATCGGTTATGTCAAATTGATGCTGCAAATGGCAGGTATTATAAAAATAATTTAAATGATTTTGTAAAGAGACTGGATGATAAATTACCGGAATGGCAAAAAATGTTAGCACCTTTTCAGGGTACGAAGATTGTCACATATCATAAAACATTTCCTTACTTTGCGAAACGGTTCAATCTGGATGTGGTGGATACCCTTGAGCCAAAACCAGGAATTCCTCCATCACCCACCCACATTAGCCAACTTATTCCCATGATGAAGGATGAAGGAGTGAAACTGATTATGATTGAGCAGTTCCGCGAACGCAAAATTCCAGAATTTGTAGCAGATCAAACCGGGGCAAAGGTTGTTATCTTGCCAATCATGGTAGGGGGATTAAAAGAAACGGATGACTATGTGACCCTTTTTGATTATACTATTAATCAAATTACATCGGCCCTTAAAACAAAATCATAGGTCGGAGTAGACTGAGAACGATAAATAACAGCTAAAATAGCAGATTACCGCCGAAGAATAACCAGTGGTTTAAGCTGGTCAAAATACTTCACCGGCGACTCCCGGGCTATTTCTCAGCACGGACTTGCCGTAGGCCGCAAGATTGTAACTATTGACAAACTATGCAAAAACAAAGATGAATACAGACCATTGTATTGCCTTAAGAGATGTCTCTGTTGGTTATCACGGACGTCAGATTCTTGCCGACATTAATTTTTCCTTAAAAACAGGGGAATTTACCGTCATGTTTGGACCAAACGGCTGTGGTAAAACCACCTTGTTTAAGACCATTCTGGGGATCATTCCACCTATTCAGGGGACTATTACATACGGTAACGCCCATTACCCCGGATTTGGTTATGTGCCTCAGCGTCAGATATTGGATGAGATATACCCATTTACTGCTGAAGAGGTGGTTCTCATGGGCACCTTTGGGCAGGTAAAACCATTCTGTCCCACCACAAAAACAAATCGTGCCTGGGTAGAACAGTGCCTGAAGGATGTTGGCATGTTTGAGCTGAAAAAACACCTGTTCTCTGAATTGTCCGGCGGCCAGAAACAGCGGATACTGATAGCGCGGGCACTGGCCACAAAACCTGGTATTCTCCTGCTGGATGAACCTATCACCGGAGTCGATATTATGGCGCAGAGAATGATCATGGAACTTATTTCCCTGTTGTACAAAAAGCATGCATTGACGATTGTCATGGTTACTCATGAAATTCATAGTATCCCCAAGTGGATAGATAAATTAATTTGGATTAATAACAACAAGGTGCTGATCGGTGATTCGCTTGAGATCCTTGCGCCATTGATAGCTGAAGAAGCGTCATTCCAGGGAACTTTGTGGCATTGACCGGACCGTGGCAGACAGAGATACTTGCCGCATTGGAAAACCAAGAAAAACTCTTTTCCCGATGATTAATTTGAGATAACAGAAAAGCATGGAACAACTCCTGGAAATACTGAGTCCGCATTTTCTTTTGAAAAACTCCCTCTATGCCGGATTGATTGTTGGGTTTGTATGTCCGCAAGTGGGGATATTTTTCGTATTACGCCGTATGGTACTTTTAGGCATAGCCTTGCCCCAGGTATCAAATGCAGGAATTACCTTTGCCTTTTTATTGCACACGCTGGGGATCCATTTTCTTCCCCATATGGAATCTGAAAAATTTATGGCCCTGACGGGTTCTGTCTTTTTTACCCTTGTCGCCATATTTATTTTGGCCATCCTTGAACGGAGAAGGAAGGGTTTTACCGAAAACCGCATTGGGTTTACCTATTCAATCGCAGGAGCAGTTTCCATATTGTTTGTTTCGTGGAACCCCTATGGACAAACCGAAGTGCTTTCCCTGCTCAAAGGAGAGATTGTCTCCATTCCGGATATCTATCTGTGGCTAATGCTGGCCATTTACGGTACCATTTTCCTTTGTTTAATTGGGTTTCATCGCAGCTTCATCGTGGTGTCCTATGATGCAGATATGGCTACTACGATTGGCAAAAAGGTAATCCTCTGGGATGTGCTGCTCTATCTTATTATTGGCGTCGTCATCTCATTTGGTGTGATGACCGTCGGTCCGCTGGTCATCTTTGGCTTTCTGCTGATACCGGCAATTACCGCCAGAATGATCACGCGCGGAATACTTCCTTTTTGCATCGTCTCTTCAATCATTGGCGTTGTTGCTTCCTTCCTCGGCTTTTACCTTTCATACCGTTTTGATCTTCCCACAGGCCCTGCTGACATTGTCTTGCTCAGTGCGATCCTCCTAGTATCATTCCTTGGGAAAATGGTTTTCTCATGGAAAAGATAAGATGAATCAATACCCTGATAATTGATAAAATAATTTTTTTAAAGCCACAAAGAGAAATATCTGATACACTTTATTTTCATCGGTTATTTTCAGGTTAAGTTAGGGGAGAAAGTGTAGTGAATAAGAACAATTTAGCAGGTACAGTGATCGGCGGTATTGCCATGATCACCTTATTGCTTCTAGCCTGTTGTTTTGCAAAAGAAGGGGCGGTTGCAGCTGAAACTAAAGGGAAAACGCAAGGTGAGACACGATTCGGACGTATGGATGTAGCAGATGAACTGTACAAACAAGGTATGCATTATGCACAGTACGGCCTTTTTGATGAAGCGATTGAAATGTATAATAGGGCGCTTGCCAAAAATCCCAGTTTCCCCGGTGTATATAATAAACTCGGCGTTGCATACACACAAAAGGGATTGTATGGCAAGGCTATCGAGGCATTTCAGAAGGCTATTGAACAAAAACCCAAAGACGCCGAAGCCCATTACAATCTTGGTTCGGCGTATTTTGATGAAGGCGCCTTTGATAACGCTATTGCGGCATTTCGTAACACTATTCAAATTAATCCCGAGTACCGGTCTGCCTATTCTCTTCTGGGTATTGCCTATACAAAAGTCGGTAAGTACGATGAAGCGATTCAGATATTGAAGAAGCGGATAGAATTCGATCCGGGTCTTGCTATAGCGCATTCGAACTTAGGCATTGTGTATTCAATGAAAGGTATGGATAAGGAAGCCCTGATGGAATATAATACGGCGCTTGAAATTGACCCGGGGCACGAAACAGCGCTCTATAATATCGGCCTGTTATATGATAAAATGGGGAATACAGAGAAGGCCATTCAATATTACAACAGAACGGTTGAAATAAATGTAAGTAATTCAGATGCCCAATGCCGGCTTGGTAGGAATTATATGAAGAATAAACAATATGATGAGGCAATCGATGCCTTTCAGACGGCAGTAATGTCTAACCCGGATAATGTAGAAATTTATAATGATCTGGGAAATGCCCATAAAGCAAAGGGCATGGAGAAAGAGGCAGAGGGCTACTTTTCGCTATACAAAAAAAAGAGCAAGCAAGGAAAATAGATGTTTTTGGCTTCATTGCAAACGTTCATAATCCAGGAATCACAGGTCGGAATAAAAACTGAAACTATTTGATTAAACGGTTATTCAAGCTCTAAACTCTGGCTTCTGACTGCTGGTTTTCCATTTTAACCCATAAGCTTATTGTCCTTACCTTGGCGTAAATTTATCTCAATACGATTGCTAATCGCATTATAAACATCAAAACATCTCTGCCAATTTCTTTGAAATTACGGTAAGATTTTTATCCTTCATCAAGAATTCAATCTCATTCGGATGCACCTTTAGATCAATAAGCATTTTCCTTATCCTATTCCATCCGGATTCCCTTTTTTTCTCACTTGTTTCCAGATACATATCTGAGACTAATTCCCCCAGTTTTTGCACAAGTCGAAGGTCCTTATTTTCGTAAAAATTCCTGATAACCTTTTTCTGATATTCGGTGTATCCTTTTTCAACATGTTGATCCATTAAATTTCTCCCAATTTGTCGTTTCGTGGATTATCATTATGATAACCTCAAGGTCAAGCATAAATGCTCATTTAAAGATCGTGTTATTCTGTTTTTTGATGATAAATAGGCATAAGATACCTATGGGAGCAAAAACAAGCACATAATAGAGTATCTTAAAAAACTTCATACCATATGACCCGATTGGAAATACATAGCTCACAAGAGTGGAAATCGGGCTAAACTCGAAAGCGTGTGAATTTTCCATTCCATCAACATAAACATACAGAGTCGATCCATCATAGGTAATAATCAAATTACGCGGCTTCGGAGATGAAAAAATATCGGCTACTACTATTTGCGGATAGAATCCATTTTTCCCCGTTAGGGGTGTGCGAAGACGGAAAACCAAGTCATTCTTTTCCTGTCCAAGAGTAAAGTTGCGAAGAGAAGGATCTTTTGAAAGTGTGATGATTCGGGCAGGCCCGCTCTGCATAGTGTCTGCGGTTGCCACCGTTAACCGTATGGTAAATTGTGAAGTCTCAGATATCCTTTGCGTCAAGTATTCTGCAGGGGTTGTCGTCATTAACCATTGATCAGTTCCAAGTAAAATTCCGTTACCCTGGCAGACATCCTGTCGTTTGCCCTGCCAGACCAAATCGGGAAGATGTCCCGTTTTATCGCGATAACTTCCATTGCCGGTCAATTGGTACAAACCCAGAAGTGAATCTCCGATTAAATTCATAAAGTTTTCCTCATGAAAAGCAAGATATATCTCTTGCTTTGAAATTGCCCTATCGGCAATATACATTTCAGAAACAGAACCTTGCCATGGCCGGTTTCCTGTCCGTTCATTGCCAAGAAGAAGATGAAAAGTCTTGTCCCAATTGCTAAGTCTTGTAAAAAGGGGTAAGGAGATAGTAATAAAAAAAACCAACAATGAATATCCTAAAATAATTAGCAACAGTCTTTTCTTAACAAAGATGATAAATTCAACTTTAAATTCCCATAAATAAAAAGAGAGAAACCCGAGAAACCCTCCGACACTATTTGAGAAAACGTCGGTTAGTGAGGAAGTTCTTGAGGGTAAAAAAATTTGCAGAATTTCAACGGTATAAGATAATCCAAAACCAGCAAAAATGGCTCCTGCAAGAGTTTTTAGTATACCAGCCCCTTTTATTTGAATGAAATAGCCGGAAAAACCAAAACCAAAAGGAAGAAACAACAAAATATTATTGAGAACATCGTATATGCTAGATGGATGCAATTCTAAGATGAAATAATGAAAGGCTCTCCTGTTGTCAAGCCCTCTCAATGAAAACCCGAAAGGATAGAGAGTAGTGATGAATACAATCAAAAGGCTTAAAATCGTGATCTTTATACTCACACTTGCCCTGCGCCATGTGTCGAATACACCATTACAAGACGGATAATATGCCATGTTAACCTCGAAAAATTTGCTATCTATTTTCATAATGGCTCAAACCGGAGAGAAGTCATTGATTGCTTTATGAGCAGCCGTAAGATTTGCGATGCGACTTTTACTGTTTTTCCCACTTCAATTTTGGTTCTCGGGCGGCCTTTACTTCATCGGGACGACCTATGGGAGTGGTTTGGGGTGTGTTGCGTATCGCCTCTGGCCGTTGTTCTATGTCTGTAGCTATTTGAATCATAGCGTCTGCAAAGGCATTTAATGTCTCCATCGATTCTGACTCAGTGGGTTCGACCATTAAAGCCTCTTCCACAATAAGAGGGAAATAAATCGTAGGGGCGTGGAAACCGTAATCAAGCAGCCTCTTGGCAATATCGAGCGCAGAGGCGCCTTTTTCCCGTTGTTTTTTGGCTGAGATGACAAATTCGTGCATACAGGTTTTCCCATAGGGAATGTCATAATATTTTATAAGTTTATGACGCAGGTAGTTGGCATTTAGGATAGAAAATTCGCCCACCTTGCAAACTCCTTCTTTGCCAAGGGACAAGAGATAGGTATATGCCCTGACCATTATGCCAATATGACCATAAAATGCTCTTACACTTCCTATAGAATCAGGATGCTGATAATTTAAGACATAGGTTTTGGTTGCAGATTTATCATGCTTCGTATTATTCATACCCTCTTTTAACGATTGTTCTGCCATTTCAATCCGGGGGACAGGCAAAAAGGGCTTCAGTTTCTCAGTAACGCCTATAGGGCCGGCACCAGGCCCTCCACCACCATGGGGAGTCGAAAAGGTCTTATGCATATTCAGATGTAAAATGTCGATACCCATATCCCCTGGCCTGGCGATTCCCAAAAGGGCGTTCATGTTAGCCCCGTCACAATAAACAAGCCCACCAGCGTCGTGAACGATCTTGCATATATCCAGGATGTCCCTTTCAAACAATCCAAGGGTATTGGGATTCGTGATCATGAGGGCGGCAGTGTCTTTCGTAACGGCAGACTTCAGTCTTTTTAAGTCGATAAGTCCGTCTCTGTTCGATTGGATAGACTCTACCTCATAACCACAAAGGGCGGCGGATGCAGGATTGGTGCCATGGGCGGAATCAGGAATAATAATCTTGCGCCTCTTTTCACCATGTTTCTCCAGGTATGCCCGGATTATCAACATGCCTGTTAATTCGCCGTGTGCGCCTGCGGCAGGTTGTAACGTAAAGGCATACATCCCTGAAATAGTTACAAGGAGTTGCTCCAGGTCGAAGAGGAGTTCCAGGATGCCCTGGCATTGATCGACCGGCTGATAGGGATGTAATTTCGTGAAACCATCCAGGCGTGCGGTATCTTCGTTAATTTTAGGATTGTATTTCATGGTGCATGAACCCAGGGGATAAAAATTGGTATCTATGCAGAAATTTTTCTGAGAGAGTCTGGTAAAATGGCGGACAACGTCAATCTCTGAAACTTCGGGTAATTTTACCGCATGTTTTCGTATCATCTTTTCAGGAAGAAGATGAGTGATGGGTTTTTCAGGCACGTCACAGGCAGGGAGGGTAAAGCAGCGTCTGCCGGGAGACGATTTTTCAAAGATGAGTGGTTCAATCTGGTGCATGGTTTTTATTCCTTATGGCGAACGATAGTCTTTAAAGCAAAAGATTTATGGTGATTCGACACGGTTCCTTCCCCCCTTCTTAGCCTTATAGAGGGCCATGTCGGCAGACGCTATCAGGGTGTCACATTCGGCGCCATGATCCGGGAAGGAAGCAACTCCGATACTTATGGTTATTTGAGGAGACCGCCCGAGGGAGTCAACCTTAAATTGAAAAGATTCTACCTGCTCGCGAATACTTTCCGCTTTCTTAAGGGTATTGGTTATATCAATAGAAGGCATGATAATAACAAATTCTTCTCCCCCATACCGTGCCAGAACGTCTGACGACCGTATGGAATTTTTCATGATAGAAGCTATCTGTTGTAATGTCTGATCTCCTACGATATGTCCGTAAGTATCGTTTATGTTTTTAAAGTGATCCAGGTCGGCAATGACAAGTCCAAGTGATTCGTTACGCCTTTTTGCCAGTGCGATTTGGTTCTTCAACATCTCGTCAAAGAATCGCCTGTTATATGCTCCCGTAAGTGAATCCGTTATAGCTGCACGTCTGGTTAGGTCAATAAGTCTGACTCGTTGAAGGGCTGATGCTGTCAACCCTACATAGACCAAAATGAGTTTGCGTATCTCTTCGTTAAGCCAGTAACTTTTATCTTTTTTTCCTATCAGGACCATTCCTGCGATAGTGCCACCCGTTATCAGGGGAAGGCATGCATATCCTCCCCCTTCAATGTTATGGGCAATGCATTCACAGGGTATGCCTTCGGCGGTATTATCAATAATAATTTCACGACCTGTTCTTATTACCTCGCATAATGACGGATCAGAAATAACTTCCTCCCTGATAAGTTTGTTGAATGGCATCGGAGGGGTTATGAGTGATGCGTCTAACACGTTTTTCATCTTATCCACAGTTACCACGGCCAGGAGTTCCGGCTGAAAGTGTTCCTGTAAGGCTTTAGCCATGTGATGAACTAATTTATCCTCCCGTACTTCTTCATTCATGAGAGTAGAAAAATACATGAGATATCCGAGATCTTTAATGTTTGCATCCCTCTGTGCTACTGCTTTCCTCAGTTCCGCCTCTATTCGTTTCCGTTCGGTGATATCGAGTGCTACACATACAATTCCCCGAATGGCGCCGTTATTCCCACGAATTGCAGTGCCAGAAAAGAGCACCGCTATTTTTCTGCCATCCTTTGACACATAGGTTTTTTCTGTATTATGAATGAGGTCTTTTTCAATTAAATCAAACCAGGATGTGTCAGCGGTATCTTCTTCCGAAAATAGCATGTTAATTGGCTTACCAATAAGCTCCTGCTCGTTATATCCCAGGAGTTCGCAGGTTGACCGATTCACCATTTGTATCGTAAATTCAGGAGATGCAACTACAAGGGAGTCATCCATACTTTTTATGATGTTATCTGCATACTCCTTTGAAACGATGGTCTCCCGCAAATCTGCGATCATTTTATTAAAAGCATGGGCGATCTTGCCTACATCGTCTCCTGAATTGGTCTCAATTCGGCGGGTCATGTTTCCTTTGGCAATTGTTTCTGTTTCCAGCATCAGCTGCTGTATGGGGGAAGTTAATCTACGTATGAGTATCCAACCTATAATCATAATAGGAAAGGTGATTGCCGGTAATAAAAGGAGGGTATCTCGTTTGAATACTATCGCCGATTGCTTCATGTGAGAGCCGATCTTACCGTGGAGTGTATCAGGGATTATTTGAATTCCAGTGAGAGAAAAACCGATACGTACAACACCAAGTACCTTGGAACCATAAAGGATGGGCGCAGCGATAGTAACAATATCGTTCTGTGTTTGTGTGATCAAATCATCTGAAGCGAGTGCACTTCGTGTCAGTTCATTCGTAAGGACATTTCTTTGCAATCCAAATCTTTCGGTTGAATCAACTAATTCCTTTCCCTCTTCGTCCTGTACCGTGACATAGCGGAAACCCTTTCCTTCCATGCCCAGGGTTGCAAGATGATTTATCTCAGAAATGTTAAGTTCATTCGTGGATTGTCCAATCTCCTTGGCCAGAATGTATGCCAGGGTATGTGCCTTTTCTTTCCATTCATTCTGGATGACAGTATTCATGAGGTTTGTATTCATTTGTTCTATCGTGATGAGGCTCCGCTGGTGAAAATGCGCTACAAGACCAATAAAAATTCCTGCTGGCAAAATGACAAGGAAAGAAGTGAACAAAATAAGTTTTCTTTTGATGCTTCTCAATTGAAATATTTTCGTGAAATTCACTTGCTAACGCCTTTTTCGGTAAGTATAAAGGAAGCCTTAACGTCCATCAATATTGCAGATGTTAACAAATTAGACCTTCAGCAACTTTCCCTCCTGTTTCCCCCCGTAAACGGGGGGGATTATGGGGGGTAATTGAAATTCCTGTACATAAATTAGGCCTTCGGCTAATTTTATATAACATGATTCATACCCACCCCTGAATCCCCTCCCAAGAGGGGCCTTTCCAAATTCCCCTCTTGAGAGGGGTAGGGGTGTGTAAGGCAATAACAAAAAGTTTGAAATTCCTAAACCTCTTACATTACAGGCTGGTTAACTCTGCAATCAGTTGATCGATCGACTCTTTGGTCTTCGTTTCTGTTACACACAGAAGCATACTATTGGCTAGATCGGGGTAATATTCAGAGAGTTCTAATCCACCAATAATCCCTTTTTTAATCAGGTGCTCATTAACTTTTCTTATCGAAAGAGTACTTTTCGATTTTATAGTAAATTCATTAAAGAATGGTTGTTTAAAGGCAGGCTCAAAGATGTCCAGGGTACAGAGTCTTTCATACGTGTAATGGCTTTTTTGTACATTGAGCCGGGAAAGTTCTGCCAGGCCTTTTTTCCCAAGGGTGCAAAGGTAGATGCATGCCCGTAATGCCAGGAGCGCCTGATTGGTGCATATATTGGAGGTTGCTTTCTCCCTTCGGATATGCTGTTCTCTGGCCTGAAGGGTGAGGACAAAACATCGCGTCCCGTGATGGTCAACCGTCTCTCCTGCAATCCTTCCTGGCATCTTGCGTAAAAACTCTTTTTTTACGGTAAAAAAACCCAGATAGGGACCGCCATAATTCAGATAATTTCCTAAAACCTGGGCTTCACCAACGGCAATGTCAGCATCATATTCACCAGGGGGTTTCAGAATACCAAGAGAAATAGGGTTTACGCAGGCTATAAAAAGGGTATCATGCCGGTGAGCAATCTGTGAAATGGCCTCCATGTCTTCAATACAGCCAAAGAAATTGGGACTTTGAATAAGTACCGCGGCGGTATTGTCATCAATGGCCCCCTCTAATTGGTTCATATCGGTTATCCCATCAGGGGTGTCTATTTCCAGTATCTCTGTACCCATTCCTTTTAAATAGGTCCTGAGCACGTGCCGGTATTCCGGATGAGTAGCGCGCGAGCAAATGATTTTATTTTTTTCCTTCAATCGTATGGATAATAACGCTGCTTCAGCAAAGGCGGTTGAACCGTCGTACATGGAGGCATTGGCTACATCCATACTGGTGAGTTCGCACATGAGTGATTGGAATTCGTAAATTGCCTGAAGGGTGCCTTGGCTTACTTCGGGCTGATAAGGTGTGTAACAGGTGTAAAATTCACTCCTGAATGTCAGATGGTCAATGAGAGACGGGATATAATGCTCATAGGCGCCCGCACCTAAAAATGAAATGCATTGATTCGTATTCGTATTTTTCTCACTTAAATATTTTAAGGATTTTAATACCTGTGGCTCAGAAAGACCTTGTGGTAATTTTAATGAAAAATTTCTCAGCGTCTTGGGAATGCCTTCAAGAAGCGGTTCGAAAGAAGATATCCCCATTTCATGAAGCATCTTTTCTTTATCACCTTCGGTATTCGGGACGTAATCCATGATAGATTTCTTCTCAATGAAAAGCAAGCCGTCGAATAATTTACTCGTTAAGAGAGTAAATATTGAAACAATAAAAAGCAGGACAATCAACGAAAAAAATTTTATCAGCAGGCGTAATTTTAATACCACCTGAATCCTGCAATGGAGCGAAGAATGGTTGCAGGATTCAGGTACTATATCAAAAGCAAGAGGTGATCCATGATCCCGCGAAAGCAAGAATTACGGTGACAGAAAAAATATATTTTAGTATTTTGTTTTATTAACAGGAATTTCCTGTATACTATGGGTATACTTTAATCGTTAAGCGGCATTGTTGTATGTGGCATAGGTTCCAGATAACCTGCTACGTATAAAGGATACAGCGTAACCTTTCACACTTATACTCATTGGATATGGAGTTTGATAGTATAGGTAGGAATACGTAATAGTCGCTAACTGAAGTAGGTAATTGGCTATTCGTAGTCTTCTAATATCTATCAGACTGGACAAGAGTCTTTGACCCACGACGCAGGTTCACAGCTCACATTCAAATCGTTCCCTCCCAACTTTTGAATAATCCTGGTCCGTTAGTTTCTAATGCTACAACAGCAATTGAATTATCATTTATCAGAGGGCCTGTAACTAACGTGACCTGGCCCATATTTTAACCACAAGGAGTTTCAGTGAATTTTAAAATATTTAATTTCCATCCGCAGATTGCGGCTGGTGTGCAGGCGCTCGGGTACATTACCCCTACGCCGGTACAACTTCAATCTATTCCATCAATTCTTCAGGGTCGCGATATTATGTCCCTTGCCCAGACAGGAACGGGCAAAACTGCAGCATTTGTGCTGCCGATATTGCAACGTCTGATGCAGGGGACGCGCGGACACCTTCGTGCCCTCATAATTGCACCTACCCGTGAGCTGGCAGAGCAGATAAACGAGACGGTTTGCGGATTGGGTAGTCAAACGGGATTACGCAGTGTTACTCTTTACGGGGGTGTGGCTATAAACCCACAAATTCAGAAACTGCGTCGCGGAGCAGAAATTGCGGTAGCGTGCCCCGGTCGTCTTCTCGATCATATAAGACAGGGCACGATCAGGGTATCCGCGTTAGAAGTGCTCGTGCTGGACGAGGCAGACCGTATGTTCGACATGGGCTTTTTGCCTGATGTTCGGAAGATATTAAAGCACCTGCCAGCGCAGCGGCAGACACTGTTTTTCTCGGCTACGATGCCTTCCGACATCCGCCGTCTGGCGCACGACATCTTGCGTGACCCAGTTACCGTACAAATCGATCACACAGTACCATTAACCACCGTCTCACATGCGCTGTATCCGGTCGATCAGCACCTCAAAACTGCGTTGCTGATGGAGATTTTGCATCACACAGACACAGAATCCGTACTCGTTTTTACGCGTACTAAGCATCGGGCAAAGCAGATAGCACGGCAACTGGAAAAATCGGGCTACCGTGCGACTTCACTGCAGGGCAACCTATCGCAAAACCAGCGTCAAGCGGCCCTCGATGGCTTCCGTAGCGGTTTGCACAAGATTCTGGTAGCAACCGATATTGCCGCTCGCGGTATCGATGTTTCACGTATTTCACATGTAATTAACTACGACATACCTGACACCGTAGAAGCTTATACTCATCGCATTGGTCGTACCGGCCGTGCGGCTAAAACCGGAGATGCGTTTACCCTTATCACGCGGGAAGATGCATCCATGGTACGCACCATAGAGAGTGCCCTTGGCGTAAAGCTGGAACGGCGGACACTGAAAGATTTCAAGTACACAGCGCCTGCGCAAAAGGCAGAAGTTGCAAGACATCAACCGCAGCGGCATCACAAACAGACCACAGCACGGCGGACCAGACCGCATAAGTCAACAACTTTCGGAACCACTACCAGAACGGCACCAACCACAAGGACAAAGAAGCAGCGTTGCTCTCAGGTTTCCCACGTGACCGATTCGTCAGCACGAAGGTCTCACCACACGCGCGATGCACGTTGATAATCGGCAACATGAAATGAGACAAGTAATTGCAATGATTATCAAGCTGGTGGTTTTTTATAGATATTTATATTTCATGATTTTATTTCATGAGGGAATGAATTCTCTTTGTGTCGAGCAGGGCCTTTTCCATTGGCACAAGAGGTGTAATTTCTATATTAGTAAAAAACGGGAAGAGGGGGAGTTTTGAAACGATTTCATCCATTTCTTCGTTGGACTCGGCATCGATAATAGCGGCAGCCCCCCGCTTGCCCGCCAACTTTCCGCCGGCCAAAATTTTTCCCCGGCGCTGGAATCGTGAAAAATATTCCCACTCCTTTATCACGTAACCCAAAAAGTCCTTTACCGGCATCTGAGGCATCTGGTTTATCTCGACCTTTAAGAGAAATAACATATACATTACCTTTCGTTGTCCTGTCAATAGTTCACATCACAGAAAAGGCCAATAGGGTCGCACAAAACAACCCTCTCAATCTCCTTCGTTAAGAGGACGAAGGGAAGTGTTTTCTACGACCTCTGCGCTCGTTTGGCCGAGCTCACGTCAGAGTCTCGGCGGTGAACCGTGTTATTTTTCTAAATGGCCAATCCACCGTCTACGCTAATCACATGTCCGGTAATGTATTTGGCATCATCAGATAACAGAAAGGAGGCTACCTTTGCAATTTCTTCGGGTTTTCCAAATCTCCTTACCGGGATCATTTCGATCATTTTGTCTTTATATTCCTGGGGCAGAACGGATGTCATATCCGTTTCAATAAAACCACAGGCAATGGCATTCACGATAATATTGGCCTTTCCCACCTCCTTTGCAAGGGCCTTGGTAAAACCAACCATACCCGCCTTAGATGAAGAATAGTTTACCTGTCCGGCTATCCCCATTAAGCCGCTCACGGAAGTAATATTTAAGATACTTCCCGACTTTTGTTTGATCATCTGCGTAATGACAGCCTTGGAAAAGTTATAAACACTCTTGAGATTGGTATTGATAACCTCATCCCAGTCACTCTCGCTCATAAGGGCAAGGAGTTTATCCCTGGTAATACCGGCATTGTTTACCAGGAAATCGATTCTTCCAAACGTTTCTTTAACCTCCTTTACCATATTCTTAGCGCCTTCAAAACTGGCTGCATTTACCTGGAACGAAACCGCCTTTGTACCCCTAGCCTCGATCTCTTTCACCAGTGCATTTGCTGCATCAGTATTTTTATTATAATTGAAGGCGACATTACAACCGTTCTTTGCCAGTTCCAGAGCAATTGCTTTTCCAATACCTCGTGTTCCTCCCGTGACTATTGCTACCTTCTCCTTGAATTGCATCTCATTATTCCTCCTTCCGGGGATCTTTTTAGAAAAATCAAAGGCTGTAATTTTTTTAGTTTATACCGTTTCAGCCGGATTTATAGTAAAGAAATAAATTTTGAAATGCAAGGTAAAAACATCAAAAAAATTATTTAGTTTGCGCTTGACATTAGTTAAGCTGAATATATAATTCCTTTTGTTTTTTAACATTCGGCTTTTAGTTCGCACTCATGAAAAATTGGCAAGGAGAACAAGAGAAAATGATTTTTGATGTAAATTATGCAACGGACAATCAGCGCAAAAAAACTGAGCGTCTGGCCTTTATTAAGGAGAGATACAAGAAGTTGGTGCTTGAACCACGAAGAGAGATTGAATTTGAAATTGAAAAAGCTTTAGATGATGAGGATAGCGATCTTGATACTTTGTAATTACCGGTTACCGGTTCTCCCTCATTCCCCGATGTTACTTTTCAGGCATTAGGCTTAAATCAGTATTCCAGGATACCTTCAACAGCAATATCATTGAAAAACCTTTTTATGTTAATTTCACTCATCTTCACTGCTTTGCCCATCATATCAATCCCTTTCCCAAGAACGGGTGACAGGGCACCTTCACCCCCAATAATAACGGGGGCGATAAATACGATAATTTTGTCGGCGAAATGACCTTCGATCATTGAGGTAATAATTCTGCTCCCGCCCTCCACGAGAATGTTGGTCAGTTTCATTTCTCCCAGTTGCCGGAAGAGTTCATGGAAATCAACACGCCCACCCGTATCCTTCGTTTGAATAATTTTGCACCCCACGTGTTTCAGATTCTCAATGCGCTCCTGAGGTGCATTTTTCGTGACAGCAACCATGATTTCACTTTCGCCGATGGTATTGAGAAGCCGGGAACGTAAAGGCAGGGTTGCATTGCTATCGACAATAATTCTCCGCGGGTTTCTTCCCCCTTCTAAACGGCAAGTCAATAAGGGGTCATCACGCACTACGGTGTTGATTCCTACTAAGATTCCGTCCACCTGCCCGCGGATCTTATGCACATACACACGTGACTCCTCTGACGTAATCCACCGGGAATTCCCGCTGTAGGTGGCGATCTTGCCATCGAGCGACATTGCCCATTTTACCAGGATGTAAGGGAGTCCGGTTTGCATTAATTTAAAGAAAGGGGCATTGAGCTTTTTGGCCTGCACTTCCATAACGCCCAGTCTTACTTCTATCCCAGCCTCTTTCAATTTTTGTATCCCCTTGCCGGAGGTAATGGGGTTCGGATCAATGACCGTTATGACTACTTTAGCAATCTCTGCCTTAATAATGGCATCAACGCACGGCGCCGTTTTGCCATAGTGTGCGCATGGCTCTATGGATACATAGAGCGTCGCACCTTTACAGCTTTTTCCGCCCTCACGAATTGCATGTATCTCAGCATGAGCCTCTCCAAAGGCCTGGTGATATCCCTTTCCAAGAATCTCACCATTTTTTACCAGCACCGCGCCCACCATCGGATTGGGCTCTACGGTTCCACGCCCCTTTTCTGCCAATTCCAGGGCAAGGGTCATATATTTTTCATCAAGATCTGGCGTTGTACTCAAGATGCTCATAAAATGTGAGTTTTAAGGTTTAGGAATTTCAAAGCTGCAGTTGTAGAGCGACGAGCCTCGTCGCTTTACTATTGAAAAGCAATACGCCGAATATCGAACAAGGAATGTTGAATGATGAAGTATTTTTACTTCACTCTTCGATATTCCTTGTTCTGCGGTTCGATCTTTTCTTTGAATAAAGCGCCGAAGGCAGCCTAATTCAATACTATTTTCCACCCCGCAAGGCTTCTAGACGTTGAAAATAATCGGGAAACGTCTTTGCAATACATTCGGGATTTTTTATCGTGATTCCAGACGAACGCAGGCCAATCAAAGCAAAACTCATAGCCATGCGGTGATCGTCATAGGTCTCTATCTCAGCCGGGCATGGCGGAGACGGTTCAATTTCAAAACCATCCTCATCCTCTACCGCAGAAATCCCCATCCGCCGCAATTCATTGACTACTGCGGCAATCCGGTCGGTTTCCTTGATACGCATATTTTTTACGTTGCGGACCCGGGTTTTCCCCTGTGCAAATACCGATACTGCAGCGAGTGTTTGTACCACATCGGGCATATCGCCCATGTCAATATCTACGCCGCGCAAATCCCCTCCCTGTACCTCAATCCAGTTGCTGCCGACGGTAACCTGGCAGCCCATGCCCTTCAAAACGTCAACAAAATGAATGTCCCCCTGTAAGGAATTACTTCCAATGCCCACAACCCTTACCTTTCCACCGGTAATGGCGGCAGCGGCAAAAAAATAAGAAGCAGCCGATGCGTCTCCCTCTACTTCGTAGTTTGTTGCCTGGTAACGCTGCCCGGATTTTACGATAAACCTTTTATAGCCATGATTCTCTATTTGCACCCCAAACTCACGCATCAAAGCCACCGTCATGTCCACATACCGTTTTGAAACCAGGTTACCCTTCACTTCAATGATAACGTCTTTTTTTGCATACGGAGATGTCATCAATAGCGCGCTGAAATACTGGCTGCTCAAGTCACCTTTTACCACGGTTAATCCGCCCTGTAATCCTTTCGCCCGGACTATCACCGGCGGGCAGCCGTCATTATTTTTCGATACGGCATCCGCGCCAAGCTGCTGTAAACCGTCAAGCAAATCCTGGATGGGCCTTTGCCGCATGCGCGGCACACCATCTATTTCATATATCCCGTTGCCCAGGGTCAGCATGGCTGTTAAAAACCTCATCGCAGTCCCCGCATTCCCGACAAACAAATTCCCCTGTGCTGCCGGAATACTTCCTCTCTTACCATGCACGACAAATCTGCTGGTATTTTGATGTGCATCAACGGGTATTCCCAGGGCATTCAGGCTGGATGCCATATATTTGGTATCGTCGCTGAAAAGGGCATTGGTAATCGTGGATGTCCCATCGGCCAGCGCTGCCGTGATAAGCGCGCGGTTTGTATAACTCTTTGAACCGGGCACCTTGACCACGGCATCAATTGTTCCCTTTACCGGTTTTATGGTAATCATGGCAAACTTTTCACGAAACAAGGTTTATTAATTTACAAAATCTCCTGATAATCTTTTGGGGTGATCATATCCAGTTCTTTTTCCAAAAAACAAGCACAACAATCGAAGATATCATCAGAGATGCTAACAGCGTCAATGAAAATGCATACGGGAGATGTTGTCCGGGGAGGCGGACGTTCATGCCGTACAAACTGGCGATGAGGGTGGGGAAGCTGATGACGATGGTTATGGATGTCAGGATTTTCATGACGACGTTTAAATTATTGGAAATGATCGATGCAAAGGCATCCATCATTTGACTGAGGATGTTCTCGGAGATATACGTCATTTCGATGGCCTGACGGATTTCAATAAGCACGTCATCCAGCAGTTCCACATCCTCCGGATGGGGCTGGAACAACTGGCCTTTTTGCAGCCGTTCCAGCATGAGTTCGTTGGACTTCAGGGCAGTGGTGAAATACACCAGACTCTTCTGGTATTTTAACAAATCCATGACTTCCTTGTTTTGCAACGAACGGTACAGCTTATCCTCAAGCACATCAACAGTCGCATCTATGTCCCTTAAATAATGAAGGTATTGATTGGCAGTATGGAGGAGCAGTTGCAGGACAAACCGGTTCTTTTTGTCGGTAGACAAACCGTTTGCCTGACCTGCAATAAACTTCCGCATAACAGCCGTTTCCGCCCTACAAATAGTCACGATGAGTGAACCGGTCAGGATAATCCCAAGAGGTACGGTGCTATAGGGAATTTGCGCCGTCTTATCCTGTTCCTGGGGTAAACGGAGTACAATAAGGACAACTCCATCATTTCGTTCTGTGTGGGCACGTTCATCGATATCGAGGGCATGGGTTATAAAATCAGCGGGAATACCAAAATCCTTAACCTGTGCAATCTCCCGGTCGTCAGGTTCTATCACACTAACCCAGCACCCCTCAGACAAAGAGCCAATCGTCTCCAGTCTGGTATTTGTACTTTTGTAAATTGTAATCATGGCAGTCTACCAGCGATATAAGATGGTATATTTTACGATAGCCTCTGCATCCTTTTTCACCGGAATTACAAATTCGATGGTACCGGCGTCTTTTTTATTATACGTGTGAGAAGACTCGCGGATTTCCCAGTCACCCCAGAGATGCTCCGTTACTAAGACTTCGATATCCTCTTTTTTATGATTGCGTAACTTGATCTCCCATGTTTCTTCCCGTGCCCGATCACCCAGTTGTTTGTAAGTGATTTGTTTCCGTTCCCCGACCACGTCAAAGGCGTCTCCGACGTACAGACGAATTTTTTCATCCTTCGGGGTGTGGTCGATCTGGTCCTCTCCGATAAATATCTGCGATTGGTCCTCATCTGACTTATAGACCCGCACCTTGCCCGCAGGGATAGGGAGTCCCAGTCCATTTTTCTCGGTATTTTCAAATTCCAACTTCACATTAACCTTCTTTTCATTTTTCGAGCCGTCATATTCATAAATCTTTTTCACGGGTGTTGTTGCTGTGGGGAAAAGCGAGAGCTGTTTTATTTGATTATTTTTAATCGTTGCTGCACGCTGAAGCGTATAAAGATGGTACTCGAAAAAGGCCTTTTCCTCGAATTGTCTGGCAGGCGCTGCTTTTGCCATTGCCTGCACCTCATAGTCCATGTGGCGTGGTGGCGGTGGAGTTGCCCGATGAACATCACCCGCTATCAGTTTCAGTTTGGCGTTCTCGTAATCGGTACCCGATTGATTATCAACTGAGACCCAGGCAGACAAATCCAATGCCGTGTCGTCTTTATTCACCAGAGCAACGTATTCTGCATGCCAGCCAATCCCCTCCGTTAGATAGCTCGTTTCCATTTGGTGCTTGCCGTCTTTTTCATTTGAAAGATACCACACCAGCGTTGGCCGGGTGATAAGACCTGCGGGCAGTTTAGGAAAGTCCACATTCTGAACGTTTGCCATAGCGATTGACTGGATTCCGCCGTCTTTTTTTTCGAGGACGACTGTTCCACCGGCGTTCAGCAATTTTCCCTCAAAAATCTTGCCCTCTTTGGTAAAAAGCTGAACGGACTGATCAAGATATTTTTGCAATATCTTTTCTGCACTCACTAGGTCATATTCATAATTCTGCTCAAGAATGGCAGTCTGATCAGGCGCTGTCAGTGATTTAAAATGAACCGAGGTGGGGTCAATTTGCGACGCAACGTCTGTAAAACGAATCTCCTGAATGCCTGCCTTGAGTTCCATTTCACGGACGTCGCGAACGAGGCCGTAATTATTCTGATAAATGGTAATAGAGACTTGTTTCCCTTGTGCTCCGGCATTCGGACTAAGAAACGGGAGAAGAACCAAGCCGAATACAATAATACCAGGAATCCTTTGTTTCATGATACTGTCCTCCTTGTTAAATACTGTTTAATATAAGACTAAACCCACCCCTGAATCCCCTCCCCGGAGGGGACTCCTTTATTCCCCTCTTGAGAGGGGGTTGGGGGTGTGTAAGGCCATAGCAGAGATATTGAAAATTTCTTAACACGTTAGTTTTTTGAAAAATTTCCATAATGGCGATGTTTGCCACGCAGTGTAGGGGCGAAGCATTTGCCATAATTAGCATACATGCTTTCATACCCAACTAGGCAAATGCTTCGCCCCTACTTTTTCAAAAGACTAAATTGTTACAAAATTTCTTAGCATAGATTTATAACACAGACTCTCTGAAGAAATGACATTGTAATGCCAATTCGTGATGATAGCAAGTCAAGAATCAACGGAGAATTCACGGTCTTTCTGAGAAATATCTTTACCATGAACAGCACCCAGCCCCTCTTGCCATACCCGGTAACGAGAAAGAAAGATGAGTCCGGGAATTGCAGCCAAAGTGCAATAGATAAAAAATGCAACCCAACCTAACCGCTCAGCGAGAAAACCGGTAGGGGCAGAAACAAACACCCGCGGCACACCCATGAGGCTGCTCAAGAGCGCATATTGCGTGGCGGTAAATCTTTTATTGCAGAGGCTTGCCATAAAAGCCGTGAATGCGGAGGTGCCCATACCACTCGTTAAATTTTCAAAGGCAACCGTAGCCGCTAACACGGAACTATAGGCACCCAGAGATGCAAGTGCAGAGAAAGAAAGGGTTGAAATGGCCTGAAGGATTCCAAAGATCAAAAGACCTTTGTAAAGACCGAGTTTTATTAAGAGGATACCGCCAACAAGACCTCCCGCAATCGTGGCAAATATCCCAAAGGTCTTTACCACGGCTGCCAATTCCGTCTTGGTGAAACCCATCTGTAAAATGAAAGGGGTTGTCATGCTGCTCGCCATGACGTCTCCCATTTTATAAAGGAGGATAAAGGCCAGGATTTCAAATGCGCCTGCTCTCTTAAAGTAATCAAGGAAAGGGCCTACAACCGATTCGCGAAGGGATTTTGGGGAAATTATCTGTCCTGCCGGACACGGCGCCAGGCACGTAGTAATAATACCTACGAAGAGCGAAGCTGCTAAGAGCAGATAAACGATATTCCAGGAAATATGGTCGGCTAAGATGAGGGCACATGCCCCGGAAATGAGCATGCCTATGCGATAACCGTTGACAGCCAGAGCAGAACCTAATCCTAATTCTTCATCGTGTAAAAGTTCTCTCCGGTAGGCATCGACTACGATGTCCTGGCTTGCACTCAAAAAGGACACGAACACGGCAAGAAAGGCTATCATCCAGGGGGATTCAGCAGGTCTTACCAAGGAAAATGAGCCAATGGCCAGCATGAGAAGCATCTGGGAAATCAGGATCCAGCCACGTCTCCTGCCAAACAATGGCGGCACATAGCGGTCCATAACAGGCGCCCAGAAGAACTTGACGGTATAAGGCAGCCCCACAAGGGAAAATAATCCAATTACGGCAAGAGCAACCTTTTCATCGGTCATCCATGCCTGGAGTGTGGAACCGGTGACGAGGAGAGGGATGCCGGAGCTTATTCCCAGGAAAAACGTAACCAGCATCCGCCAACTGAAAATAATCCGTAAGATAGAGGCTTGCATAAACGTTAAATCATGATTTTGGCAACTTCTTTACACCAGGACACCCTTTTTCGCTGGTTCAATCATCCTCGATTGAACCGAAACATTTGGTATGATCATGTTTCACAACACAAGTTCAAACTCTGGGGTACTGATAAAATATCTGGTCCAATCTTGAACCATCCTTGTGAACTTTGTATTAGCGACATTGTGGCTATTTATGTTCAATGTTCAAGGAATTTCAAACCGGTTCATCCTCCGGCCCATGTAGAGCGACCAGTCTGGTCGCCTTACAATAAGGGGAGCTTAAAGTAGCTGCAGAAGTCAGCCTAATTTAAAGTTCAGGAATTTCAATTACCCCCCATAATCCCCACGTTTACGGGGGGAAACAGGGGGGAAAGTCGCCGAAATGTTCAGGAATTTCAATGTTTTATAATTCCCCTCTTTTGGTAGGACAAGCGTCCACGCTTGTCATTATGATGTCAACCGGGTACGGTTGACCTACCTTATGGGATAAATGGGTGTGTACATGATGTCGTAACACACCCCCGGCCCCTCTTTTTAGAGGGGAGATTTAAAGTCGCTGCCGAAGGCAGCCTAATTTAATGTTAAGGAATTTTAATGTGAAATCGTAGCGCTGGGGTTTATCCCCAGCAATTGGCCGACCACAAGGGATCGGCGCTACGTCTCAAAAGATGCATTCAAAGAAAGAAGTTGTTGGGTTTTTGTCTTTTAAACCCCAACCTAATTTATTCTACTTCTACGTAACGAGACACCTTATCTTTGCTTAATTCATCAATAGTCTCTAAATATGTTTTTATAGCGTCTTTTATATTTTCTAAAGCCTCCTTTTCCGTCTGACTTTGTGTCCAACAACCAGGCAGACCATGAACCCAAACGGCATAACTTTCTTCAGTTTTTTTGAGGTTTACCTTGTATTTCGTAAATGCCTCCAAGACACTTTTATCTATTTTTATCTCATAAAGGCAGGGGATTATTGCAATACGCCCCTACAAATAACTCTTGTCAAACTCCACCAGCGATTCGTTTTGTTTCTCCATCAGGGCATATTTCCTTGCCAGTTTGCTGTGGCGTCTGCCATAGGCGGCATAAATAATGGCGCCGAGCACCAGCCATGCGATGAGTCTAAGCCATGTGGAGAATTCGAGACGGATCATCATATATCCGCAGGAGAGGATGCCCAGGATGGGTATTACCGGCACAAAGGGACACTTAAATGCACGGGGATGATGCGGGTCCTTCTTGCGCAGGATGATAACCGCGGCGCTGACAAGACAAAAGGCAAGGAGTGTTCCGATATTGACCAATTTTGCAATTTCTTCTATCGGAAAACAACTGGCGGTAAGGGCGACACAGGCGCCAACAATGATGGTTGATATATAGGGTGTCCCAAAACGGGGATGGACAGCAGCAAAGATGCGTTCAGGCAGGAGTCCGTCCCTGGCTATCGCCCAGAATATCCTGGATTGACTTAAGAGTAACACCAGGAGCACGCTGGTCAGCCCGGCTACGGCTCCGACGGAAATAAAAAATGATACCTTCACCAGCCCGTATCGGGTAAAGGCATCAGCCAGGGGGGCATCGATGTTGATGTCTTTGTAATAAACCATACCGGTGAGGACGGCCGTTACGGCAATGTATAATATGGTACACAGCACCAACGAGACTATGATACCAATGGGTACGTCCCTTTTCGGATTTCTTGCCTCCTGGGCAGTCGTTGAAACGGCATCAAAACCGATGTAGGCAAAGAATACGTAAGCTGCACCCGTGCCAATACCGCCGATGCCAAAAGGTGCAAAGGCGCTAAAACTATTGCCCCAGTTATCACTCTTTATATAAAACCACCCGACAAAGATCACGAGGAGAATAACCGCGAGTTTTACCCCCACGATAATACTGTTGAAACGGGCGCTTTCCTTGATGCCAATGACGAGCAAGGTCGTAATGGCAATAATAACCAATGCTGCGGGTAAATTGAATACCATTGGAATGCCGAAAAGGTAAGGTACACTTTGAGCAAAGAGGTCGGGTGTCTGATGCGACAACGTCCAGTAGTCATTGGTGAGCCAGGGAGGGATATGCAGACCAAAGAGACCTATGAGTTTTACAAAATAATGTGACCATCCCACAGCAACAAGGCTTGAGGCAAGCGAATATTCCAGGATAAGATCCCATCCGATAATCCAGGCAAAGATCTCACCGAGGGCCGCATAGGAATAGGTATAAGCGCTGCCTGCCAGAGGCACCATGGACGCAAACTCAGCATAGCAGAGGGCCACAAAGATACAGGCAAGGCCCGAAAGGACAAAGGAAAGGATTAAGCTGGGGCCGGCAAATTCCCTAGCAGCCAGACCGGTTAAAACAAAGATCCCGGCGCCAATGACGGCGCCGATTCCTAATGCAGTGAGCGAGAACGGGCCTAATACCCGTTTGAAATGGTGATGATTCGATTCTTCGGCAAGGTCACGCAGTGCCTTTTTTGCGAATAGTTTTTTCATCGTTTTTGGGAATAACCTTCAGCCACAGAGGATGCCAGAAAAAACTTATAAATTGAGGTAAAGGAATTTCAATCTTTTTCAGTTATGCTATGAATAAACTCACCCCCCTACCCCTCTCAAGAGGGGAATTTGAGAAGTCCCCTCTTCGGAGGGGATTGAGGGGTGGGTAAAAAGCTATCGGTTTTTGTCTTTTAAGCCCCACCCTAATTTAAGGTATAGGAATTTCAATGTGAATTTGTAGCGCTGGGGTTTATCCCCAGCAATTGGCCGACCACAAGGGATCGGCGCTACGTCTCAAAAGATGCATTCAAAGAAAAAAGTCGTTGGGGTTTCGTCTTTTAAACTCCAACCTAATTTATTTACAAGCGAGTACACGACCAAAATCATTTATCCACGCCGTCCTGCTACCGCTGTGCGCAGTTTATACCTTTTCTATAATGTGCCCTAATTTTTCCTTCTTTGTTTTGAGATAATCCTTGTTTTCTTCCTTTGGATCCATAACAATGGGTACCCGTTCCACAATTTCAAGGCCATATCCGGCAAGGGCAGCAAACTTTTTAGGGTTATTGGTAAGCAGCCGCATCTTTGTTACACCCAGGTCTCTCAAGATCTGCGCACCGATGCCATAGTCGCGCTTATCGGCAGGAAAACCAAGTCTTTCATTGGCCTCAACGGTGTCAAGTCCCTTTTCCTGTAACAGATAGGCGTGCAATTTGTTCTCCAGGCCGATCCCGCGGCCTTCCTGCCGCATATACAGCAGGATACCTTTTCCTGCTTCCTGTATGATCTTAAGGGTATTGTGCAGCTGTTCTCCACAGTCACACCGGAGAGAGCCAAAGATGTCGCCGGTCAGACATTCATCATGCACCCTTACCAGCACCGGCTCATTGTGTAATGGGGAGGGGGCATTCCCACTCTCACTGCCCACACCCAGACACAGGGCCAGGTGGAGATAATCATCAACAAAGGAACGGTAAAGGTGGAGCGTAAAATTGCCATACATCGTAGGTAATTTTACCGTTACACGCTTTTCAATGAGACGTTCCTGTTCGTGACGGTACTTAATGATATCGGCTATGGTACATATTTTCAGATGGTGTTTTTCGGCAAACATTTTCAGTTCCGGAAGTTTAGCCATATTTCCGTCTTCGGTCATGATTTCACAAATAACGGCAGCAGGCTTAAGGCCGGCAATGCGGGTAAGGTCCACAGCGCCCTCGGTGTGCCCCGTCCTGACCAGCACCCCGCCTCTTTGTGCCTTGAGCGGAAACACATGGCCCGGCCTCACAAGGTCATCTGCGGTTGACTTTTCGTCAATAGTGGTTAAAATCGTTGTGGCCCGGTCCTTTGAAGAAACACCCGTGGTGATACCGTTTCTGGCATCAATGGAAACCGTAAATGGTGTCTGAAAGTTTGACGTATTGTGAGATACCATGGGATACAGCTCGAGTTCTTCTGCCCGTTCTGCATGAATTGCAAGGCAGATAATGCCCCGTGCGTGGGTGAGCATGAAATTAATTGCATCCGGGGTAATCTTTTCCGCTGCAATCGTAATATCCCCCTCATTTTCACGGTTTGCGTCATCCACCAAAATGATCATTTTCCCGTTTTTCAGATCCTCTACGACCTCTTGTATGGTGTTAAATTTCATGAAAAACCTCTCATATTTCAAATTTCGATAAATTAACTACCTATAGATTCGTTTACAGCAATCTCTAAGGTTTGGATTGCTTCGCGGAGTTTAACCTGAGCAAAACAAATTATGATCGCAATGACGACTTTCTTTTTGTGGTCACTATAATAGTTTCTATGCATAGATACTATTACAAAAGGTATTTAATGTAAAGCCTTTTTGTAAAATATGATATACCAGGAAATGGTAGTCCATCATAATTCTTTTACTCCCCTGTACATGTACCAGAGTCCTGAAGCAAAGGTCAAAATAACGACTAACCACCAGATGGCGATGAGGACTGATAAAGGGATATGATTTCCCATGATTACGGATATAATAGCAATAATTTGAAGGCATGTTGTCACTTTGCCCAGCATGGTTGGTTGACAGTCCATTCTGCCGGTAATGATAAGCAAAACAATGCTCCCGATCATGAGCAAGAGGTCTCTGCAGACAATCACGGCCGTGATCCAATTGGGAAATCTTGGCTCCGGCCATAGCTGGTCGGAGGAAAGTATAATGCAGGAGACCACCAGGACAAGCTTGTCGGCAACCGGATCAAGATACCTTCCAAAATTGGTTATTTCATTTCTCTTCCGTGCAAAATAGCCATCCAGCATATCGCTGAGCCCGATCATGAGCATAATAAAAAGGCAGATATACCGGTAATGATTATGATGCTGAACTTGCGTTATGCATAGCACCAGGGGAGGAATAAAAAATATCCTGCTGAGACTTATTTTGTTAGAAAGATTTAGCATGAAGCAACCTTATGAATGATATTTTATAGCGCGGCTATGCCGCAATCAAAGTCCCACTATAATTGACATCTATCTGTTGTGACAGAGTTTCATCCATGACAAACCTTACGTTGCGTGAAAAATTTGTCCTTTTCTTTGTTGACGCTCTTTATACCATGCTATAAACAAGTGGATACCTTGCTCAATGGGTACTTTCGGTTTGTAGTGCAAAAAGTGTCCTCCCTTCCTAATATCCGCATAGGTTCTATGCACGTCTCCGGGTTGTTCCGGAAGTCTTTTAATCTTTGCCTTTTTGCCTAATTCCTGTTCAATGAGTTCAATGAGTCTTGTCAGCTGAATTGGGGTTGAATTGCCCAGGTTGATAATCTCGAAATTAAATTGCCGGTTTACGGCAGAAAATACACCGTCAATGATGTCGGAAACGAAGGTATAATCTCTCTGTGTCGTCCCGTCACCGTACATGGGAATCTGTTGATCACAGTCAATAAGTTCGGTAAATTTACGTATAGCAAGGTCTGGGCGCTGCCGCGGTCCGTATACCGTGAAAAAACGGAGGCAGGCCACAGGTATCTTATAAAGATGATGGTAGTTATAACAGTATAGCTCTCCCGCCCGTTTAGTCGCTGCATAGGGGGATATGGGCTCGTTCACCGGGTCGTCTTCAGAAAATGGGATCTTTTTATTGTTTCCGTAAACCGAAGAAGATGAACCAAAGATAAATTGTTTGACCTTATATATCCTGGAAAGTTCAAGCAGATTCATTGTACCCTTGCAGTTAACCTCTTCGTAGAGCAGGGGTCGTTCGATGGAAGGTCTCACACCCGCATACGCCGCCAGATGAACAACCTTTTCAATGCAATGTTTCTCAAATACCTCTTTACATGAGGCTGTATTACAAATATCTGTTTCGTATAACGTTAAACGCGGGTTACGAATGGACGCAGAGATATTTTCTCTTTTGTAAGCAGGTTGGTAGAAATCATTAAAATTATCAATGACAACTATCTGTTCACCCTGAGACAGCAATCTTTCTACCAGATGTGAACCAATAAAACCGGCGCCACCCGTAACGAGAATTGCCATGAAATAATTGCCCTTTCAAGGATTTATGTTATGGTATTCTAAAAAATTAATATAGCAGAGACCTTGCCTTAGTCAAGCGAAAAACAACGTTGACCGCAGAAAAACAACTTTGACTTGACACGTTCAACTTTTCTGTGTACGATCTATCGTCTTTGATTTAGCCACCGACACACAAAGATGATGTAGGAACGTCAATCATAATGACTTTTCATCACCCGTTTGGGTGGTTTGTGGTAAGCGATATGGTATTCTTCTCTATGGTTTCTAAAACGTTGTATGGATAAAAAACGTGCGATACTTGTCCTGGCAGATGGAACAAGTTTTACGGGACACTCCCTGGGTGCCGCTGGTGAGACGATCGGTGAGGTTGTTTTTAATACCAGCATGATGGGGTATCAGGAAATCCTTACCGACCCTTCATATAAAGGCCAAATGGTCGTCATGACCTACCCCCTCATTGGCAATTATGGGATCAATGAAAAAGATTACGAATCCCGTAACCCCTTTTTAGAGGGCTTCATCGTGAAAGAATACAGCCCTTTTCCCAGCAACTGGCGTTCACAGGTAAGCCTGGATACGTTTCTCAAGAGTAAAAAGATTGTGGGCATCCAGGGCATCGATACACGGGCATTGACAAGACGATTGCGGGATTTCGGCGCTCAGCAGGGTACTATTTCCACCGAAGATTTTGACGTTCCTCGTCTCGCCAAAAAGGCAAATTCATCAACCGGATTAGACGGAACAGACCTTGTAAAGACAGTCACATGCAATGATGTATATGCATGGAAAGATGCCGATCCGGATACGGGGAAACCAAAAAGATTCAACGTCGTTGTCTACGACTGTGGCGTAAAATATAATATTCTCAGAAAACTCAGCAATGCGGGTTGCTCCGTGACGGTTGTCCCTGCCAAAACCCGGTTCCAAACCGTTTTGGATATGAAACCTGATGGTATCGTACTTTCTAATGGTCCCGGTGACCCGGCAGCCGTTCCCTATATGACGGAGAATATCAAAGGTTTATTGGGGAAAAAACCGGTATTTGGCATTTGCCTTGGTCATCAATTACTTGCGCTTACGTTGGGACTGAAGACCTACAAGTTGAAGTTTGGACACCATGGGGGAAACCAACCCGTTATGGACTTGTCCACCAGAAAAGTGGAGATTACGGCGCAGAATCACAGCTTTGCCGTAACGCCACCGCAGGAAGGATCCGTGCATAAAAGTCCGTATGGAAACGTGGAAATTACGCATATTAATCTCAATGACAAATCGGTGGAGGGGTTGAAATGTCACGACATACCAGCCTTTTCAGTCCAGTATCATCCGGAGGCTTCGCCGGGTCCGCACGATGCGAGTTATCTGTTTGAGAGATTTATTGAGATGATGAAACATTAAAGTTAATGTAGCTGTTCAGGCTATACGATAAGAAGTTAGAAGTTAGATGTTAGAAGTTGGAAGTTGGACGCTAGAAATTGGATGTTGAAAGAGATTAAACAGTTTTAAAAGTGATAAAGTCGTATAAAGATTTAGAAGTGCATAAATTATCTTATGGCACAGCAATGGAAATCTACTTTTTATCAAAGAAGTTTCCAAAAGAAGAAATGTATTCGCTAACATCTCAAATAATTTGATCTTCAAGGTCTATAAGTTCAAATATTGCAGAAGGATGGGCAAAAAGGGAATTTGCAAATGTGTTTAAACAATATTTAATCCATTCTTTAGGTTCATGCGCTGAAACACAAAATTGGTTATCTTTTGCCAAAGATTGTCAATACATTTCTCTAGAAGAATATGGTGCATTCAATGAAAAACTTGACCAAATTGGTAAAATGTAAACAAACTTTATCAAAATTGGAAAAAATTTAATAAATAATATTCCAACATCCAGATTCTAACCTCCAGCAACGCACTTTCTGGAGCATAAAACTGAATATTAATATTTAAATATTTAACGTTTATAAATCATAAGTGGATGCCTAAATGCCCAAGAGAAAAGACATACAAAAAATTATGATTATCGGCTCCGGCCCGATTGTCATTGGTCAGGCCTGCGAATTTGATTATTCCGGCACCCAGGCCTGTAAGGCGCTCCGGGAAGAGGGGTACCAGGTTGTTCTGGTAAATAGTAATCCCGCCACCATTATGACAGACCCGGAGGTTGCCGATAAGACTTACATCGAACCGATAACGACGGAGATGGTGGCAAAGATCATTGCAAAGGAACGCCCGCAGGCATTACTCCCAACCCTGGGAGGACAGACAGGCTTAAATACCGCAGTTAACCTTGCAGAAAAAGGGATTTTGAATGAATTTGGCGTGGAGTTGATTGGCGCCAAGTTAGACGCCATCAAAATGGCCGAGGACAGGTCACTATTTAAATCCGCGATGAAACGTATCGGCGTCCAGGTTGCGGAAAGCAGCTATGTTCGGTCGTATGAGGATGCAATGACGATCATAGAAACCATAGGTTTTCCCGCCATTATCCGGCCTTCATTTACCCTGGCAGGCACCGGCGGCAATGCGGCATACAATATCGAAGAATACCGGGAATACATTAAGGTCGCCCTTGAAGCGAGCCCTGTCCATGAGGTGCTTGTGGAACGCTCCGTATTGGGCTGGAAGGAATATGAGCTGGAGGTAATGCGCGACCTGAAGGACAATGTCGTTATCATTTGCTCCATTGAAAATTTCGACCCCATGGGCGTCCATACCGGCGATAGTATAACGGTTGCCCCTGCCCAAACCCTTACGGATGTCGAATATCAAATAATGCGGGACGCAGCAATAAAGATCATCAGGGAGATTGGCGTGGAAACGGGGGGGTCAAATATCCAGTTTGCTGTTAACCCGGAAAACGGGGAGATGCTTGCCATAGAAATGAACCCCAGGGTCTCAAGGAGTTCTGCCCTGGCCTCAAAGGCTACGGGGTTCCCCATTGCAAAGATTGCAGCAAAACTAGCTGTTGGTTATACCCTTGACGAAATCCCGAATGATATCACCCGTTATACCCCTGCCTGTTTTGAACCAACGATTGATTATTGCGTCGTAAAAATACCACGATTCAATTTTGAAAAATTTCCGGATACCGATCAAACCCTGACCATCCACATGAAATCCGTTGGAGAGGTCATGGCCATCGGACGCACCTTCAAAGAAGCCATTGGTAAGGCCATCCGCTCTATGGAGTCAGGGCGTCACGGATTTGAGTCCTTGTGGCCATCGGGGAGCGATAAATGGTCTGCCGAACAGAAATACGAGTTCCTAAGAACAAAACTCGTAACCCCCAATCCCGACAGGCTGTGGCATATTGCTGATGCGATAAGGTTTGGCGTGGATCTGGACGAGATCTTTAAGTGGACGCGTATCGACCGGTGGTTCCTTCACAATATAAAGCAAGTGCTGGATGTGGAAGCGGAAATAAAACAGCACTCTACGAAAGGCACCCATCCATCACAAACCGGGGATGCATTTGCGCTGGATACGAACACGTTTCTGGTTGCCAAGCAATACGGTTATTCGGACCGATACCTCGCTTCTCTGTGTGGCGTCGACGAGAAAACGGTGAGGACATACCGCCAAAAACACGCTTTACAACCTGCCTTCAAACATGTGGATACCTGTGCAGCCGAATTTAAAGCATTTACCCCGTATTTGTATTCCACGTATGAGGGCGATTGTGAAGCGGAATCGACCACGAAGAAAAAGGTTCTTATCCTCGGAAGCGGTCCCAACCGCATCGGACAGGGCATTGAATTCGATTACTGTTGTGTGCACGGAGTCTTTGCGTTAAAAGAATTGGGTTACGAAACCATCATGGTGAATTGCAATCCGGAGACGGTGAGTACCGATTACGATACCTCTGACCGCCTCTATTTTGAACCACTCACGCTGGAAGACGTCCTTGAAATTGTTAGACAGGAAAAACCTGAAGGGATTGTTGTTCAATTTGGCGGGCAAACGCCGTTAAAATTAGCCATCCCGTTAGAAAAAGAAGGGGTAAAAATCCTGGGGACTTCTCCGGAGAGTATTGATGTAGCGGAAGACCGGGAACGGTTTGCAGCCATGCTGAACCGGCTGCATTTACGACAACCCGAAAACGGATGCGCCCGTTCTGCCGGTGAGGCAAAAGGCATCGCTGGCACGATAGGGTATCCGGTGCTCCTGCGTCCTTCCTATGTGCTGGGAGGAAGGGCGATGCGGATTGTTTACGATGAGGCCGGCGTGGAAGAGTATATTACCCATGCCGTACATGTCTCGCCGGAACATCCCGTTTTAATTGACCGGTTTCTGGAAGACGCGATAGAAGTCGATGTCGACGCAATATGTGACGGGCAGGAAGTGTTCATTGGCGGCATCATGGAACACATAGAGGAAGCCGGCATCCATTCAGGCGATAGCGCCTGTTCGCTTCCGCCATATTCCATTGGCCCCGATATTATTGATGAATTAAAAAAACAGACGCGCATCATTGCCCTGGCGCTGAACGTAATCGGCCTCATCAATATACAATATGCGATTAAAGACGGTATCGTGTATGTGCTGGAGGTCAACCCCCGCGCATCAAGAACCGTGCCCTTTGTGAGCAAGGCGATTGGTATTCCCCTGGCAAAGATTGCAACAAAGGTAATCATGGGAAAAAAACTCAGCGATTTAAACGTTTCCATGGGCATGACGCTAAAACACATTGCCGTGAAAGAGGCCGTATTTCCTTTTATCAAGTTCAGGGGAGTGGATACCATCCTGGGGCCGGAAATGAAATCGACGGGTGAGGTCATGGGGATCGATAAGGACTTTGGCCGCGCCTATGCCAAATCCCAAATGGCTGCCGATAGCAGTCTCCCCATGAAGGGGACGGTTTTCATAAGCGTGAGAGACAGAGATAAGACTCCCTTGATTCCCATCGCAAAAAAACTTTCACAGATGGGTTTCAAACTTGTTGCAACCAGTGGCACAGCGAGTGTGCTCAGTGACAACAACGTCCCCGTCACGCCGGTTTTAAAAGTAATGGAAGGCAGGCCCAATATTGTAGACCACATCAAGAGTAACGGAATACATCTCGTTATTAATACCACAGAAGGCAAGGCTGCCCAGGAGGTCTCGTATTCCATCCGGCGCACGGCGCTTGTGCATCACGTCCCTTATTATACAACACTCGCTGGCGCTATGGCGGCAACAAAGGCCATTGAGGCGCTGAGGGATGGCAGCCTCGACGTTAAACCCATCCAGGAGTATTACCGGAGATAAATTCATTTTGATTTTTTTTTGACAAGCCATGATAATTGCACTTAACACTTCCCAAAAGATCGTAACCTAACCGTTAAGGCAATAATTCCATCATTATCAATTCGTCCAGTAACCTCAAGTAAAAAAATAGCTTTCCCATTCTCTGTTGAGATCCTCTACGATTTTTCGGGGTACTTTAGCAAGAAAACCGTCATTTCTTTGTTTCCTTGCAAAGGCCGTCCTTAGTTCTGCATAAACTACGTTT
Organism: Candidatus Brocadia sp. WS118; assembly: GCA_007618135.1. GTDB lineage: Bacteria > Planctomycetota > Brocadiia > Brocadiales > Brocadiaceae > Brocadia. The sequence continues at coordinate 46,762 of PHFX01000152.1, read as the reverse complement.
GAAGTTGATATGATCATTGCATTGTGGGCTACTTCCAGATGATGGCGTTGGCTGAATTAAAGGGGGGGTACGCCGGAAACGCCTTTACGACACCCATCCCTCAATCCACTCCTGGGAGCAAACCCACCCCCGAGTTTCCTCCTGAGAGAGGATTGGCGGGGTGGTTTCGCTCTGTTGCTAATCTACCTTACTGCAGACGGTTTTTTACGGAATGTATTTGGAAAAGACGTAATCGTTTGACTTTTGCGTCATGTGGCAGTTAAAACAACCAGAAACCGGGTCATTTACGACTGAATTTAACTCTTTACCGTCAAATCCATCCATAATCCAGCCACCTGTTTGAGGGGCTGCCGTTGAGTCCTTTTTCATTGAGGCATACCAAATGATATTCCCTTGTGTGATGGTTTTCCCATCCACAATGGGTTCGTAAAATCCAACGGTTATGATGCTTCCGTCCGGATAAATTCCTCCTGATTTGTTTGCTTCAAAACCAGTATCATTCACATAGATCTGCTGGAGCCCATAGAGCGGGCTGTTTTTATCCAGTATGATCTTAGAGTTTGAGTGACGCCAGGAGCGTAAATCTACGGGAAAGGCAAAGCTGCCTGGTTTGGCTGTCAGTCCAGCGCCTGCCGATGCGGTGATGTCGCCGGCAAATGTGGTGAAGACATAGTCTCTGTCCTTTTTGGCAATGTGGCAATTGTAGCAACCGGTAACAGGACCCTCGATTTTCGACTGATATGTCATGCTGTCAAATCCGTCAAAGATCCATCCGCTGGTTTTTGTCGCCCGTGAATCCTTCTTCATTGCAGCATACCAGATAATATTGCCCTGTTTCACTTCGTTGCCTTCTTCAAGCGCTTCATAAAATCCTATGACAATGATACTCCCGTCAGGATATCCGCCGCCGCTCTTGTAAGCATTCAGAGCGATATCGTTTACAAATACCTGTTGAAAACCATAGAGGGGATTTGGTTGCAACGTAACTGCGCTAGGAATATTAAAGGATTAGCTTTCACTGATTATGCATGATCTTCCAGATATTTTCTAACGGCTAATTGTGCAATGGCGAATTCCTCAATCTTTCTTACCATGTGTAAGACGTGATGCCATTCTTCCGGCGTACCGTAGGGGCCTTCTTCTTTAAATTTTTTTTCCAATTTTTTTAAATCCAGTTCCAGTAAGTCGAGTCTGTTTTTTAATTCTTTCAAGGTTCTCTCCAAGGTAGAATGCAATAGAACTATTTTAAATACGGACAAGCACGGGTTTAGGGGATTTTCTTTACAGGTTTATTATCTTCCTGATACTGTGAAAATTCATTTTTGGCCTTGTCCTTCCAACCCTTTGCAGTGTAAGCAATGCCAAGCTTTTGATGGATTTCCCTGTCTTTGGGTTTATAGGCCAGGGCCTTATTAAATTCACTGATTGCATCATCAATCAACCCGTGAGAAAAGTATGAGAACCCCAGATTATAATGAACGGAGGCCTTTTGTTTCGCTTTACCTTCAGGGAGGAGCGCCAGAGATTTTTGATAGTGAGGAATGGCCTCATGGTGTAATCCCTTACATCGATATGCATAGCCAAGATTATAGTGAGCCTCTGCCGAATCCGGATTTTGAGTGGTGGCCGTCTGGAAGGCGCAGATAGCTTCATCCAGTAAACCCATGTCCCGGTATAACAAACCCTGGTAATAGTAAATATCAGGATAATTCTTGTCCCTTTCTAATATCGTATGATATGCCATAAGGGCTTCTGAATAGTTCCCTTGATTTCCGCACGTCAGGGCAAATTGGAACAAGTCGTTATTGTTCAGGGATATTAGTTTGTCATGCAACGGTTGAATCTCTAATTTCAGAGAACTTTGAGAATTGCTAGTGGTTTCACCACCAATGCTGCCTGAATGATAAATAATTCCCGTTTTTGGGGATGTGGAGTTGTCCTTACTACAACCCAGTATGAAAGCTAGAGGGAGAATGCCCAGAAAAATCGCAACAGGATATTTCATAATAAAAAAACCTTTCTAAAAGTACAGAATATGTTCACGTGTTATTTTATCAGGGTAAAAGAATTGCCCGAATTTTGCAAGAGAAATAAAAGGAGTGTCATTAACGGTTTCTTGCTTACTGGTTTACTCGTCCTCGATTGAACCGAAGTGTTACAAATCTTACAACGTACAACGGTGTTTTATCGGTTAGTGGCTGTGCCTCGTCTTATTTGAGCATTGCCGTCGTACGTTTCTTGCTCGGCAAATCATAGCTGCCCACCACGATAAAATTCCGTTTTTCTGGCAGAAAAATTTCTGAAATGGCGCTTTGCACGTCATCCATCCTGACGTCATGGATCTTTTGTGCCTGATTTTCCGGGGTGTCGGGAGTCTTTGGGGCAAGTAACAGCTCTTCAATTCCAAACCAGTTTGCCATGGCGAGTGGGCTATCCATGATGAGTTGTGTCTGGCTGAAGACCCGTTCCTCAGTCCTGCTCAGTTCTTCCTCTGTTATTCCTTCCCGGAAAAGCCTATGTATTTCATTCATGACGGCCTTCGTTGTTTTTTCAAAATTTTCCTTTTTTGTCGATGTATGAATGTCAAGAGAACCGACATCGGAAAACATGGTGGGATAGCAGGTAATATCATAGACCAAACCCAATTTTTCACGGACGTTGAGTGACAATCGGGAACTAATCCCCCCTCCCAAAACATCAGCGAGGAGGAGCATGATAACGACCTTTTCATGTTTGTAGGGATATGCCTTATGACAGAGTTTAAAACTGGTAGTTTGAGATGGAGATTTTTTGAATAAATGTCTTGGTTCCGTTTGCGTGGTCTTCAGGGGTGGTTTCTGCACGGAAAGGTGTCCGCGCAAATTTCCAAATATTTCGTTTACATAGTGGGTAACCCTGCTTTTCTGGAAGTTTCCGCTGATGCAGAGCACCATATTCTCCGGAACGAAGAATTTTTTATAATGGGCATTCAGGTCTTTGGTGCACAGAGACGCAATCGTTTTTTCATCTCCGAATAAAGGCACCCCTCCTGAACTATCCTTCCACATGAGGGAAAATGACATGTCGTCAATGCCCACATAATCTCCCTTTACGTCCACAAATTGTTTCATCTCTTCCTGGATGATGCGCCTTTCGATTTCAATATCAGCCGCCCTGAAATTTCCTCCCAGGAGGACGTCTCCCAGGATGCGCATGCCCGTTTCGGTGTGTTTGTGATGTACCTGTATAATTGCGGCGGAATATTCTGGCGAGGTATAGGCATCGATATCGCCTCCGATCGTATCTATGGCCTGAAATAATTCAAAGGAGTTTTGAAAACATCTGACTCCGCGGAAAAGCATGTGTTCAAGGAAATGTGAGATGCCGAGCTTCCGCTCTTCTTCGTATCGGGATCCTACGCCGATATAAGCGGAGATAACGACGGAGTGGATGTGGGGCATTTCCAGATAAATTACGCGCAATCCGTTTGGCAAGGTTTCCTTGCGATAGGTATACATGAGCTTACAAGCAGAATGAGATATCCTGGCAATTATTATTGCCGCTGTAATATTTATAATCTCTAAATATTTGTTAACTGAGTATTTCGAACGGCATCTTCATTTCTATCTTTTTATCTTGTCTGATTATAATCTGCAATAGAACAAATTGTAATATAAATTTCAAAATGAAATAGTGAAAGGAATGCTATTAACACCAATGATTATAGCATGAACAGATAAAAATCAGTGTGAAACAGCGGGTATTACGACAATAAGGTCAAGTGATAGGGTGGAAAATTTTTTTGGAATGCACGTTGCTATATTTATAATTCGGTACAAATGATGGAGAGTGACATTTTCAACTTCTCGTGGCTCTCCAGTGATGTAATTGTCAAGTACGTATATCATGTAAGGTGAGAATAACACGAAAAATTAACACATTTAAATAAATCAAGGGGAAAAAATGGACACGAGTCTTGTCATAAATAATTTGATACATCCGCCGGTACTCTTCTTTTTTCTTGGGATGATCGCGTCATTCTGTAAATCAGATCTGAAAATTCCCGAACCATTACCCAAGCTTTTTTCCCTCTATTTATTACTTGCCATAGGATTCCATGGCGGGGTAGAATTACGGAAAACCGGACTTACTCACGAAGTGGTATTTGCCCTGTCTGCTGCCATGTTTATGGCTATTCTTGTGCCATTTTATGCGTTCTTCATTTTAAGAATAAAGTTGGATGTTTACAATGCTGCTGCAATTGCCGCAACCTATGGTTCCATAAGTGCTGTGACCTATATTACGGCGGTAACTTTTCTGCAAACTTTAGGTCTCGAACCTGGCGGATATATGGTAGCAGCGTTGGCGCTTATGGAGTCACCGGCAATTGTTATTGGTATTATTCTGGCAAGGATATTTGCCCCGAAGAAAGAGAATGGCGAAGATGGATTTTCCTGGTCTGCAGTCTTTCAGGAGGCATTCCTGAATGGTTCTGTATTACTGTTAACGGGTAGTCTTTTGATAGGACTAGCTTCCGGAGAAGAGGGCTGGGATACCTTAAAGCCATTTACCAAAGATATCTTCAAAGGCATGCTCAGCTTTTTTCTCTTAGACATGGGACTTCTGGCTGCAAAGAGAATCGGCGATTTAAAAAGTGCTGGATTTTTTTTGCCACCATTTGCTATATTAATGCCCGTTCTCAATGGATGCATTGGTGTTATTCTGGCAAAACTTATAGGGTTACGGGCGGAAGATGCGCTTATGCTTTCAGTACTTTGCGCAAGTGCATCGTACATTGCCGTTCCTGCGGCCATGCGATTGTCGCTTCCCGAGGCAAATCCAAGCTTATTTGTTCCCATGGCTTTGGCCATTACGTTTCCGTTTAATATCATTGTTGGGATACCGTTATACTATTATTTAATTAAGAGAGCCAATGCGTTATTTCCTGCACTTTTAGGGTAGAAGATTATGAAACCTGTATCAAAAGTAGAAATTATTATAGATGCTCTTGAAGTCGAACATGTCACGAAGTTTCTCAATGAGATAGGAGTTTCTGGATATAGCATTATCAATGACGTGGTTGGAAAAGGTCATAGAGGGGTGAGGTCTGGTGATGCACTTACTGACCTGTTTAAAAACAGTTATATCATGGTCGTTTGTGAAGAAAAAGAAATGCACATGATAGTAGAGGCTATCCGACCGATTGTTAAGAAATTTGGCGGCCTTTGCATTGTTTCCGATGTTATCATGAGAATACATAGGAAAAGCGAATAAGGGTAGGAGTGTTTATGAACCATTCAAGCAAGCTTTACCAGAATGGCAGCTTCTGAATTAAAAACCAGAATTTATGCTTACTTTCCTTTTAATATGCCGTGTCAACGTCAAGCCTGTGATCTAAAAATGGGACGCCGCCCTTCCGCATGAAGGAAAAAGACATAGATCAACGTAGCCATAACCAAATTAACCTCCCCTGTATCCCCTCCTTTGCAAAAGAGGGGGGTACAGGGGAGGGAAAAAACTTATACAAAAAAGAAATTATTTGTAAGGTAATGTTACATCGTTAATGCATACGTAATCTCCTTTTCCATCCACAAATTATTTCAAATCTTACTGGGTGATGCGCCTTTCGGCTTCAATGTTCTCCGGTCTAAAATTTCAACCAGGGATGAGGTCTCTCATGATGTGTAGGCCATTTCAAGGTGCTTATGGTGCTCCTGGATTACCACTTGAAGTAGATGCGCAAGTTGTGTATATTGCATACACGTATCCTGAATTTATCAAAGGGCATAATTGCCCATAATACCATAGGCAGCACATCGGCAACCGAGTCCCACGTATCGGTAGAACAAGCGTCCCCGCTTGTCAATATGGTGTCAACCGGGGACGGTTGATCTACCTCAGGGGTTTTTGTGGGCTGTAAAAACTAACAAAAAGGCAATGAGAACGTTATCAACAACCAAAATACGATTGCTGAAAGAATATTTTCCCGGCAGGCCGGAGGTCTCAATGGTTTTTCTTTTTGGTTCTTATGCGAAGGGACAGGCTTTTTTTGATTCGGTTATTCTTACCTTCCTGCCCTCGATCTTTAGTCTTCCCTCTGCAAAGAGGCGTATTGCCTCAGGATATGCCTCAGATTCTTCCTGAAACACCCGCGCAGCAAGGGCGTCTGGTGTATCATCTTCAAGGACAGGTACCGGCCTCTGAATGATAATGGGTCCGTTGTCGTACACATTATCTGCAAAATGTACTGTACATCCGGAAACCTTTGCGCCGTAATTGATGACGGCCTCGTGTACCTTTCTGCCGTAATAATGATGACCACTAAAGGCAGGAATGAGTCCCGGATGAATATTCATCACCTTTCCTTGATACTTTTCGGGAATTTTATAAAAGTGTATGAAGCCTGCAAGGGCAATAAGGTCAATGGGGTACTTATCCAATTCGTCCGTAACGGCACGACTAAAGGCATCGATATCATGATAATTTGTATAAGGGACGACAGCCGTGGGGATGCTGTATTTCCTTGCCCGATCCAGCCCAGCAACGTGTGGTTTGCTACTGATTACTACCGTTATTTTAGCAGGTAATTTTCCTGCCTCTATTTGATTTATAAAATTTTGAAGGGTATTGCCACTGCCAGAAAGTAACACGCCTAGATGTATTTTTTCTGTCATAAAAATAATCAAACATATTGACAACGAATCTGGTATTTGCTATTATGCCCGTCTTATTAGTTTTTTGAGAAGACGTTTATAGGCAGTACATACAATATAAAAATAGATATTACATGTCAAAGATAATTATTGAAAAGTCAAAGAATGCATTTACTGAGGCGCAAAGTTTCATACCAGGAGGTGTTAATAGTCCTGTCAGGGCTTTTGGCGCCGTTGGTGGTACTCCAATTTTTATACAGTCAGGGTCGGGTTGTTATCTGACTGATATTGACGGTAATAAGTACGTGGATTATGTAGGTTCGTGGGGGCCGCTTATCCTGGGACATGCTGATCCAAGGGTGGTAAAGAGGATTCATGAGGCTGTTGCCAATGGTACAAGTTACGGCGCGCCAACGGCGTTAGAAATAAAACTGGCGCAGCTTATCAAAGAAGCCATGCCTTCGATAGAGAAGGTGAGGATGGTTAACTCCGGCACAGAGGCTACCATGAGCGCTATCCGGCTGGCCAGGGGATTTACCAGACGGGATGGAGTGGTTAAGTTTGAGGGTTGTTACCACGGACATGTGGACAGTTTGCTGATTCAGGCGGGTTCAGGAGCCACAACGTTAGGGACGCCAACCAGCCCGGGCATACCGCAGGATTTTGTCAAGCATACCATATCCCTGCCGTACAACGATATCGATGCTGTAGATGAAGTTTGTGCAAGACGGGGGAAGGATATTGCGTGTATTATTGTTGAAGCTGTTGCTGGTAACATGGGGGTTGTGTTGCCAAAGAAAGGTTATTTGGAGGGACTCCGGGAAATAACCAAAAAACATGGCATTGTGCTGATATTTGACGAGGTGATGACCGGTTTTAGGGTTGCGCATGGAGGCGTGCAGTCGCTGTATCATATAACCCCTGACTTAACCACTTTGGGAAAGATTATTGGCGGGGGACTCCCGGTTGGGGCATATGGCGGGAAGAAAGAGATCATGGACAGCATCTCCCCGGTGGGCCCGGTATATCAGGCAGGTACGTTGTCTGGCAACCCTGTGGCAATGACCGCCGGCATCGCTACCTTGGAAATACTCAGGGATATTGCTATTTATACAACGCTGGAAGAAAAATCAAAGCGGTTGGCTGCTGGTATTGAGAAGGCGTGTACGGATGCCAGGTTGCCTGCATATCATACCCGTGTCGGTTCGATGTTATGCACCTTTTTTGCGGATCAGCCGGTTACGGATTATACCACGGCAAAGAAATGTGATACAAAACGGTATGCAAAATTCTTTCATGGTATGCTGGAAAGGGGATTTTATTTTGCACCATCGCAGTTCGAGGCTGTTTTTGTATCGACTGCTCATGGTGAAAAGGAAATTGATGCAACCATTGATGCGTTTAAAGAAGTGGTGAAACGTATTTAGGAGTTACGTTAGCATTATGGTTATTGCCGATGCGGATGAAGAAGTAAAGGCTGTTTTAGAACGTGTCAGCAGAATGTGTTTCAAAGGTGAATCAGTTTTGAGCCTCTGCATGGATGGTTTTATGAAGCACAAGATCGCATTGATTGACGAGGCAAAGAAGATAAGCCATGCTATTCATAATGAAGAGAATGAATTGATAACTTTGCTCACCAACAAGGCAGCGAAGTCTGACATGGACAAGCAGTTAATAAAATCCCTGATGGCGGTCGTAGGTCATATTGAAATGGCAACGAACGGGCTGGATGGTATCCTTCAAAACGTAAAGAGTAAAGTGGCTGAAGGGGTGCTATTCAGTGATAAAGGGGTGAATGAGATATCGCATCTCTTTAAAGAGACCCTTGATATGTTAAAGACCGCTGGCGATATTATCCTGACCAGAAATGAAGTCCTTAGGAAATATGTTGCCGACAAATATAAAAGCTTCAATCAGATTGCCGATGCGTATTCTGAAGAACATGAAGATCGATTAATTAAGGGAGTGTGTCAACCCAAAAGCTCCTCACTATATTTGAATATTGTTGATTCTCTGTCGAAGATTGTCTGGCATATCAGGCAAGCGGTCGACAGGTTATTTGTAACCAGCAGGTGTTAACGTGGTCTTTATCAGGAAAGATAAAGACGATAAGATTTACAGCATAGCCGGGCTTGTCGGAAGCTTTGGTTTTACTACGGCAGGTGCTATAGCGGGTGGCTATTTTCTCGGTAGCTATGTAGACAAAAGACTTGATACATCACCCTGGTTTATGTTGTCATTGGTTCTATTAGGAATTATTGCAAGTTTTATTGAATTCTTCAAAGTAATAAAAAAACTCTTAAACGACAATAAGAAAAATGGCGGGAGATAACGAAAAATTTCCTTTACTTTTTGACGAAGGTTTTCCTGACAGGGTGTTTAAGACGTCTCTCTATTTATCGTTAATAGCCATTGCCTGTTCCTTATCGTATATGTCTTTTATGTTGACATTTAGTATGGCAATAGGCAGTTTTTTAAGCCTTGTTTTGTGCAGGGTGATGTGGTGGACAATACAGCATGGATTACAATATAAGAGGACTGAGATTAAAAAATTTTTTTTAAAGATAAGTATTTTAAAATATTTTGCAGTAGGTGGAATATTATTTTTGGTCTGTGTATTTTTGGAAATCAATGCAACCGCCCTGGCGGTTGGTTTTGGTATTGTGTTAGCCGTAATGATCATGAAAATTGGCAGTAAATTGCTGGTAAATTTTATGAACAGGTCGATTAAATCGCCTGAATTGAAACATCACATGGGCAGAAAATAGCAGCCTTCGTTATACGGCTTCCTGGGCATGTTTGTGAAGCGTTTTGGCGTTACAGTATGATAGGAATGGAAAAAGAAAGAAGCTGGATAAGGTGGTTTCGGATTACCACGGTAAGGAATAAGAAAGGAGTGTAAAGAAAGTGTCTGGTGCTGGTGAAGAAGGAGGAAGTTCAACTGAATTACCTTCATTTGTCGATTTGGTACCCATCGACCCCCATAGTCAGATTTTGGGATTAACAAAACATGAGTTGGTACCAATTATTATGTCGGCAATAATAATCATCTTCTTGGGTATCTTTTTTATCATTGCCACGAGAAGATTGCGTAAGATTCCGGGAAGGTTGCAAGCGTTTTTAGAGATCATCGTGGAGGGACTTGAAAATTTTACCAGGTCGCAGATGGGGCGGGCGGCAGGGCCTTTCATTCCATTTATCGGGACATTGTTTGTTTACATTTTTGCCATGAATATGCTGGGGCAGATTCCCCTGTTTCATTCTCCCACGAGCAATTTTAATACAACCATTGCGTTAACACTCATTGTCTTCTTTGTTACCCATTATCAGGGAGTCAAAAATAACGGTGTTATGGGTTACCTGAAGCATATGGCAGGTAAACCGATCTGGCTTGCACCGTTGGTATTTCCCTTACACTTGATGCAGGAACTGCTTTCCCGTCCTCTGTCACTTTCCATGCGTCTTTTTGGGAATATTATGGGGGAGGATACGATCATTGCCATATTCATCGGCTTGTCCCCGTTTCTCCTGGGGCTTATTCCAATCCCGATGCATTTACCTATGGTTTTTCTTGCGTTGTTAGGGAGTACCATACAGGCAATGATATTTTCCCTCTTAGCGAGTTTTTATATTGCGGGTGCAATAGGCATCCATGAGGAAGAGCATCATTAAACTTTTTGAAGGAGGTTATGACGTGATTTATTTTGCTTTATTGGCAGTTGCAGTAGCTTTAATAGCTTTTGCAGCCTTCGGTTGTGGTATTGGACAGGGAATCGCTGTTTTTGGTGCGGCTAATGGCATGGCCAGACAACCTGAGATGGCCGGAAAGATACAGCTGGTTATGTTTGTGGGTTTGGCATTTATTGAATCATTAACGATTTATTCATTGATGATGTCTTTCATTTTAATGGGTAAATTGCCAAAGACAGAAGCAGTTCTTGAGTTAATTCAGCACGCTGTTAAATAAGCGTAGGAGGAAAGTGGATTGGATATTTTAAATACCCTGGGAATTAATTTTAAATCCATAATTGTCCAGGGTGTAGGGTTCTTAATACTGCTTTTTGTCCTCAAGAAATTCCTTTTCGGTAAGATCTCGGCTATGATAAAGGCAAGAACTGATGAGGTAAAAAATACCTATGAGAAGACCGAAAAGGATAGGGCAGAAGCCGAGAGGCTGATGCTGGAATATCGCAAGAAACTTGCTGAAGCAAAAGATGAGGCTGCAAGGAATGTCCAGGAGGCCATCAATGAAGGAAATCGGATAAGTGAGGAGATTGTTAAGCGTGCCAAGGAAGAGGTAGAGCAGATCAGGGTAAAGGCACAGGAAAGTATAGATTTGGAACGGAAGAAGGCCCTGGCCGAGATCCGGAACCAGGTAGTGAACCTTTCTATTTTAGCCTCTTCCAAGATCATTCAGCAATCCATAAGTCAAAAGACTGCGGAAAAACTCGTTGACGACTTTATTGAAGGGATAGGGGAATTGAGTGTTAGATAAAAGCAACGCAATTACATTTATCAATGCCCTCTTGGATGTGGCTTTACAAAAGGGACAGTTTGATCAGATCGAAAAAGATTTGGAATTGGTGAGTGGCGTGATGAAAAAACACGGTAACCTTAAAAAGGTCTTGTTTCATCCGTCGATTTCACGAAACAGCAAGAAGGATGTAATGAAGAATGTGTTTGGCAAAGCGGTGTCTTCCCTTATGCTGAACTTCTTGAGTTTGCTGGTTGACCGGAGAAAGGAAACGATTCTGGAATATATTCCTGATGTGTATAGAGCGCTCGCCGACGGAAAGAAAGGAGTCGTGAAGGCTACCGTACAAACCGTTGCGCCTTTGACGGGGGAGCGGTTGGATTATTTTAAAAAACAACTGAAAAAGATTACCGGTAAGACCGTAGAATTAGAGGTTGTTCAAAACCCTGATATTCTGGGGGGGATGGTAATTCAGATCGGCAATAAGATGATTGATGGAAGTGTTGTGAATAAGTTAAAAAATCTGAAAACCAGATTGCTGGCAGTAAGAACTACGTAGGTCTTGTGCGGTCTTCCTGGGATAATTTCTCATGAGGCTTAATATCAACACTTTTTTTAAATCGACATTTTCAAGCCTGATGAAATGAATCAAGGCAGGTCAACCGTCCCCGGTTGACATCATAACGACAAGCGGAGACGCTTGTCCTACCGATAGAGGGGAATTGTATAAGTTTGAAATTCCTTAACATGAACATAGTGGCAGGAGAAAAACTCCTGCCACACCTTTTGGCTGTTACAAGATTCGAAAAATAAAACTCTTCAGACGGTCTGGTGTTTCAAATTGGTTTGTGGAATGGTAAGATACCATTCCGCGTAAGATGAAGAATTTCAATTATTATTAGGAGTAGGGTATTATGGCAATAGCATCCACTGACATTACTTCAATCATTAAAAAAGAGATTGAAGGGTATGAAGAAAAATTAAAGTTGGAAAACGTGGGACACGTCATGCAGGTGGGAGACGGGGTTGCACGTATTTACGGACTTGATGATTGTTTGTCAAGCGAACTCCTGGAATTTCCTGAAAATGTGTACGGTATTGCCATGAATCTTGAGGAGGATAACGTAGGCGCGATTCTTCTCGGGTCTGACGAAAAGATCAGAGAAGGCGATATCGTAAAGACTACCGGAAAGATTGTCCAGGTCCCGGTAGGGAAGGCTTTGCTGGGACGTGTGGTAAATGCCCTGGGTCAGCCGATTGATGGGAAAGGGCCTATCGCTTCAGATCAGTACAGACCCATCGAAGGTTCTTCCCCTAACGTTGTCGAGAGACAGCCGGTAAAAGAGCCGTTACAAACCGGTATCAAGGCAATTGATGCGATGATTCCGATTGGAAGGGGGCAGCGTGAGCTTATCATTGGTGACCGGCAAACGGGTAAAACCGCCATTCTTATCGATACGATCATTAACCAGCGTGAATCAGGTGTCTATTGTATTTATGTGGCGATTGGTCAGAAAATGTCAACCGTTGCAGACGTTGTGAAGACGCTGGAAGAGAATAAGGTGTTGGATATCAGTATCGTTGTCGTGGCTTCTGCATCTGATCCTGCACCGCTTCAATACATTGCACCATATGCGGGTTGCGCTATGGGTGAATACTTCAGGGATAATGGTATGCACGCTGTGGCCATCTATGATGACCTGTATAAGCATGCGATTGCATATCGGCAGATTTCCCTGCTATTAAGACGTCCGCCAGGTCGTGAGGCCTTCCCGGGCGATATTTTTAACCTTCATTCGAGGTTGCTGGAAAGAGCGGCAAAATTGAATAATGATCTTGGCGGTGGTTCTTTGACAGCACTTCCTGTGGTAGAGACGCAAGGTGGCGATTACTCAGCGTATATTCCTACAAACGTGATTTCTATTACTGATGGTCAGATATACCTGGAGGGTGATTTGTTTAATGCCGGTATCCGTCCCGCCATCTCGGTAGGTCTTTCTGTATCCAGGGTTGGTGGAAATGCCCAGATCCCTGCAATGAAAAAGGTTGCCGGTACGTTGCGATTGACCCTGGCTCAATATCGTGAGTTGGCCTCTTTTGCCCAGTTTGGTTCCGAGCTGGACAAGTTTACCCAGGCACAGTTGTCCAAGGGGAGCAGGCTGGTCGAATTGCTGAAGCAGCCACAGTACGCACCCGTGCCGGTAGAAGATCAGATTATGACAATCTTTGCCGGTATTAATGGGCATCTGGACGATATCGCCGTGGATACGGTCAGGGTTTTTGAAAGAGAATTCCTGAAGTTTATGAAAGAGAAATATGCATCGATTGGCATTGAGATCAAAGAAAAGAAGAAACTCGATCCGGAAATAACGAATAAATTAGAGAATGCTATCAAAGAATTCAAACAAATCTTTGCAAAAAAGGGTTAGGGAATGCTGAGTACCAGAGAAATTAAACAACGAATCAGAAGTATTACAAGCATCAAACAGATTACCCGGGCCATGGAAATGGTGGCAGCAAGCAGGCTGAAGAAAGTTGAGTCAAGGGTGCTTGCATCACGTGCATTTACTGAAAAGATGCATGCCGTTTTAAGCCATCTGGTTTCTTCGCTCGAAAGTACCCATCCGTGGTTTGCGGAGAAAGAGCAAAAAGTTCCGGTGATAAAAGTCGTTTTGATTACGGCAGACAAGGGGCTTTGCGGGGCTTATAACAATAACGTAATCCAGAGAGTGGTAAAATTTATTAAGGAAAAGACCGGTCAGGAGGTCAAACTTACCCTTATTGGAAAAAAGGGTTACTCATATTTTTCGAGGGGTAAATATGCCTCTCTGATAGAAAAACACATCCCTGAGAGCGTAGAGAAGCTTGGATACGGTCATGTGCAGGCATTAGCAGACCAGTTAATAAAAGGATACGAACGCAACGAGTTTTGCGAATTGCATCTGTTCTTTACAAAATTTCATACGGTGATGCAATCTTTTTCAACCAGCATGCGTTTGTTGCCTATTGATAAAGGCGCATTTGAGACGCAAGGGAAAAAAGCTGGCGGAGAATATATTTTTGAACCTAACGCAGCTCAGATTGTTGATCATCTTTTCCCGAAATTTGTTAAAACCAGATTGTATCAGTGCATCCTGGAATCGCTGACTTCTGAATATGCTGCCCGGCGCGTTGCTATGATTGCTGCAACGGAAAACGCCGGAGAAATGATTGAAGAATTGACCAGTTCATATAATAAGGCCCGGCAGGCGGCAATTACCAAGGAATTGCTCGAAGTTGTTTCCGGCGCTGAGGCCCTTGTGAAATAAATGAGTAATGGATGTCACGGGAATGTGAACAGAGGATTTCGGCAAAGAATAATTCCATTTAAAAAGGGAAAAGAGTAATATCTTTTTGTCCACCCTGCGATTCGTTTTTGACTGAATAACAAGAAGGAAGGAGTAAGAAATTTGGCTAAAAAAGTTAAGGAAAGTAAAGAAAATAAAGGAACCATTGTGCAGGTAATTGGGCCTGTTGTTGACGTACGGTATTCACCTGGAGCCCTTCCTGCGATAAAGAATGCAATCCATATAAAAGATGCAAAAATGCATATTTCCGTTGTTGCAGAAGTTGCTCAGCACCTGGGAAATGATACTGCCCGTTGTATTGCAATGTCTTCAACAGACGGGTTGATGAGGGGTATGGATGCTATTGATACTGGTGCACCGATTAGCGTGCCCGTGGGGAAAGAGGTACTGGGAAGGGTCTTTAATTTGCTTGGCGAACCGATTGACAAGCTGGGTGAGCTAAAGGCGGCCAACCGCCTTGCGATTCATCGTCCGTCACCCTCATTTGAAGAGAGAGAGACGGTTACCACCGTTTTGGAAACGGGTTTAAAGGTTATTGATCTCCTTGCTCCTTTTGCGCGTGGCGGAAAAATTGGCATGTTTGGGGGCGCCGGGGTGGGAAAGACCGTCTTGATTATGGAACTTATCAGAAGCATTGCTACTGAGCACGGCGGTTATTCAGCGTTTGCAGGGGTTGGTGAAAGGACCCGTGAAGGGAACGATCTCTGGCTTGAAATGAAGGAGTCCGGGGTTATTGATAAAACCGTGCTGGTCTTTGGTCAGATGAATGAACCACCGGGGGCCAGACTGAGGATTGCATTAACGGGTTTGACCATGGCGGAGTATTTCAGAGATACCGAAGGGCAGGACGTGCTCTTGTTTATTGATAATATTTTCAGGTTTGTACAGGCAGGTTCTGAGGTGTCCGCGCTGTTAGGCCGTATGCCTTCTGCAGTAGGTTATCAGCCCACACTGGCGACGGAAATGGGTGATTTGCAGGAACGAATTACCACGACCAAGAAGGGTTCGATTACGTCATTGCAGGCCGTTTACGTTCCTGCTGATGACTTTACAGACCCTGCGCCGGTAACGACGTTTCCCCATCTTGATGCAACCATCTCTCTGTCGCGTCAAATAGCCGAATTGGGTATTTATCCTGCAGTTGATCCCCTGCGGTCGACTTCCAGGATTCTCGACCCGAGGATTGTCGGGCAGGAACATTATGAGGTTGCCCGTGAGGTGCAGAGAATATTACAGCGGTACAAGGAACTTCAGGACTTTATTGCCATTCTCGGTATGGAAGAACTTTCTGAAGAGGATAAAATCCTGGTTGGAAGGGCAAGAAGGCTGCAACGATTCCTGTCACAACCGTTCTTCGTTGCCGAACAGTTTACCGGAACAAAGGGGAAGTATGTGCCGTTAAAAGAGACGATCCGGGCATTCAAAGAGGTTGTCGAAGGCAAACACGATAGCTTGCCTGAACAGGCATTCTACATGGTTGGCGGAATTGAAGAAGTAATAGAAAAAGCAAAACAGATGGGCGGATAACGATGGCGAAAACATTCAAACTGGAAATTATTACACCTGAAAAGGTAGTTTACAGCGATTCAGTGCTCGGTATTATTGCCGTTGGAACGGAAGGATCCTTAGGAATACTTGCAGACCATGCACCACTGATTACAGAGCTTAAGAAGGGCCATCTCACGGTAAATGAAGTAAATAACAAGGAGTTACGGCTTATCCTTGACGGAGGTTTTCTGGAGGTGCTGAACAATAACGCCGTCGTACTTACCGAACGGTGCGTAACGGAAAGCGAAGTTGAAAGGGCACGAGCTAACAATGAGAATATCGAGTCTTATGCATGGGTACCCTAATCAATATACCCTCCTTTTATGGACGGTGTCATTGACTGTTAGACCGAAACTTTTTGCTTGAGCTAAGCCCGAAGGTTTTGCATATCGGAGCAAAGGAAATATTCCAACAAGGATTCACCATTTTAACTTTATTGTATAGGATATTCCAATATATGTAAGCGGGTTTGCGGTAGGGTGCAGTGGGTTAAGCGGAGCGACCCCACCATTTACAAGTATCGTGAAGGCAGATCCGGCGTAAAAACCAACGCCTTAATCAGCCCTGCTCATACCAGATGTTGCATTTACTCATCCTCGTGGTAGAAGTGCTACGGTGTTTATGGCAATACTCATTACTGGCGGTGCGGGATTTATCGGAAGTCACTACGTCCGTCGAATGATTCATCAGGGCAAGCGTGCAGTGGTGCTGGATAAATTGACCTATGCAGGAAATCTCGAAAATCTGAAAGATATACTTGACGATTCAAAGACGTCACAGCAGTTTAAATTTTACAAGGGTGACATTTGTAATCAGGAGTTGGTAGAACATATTTTTTCAGAGGAAGATATTGACACGCTTGTCAACTTTGCTGCAGAATCACATGTTGACCGGAGCATTAGCAGTGCAGGCAACTTTATTGATACGGATATGAAGGGTGTTTTTGTCCTGCTTGAGGCGTCGAGACGTTTTAGTATAAAAAAGTTCATCCAGATATCTACCGACGAGGTTTATGGAACGGCTCATCAAGGCACATTTAAGGAGACAGATGCCTTGAATCCCAGCAATCCTTATGCTGCAAGCAAAGCAGGGGGAGACCGGCTTGCTTATGCGTACTGGGTGACATATAAGTTACCGGTCATTATTACCAGGGCCTCTAACAACTATGGACCAAATCAACATCCGGAAAAATTTATTCCTCTTTTTATTACCAATGCCTTAGAGGATAAAGCGCTTCCCCTTTATGGTGACGGAAGGCAGGTAAGGGATTGGATTCATGTTGAAGACCATTGTGCGGGTATCGATTTTATTATGAATCACGGGAAAGATGGCGAGGTATATAATATCGGGGGAGGAAACGAACGATATAATATCGATACGGCTCATCTCATTTTAGACGAACTCAGGAAACCTCACTCACTGCTGGAGTACGTGAAAGACAGGGAAGGGCACGACAGACGTTACGCCCTGGATTGTAGTAAGCTGAAGTCTTTGGGGTGGAAAGCACAGATAAAATTTGAAAATGGGCTGAAAGATACGATACAATGGTATGAAAATAACCAGTCATGGTGGAAACGGATAAAAAACGGTGAGTTCATGGAGTATTACCACAAGCAATATAAACACCGGTTTGAAGACACCGGATTTACCGTAAAATCGTGAGAGGTACATTTGTTACGAAAGGATTGTAATATGTTGTGTACTACGACACTCTCCAAAGGTACAAAATGGGTTGTAACATGGGATAATAAAACAAGGCATTTGCTGGGAGCTGTTTGTAATATGATAGTATCGCACAGATCCTTTCTGCGGAAGTGCGCCACGATATTTATGGCGGTAAAGATAGGGATCATTCTCCTTGCAACGATCACAACCATGGTCTTCTTGCTGAACACGGCAACTTCGTATCTTAGCGTAGAAATGTCAAAGGGGCACTCAATACTCTTTGCGTTTCCTCTAACCTTGATCATTCTGTTAAAGTTGTATTTTATCGGAAAGATATTGATGACGTACGACACGTCTAAGCGGGTAATTAAATCAGTCGTTCAGGTAATCTTGTTGAAGGGTAAGCTGGGTATACGACAGATAGGGGAGTCAATTCCTGCCGATTTATCGCCGCTTTCCCTGGAAAGAGTCAGAGATTGTTAAACCGGAAGGTACCAATTACAGCTTATTTTTTGCACATGCGCTTTTCAATGGCCTCGGCTTGCCGTAAATAAAGAGGCAACAGTTTGCCGGTCTCACATCGATGCCCTGATTCATACATCCTTTCTCCTAACAGGGCAACATACTCAACCTTTGGTATCGCCCACTCCTCTTTGTCGATAAAGATGTCTTTGTCATGAAATACTTCCTTATAAGGGGAGACACCGTTTCCAAAAATAATTATTGGTCGTGGAAGTATAGATACAAGACTTTCCGGCTGAATTACCATAAAGTCCGTTATTCTTTTTCGCTGAATACCTGCAAATCCTTGTTCAGGACTTGCGGGGGTAAATGTATAAATACATGCATAAACATGCCTTCGCCTTGCATCAAGAATAGGGCATATATTGAACTCACCCGTGTGAACAGCTTCATAAATTATTTTTTCTTCTCCAGTACTTTCTGCTGGTGTAGAGGAAAGTAGCGAAGTTGTTTTACATAAATTCCCTAGATAATTCTCTGCGATGATGTCGAATATGGGTACATCAATGACGGGTTTACGCAATGCGTAGGCCATCGTTTTTGCGCAGGTCACGCCCACCCGTAGCCCCGTATATGAGCCCGGACCAACATCCACGGCGATAAGGTCGATATCATGAGGTGACCAGCCGATTTCA
The DNA here is from genome assembly GCA_007618135.1 of Candidatus Brocadia sp. WS118. Lineage (GTDB taxonomy): Bacteria > Planctomycetota > Brocadiia > Brocadiales > Brocadiaceae > Brocadia. Next base: position 27,939 of record PHFX01000152.1, on the reverse strand, counting down.
TGAAAGGCGTTCTTGATGGCTGGAACCAGCTCTTTACCATGTTGCATGCTTCCAAATTCCTTGGAAAGGATAACCTGGAAGTCTTTGCTAAGGACAACGCCACCCATATTCCCTGATGTTTCTATTCCGAGTACTTTCATAGATTTAATACAGCTATATTACCTCAGCTTCTTCCTGGAGTTTTTGGAGCATTGATTCTACCTCCAGCCTTTTTGCCCAACTTTGAAGATAGTCCATATTGAGGCACTTGAATTGTACTTCATAGACACGCAATGCATCGATAAACTGTTTTTCGCTGCCGCCGGATACCTTGGCCCATCTCAATTTTGCCAGTATGGTATCCTCAGGGCTGGAAACAGCAATTCGCATCCCTGCCACTTCCTCGGTATACCTTCTTGCAAACCGTGATTGGTCAAAAGGTTCATTCGTTAATATCCAGAAATCAACTTTATCCCCCGAGTTTACATCAATGAGGTTGAACATGCCCTGTCTTTTGATTGCATCCATGATACTTTCCGCGTCCAGATAAAAATCGGGCGATGGGAATGCCGCAACCAACTTTTTTGCATCCGTCCTTTCTATGGCAACCACGAGGTCTATGTCATGAGTTGATCGTGGTTCACCCTGCAAACTTGAAGCGACAGATCCTGTTACCATATATTGAATCCCGGCGTCGTCAAATGTCTGAATGATTTTTCTTAATAATTCCTGTTGTGACATTTATTCAGGCGTTCCAGATATATTTTTTTGATTTCATCATCCGGTAGATCAGGAAACCTCTTACGCAATCCATGAAGAAAAAGCTCCCTGGAAAATTGGGATAATTCAAATGCCTTAAGTAGTCTCTGCTCAGGCGACATACGGCGAAGTGTTTGAATGTACAGCTTGTGATTTGGGTGTTTTTTGATATTCATAGTACTTGATTATTACCATTAAGGAAATTATTACTGACAAAATCCGTGCTTTTGAAAAGGCTTTTAAGTTCTTTCTTTAGCTGTTTTTGGTTCATACTTTAATAACTCAATGAGAACGTGTATGTTTACGAGAATCACATCTAAGCTATCTCTATATCCTTGTCTCGTGGCACGAAGAAAGTGTTTTTCAAACATTGGGCAGCAAACAATAAACAAGCCTGAATGTATTCCTCAACCAACCCTTTATACCCTTGATTCATTTGCGCATTTCCCTCGGTAGCACTAACGACCAAAGTTTATTGGGAGCGGCTGACAAGCCGCGATTTGGTGGAACGCTTTGTTGGCAGTTCATGCTTGTTTGAGTGTCTTAAGAGAAGCGTCATTGCTACTCTTAAGCATAAGCTGAGCAAACCGGTTTCCTCGTCTAGAAACTTCCTGAGTGTTTGCAACATGCATAACAAGGTTCTCAGGCATCGAAATCAAGTCTGTGCGTCTGTCTGTATCAAAACCAAGGGGCTCGATATCCAGCCCCAGTCGTTTGGCTCCTTCGATAACGCTCAGAGCAGGAGTGTTAAATGACCATATTAAATAAGAGGTTACACGGAGGTCGTGTGCTTTCCCGAACTCTCCCCGAATGTCAGGGGCACCTAGTCGCTTTCGACATTTGCATTCAACAACGCGGATGATGTTCAAAGCTGATGGGGTATCTGGGGTAGACGACACAACGAGATCTGGCCGACCTCCCAAAGCGCTTTCTTGTCCGCGGAGTAAAGGTTGTGCCCACAAATACCGATCGTGACCATCCTCCATGAAGTGCAGAGGGCCTGTTGAGCCAAAGAGATTGCAGACCTCAGATGTCATAACTACCCCCGCTTTGATCAAAATGGCAAGCAGACTTAACGCCTCGACCAACTGCCAAGTCTGAACTTCTGGAACTGGCATTTGCGAACGGACTTTCGACGCTATATCAGGTGATAGCGAAATATACACTGTACAGCTGCTTGCCAGTTTCGTTGCAGCATCACAAATTGCCGCCCAGAGTGCGTTACGTGCCTCGGTATCTTCCTCAACTTTGTTATAGGTCATGATATAAGCCGTCTACAGCTTTAAACCATTCACTTCTGTTGCCTTTAATCCCAGAACGCAGTGCTTTCAAACGTAAGTGAATATTTTCTACAGTTGGGACAGAGAAGACGTATATTCTCAATACTAGAAATATAATTGTTTTCCGGTTCCTCAAGTTCGTAAACGTCATTCTCAACCATCCACGGTTCGGTATCAGGGAACCTCTGTTGCAATGAAGCTGGTTCCCAAACACCGGAGTCGGTCGCAGCCATGAGCTTCATACCGCACCTTTTGCAAACTCTATTATGATGCTTTCTAACAGATGTCCAGATAGAGAAGATTTTCTTACATTGCAGACACAAGAAAACGGTGTAATGACCGGTCTCTGTTGCGCCTACCCATATATCATTTCTTTGGAATCCGCATGGGCAATTGAACGATAGGCTCATTCCCGGCATCTTTCTTTCTCCTGCTAACAATTACAATGAGCCGCAGGGGCAAACACCTTTGAAATACCCGCCAAAATTATTACCTGTCGGCTCGATTGATTTGTTGTACGCTGAATTATTATTTTGGGCTATCCGCTTGACTGTCCTTCGTACTTTATATAGCAATCTTCGGCACTAAAAATATACTATTTGTTGAGAATACGGCAATCAAGCGGATAGCCCTATTATTATTTTTGTCATTCTTTAATTCCATATATTTTGTGTTGCTCCAGAAGAAGCAGGAACACCCTTTTTGCTTTAAATGAGACAGCCTGCACATTTTTTATTACATCTTGTATTTTGCGAGAATAAAGAGCACGATATTGTCTTGATACCGGCCAGAATTCAATAACTATGACGAGTGTGCATCCAGAGTAATCATTTTGAGATTTCTTCAAACAGATATCTTGAATAAATCTAAGAAGACGATCAATATCACCACCAGGCTCGCAAACATGAATTTGCCCATAACCTCGTGAAACGATCAGATCGGCATCTTTGGCTTCAGATTTCCAATTATCTGGAAATGTCAGTTCAACAAAGTCGATAATATTGCCTTCATTATCTTTTACAATTGCATCATAGCCTTGGTTACTGAGAACCGGTTGCACAGTACAGGAGTTCTCATATGCCAAATACACTGAGTGGAACGATTTCCTTGAAAAATACATTGTAAAGCCCTCTACGCCGAATCGCATTGTGACGCTCAGTTTTTATCGATTTTATTCTCTTTTTACGCCGAGTAACGAACTGCCGTAAGCCACGGGGAGAACGGGGTTTTTGAATATCATCTTCTGTAATCATATTTATATTGCTTACAACATTCATTTTTATCTTTATTCAGTAAATGACAGCATGTTATATCATGCCATATCAGTTGTCAAACAGAAACCGATTGAATTGTGTTGAAAGTAAGGATTATCCAACCGTCATACACAGAAACAAAACGTAGGCTAACAAAAAATTGCTATTGTATTCTAATTGTACTATAAAGGTTTGACCGTGCCTCTTTTGAATATTTTTGATAACGAATAAAAGATGTCTAAAATGAGCACATTATTACTGCTGTGTTGGGCGTGTTATTTCAATTTATTAATAAAGTCTCTTGCTGCCGCAAGATAATCTTTTACCGCATGGACATTATAGATACCACTCTGATAGTATCCATAAATATGCAGGGAATCGTAAAGGATTTCGAATTCTTTTAATAATTTGCCATTGTGGATTGCGATGCACTTCCTTAACACCTTTCTGTATTCGTCTACCGATTTTGTGATTCTTTTACCAGGATACCTTTCTTAATAAGGTTCTCATGAATAGCCTCCAGTATCGCCAGGTAGTCCGTTCCAAATGCCTCCCGTACCGGCTTCTTATCGGTGCAGAATTTTCCTTCGCTAGGCGCTTTTGCAAGTATATCTTTTGCATTCTGTAAAGAACGTAATGCTTCTTTCATTCCCATTTCCTCAATGAAAATTTTATCATTGCAAAATCATGCTGTCAATTCCATCCGTTACACCCGATCATTTTCCCCATTCCTTCCTCTTCCACCTCAGCAACATATCCGTGTATTCTCCAGGCTTCCAGAGGGAATTAAATGTTCAATTCGAATGTTCGTATTCGGACATCTAGACCTTTGTTTCTTCTCTATCAAATTTAATAGCAGGGACTGAGATTCTTGGTGCTTTTGAAATCCGCTCGGTATTTTCTAATAACTTTGTAATCAATCAATCAATCAATCAATCAATCAATAAATAAATAAATAAATTTATCAATACATATTTCTTCAATATCTTCAAAGTCCTTACTATTAAATGTAGCAATTTGATTAATTCCATTGACCAAGCCAATACTTATAATTTCATAATCATGGATTTTTAATCCTGTGGGTCTATATTTCTCAAGCAACTCTTCAAAAATCGCAAAAGAGCCTTTTGTGGGATAGAGAATTGTAAATGCGCGAGAAAAGTCTTTTACAACTGACATCGCTTTTTCGATAGGTAGCGGGATTTCTTTACCTCTTGTAACTACTGTTAAAAATTCAATTAAATTTTTAGAAGTGGTAAACAATTCAAAATTTGATTCAAATAACAATTGTCGAGACCGTAAATAAAACCTCGAATCTTTATCAATTGCATAAATTAAAACGTTTGTATCAACCAAGATTTTACTCATATGCGTTTTCACGAATATTTATATCATCAAACTGTCCCTTTAAATTAAACGACCGAATCCTATTCTTTTTACGAGTTTTTCCCTTCTTAGAGTGAATAAACTGATAAACTTGCTTTAACAAATCTTGAGGTAGTTTATCAATTTCCTTTTTCAATTTTTCTTTTGTAACCATTTTTAACCTTCCTTTCTAACAATGCTTTCGATCGATATCAAATTTTCTTTGCTGTTGATGCGGCATAGTCAAGGCAGGCAAGAATACCCTCACGGTTTATCGAAGGATACTCTTTAAGAAGTTCCTCAATGGTGTCACCATTGGCCATCATGCGTATGATCTGGTGGACGGGAATTCGTGTCCCTTTGATACAGGCCTGACCATGGCATACCTTTGGATCAATTGAAATGCGTTTGTCCATAAACATAACCTCCTTAATACTTAAAAATGCTATCTTTGACATATCTTATCAATCGGGCGTGACAAACTCCAGCCTTCTTTACTTGAAAGGAGCCACCGTAAACCATTTTCTACTTTCCCCATTCTTTTCTCTTCCACCCCAGTAACATATCTGTGTACTCGCCATGTTTCCAGAAGGGATAGGCGGTGTGCTTGATGCCCAATTTATCTTCAATCTCTGCAAAGCGCTTGAGTTTGGTGGCCTCGTCCTTGATCTGCACCAGCCAGCGGTCTTGCGCCCATTCCCAGTACCCATAGATCGGACTGTAATAGGCATTGTGCGCCTTGGCCTTATAAATGGCGCCAATGATGTCGACTAACATCTCATAGGTTAATCGTTCTATATTAGAGACGTTGTATTTTCTTATCTCTCCCTTACCAGGTAACAGGCTGAAGACGTTATGACCTCTGGAATCAGGGGCAAGGTCAGCGGGCATGGGGTCGATGAGATTGTCCGTATATAAGGCAGTTACAATCACCATTGCCTCACGGTATTTGGTAAAACTCAATTTTACTGCCTCGTCCATGGCCTCCAGATGGTCTTTTGCGAATCTTGGTGAATGGCAACCTTTGCACATATTGATCCATGCATCCCGCGTTTCTTTGTACCGGTAAGCCCCCCGATCTACCAGGGAAGTGCCCATGTACGTATAAACGGTAGATGTCCGTGTAACGTTGTGTTCTCCTTCAGGCATATGACAATAGGCACAGGTGGGGACGGCGTAATTCTTTGCATTGAGCGGTCTTGTCCAATCCCAGGTCTGTCCCTCTCCCTGGTATATCATCCCGTGATACGACTGCATATACATCTCATACTCGTATTGCTCAGGACCAGAATGGCACACACCGCAACTGGTAGGTTTTCTGGCCTCGGCCGTGGAAAAGCGGTGCCGTGTATGGCATCCATCACACCGGTTTTCAGCAATGGCGTGGCAGGCAAGACAAGCGGTTGTCTCTTCCGCAGGCTTCTCCATCTGACATCCCTGATCTATGAGCTCCAGATGATAGGCATGGGCATGCGAGCCACGTCCTCCGTCCCGATGTCCTTTGAGTTGTTTCTCATGGCATTCACCGCAAAGGTTATAATCAGGCATCAGAAGTTTTTCGTGGTTTTTCCCATGGCATCGGTCACAGCCAACCACTTCTTTCCCTTCTGATGGTGTCCCGTGTTTACTCTGTTTCCATTGTGTCACAATGCCTGGATTTTCCAGCATATGGCAGGTGATGCACTGTTCATTAGTGAATTCGCCATTTACCGTACTGCCCGGATGGAAGTTTTCGGCGTTAAAATAATATACCGGGTCATACCACCGGATTATAGGCAGGAATTTATAGAGTTGCCCGAATTTCCCCTTTCCAGGGAAGAGTTCTTTTGGGCCTGTGTAATAGCTCGCAAGCCCGCCGGCATTATAGACATCTCCTGAATCGTCGGGTCCCACCTTTTCCCCCAGAAGTTCTGCCATCTCGTGGCGGAATCGCATATTGCCGAATATCCGCCGTGGTGTGGCAGTCGTTTTGGCTATAGGTGTTTCGGTGGCTTGCGGACTGGTATCTTGTGTTTCTGTGGCAAAGGAAATGGTTGAAAGAGACGGCATAATAAACATATCTATAAATAATATAAATAAAAAAATATTGACGAAGGACTGTTTTATAAAAAGACAAAGTTTGCTCATAGTAGATTTCTCCCCATAGTTAATGGAAAAATTCATTTGTGAATTATGTTCATTTGTGAGATCAGTGTCTTTGCCGCTTCAATGGCGGCCTCTTTCGTAGTGAGGTTGCCATCGAGCTGCCCATCTTCAATCTTTGTTAAAATGTCTTTAAATACAGGGCCGGGCTTTAGTCCCATGGCGATGAGGTCGTGGCCGGTAATCAGAGGCTTCGGTTTGACCTCTTCGTGGCTCAACTTACTGAACATATCCTGGCAGAAGTGGTAGTCAGACAGATCCCCGCTGCTTGCAAGGGCGTCAATCCTGCATAACTCTGCCAGTTCCGGATACCCCTCGTTTGCAAAGAGTCGCTTGAGTTTATTCTGTCGCATCTTTTGGGCATCCTTAAAATAGAGGTGCTTCAGGACAAGCCAGACAATCAGGTCTTTTTCAGCATTTGAGGTCTTCAACCGGTCACAGATCTTTGCCGTCATATCCGCACCCACCTTCTCATGTAAATTGAATCGAATCCGATCCAGTTCCTCAAAGGTACTGGTCTTGCCGATATCGTGTAAGAGCACCCCCATGGCCAGGGTAAACGATGGTCTTTCCATCCCCGTCTCATTAAGAGGCGCAAGCTTGGAAAGACACAGGAGGGTATGCACAAAGACGTCTCCCTCGGGATGATAATTTTCAGGTTGACGTACGCCCTTCATATTGGACACCTCTGGTAGTATCTCTTGCAGGAGATGGAGCTCATCAAGCAGTTTAATTCCGATATGGGGATTGGGGCCGGTGAGTATCTTTTCCAGTTCTTCCCGTATGCGTTCGGCGCTGACCACATGAATTTGTGGTGCAAGCTGAATAATAGCTTCTTTTGTATCGGGATGGATAGGGAAGTTGAAACGGCATGCAAAGCGTGCCGCCCGTATCATGCGCAGCTTATCTTCGGTAAATCGTTCAAAGGGGTCGCCGATCGTTCGGATAATCCCCAGGGAAATATCTTCCCGCCCTCCGACGTAATCAAGAATTTCATTCTTTATAGGATCATAGAGAAGTCCATTTATGGTAAAGTCTCTTCGTTTTACGTCGTCTTCAGGGGTAGAAAAAGTGACATAATCAGGGTGACGTCCGTCACTGTAAGAGCCTTCCGTGCGGAAGGTGGCAACCTCGAAGTTATTGCTATTTTTGACAACAATGACCACACCGAATTGTAAGCCAACCGGAATAGTTTTTTCGAAGAGTTTTATGACATCCTGAGGTAAGGCGTTGGTGGCGATGTCGTAATCAGCAGATGCCTTTCCCATGAGCATGTCGCGCACACAACCGCCCGCAAAGAAGGCTTTGTAGCCGTGCTCCTGCAGAGCTTTTACGATTTCTAGGGCATTTTGTTTAACAGTCATGGATGAAGGGGCCATTAAGTTCGTGTACGAGGAATTCAAACTTTTGTAATTCCCCTCTAAAAAGAGGGGATAAAGGGGTGTGTAAGTTTTTCGTGACACACCCCTGGCCTCAATGGTAGGTCAACCGCCCCCGGTTGACATCTTAATGACAAGCGGGGACGCTTGTCCTACCAATGTGGGGAGGTTAAAAGTCGCTGCCGAATGCAGCCTAATTAAATGTTTAGGAATTTCAATTACCCCCCATAATCCCCCCGTTTACGGGGGGAAACAGGGGGGAAAGTTGTCAAATGCCTAACTTATGCTTGGAATATGATAAACATTTTGTGGGTTTTGTGTAATAGTACAGACGTTCAATTGTCAGCGGTTAGCATTTAGTTGCAGATGAATGACTGGGGCAACCGCTTCCGAACGGCGTAAAATCTTAACAAATATGGTTACTGATTGCCTTGTGGATAACACTGAATTACAATATCAATCTGAACGCAGAAGGTTAATTACGGGCATCTTATTCTATTTATCTCCCCATGCGCAGCAAACCGAGATGTGGTTCCTTGAAAGAATAAAGGTTGTGGACATTTCCTTCCACCTGGGCGGATTGGGATCGCTTTTCAAAACGAAGCGTACCATCGTAAATGCCGTTACGAAGTTCCTGCATACTTCGGTATCCGAGTTCCTGCAAAGAATGCAGCAGGCTTTGCATCAGATAGGGGACGAGATTAATGACCGAGCCCTTATCGACAACAGTGCCGGTAACACCTTGCGCAACTTTTATGCGGTCTTCTGATGAAAGGTACCGTTTTCCTCCGCCTTTTTCCATGGCCTCATGAGATGCCATACCGCGGTACTTTTTCACGCGCACACCGCCTTCATAAAAATATTCGCCGGGAGATTCACTGGTGCCGGCAAGCAAACCGCCCATCATGACGGTGCTTGCGCCCAGCGATAGCGCCTTCACAATATGTCCAATATGGGCTATGCCGCCATCGGCGATGACGGGAATATTGGCGTATTCTTTGGAAAATTTTGCCGTGTGATAAACTGCCGACCCCTGCGCCCTTCCCACTGCAAGGGTGTCCTGGGTTATACAGATTGAACCGCTGCCCATGCCTATGCGAAGGGCATCGGCGCCGGCGTCAATCAGTGATTTGCACTGCCCGGCGGTGACGACATTCCCTCCCACCACGTCAAGATGAGGGTATTTCTGTTTTATATGCCGGATCGTATTGATCTGAAAAATGGAATTACCCTGGGATGAGTCGATAACGATGACATCGACACCGGCCTTCACCAGTTCGTCCAGGCGTTCTTTGTCATCCTCCCGGGTAGAGAGGGCAGCGCCCACGATGAGTTGTTTGTCCTTGCTTTTCGAAGAAAAGGGGAAGTCTGCGTTCTTCAGCAGGTCGGTACGGCTCATCAGGGACACAAGGCGGCCTTGTTTGTCAACCAGCGGAAGTTTTCCCTTCTTGCTTTCTCTAAGAATTCTGTTCCCTTCGGCAAGAGAAATGCCGGCGGGCGCAGTGACCAGTTGCGTGGTCATCACCTCTTTTACCTTTCTGCTTCGGTTTGTCTCAAAATCAATATCCCTCTTGGTGACAATACCAACAAGTTTCGAGTTCAGGGTGCCGTCTTCCGTGATTGGAATACCTGAGAAACCGTATGTTTCTTTGAGGACGTCGACGTCATGTATCGTATTATGTGGACCAAGAACGACAGGCTCTGTAATAAATCCGTTTTCGTATCTCTTTACCCGGCGCACTTCCCTTGCCTGCATTTCAATACTATTACTGTAATGAATGATACCAATACCGCCGAGCATGGCCATGCTGATTGCCATCCTGGATTCAGTTACCGTATCCATAGGTGAGCTGACAATGGGTCTTTTGATCTTAATATTGCGGGTAAGGTATGTCTCAAGATTGATCTCATCGAGTGCAAAATCGATATAACCCGGAAGCAGGATAAAATCGTTATACGTAATACCCCCTTCATGTTCGAAAAATGTTTTAGCGTCCAGTCCGTTGGGTGACATAGGATTTTTTCATTACCTCCGAATTAAATTTAGTAAGTTGTTTTTCGGTTGTTTCCAGACTTTTTTGGACTTTTCTGTCGTTATCCTTTAGGTACGTCCACTGCACACCGCCACGCTTATACTTTCCCGTGACTGTCGGGTGTGTTATATGACGGTACAAAACATTATAATTATCCCCTCTAACATCATCAAGGATTTTGTTTGCGGTTCTTAATTCGTAAATTGCGTATTCATACCCAAGGCAGTTTAAAACTTCGCTTTTTATCTGAACATAATATTATTTACTCTTATATAATTATTGACAAATTTTAGCATTCTGGTTAGCATAATCACGCAGAGTAGTCAATTATTTCCTGAATCTTGCACAAGTGCAAGATAAAAGGTAGTGAAACCATAAGGATTACTTCATTATAATAGGGTAAGTGACAGTACTCTAATAATAAGAGGAGGTAACCCAAATGGTTAAAGAGCAAGATAAGGATACCGCTAAGAGGCGTGAAAATCAAGGAAAAGCAGAGTGTCCCGTACAGGCGAGTAAAATAGGGCATTCTACAGTGTACCGTTATTGCAGTGAGCGGCTAAGTCCATTTGGAGGGCTTTTGGGGCTGGTAAAGTTTATGGAGTTGATACGGTTTCAAGAGATATTTGAGGGATTGTATAATCCACCGTCACGCACACCGGAGATGGGTCACCAGAAGATGGTATATGGTTTTATCATGCTCTTGTTTATAGGGTTCAACCGGGTATGGCATTTTCTGTATATCCAGACGGACTCGATGTTGTGTTCCATATTTCAGGTGGTGAAACTTCCGTTTGTCACGACATACTGGAGATATGTGGATTCATTGGGGATAAATCAAGGGAAGTCATTGCTGATGGTAATGAGTGCACTGAGGGAGCGGGTGTGGCATGTATGCGAGATCGGGTACGAGACGATCCACATAGATATGGACACAACGGTAGAGACCCTCTATGGGAATCAGCAAGGTGGACGCAAGGGGCATAATACGAAGAATCGAGGGAAGAAGGGATTTCGTCCGGTGCTGTGTTTTATCGAGGAGACGCGGGAATATTTTGCCGGGAAATTACGGGTAGGCGAGACGATGGGAAGTGAGGAGGTAGGAGAGGTTATTCGGAGTTTTAAGAAATATCTTCCTGGTTGCGTAAAGAAAGTAATCCTTCGTGGTGACGGGGAGTTCATTGGTTGGGAGAGTGTGGAAGCAGCTCTTGAAGAAGGATATTTGTTTATCTTTGGCAATAAGGGATGCAATCCACCCTTTGATCCAACAAAGTGGTACAAGGTTCGAGGGGCAGACAGGGTTGAATATAATGAGTGTATCTATCAGCCGATGGGGTGGAAACAGGAGTGTCGTTTTGTTGCCATGCGCATACCGGAAGACGAGGCACGAGAAGGAAAGGCCGTTCAACTGAAGCTTTTGGAAGAAGACAAGTATATCTACCGGATATTTGTTACGAACAAAGAGGAAAAGGCTCATAAAGTGATAGACGAGTATGACAAGAGGGCAGATAGTGAGAACCTGATAGGGGAGGCCAAGCGGGAAGGGTTGGCAGCCATAGTATCGAACAAATTTGCGACCAACTATGCGTATTTTCAGATCGTAATGCTTTCCTACAATATCTGGCGGTCATTCAAGATGGTTGCGGGACATAGCCAGTTGGAGCAGGAGCGACAGGAAAAAGAAAGTAAAGCGGAACCAACATGTGCTGCACGAGAGGTGGTAGACAATACGATACGGATTGCCCGTTTAAAGCTTTTGTTCATAGCGGCCAAGATTACTGGTCATGCAAATACTCATGAGGTGAAATATTCCCAGCATGACAGCAGGGTTGCAGGTCTTTTCCGGTTCATGGGGTATCTCGATGAACGTCTCCGGCAGGTAAGGCCATGGCTTGACAGCAGGAGATGGCCTTCAAGACACCTCGGTGTGCTGGGGATAAAGCAAGTTGCTTTTTCTCCGTGACGGTGGTGCAAGAAATTTCTTGCACGAGGTGTTGACTGCGTGCAAAAAGTGGCATCTGCCAGAGAAAAAGAACTGAAAATACCCCTAGAAAACTTCTTGGTATGGGCAATCAGCTCGTGATATTGATGCTGATTTAATAAATTTTACCGCTCACACGGGAGCGGTCTGTTTGGTGCAAGATTCAGGTATTTATTTTTACGCCGCTTAACACGCAAGAACATGAAATTATATCTTGATTTATGTGTTTACAATAGACCATTTGACTATCAAAGATACGAAAGGGTTGCATTAGAAACAAGCATTTTTACTTATATTTTAGAGAAGATTGAAACAGGCGCTTATATTCTTGTAGTTTCTGATGCCTTGGCATATGAAAACAACAAAAACCCTGATAGTTTAAAAGCAGAATTTATTGGATTTGAGGTAAAATAACATGGGAACTACATTTGCCGAAATAAAAACCATGGGGTGGAAGGCTCTGGTAAAGGAGCTTGGTTACGCTGAGGCCACAAAGTTTATTCTTCTTTGTGAAAAGGGAGAGGGAGACTATACAAAAGAACGCAAGAAATTATTTAAAGATGTTACCATCGAGGATATTGTTCGTGAAATAAAAGAAAGGGAAAAACAATAATTCTTTGAATGTATTTTTAAAATTTATTTATTGTGTATTCCAGCATAAAGTTTCAGAGATTTAAGGTCAGAAATAAGACTGTAAAAGAAATACTCCTTTTGTTTTCATTGATGACGACTGCCTTTTAAATCCTCCAATGAAACATATTCAGCATTCCCCTTTTCAATTTTCAAATTTCTTTCTTTGAGAATGTCTTTATGCCACTCCGGAGATGCAATTTCTTCTTTTTTGCCTAATGAGTCCCATAACTCTTCCATTGCTTGTAAACGTTCAATGGTAGATATTTTCTCTATTTTAATCACCTCCTTTTCAGTATAACATTCAAAACTTATCAATTATATCGTGTGTGCCTATATAATAAAGCTTATACACATTTCCCTCTTGTTTAAATACACACCGATACCCTTTGTCCACGTAAAACTCCCAGAAGTCAGACCCTTCGAGCCGGTGTATTTGCAATGAATTATGTCTAGGATTCTCTTTCAGATAGATTAATTGCTTTTTAAACTTCTTTTTGATTTCTATTGGCAGATTGTCATACTGGAGGAAAAATTCTGGTTCAACGGCAATAAGATATTTGCTCAATCTTTTAATTCCTTAACAAATGTATCTATTTCATATGTTTTAAAACTGCCTTCCTTGAAGTTTTTGTCAGCCTTTTTCACCTTCTTTTGCACTTCAGAAGTCCAAAACCATGCCTGTGAACGTGGAATGTTCACGATAGGTTCTAAAACAATCTTCCCCTTTTCCAGTTTGTAAGTTAATTTGTCGCCTTCTTTAATGTCCAAAACCTCTCTTATTTCCTTCGGTATGGCAATTTGACCTTTTGACGATATTGTTAATGCTTTCATAGTTTCTTATATCCTTGTATAGAATTGTAAAATAGTAAAAATATCTTACCCTGTAAAATATTAAAGTCAACAACAAATTTTGTATCAGGAAATCCTTAAAGTTTGATTACGAAAAAAACAACTCTTCAACAATACTTTTTTACCGTGACTAAATCGTGACCGACACAATCGGAATGTTCAGGAATCAGAAGGAAATAAATTTGTATCGTAAGTTATTTGCTACAAATCATTACAATCATAACAGACACATGTTCAGTCACTTGCAAAAATAGGCAAAAATACCCGTTATCATAGCATCATATAAGGATCAACATCCACCATCGCTTGTACGCCTTTTGACGGTTTCAGCATGTCTGCAATCCCCTGAAGGGCATGATGAATACTCGTGTGGTGTTGTGCTTTTAATAGAATGTGCCATCGGAACAGATCGTTGATCTTCGTCACGGGGGCTGGTGATGGTCCGAGTATGTCCAGATGATTCCCCGCTGTCCTTGCAATCTCTTTCAGCTTGTCGGCAACAAGAGCGGATTTTTCCTTGGTCTTGTCCTCGTGCGGGCTGCGGAAGACGATCCGTGTCAGTTTTCCAAAAGGGGGGTAAAGTAATTGTTTTCTGTATTCCAATTCTTTTCCTGCAAATCCTTCATAATCGTGGGCTGCTGCATACGTGATGCTGTAGTGCCTGGGGTTATAGGATTGCACCACCACCCTCCCGCCCTTTGTCCCTCTGCCGGTACGGCCTGCAACCTGTGAGATGAGTTGGAATGTCCTCTCACCGGCACGAAAATCAGGCAGGTTCAATATCGTGTCCGCTGAGATTACCCCCACGAGGGTGACGTTGGGAAAATCCAACCCTTTTGCAATCATTTGGGTGCCAAGTAATATCTGAAACTCCCCCCGTTCAAATGCAGTCAGCGCCTTTTCATGGGAGTCACGCACACGCATAGAATCGCTGTCCATTCGAATAATTTGATAATTGGGGAACTTGTTCTTGATTTCATCTTCAATCTTTTCAGTCCCAAAACCACGATAATTAATAGTATTAGCCAGGCAATCCGGGCAAGATTCCGGCGGACGGGTCTCTGCATAGCAATAATGGCATAAGATCGTATTGAGTTTTTTATGAAAGGTCATGGGGATATCACAACGCTGACATTTCAATACAAATCCGCACCGTTTACAGTTGATATAGGGCGCAAAACCTCTGCGGTTGAGAAACAAGATCACCTGTTCCCTCCGGGCAAGGGATTGATTCATGTAATATTCCAACCGCTGGGAAATAATGTTATAGCCCCGGCGTTTGCGGACCTCTTCACTCATATCAACAATATCGACAGGGGGGAGTTGCCGCTCACCAATCCTTCTGGAAAGGACGATCTTTTCATAGTTTCCTTTCAGTGCCTGATCGTAACTTTCCAGTGAGGGTGTGGCTGTGCCCATGATCACCATGGCATTTTCATAGGTTGCCCTGAGAATGGCGATATCCCTGGCATTGTATCGGGGATTATTTTCCTGCTTATAGGTATTCTCGTGTTCCTCATCGATGATAATCAACCCAACATTCTTCAGGGGGGCAAAGATGGATGACCGTGCGCCAATGACGATATCCACCCTGCCGTCTTTAATATCGTTCCATTGTGCTTGGTGGACAGTGCCCAGGAGGCTGCTGTGTAATACGGCAACCTTGTTGAACCGCGCCTTTATTCTTTGAATGGTCTGTGGAGTAAGGGATATCTCAGGGACAAGGTAAATAGCCTTGCGACCCTGTTCGAGCACCTTTGTTATAGATTGCAGGTATATCTCCGTCTTCCCGCTTCCCGTAATACCGTGAAGCAAGAGAACGCCCGGCTTTGGCCCATCAAGTCTTTTGCAAATGGTGTCGAATGCCTTTTGCTGCTCCTGGGTAAGGGTGAGATGTTGCTGCAATCGATCGGTGTTACGAGGCGTGTTTGCAGCATCCTGGAGTTTATTTTCAAGCGTAAGGAAACCTTTTTTCTCCAGTTGGCGAAGGCCGGGCATCTTGCAGCCACTGATGCGGATCACTTCTTTGGCGCTTATTTCGTCAGGATGTTCTAAAAGGATTTCCAGTACCTTTGCCTGTTTTGGTGCGCGTGTTTTCATTTGCGACAGGGTTTCCTGGTTAAAGGCCAGGGTATGCGGATTGCCTCTCACAAAGGTGTTCCATTTTTCCTTTATTTTACTCCGAACCACAGGCGGAACAACCGCAGAGATTGCTTCTCCCCATCCGCAGCAGTAATGGGACGATAGCCAGCGGGTAATCTTCAGCATGATGTCATCAATCAGCGGCTCTTTATCGATGATACTTATGATGTCTTTTGTTTTGTCAGTACATGGTGTGTCAGTAAAACCGACACAAAACCCCGTCATGATTTTGTTTCCAAAGGGTATTCTTACCCGCATACCTGCCGCCAGATTTTCTTGTAAGTGTGGGGGGACACGGTAATGAAACACTTTCTGTAAAGGGATATTGACGACCACTTCTGCGTATAATTTCTGAGGTGGTTGATTTGCCGGACTCGTGTGCGTTTCCGGTCGGATATCAATTGGATATGTGGAGGGGGGATTCTGATTGGGAAGACTGGCAGGCATAGGTTCCTATTTTAATGTACAGGAAATTTAATCTGGTAGCGCAACCGTCTCGGTTGCTTGAAAAGCAGCTACGGATACAAGTTTTTAGAATATTTTATGGTAAGATACTAGCAAAAGAAACCGTATCGTGTCAAGGTAGATGAGACACAGCACCAGAGGTTACTCTGTGTTTGTTACAGATAACAAGACGTAAGCGTTTACTAAGGATTATTGCGTTAAGGTACGTTAGTTTATTCTTGCAGATTAAATCAGCTATTTCGAATCACATCATAGGTTTAAAAAACACTCGTTGTAAAATCGAAATTAATTTTGTGTCTGATTATATAAGATTTTATTTGAAGGGATTTTTGGTACCAAAGATAGGATTATTTTATGAATAACGCATGTATGAATGCGATGGTTACGAGATTTGTATATATTCCCAGCATAACGCAACGATAACCGGCCGGTCGGGTTGATTGTTTTGTTAGCAGTTTCTGTAATCTACTTTTGTCTCATGGATGTAAATACCAAGCAACGAATCAGCCCAATAGCCGTTACCAAGTTTGCGTCGCTGATTCGATTGTAACGGCCAAGGTGGCGCGTAACCAACTGAATTTTGCCTTCATGAAATCAAAATCAGGCCCAGACTTTATGAACTCTGCTTTTCCCTTAATAAGAAAACCTGCACCTGGCCCATGCAACCCCTTAACTTTACTGCTTCCCAATGTGATCAGTACATCGGGATTGTAAGCAATGTTGGCCTCCGTTTTGTGCATATAACCTGCGGGAATAAACAATCGACCCTCCTCCGAAATTCTCAAATAGCTGTTCCATGTGTTGACCAAATGTGGTCCATCTTCTCCCAATGTCGCTATGGCAACAACCCCATCTTTTTTCATGATTTCTAATAGTTTTTCGTCGATCATTGTGTTTCTCCTTAATGAGGTTTCTTTTTATGCTAACGTTTAGCCACCTACATGGCATTATCGAACTCCCCGCGATACCGTGCTACACCACCAGCTTTGGGCAAGGCATTGTCATCGGCAATGGCCACCATGAATGCCTCGTCGGGGACGCCTTCCCATTGGCAGAGAAGGTGGTATTTGGATGCAAGCTCAAAGCTAAAGCGTGGGTAATACTCGGGGTGTCCCAAAACGATGACGAACGGGCAACCGGACTGACGCAAGTGGTCAAGCCCGTAGCGGACAAGTTGAGATCCAATGCCTTTTCTTTGATGTGAAGGCATTACTGCCATTGGTGCCAAACCCATGCCCACTACGCTGTAGCTATCAATTGTGACCGGAGTGAACAGTATGTGGCCGACGACCGCACCATCTTCGACCGCGACGAAAGCGAGATAGTCATTGCATGAGGCACGGAGCTTGTCGACGAGTGTGGCTTCTGGGCCGTTGTCGAATGCAGCCGAGTTCAGATCGTGAACGGCGTCTCGGTCTTGCGGTTCTTCTTTGCGGATTTCGATCATCAATGAGTGCCCGATATAGAGGCGGCTAACATGAATTAGGCGTACTAATAGCTGTCTTATTTTACGGCTATTAGTACATATAATACGTTTACTGGTGACTTATTATACGGCTATTTGGGCATATAATAAGGTATCACGCGTATTGTGCAGATGCTATACCTTAATTACCAGAATAGTGCAATATTTTTATTTTTTCTATAATGAAAAGGAACTCCTATGCCAAAACCAAAATTGCTGGATCAGGTTTCGAGATGCAATCAGGGTAAAGCATTATAGCATGAGGACCGAAGAGGCGTATGTTTATTGGATTAAACGATTTATCCTTTTTCATGAAAAACGGCAACCATTACACATAGTTCCTTAACATTCATAACCCCATTTCTTTACAAAACTTTCGTGATCTCATCTACCTTAAAGGCAGGCATGCTTACCAGTTTTCCTTTTGTTAAAAGCCTTAATCCCTCGGTTCTCTTCGTAAGGCTGCCGATATGGGTGCATGCGATACCATGCTTTCCAAGGATGGCAACGACTTTCTTGGTATCCGCGGGGTGAAGTGCGATCAGCAGCGATCCCGACGCAATGAGGCCAAGCGGGTGGATGCCGAACAACGTGCATAACTCGTTAGTTTCTTTATAGCATGGGATCTTTTCTGCGTAAATGATAGCTCCCGTTCCTGAGGCCTTCGTAAGCTCCAGAATGCCAGTAGACAGTCCACCCTCCGTTGGGTCATGCATGGCATGAATGCTGGCTGCTGTATTCGCCAGCAAGGCATCTGCAACGATGCTCAATCCGGGCTTGTCGATGAATGTCTGTGCCCTTTTCAGAAACCGGTCACCAAATTTCTTCCGGATGAATGCGGGCTTTTCACGTGCAATAATGGCCGTTCCTTCAATGGCAATCCCCTTGGTGAGTAAAAGGTCATCACCTGGTTTTGCATTTGAGTTTACCACAAGCTTGTCCCTTTCCACTTCACCCAGCATGTGGCCAATGATGATGGGACGATCGATCTTATATGAAATTTCCGTGTGTCCGCCGCACAGGGTAATGTTGAGTTTTTGGGTCGATTTCATAATGTCTTGAAATATACGCGTGACCAGCTTTCTGTCTGTCTTTCCTTCAGGCAGCAGCAATGTTGCCATGAACCACTTGGGAGTTGCCCCCATGGCGGCAATGTCATTGGCGTTTACGTTGACGGCATACCAGCCGATACGGTGGGTGGTAAAGGTAATGGGGTCGGTCTTGGCTACAAGGTATTTTTTCCCAAAATCGATGACGGCTGCATCCTCACCAATCCTGGGACCTACAATGATTCTCGGGTCAGTAATCGGGTTTGAGTTGAGGAGTTTTTCCAACAGACGGATATCAAGTTTTCCTACTGGAAAATATTTCATAGTAGAGTATGTTGATATAAAAACAATTAGCTTTTGGTACAGAGAAGTTCGGAATAATTCATAGTGAACGAAAAAAGTAAATTGTCATTGCGAGGAGGAACGACGAGGCAATCCCTGCCTTGAGATTGCTTCGCTGTCGCTCGCAATGACAAAATTCATGTCAACTTATTTAAGACGTTTACTATACGTATGTTGTTCACCCGGGAGTCAAAAGCAGGCTGTTGATGGCTGAACGTCTGAGGTACTATACGATATCACGTATATCCTTTAAACCAACCTGTTCCCGGCTCATGAAGGGCTCTCCATAATCAACACGTATCAAATTGCCGTAATATTGACTCCTTGCGGTAATCGAATTGCCGATATATTTCCAGCGGTCGTCATCATAAGCAAACTGAGACTGATAGACCCGCGCAATCTGGAGTTTCTTTTCAAATTCCTTACTGATGTCCAGGATAAACGATGGGGTGACATGTAACCGGAAATGGGAACAGAGGTAATAATAGATGTGGGTTGGATACCATGGCTCACCGGGGATATCTGATTTTGTCAGCTTTGCATAGAACCGGGCTGCCTCGCCGATCTGAGTGGTTTGGACATGGTCAGGGTGTGCATCAATCCAGTAAGGAAGGAAAATGAGTTGTGGACGTATCTTCCGGATCACGGCGGCGACCTTCTTACGGGCCTCGATGCTATCCATGAGATAACGATTGGGCAAATCAAGCACCGTCCTACTCTTTATACCGAGCATGGCCGTTGACTGTTCCCATTCGTTCTGTCTGATTTCAGGACTGCCATGCGGGGTGGGTTCGCCATTTGTCAGGTCGAGGATGTGGACATCATAACCGAGGGAGACTAGTTTCAGGATGCTGCCTCCCATACCGCCTTCTGCGTCATCCGGATGAGGGGCTATTACAAGAATCGTTGTCATATGAAACGCCTTCAGATAAACATTTGACGTTAAAATTAAGAAAAAAAATTTAGTTATTTGAAAAATTTCAATAACGACAACGATATGCCGTCGGTTTGTAGGGGCAGGTTTGAAACCTGCCCCTACCGTAATATCGATGATACATGGATATTATTTTTCAAAAAACTAAATTGTTACAGAAAAGAAAAACCACGAGGGCGTAAAAGATGTTATTGTACTGAATGACCAGAAAAATGCAAGCGAAAGAGTAACACGTCAGCAGCATGTGGCAAATTTGTAACAATTTAGCTTTTTGAAAACATATTGCAGTTTATGTTGGGTGGCACGGACAAACTCCGTTTGTCCGTGTGATAACAAGACCTAGACCAATTTGCACGCAATCACGGACAAGCAAAGCTTGTCCGTGCCACCCATGATGCTCGAAAATATGTGCATCAATTTTCAAAAATCTAAAGTGGTACACAAATTTACTAGCGATGCACAGCCGCAGCCAAATCCCTCGTCCTCCCCCTCGATCCTCCTCCGAAGGGAGTGAGGGAGTGGACAGGGGGGCGAATAAACTTACGAAACCGGGATAATATTTCTATGAAAAGTAAGTATTTTGGAAAAACTCTCCATATGGGTGTCTGTAGATTTTATATTTTTTATTCGCTTCTCTTGATTGTCTTGCTATTTCCTCGTCTAAAGTGTCCCAGGTTTGCTCATGGTAGTTATTTTCGGACAACATGCCCGTAAATTTTATTCCCAAGGCAGGCTCTGCAACGGAAATATGCCTGACCATATCTTGTGCATTATGAAGATTGAAATTCAGATACTCAAATTCAATCCTTTCTGCCTTTGTAAAAGGGGAGAACAGATCTCTGACATCCGTCACCCATGGGATAACGGGTGAATAATACGGTATGACAGATATCCCAGCATCCAGCAGTTTATGGATTGCATCATTTCGGGAATCAAGAGGCGGGCTTTTCGGCTCAATGAGCTGTTTGAAGGTATTGCTAACTTTGTTCACCGTAAAATAGATTCTTTTGCAAAATCCCTGGTTGAGCAAGGGGATATACTCCGCTATGTAGGGAGAACGAGTGAGTATGACATAGGAGACCTTGTGCCTGTTTAAAATTTCAAGCATCTTCCAGGTGAGCCGGAATTCCTTTTCAACAGGCTGGAAACATTCTGTGGTGGAGCCAAGAAGTACCGTCCCGGGGTGTTTTTCTGAAATTTCCTTTTCGAGTAAATCAGGGGCGTTCACTCTGATGTCAACATAGCTGCCCCAGGGCATCTTCCTCCTGGTTGCTGCCTTGTTTGACCTCACATAACAATAGGTGCAGGCAAACTCACAACCCACATAGGGATTGATTACGTACTCCCCCAAATCTATCGAGGTAGGATTCAGGATGCGGTTTATCGTAACTTTGTTAATTTCCAACATTTTTGTAATAGTTCAGCTTGTAGCAAAGAGGCTGAGAGATTGGGATGTTGAGAGGTTGAGAAGTTGGGATGCAAGGTTTCTCAGCTTCCCAACTTCCCGGTTTCTCAACTTCTTGCCTTTCCTCTGCGTCTTTGCGGTGAACTATTTCTCAATCAAATTCCCAATAAATGCATTGGTATGCTTAATTTTATACCGTTTCATTTCGTGAACAAAGAGCTCCATTCTTTTCAAAGCCGCTGGATTTGCCCTATAATCCGCCGCCCCATCAGCGGATGTCCCGTCATAATACGTAAAGGGATTCATTTGGGCAATCTGAGGTATAATATCCTTGTGCCGGATAATAAAATCAAGGGTATTTTGAAAATCCTGATCAGACTCGCCTGGATAGCCAACAATAATACTAACCCCGAAGAAAAGACCTGCTGTATGAAGGTTATTGAAGAAGCTAAGGGCATCCTCAGCGGTAAAACCTTTGATCATATGCTTAAGGGTAGTATCTGATCCTGATTCCAATCCGACAAATAGGCTATAACAGCCACTTTGCTTCATCTTTTCAAAGAGTTTTTTAGCCATATCGTTTCTGATGGCAATCTGTGCTTCCCAGGAAATTGACCCAAAATGCTCAATGATGTTGTTGCATAATGATTCCAGTTTTTTCAGGTCGGCATTTATGAGGGAATCGTAAAATACAAAGTATTGTGTCTTGTTGTTGGTTTTGTGATAGCGGATTTCTCCGATAAGACTGCTGACAGGTCTTGTCCTGAAATATTTGTAGAGAAGCCTTTCAGAACAGAAGTTGCACCTTCGGATACATCCCCGGGAAAATTGAATGGGGATAGTATTTTTCCTGGGGTAGACATTCAGGTCAATTCCCGTATAACGGGGAAACGGGAGGTCCGTTAAGTCACTGAGTTGCTCAAACGTTGCTATCTTTTTACGGGTATTGTTCCCCATAAGATAATGATACAGAGGTATTTCGCCTTCACCCACAATCAGGTAATCAGCGACCTGAAGAATGATGCCATGAAATCTGCCATCAGTTTTAAAGAATTGACGGGTTATTTCCGGCCCGCCAAAAATAATCTTCATCGCATTATTCTTTGATTTCAGGAGTTCAGCCATCCGCAAGCTAGTTTCAAAATTACTTTTAAAACAGGAGAATCCAATGATCCCGTAGTTCAGCATCTTTTCTATTGCTTCATGAAATTCACGGGAATTATTCTCTTCGATACGTGAGAGGATATTTTCTTCTAAAAACGTATTACAACTCACCAGCCACTGCCTTTGAAGTTGGTGATCTGATAGGGTATAAAAGATATGGTTGAAGTCAAGGATATCCGCATGAATGCCCTTTTGTGCCAAAAATGCCTGAAGGTATCCCAGTCCGATAGGTGGCATATTGGGCCATGCCGGTGGCAAGATAGTGAGAAGGATGTTTTGTCTGGACATAATAAATTAGCAGAGAGTGAAAAAGATAAGAAATTATATCAGGCAAAAATGTAATCCCGCAATATTAAAAGTTGTATTTCTTCAGCGGTTGTTATAGTATTATTTGCAGGGGAAAACAGGTGCTTATTACTCTTTTAGTAACAAATTAGTTTTTTGAAAAATGTAGCGCCGATCCCTTGTGGTCGGCTTGTGCGGGGGGATAAACCACCCGCGCTACATATTCCGTTTCGTGTGATTCACCTAAAATGTAGTGATTTTTCAAAAAGCTAAATTGTTACCGCTTTAAAGCTTCTTTTTTGTGTAAGTATTTTTACAGCACCCAGGATACCCCTTTGATAAGGGAGACTTGATTACGGTGTAGCCGCACCAAACTTCTGCCAAACGAATGAATACATCCCTTATAGAAAAATTTATTGAAAAAATAACCCATGGCAAAAAAGAGCATGTCGAGCGTTTTTATGAGATCTTTTCGGCACGGGGATTTTTGTTGGAATGGGACAGGAACTCAGGGAATGCGCGGCTTGCTCACGATTCCCACAGGGATGATGGTGAATTCCTGGAAGCGCTGCAGCATATTGATTATAAAAGGATATACCATAAGCCGCATTGGGATGCTATTGATGAACGTGACAGCGAGGATTGTTCACAGAACCGGCATCGGTATTTTGATCATATCGATATACACTCGTTTGATGTAAAGAACATACACTATTTGACTGAACTCTTTACCCACGAAATTCCGGTTGATCTTTTTCGTTTAAATTGGGAACGGGATCGGTACGGCAAATTTGATGAATTTAAGGCATGCAATCAACTCCCTCCCATACGGGCATATGATCTTGAACCTTTCATAGCCCGTCTGGTGAAGTCAATTTCTTCCTTGGGCATATCAACGTGGTCATCCTGCGAAGGCCATTGGGGTGAACCGGCATATATCGTCTTTGACGGCAGGTATCACCGCCTCTGGTTTCAGACGATATTTCAGAACTTTATTCAAAAGAAGTTAAACCTGTCATGCAACTGGGATTGGCTGGGGTGGGACGAGCGGTGTTCCATTAGGAATCCAAACGGCGAGATCCTCACATTATATCTGGAAATCCAGGATGTGGCCAGGTTCATTTACGATCATAGGAATATTTTGAGAACTATAAAGAAGCAGATATGCTCCCATCTCACCGCTAAGCATAAAAATATGAAGCAGAAAGAACTCCTGAATACATTCAGGGGCTATTTTGAAGAATCAATAACGAACTATCAGTGAATGCAAAAGAAAGAAGGGGGGCTGTTGTTGTTTTTTTTCTTCCCTTTGTTTACCGACCAATCTCGCCTGTTACTATTGAGCAATAGCGGAACAGAGGTCAGGTGGAACGTTTTGTTAGGCACTGTAAACTCATGATTCAAATTCATTTCGGGGCAGTTCAGACTGTCGAACAATAGACCGCAAAGTTCCAATACGGATTTCATTGTGATCTGGAACTGGAACCGTGATCGTTCCTTCGGGCAGTTTCTTTTGCATTACGATATGGCTACCGCGCCGACGCACTTCAAGGAAACCGTGTTTGGCAAGGAGAGTGCAAACCTCTTTACCGGAGAGAACACGGAGTTTACCCAACTGTCACCTCAACCTGAGTGACGAAAATATCGTTGTGAAGTCGACGTTTTATCTCTTCTGCTGATGCTGACTCGAAAAAAAGCTCTAATGCCTCCCGAAGGTTGTCCCGTGCTAGTTCAATAGTATCACCTTGGCTTGCGATATCTAACTCCGGACACAACGATACATATCCACCACCTTCACGTTCAATAATTGCTGTAAGTTTCATTTTTAATGCCCCCTTTCTAAAGGTATTCTTCAAATAAGATTAACACAGATTTCTCCATTTCCAAATCAATATCTGTATTTGTGGTACCCCAAGAAGCCGTTTTAAATATGATGGCAACAGAAGGAAGTTGCGGAGTCACCATCGTAAAAGTTAAGTAATCGCACAATCGCAAAAGCTTACAAATAAGAAATGATCAGAAAAGCTCACGCCGGTTTATGATACAAAGCCCCTTCATAATAGTCTTGTCATAGCAGAAAAGGCAGTAAAATGCTTTTTGTTGTCAGCAATAGAACCACTAATCAAAGTGACTCGTTCTGACCACCAAACGGTGAGCTCATCACATTATATCTGGAAATCCGGGATGTGGCCAGGTTCATTTACGATCATAGGAATATTTTGAGAAATGTAAAAAAGCAAGTATGCTCCCATCTAACCGCTAAGCATAAAAATATGAAGCAAAAAGAACTCCTGAATACATTCAAGGACTATTTTGAAGAATCAATGGTTGAATCGATCAAACATGAATAAATTAGCCCTACTTACGGATACAACCCCGTGGTCCAACTTTCCCAAGGGGAACTTTTTACACTTGTTCACAAAATGATTGTATTGCCTTGCCTGCAGTTTGAATGGTATGGCCAATTTGCAAGGTATCATGTGGCTCTAACGGGTCAAAAAAAGATTTTTTGCCGATGATATCGGTTACATACAAAAGGGCAATTGCCTTTTTCCTGATATAGTGGGCAGCGCTAAAAAAGGCCGAGCATTCCATGTCAACTATCTCAACGCCTTTTTCAAGTAAGAATTCCTTGTAAGATTCCTCACACTTCAATGACCCGATGCTCATTCCGGTAACTGGCTGAATATTTTGAGCAGGTGCGGTGTTCAAAAAAGATTGAAACAGTTCTTTGTCCGGATAGTGGGAGGTAATGTTATCCGTTTGTTTTAAGAGGACGTCTGTAAAGCCTTCGAAGGCCATGCATTTAGCGGGACTAACGAGACTTCCAATCGTCAGCCGATCAGTCTCCTGTACCAGGCCGCATGCGCCAAAATAGATGATCTCCTGACAGTTTGTCTGTTCCAGGTATAAGACGGCGTCGCCAACAAGCAAGGTGCCTATACCCGCTTTAATAAAGGTAAACGTGCCGGTATTGGCCGTTGCGTAAAGCCTTCCCTTTTTCAATCCTTCAATCCCCAGTGACTTGAGGAGACCGTGCGCAAGGTACGGAACAACGACACAGGTTTTTTGAATTGCCGAAGGTTCAATGCCAAATAAGGTTTTAAAGTTTGACATGAGACATAATTTACCACAGAGGTCACTAAGAACACAGAAAAATTGGAAGAAATTGAGAAACTGAACATTGCTTCTCTACAGCCAAGTTGGTAATATCTTAGTAATACACATATGCGTGAGTTAGACTTTTATCTCGTTATTCAGAATGGATGCTAAGATGAGAAAAAAAATGTTGGTCGTTTTACTATTAATATTGTTGTTTGTATTTCCGGCAACCAGCTACGCCGATTCGCCGATTACCGCTACCGATTTTTATGAGGCATATAAGGATGTCAAAATGGTTCAGAGGGCGCACCTGGAAGGGGTAATGGGGGTAGAAATTGCTGAGTATCTCTCATCCCCGGAAAACCCTGTCGATCATAAAGCAGCCGTAATTAATGCACTTTCGTGGCGGTTTGAGGGAAAGAGTAATGCAGAGCTCTATACGTATTATCTGGGGTTATTATACCATATGTCAA
This sequence comes from Candidatus Brocadia sp. WS118, assembly GCA_007618135.1. Taxonomy (GTDB): domain Bacteria; phylum Planctomycetota; class Brocadiia; order Brocadiales; family Brocadiaceae; genus Brocadia. Next base: position 1,460 of record PHFX01000152.1, on the reverse strand, counting down.
TTACCGAGCTGGATACGGATTTTCTCAGCGCGGATGAGATATTTTGTCTGGGTTATCTTATCGCAATGGATGACTATTTTCATCCGGAAAATGCAATCGTATTACTTGAAGAGGCACAGAAGATGATGAAAGAGAGTTTTACCGTTTCGATGGTACTAGCTCTGGTAAAGGCTCAAATAGCCTTTGAGCAGGATTGGTGTGCGGCATGGAAAATCATAGAACAAGTCTTACAAAATGCAGATCTCAAACAGGACTTGCGTCCGGAGGCGAAGAAAATTATTGTAAATTATATGATTTTATACAGGGAGTATTGCAAATAATTCGTATTAAAGGAAATTGCAAATGACATTCAGTGTATTTATTACCCGAAAGATTCCCGAAGAAGGTGTTCACATACTCAAGAAGGTTTGCCAAAAGGTGGAGGTCAATCCGCGTGACAGGCCGCTGACCTATGACGAGCTGCTGAAGGAGGCAAAAGGCAGAGACGCGATCATCACGATGCTTTCAGACAGGATCGATGCACGCTTGATGCAAGAGGCAGCGAATCTAAAAATTGTTGCCAATTATGCCGTGGGATACGACAATGTTGATGTTAAAGCTGCCACCGCCAGGGGCATTGTCGTAACGAATACACCAGGTGTATTGACGGACAGCACCGCCGATATGGCCTGGGCATTGCTTTTTTCCATAGCCCGGAGAATTATAGAGGGTGATAAGCTTACCCGTGCAGGTAAATTTACCGGTTGGGCGCCCATGATGCTGCTGGGGGGTGACCTCGTGGGAAAGACCCTCGGTATTGTTGGAGCAGGAAGGATTGGGACGGCCATGGCTATGCGGTCGCGGGGATGGAATATGAGGGTCCTTTATATGACACAACAGAGCCGAAATGCTGTCCTGGAAGAGATGTTTGGCGCTCAAAGGGTGGATTTAGAGACATTACTCAGGGAGTCTGATTTTATTTCTATCCATGCCCCGCTTTCTGAAAAGACCAGACACTTGATTGGGCCACACGAATTCTCACTGATGAAGAGAACGGCTTATCTTATAAACACCGGACGGGGTGCTGTAATTGATGAAGTGGCTTTGGTGAATGCCTTGAGGAATAAACAGATTGCGGGAGCCGGATTGGATGTCTATGAAGAAGAGCCAAAATTGAAGACTGGTCTAACGGAATTAGATAATGTTGTACTTGCACCCCATCTTGGCAGCGCCACGGTGGAAACGAGGACGAAAATGGCTCTCATGGCGGCTGAGAATATCATTGCTGTGTTAAACAGGCAGAAACCCTCAAACTGTGTAAATCCGGAGGTGCTTACATAGTGTCTGAACGGAAACACTAAATAGCCAGGTAAAACAAGACAGAGCAGGTGGAAATAGTTAATGAATCGTGTTGAGTATTTTTGCGAGATAGGGTAAAATATGGCTTAAACAAAGGGATTTATGCATATTGATGGGGAAAA
>PHFX01000049.1 GCA_007618135.1 Candidatus Brocadia sp. WS118 | reverse complement strand
AACTTATCAATACCTCCCAGTCTTCTTTGTTTATGTCTGTGTGCTCAACCCCTTTTTTTTCTACCATAGTGTTTCCTCCTTTTTGAACACTATGATATCGTGCGGACAAAATAATAGCAATTCTTAAGTTAACGCTTATGGGGGCAAGGGGTGTGTAGGGCAATAACAAAAACTTTGAAATTCCTATACATTGAATTAGGCCTTCGGCTACTTTCCCCCCCTGTTTCCCCCCGTAAACTGGGGGATTATGGGGGGGGTAATTGAAATCCTGAACATATACATAGCGCAGCGAAGCCTCAGCCAAAAAGAGTTTAACCACAAAGCACACCAAGTCTTACACAAAGGACACAAAGAAAAACTTACAAAAGAAGTATTATACGGCAATACTATATACAGGCTGTCCGAGAAGAGAAGGAACACACTAACAATCATTCGACTGAGCTGACGATGAAGTTTTCAAGGTTTGGCTTGTTTTCGTTTTATCGGGTTAAAAAGGGCCGAATGAGAGGCGAAAACCTCTGTGCTTGCATGCTGAAAATAGCTTGCATTCTTCTGATATTTTTGTTGTACTAATGGTTTTCATGAAAAAGACAATTTTTTATTGCCGTGGCTCAGAGCATGGGATCAAATCAATTTATTGCAAGACCAGGAGGCATTGCAGAACAGGAGGTTATTATAGGAAATTTAGTTTAGCTAGAATTGGAAACGTTATATTAAAAAAATAACAAAGAGAGGAAAAGCCAATGAATACAGTAAAGAAAAATAAACTCTTATGGGTGGGATTTGTTGCGATGATGACATGCGCCGTTACCGCTACTGCGCAGGACAAACCAGCGAATAACATGCAAATACTTGTCGAGAAGGTACGCGCTGACAAGAAACTCATTGTTGCGGACAACATGCAGCTTACCGAGACTGAAGCAAAGGCATTCTGGCCTGTCTATGGTCAGTATCAGAACGAACTGTTCCTTATTCGCACGCGTAGCGCGAAACTGATCGGGGATTATCGGAATGCTTATAAAGAGATGACCAACGACACTGCCAAAATACTGCTCGATGAGTATATGACTATCGAGGCGCTGACGCTGAAGCTCCGCAAGGCATATCTCCCGAAGTTCCGTGAGGTATTGCCTGAGACCAAGGTGATGCGCTACTACCAGATTGAGAACAAGATAGAGGCGGCGCTGATGTATGAAATTGCTACAAGCATACCGCTTACAAAAATGGATTAGTAATCATTTAAAAAGGAGAAGATCATTATGAGACACGTTCATTTGAAAGGTATTCTTTTCATGCTCGCTTTTGCTGCGGGTATAGGTATGGGTGTAAAACAGGCCGGAGCGGCTAGCGCTCATGAAATTGACCTTAAGGCCAGAATGACCCTGGAGCATTTGTATTCAAAGTCCCCGTCAGCCAAGGCGCTGGGAGATAAGGCAGTTGGTATTCTCGTCTTTCCGAGCGTTGTCAAAGGCGGTTTCATTGTGGGTGGGCAGTATGGTGAAGGCGCTCTCCTGAAGAATGGAAAAACTGCCGGATATTACAATACCGTTCAGCTTTCGTATGGCCTGCAAGCCGGCGGTCAGAAATACGGGTATGTGCTGTTTTTCATGAACGAATCAGCGATGAGTTGGCTCGACAAGACTGACGGCTTTGAGCTTGGCATGGGCCCAAGTATTGTCGTTGTGGACGTTGGCGCAGCCGGAGCAATGACAACGACAACCGGACATTCACAGATCTATGCGTTTTTCATTGATCAGAAGGGATTGATGGCAGGGCTCGGCCTGCAGGGCACGAAGGTCACGAAAATTGATAAGTAATTGTTTTTTTCATGCTAAGTTAGGCTGCCTTCGGCAGCGCTTTTAAAACTCCCCTCATTGGTAGGACAAGCGTCCCCGCTTGTCATTATGATGTCAACCGGGACGATTGACCTACCATAGAGGGCGGGGGAGGTGTTCCCTCTTTAGAGGGATAAACCGGTTTGAAATTCCTTAATGTCAACCGTATTAAAAAAAGATGCATGTTACAATCTTTCAGCATCCCTTGAAAAGGAATGGCTGGAAACCAACGGCATTGGCGGCTATGCCTCGTCTACGATATCCGGGGCAAGTACCAGACGGTATCATGGGCTTCTCATGGCAGCCACAAAACCACCCTTAGGACGCGCCCTGCTGCTCTCGAAACTCGAGGAGTTCCTCTGCTTTGAGGGGAAAGAAGCGCCTCTTTCTACCAATATCTATCCGAACGCAGTCTATCCGGAGGGATATAAAAATCTAATCCAGTTCAGCTTGAATCCCTTTCCTGCCTTCGATTATTCTGTGGATGGAATATCTATCAAAAAAACGGTGTTCATGGTTCATGGGGAAAACACTACCGTAGTTTTGTATCAGGTGGATCGTAGGGGTGAACGGCCGTTCGCCCTTACGATGAGGGTCAGGGTAATGGTTGCATTTCGTGACTACCACTGCGTTACTCACGAGAATTCGCATTTGAAAACCGGTTATAAAATCCTGACCAACGGGATATGCCTGCAACCTTACGATACGCTTCCGCCCCTGTATCTTTATCACAATGCTCACTCAAGAGACGAGGCTTCTTTTTGGTATAAAAATATGGAATATCCGAAAGAGGCCGAACGTGGCCTTGAAGCCCATGAAGACCATTTCAGCCCCTGTGCCTTGCACTTTGATTTGAAGAAAGGGACGGATTGCTTTATTGTGGCATCTACAAAGGAATACGATACGGTAGATATTTATGAGTTATTAAACGGGGAAACCGTTCGCAGAAAAAATATCTGCAGAGCTTACTCCGGACATAATCAAACTCCTCCTATTTCCACCCCTTTGCAAGGGACGGATGAAGAGGAAGGGAAAAAACTTACCACGTTGATTGAATCCCTTGTGGCTGTTTCCGACAGCTTTATCGTAAGGCGTGAAGGTGATAAAAAGAGCGTCATTGCCGGATATCACTGGTTTGGAGACTGGGGCCGGGATACGATGATCTCCCTGCCCGGACTTACCCTGGTGCAAGGCAGATTCGAAGATGCGCGGAAGATTTTACTCTCTTATGCGCAGTATGTAGACAAGGGGATGATACCGAACCGGTTCCCTGATTCTGGCGAGCATCCGGAGTATAATACCGGTGATGCATCATTATGGTACATCCATGCGGTATATCAGTACTTTCGTTTTGCCAGGGACTTGAAGACCATTCAGAAGGATATCTATGGTGTTTTGCAGGAGATTGTTGAGTATTACCGGAAGGGCACCCGCTATAACATCCATATGGAAGCCGATGGCTTGATTTATGCGGGTATTGAAGGGGTGCAACTGACCTGGATGGACGCAAAGGTGGGTGACTGGGTGGTAACGCCTCGGAAAGGGAAAGCAGTAGAGATCAACGCCTTGTGGTATAACGCCCTGATGATCATGTCGTTTCTTGCACGGGAAATGAACTTACCCGGAGAAAGCGCAAGGTATGATCATTTGGCCGGAAAAACAGGGAAATCATTCCAGGCAGTCTTTTGGTATGATGAGGGACAATATCTGTATGACTTTGTTGATAGTGAAATCAGGAATAGCTCCATTCGCCCGAACCAGATATTTGCGGTAAGTTTACCGTATCCGCTGCTGTCAAAGGCGCAGCAGAGAAGGGTTGTTGAGGTTGTGAAAGAGCATCTGTTAACGCCACGGGGTTTACGAAGTTTGTCATCAAGGGACAAGGACTATATTGGTCGTTATCAGGGAAATCCATATGAAAGAGACAGGGCATACCACCAGGGCACCGTGTGGGCGTGGCTGACCGGCCCGTACATCTCTGCCTATGCTAAGGCGTATGCAGGAGAGAAGGACACGATACCATATATCAAAAGACTTTTTTTGCCATGGTACGAACATCTGTTTGAGGCTGGATTAGGGACGATTTCTGAGATATTTGATGGTGATTTTCCTCATATTCCCAGAGGGTGTATTTCCCAGGCATGGAGCGTTGGAGAGATATTACGGGCTTATTTTGAACAGGTGAAAGGATTAAAAAAAGGTAACTATTCAGCGTGCTTTCGCTCACAATTACTATGAGTGAACAAAATATTGATTATGTCATCCCGAAGGAATGATATTATTATAGCATATCGTTATGCAATTATGGTTAACCCCGTAGGGGTGGCATGGTATCGTTATTTTCTCGGTATTTCACCCTTACGGGGTTGAATATTGTGATGCGTTTTCTCTATAATCATATCATCCCTTCGGGATTTTCTCGTCTGCTAGTTTTCCCTATTGGCTCCTAACTATTCTGAGAAAATATTCTCTGTCACCGTGAACACTTGGTTTTGATGGTAGAACGTATACAAACCCAACCTGATATTGCTGCCAATGCCAAGATTAAAGACCTGTGACCCCAATTACCCCTCCTTATTTAGTTCTTCCTTTACTATCGAGGAGTGTGTTTGCAGGTGGGTAAGTGAAGCTGTCAACTCACCTAAAACATCCTCAATCTGTTCTTCCGTCAAGTGTTCGAGTTCAAGCTGATGAATTAATTTGATAGCTAATAAACATTCTTCTCTGAGTTCGCTTAACAGGGTTGTCAACGTAGGGCTTATTTTATCACTTATAATTGACATAGTTTTATCTCCCCCTTTCTAGTCTCTTTTTGGCTTTTTCTATCTCGACCATAAATACCTGAATTTCTTTTTCCCAATATCTTATCAAATTTACATTGGGAACAGGTTTAACCTTTTCTTTTTCAATTTTTTCTTTATGTTTATAAATAAGCTCTTCAAAACTTTTTATTTGTTTTAAAAATCGCTTCTTACCCATTTAGATTGACCCAGCCTACCTTATTTTTCAAAAACTAAATTATTACTGGAAGTTTTGTTTCGCTTCTCGATATTTGACCGATCTGCATTACCTTGTAAGTATTGCCTATCATTGGGATCTTCCTCTTCTTTAGTTACCATATTTTTCCCTTTTTAACACCGGAAATTTTTAACTTTTATAAAACAGGAATATATCTCATAACAATAAACGATAATCCATTCATTTTTGAACAAACGCTGATATACCGAGTTGTTGTCAAAAATCTAGAAGTGCCCCCTTTACGCTTTGCAAATTATGTACAACATTTATGTGTACAATTGAGTGGGACGGGTTAAACGAACAGACTGTGCCAAATGAATTTTGCACAGTCTGGCTAGGTGAGTAAAAAAGGTATAAAACACCTATGTTTACCGGTAATCCTCATCCTCGTTATCTATCACACGGATGTAATTTGATCTTGCTGCATTTTCGTCAGGTAAAACTTGATAAATTCTGCGTGGAGTTAATAAGTCTGGATCGTCAGAAATGATGCAGATAGCAAAATGTGATTTTGGTTTTTTGTGTTTTGCCATAATCTTAATCTAAGAAACGTTTAATTCTCATCTTCCTTTTACCAATACCGTGCGCTTCAAACCAAGGTATCTCAGCAAGACGTACGGTACCATCGGACAAGCGAATGTTAGCAATTCCCTTTAGTTTCCTCCAACGTCCTTTCCCGTAACGCTTTTGCAAAAGTGGGAGTATTCGAATACCCTTTCCGGTAGCAATTGTTTCTATGTCAATAATCTTGCCGATTATTTCGAATCGCATCTTATGAAGATTATGTCAAGAGCATCCATATAATTCAAGTAGATATCTTCATCCAGCGACAATTAATAAAAATTGCCTTGTGTTAAGCAAATATACTGCTATTTTTGAAATATTAGTTTTCACCTAAAAGGTTAAATATGTCAATTTGTGTTCATAGCTCTTTTACCCAGTAAATGCAAGCCTTTCGTGATAATTATTAAGTCAAAATTTAAAATTGTCGATTGATTGAGAATATTATAAAATCTATCGTATTTCATGTCAATGGAACAGGATAATCGAGCCAAACAGCTTAGCAAAGGGGAACTTCATCTTGAATCTTCGGCGTGGGGTCGGTAGAACGCTTGTCGAGGGGTCAGTCGAACGATTTAGGGAACTGTGGTTTTTCAGATCTATTAGACAGCCCCCTTGCTTAAGGGGGATTTTTATACCTTATCTCCTATGAAATCCGCATGAATAACAAGACTGTAAGGGTTTTTTTCAGAAAATATAGTAAGCCAATAATAAATTTAGGATTACGAGCACATTCGCTTTGCTCAGTAGAAACTCCGCAAAGCTGAAGTTGCTGTCCCCAAGCAAAGCGAACCCATGAGATTCCTTGCTTTTCTCAGAATGATAGTTATAGGAGAGATTGTTTCGTCGCTCCACCCCTTGCAATGACAATTGTTTGTATGTCCATTTTAACGAAACGCAGTACTATTTCTGTTGACAATCTAACAAACATACTTTGTCTTGTTTTTCCTTGAAAACATAAGCAAAAATATTCTATTATATTCCAGCACGATAAATATCTTACAGGAGCATAGGAAATGATGAAACATATAGGGAAATGGGCGAAAAGGAATAGCCAGGGAAAAGGAGTTATTTCATGGAATGTTGTTGGCTTTGCAACGCTCTTCATTATTATGGGGGGAGCTCCGGCATTTTTTTCTGGTTGTGCCACAACCGGGCCGGAAAAAAGGCAAAAAGCAGTATCGAGCATTGAGGAATTCCATAAAGAACTGTCAAAGAATCTCAACCAGATAGCAGAAACACTTGCTGCGCTGAACCAAATCGGGCAACCCGGAGAAGGGGATCTGTACAAGCCGTATCATAATTTTGTAAAACAACTGAACCGTACAACAGATAATTCACGCAGTATGAGCAAACATGCCGAAGCTATGGCTACAAAAGGGAGGGAATATTTTGATACCTGGGAGAAGGAGTCATCAGGCATTATGAATTCAGAATTGCGCGCAAAGGGATCAGAACGGCGCGGGGAATTAAACAAGACCTTTCAGCGCATCACGAGCCTGGCGCAAGAAGTCCAGATGACGTACCAGCCTTTCATCATTGATCTGACAGATATAAAAACAGCGCTTGGCAACGACCTTACCACACGGGGGATGGTGTCAATGAAACCTTACATTACCAAGGCAAACGAAAATGCAAAAATCGTTATGACGAAACTTCAGGCGCTCGCCGATGAGGTTGACCGTGTCACCAATGCCTTATCATCCAGAGTGGGACTGTGATTCCTGCCGTTTCCCGCCTCCAGGGAAGGCTTATCTGTAACAACTTGGCTTTTTGAAAAAGGTAGCGCCGATCCCTTGTGGTCGGCCTGCCTGCCAGCAGGCAGGCTTTTGCGGGGGATAAACCACCCGTGTTACGCATGCTATCTTGATGTATAGGAATTTCAATTACCCCCCATAATCCCCCCGTAAACTGGGGGAAACAGTGGGGTGAGGTCGCCGAAGGCCTAATTAATTCGGATCAAATTCAAATGTATGGTTTTCAAAAGCGTTAAATTGTGACATTTATTTCAATATCAGAGTAGCCTGTTGAGCGATTTCCATAACCCTGGATGGGAAGATGCCCAGATGGAGTGTGCCGACCACCGAGATGACAATGGCGGCAACGATCAGGGGAGAAATGGTGAGGGGGGTAAATTCTCTGGTGGGTTCCTTCATATACATAATTACCGTAATTCTTAAATAGTAATACACCGAGATAACGCTGTTGATCACCCCAATTACGGCAAGCCCTATATAACCCGATTTTATGGCGGCGCTGAAGATATAAAATTTTCCCACAAAACCTGCCATGGGCGGCACGCCCGCCATGGAAAGCATGAAAAGGGTCATCGCTATGGCGAGGAGCGGATGCCTAAATCCCAACCCTGCGTAGTCATTGATCCGGATGAATTCGTCACCTTTGCGGCTTAATACAATGACAACAGCGAATGCGCCGATATTCATAAAGGTGTATGCAAGCAGATAAAATAACGTACCCGATATACCCACATTATTTGCCGCTACCAGGGCGATGAGGAGATAGCCTGCATGGGCAATGCTGGAATATGCAAGCATGCGCTTGATGTTTGTTTGGGCAATGGCCACAACGTTTCCCATCGTCATGGTCAGGATGGCAAGGATGTAGATAATTTTCTGCCATTCGGCATGAGACGAACCGAAAGCGGTCATGAAGATACGCAAAAAAGCGGCAAAGCCAGCGGCTTTTGGTCCCACTGACATAAAGGCCGTTATTGCGGTGGGCGCTCCTTCATAGACATCAGGCACCCATGCGTGAAACGGCACCGAGGCTACCTTGAAGCCGAGTCCAATGATGATCAACCCCATGCCCATGAGCAATACCGGGTCTGACATGCCCCCCTTGCTGGCAATAAAAGTGGCGATCTGTTTCAGATTGATCGCACCGGTAGAACCATAGATAAGCGAGATGCCATAGAGCAAAAAGCCCGTGGCAAACGCACCAAGCAGGAAATATTTCAGAGACGCCTCGTTTGAGATGAGCTTTGAGCGTTTGAACCCTGTCAGGATGTAAATGCTAATGGACATGACCTCCAGCCCGATGTAAATGGTCAGCATATCTGCGCCGGATGCCATAAGCATCATGCCGATGGTGGAAAACAGAATGAGGGCATAATATTCCCCGTGATTGATCTCCTCGCGTTTGACGTAGCTGTGTGAAATCAGGATCGTGAGTCCAGTGCTGAGCAGGAAGATAAAGTTAAAAAACAGGGAATAGTTATCAATCGTAAAGGTTTCATTGAACGAGAAGAGGGTTGTTCCGGTAGGGCTCCTGGCAAAGATTGCGGCAAGGATGATTCCCAGCAACGATACATAGGCAAGCAGATTCTTTTCCCCCAGTCTTCTTGAGGAAAAGATATCCACGAAGAGTACGATCATACCGAACCCCGCGAGGATCAGGATTGGTAAGATGCTCAGGACGTTAAACGTCATTATGGAAACAGGTGTCATAGAATACCTTGAATGTTAAGAAATTTCAATCTGGTTTTCCCCTCTAAAAAGAGGGGATTAAGGGGCATAAGCGTTAACTTAACAAAGTCCTAAATTTTAATTAAATTTTCCAACAATTGCATCTGCGAAGCTCTTTTTCTTGGATTTTCAGTTAGCATAAATGATATCCACTCCCACTCCTTAA
>PHFX01000048.1 GCA_007618135.1 Candidatus Brocadia sp. WS118 | reverse complement strand
TCCGGGGTTTTCAAAGACAACTTCATCATCGCAATAATCGAGGCAACCAGTCCTTGCGTCGCACGCAACGGCAACCGAAACAAGGCCCGCAAGCTCAACGCCGTCTCAATGGCCAGATCAGAATAGGTTCCCGGGCTGCCTCGCTTTCCGGTCTTCTCAACCGCATTCCATTTCTCAATCGCTTCCTCATTGAACCAAAACGTCAAACTGCCGCGCTCAATCAAAGAACGGTTGTAGGAAGACCAGTTAGAAACTCGATAGGATTTCTTCGCTGCCATGAGATTCCTCCACGATTAGGGCGGCTAGAATATCCACTATTTAACGGATTTATGCAACAATGCCGATCGGAACTGGCGCCTGGTTTGCGGCTATGGGAGGCGGGCTGAATTGTTTTGACAAGGAAACCGGAAAATTTGTCCATTTTACACATACCCCATCCCATTCCGGCAGCATTGCTAACAACTCTGTCTCATCGATAACAAGTGATAATAATGGAGTGCTGTGGATAGGAACTATGGGTGGATTAAATAGAGCTTTCTCAACGAGTTCTTCTTTGACATCTGGAATTTCCGACAATCGGAGCATGGTCTTTAATCATTATCTTTACAATCCTAACGATCTTAATAGTCTAAGTAATGATTTAATCCTATCCCTTTTGAAAGACGACGCCGGCAATCTTTGGATTGGCACTGATGGTGGGGGTCTGTCGCGAATCAATTGGGAAACCGGAAAAGCAGCTAAATTCAAACATTACAAACATAACCCCAATAACCCGAACAGCTTGATTCATAATGGTGTCTGGTCATTTTGGGAAGATACCTCAAGAAGCAACAATATTCTTTGGATCGGCACTGAAAACGGGCTGAGCAAGCTGGATCGGAAAACCGGAATATTTATCAATATCTTATTAAATCCCGATGATCCTTCCAGCCTGATGAATGAGATTCTCCCAATACTGAGAGACAGAGCCGGCAGCCTCTGGATCGGCACAGGGGAGGGATTATTCCGGATAGATCAGGATAACCGAGTAAAAAGGCGGCTTGTTCATTTCAAGCACGATCCTAATGATCCTTTCAGCCTGGATGATAATATCATCTGGTCTATTATTGAAGATAGAGATGGATCGCTTTGGATTGGTACCGGTTTCGGAACTATCAACAAATTTGACAGGAAAACAGGGAAATTCTATCATTTCTCGCCGCCGCAAACAGACTCTGTTAGATATACTTTTAATGGCATCAGAAAAATTTATCAACCCCGCTTTGGGGGCGACGGCGTATTTTGGATCGCTACATTTATGGGGGGATTATTACGATTTGATAAAACCTCCGGGCAGTTTACCCATTACGCTCATGACCTTGGGAATCCCCGCAGCTTAAGCAACAACTCTGTGCTTACAATTTATGAAGATACCGCTGACAGCGGAAGATTTCTGTGGATCGGTACATTGGGAGGTGGTCTGAATAAATTTGATGCGGGGAAAAATGAATTCACCCATTTTACCATCGAGGATGGACTGGCAGACAATACGGTTTGGGGAATTCTGGGCGATAACAACGGTTGTCTCTGGCTCAGCACCAATCAAGGATTATCAAAGTTTGATCCCCAAACGGGGGCTTTCCGAAACTATGATGTCAACGATGGGTTGCAAAGCAACGAATTCAATCAAGGCGCTTATTTTAAAAGCGGCAAAACCGGCGAACTTTTCTTCGGCGGCATCAACGGCTTTAATGTATTTCATCCTGATAGTTTGATTGATAATCCGCATATTCCACCCATTGTGATAACAGACTTTAAAGTTTTTAATGAGTCTGTTTCTTTGAACGACATTTTATCAATGACTCAAGAGATCAAACTGTCTTATCAACAGAATTTCTTCTCATTTGAATTTGCCGCTCTGGATTACTCCAACCCGGCAAAAAATCAGTATGCTTACAAATTGGAAGGACTCGATGCCGATTGGCTGTATAGCGGCACCCGGCGTTTTGCCAGTTACACCAACGTCGACCCCGGGGAGTATATTTTCCGCATTAAAGGTTCTAACAATGATGGCCTCTGGAACGAAGAAGGCTCATCGGTGAAAATCATCATTACACCGCCGTTCTGGAAAACTGCCTGGGCTTACGCGCTGTACATCATTTTAATTGGGCTGGTGCTTTACGCGCTTAGAGTGTTTGAAGTGAGAAGAATGCATCTGCGAAATGAATTGAGGCGCAGAGAATTTGAAGCGCAAAAGCTTCAGGAAATCGATCAACTAAAATCGCGTTTCTTTGCCAATATTTCTCACGAGTTCAGGACTCCTCTAACCCTTATCAAAGGGCCGTTAGAAAAGCTGCTTTCTGGTGAGCATCGGGGCGATACCAAAGAATTATACCGAATGATGCATCGCAATGCTGCGAGGTTGCTTAACCTAATCAACCAACTGCTGGATCTTTCCAAATTGGAATCGGGACGAATGGCATTACAAACTCAGCCGGAAAATATCGCCGAGTTTCTGAGAGCGATTGTTATGTCTTTTCTCTCAATGGCGGAGAGGAAACGAGTCAAACTGAATTATATTGGCACCGAAGAATTACTTATCATATATATTGACCGCGATAAGTTGGAAAAGATCGTTGTCAATCTACTTTCGAACGCTCTCAAATTTACTCCCGAAGGAGGAAGCGTGATTGTAGATTGCGCCTGCCCGACTGCTGAAGGCAAGCAGGGAATTCCGCAATCCGAAATGAGTGGTTTCGTAGAAATCACAGTTCAGGACACCGGTCCCGGCATTCCGGCAGAATACCTGCCCCATATCTTCGACCGGTTTTACCAAATAGACAGTTCACACACCCGCGACCAGGAAGGCACCGGAATTGGTTTGGCTCTTACTAAAGAATTGGTGGAAATACATCATGGCGAAATTTCTGTAAAAAGCGAAATTGGAAAAGGCTCGACCTTTACGGTCCGGCTGCCGATGGGGAAAGCGCATCTCAAGCCAGAGGAGATTGAGGAGCGTGGAGCGAAAGACGAAGAGCGAGAAGTGAGAAGCGGAAAACCAGATATTAAGCACCAACAACAATTAATGACAACAAATGACGCAAAGCAAATGACGGGCGAAGCCCAAATGACATTGGAGTCAACTGACAAGCAAGAATTGGCAACCATTCTAATCGTGGAAGACAATGCCGATCTGCGTAACTACATCCGCGGGCATTTAAAGAATGAGTACCAGGTTTTTGAAGCGGCAGATGGAGTTGAAGGATTGGAACAAGCAATGAAGGCTATTCCGAACCTGATTATAAGCGATGTGATGATGCCTCAAATGGGCGGTTTTGAATTATGCGCCAAACTTAAGACCGATGAGAGAACCAGCCACATTCCGGTCATCCTGCTTTCCGCCCGGGCATCCTCGGAAAGCAAAATTGAAGGATTGGAAACCGGCGCCGATGACTACCTCACCAAACCGTTTGACGCCCATGAGCTTCAGATTCGGATTAAAAACTTGATTGAACAGCGAAAAAAATTAAGAGAGCGTTTCCGTAAAGAAATAGTTTTGCAGCCCTCGGAGATTGCCGTAACTTCTGCGGATGAAAAATTTCTGGAAAGGGCAATGAAGAGTATCAACCAGCATTTAGCTGACCCGGATTTTGGTATCGAGACCTTCGTGAAAGAAGCCGGTATGAGCCGGATGCAGTTGCATCGCAAGCTCAAGGCGCTGGCCGGCTATTCGGCATCGGAATTCATTCGCATAATGCGCCTAAAACGAGCCGCTTATTTACTCCTGCATGGTAAAGAGACCGTTGCCGAGATTGCCTACCAGGTCGGATTTAATAGTCCTTCCTACTTTACCCGCTGTTTTCGCGAGCAGTTTGGTGTACCCCCATCAGAATATGTATCTTAATGTCCTTATGCGGCTGATTTAGCAAGGGCTTTAAGTGCTTTCCCAACGATAGCCGGGATTTCGATTTTCCTATCCATCATCAGCAGGGAAATCGAGATCATCAAAAAAGAATTACTTAGCGGAACCTGCCCGGATTGCATTATCAGGTTAAGTGTTTCCGCGCTTATCGAGCCTATTTTTGATTGGGCTTTTTCAACGCTCAAATTGTTGTGTTCAATTAGGGCGCGAATAATACCGCACAAAGCCCGGTTCTCCTCTATGTAGTGATGCATTCGCTCGAATTCTTCCGGGGTTATCTCCGGTATATCGGATGTATCAGGCTCGAAGTCATTTGCAAATTCCCTCAAGGGTTTATCCGGTAAGTGCTGCATGACTTCATCAAGCGTTTTACTTATGGTTTTTCCCATATTGATTGCGCTCATTTTTTGTTGCTCTTCGCGCCGAGATGATGCGAATTACTTTGTCATTCGGCATTGTATATATTACCGCCAAAAGACGGCCATACTTGTCAAATCCGACTGCTTTGAATCGCGGTTCATCGTGTTCACCTTTATCAAAGAAGAACTGGTAATTTACAGCAAACACGCTTGCAGCTTCGTCGAATGTCACGCCATGATTTTTCTCATTCACCTTTGCTTTCGCTTTATCCCACTCGAAACGCATAGATTAAGATATGAGGCCGATAACAGCAAATCAAGACCTTTCTTTCTCAGCGACAGTTGAAATCACTTTTTCAAAATGTTACAATATTGAAAGCATTTGATACAGGGTTAATAGGTTGTTCGGCCCCCTTGAGGTAAATTATTCTAAACAATTTTCAGGAGGTGATCGAATGAAACCAACAATTCGTATCATTTGTATTATTTTGTTTTCACTCTTTTCAAAAGAAGTTTTTAGCCAACCGCAATTGCCGTTCACCCCCTACCCGGGCAATCCGGTATTGGAAAAAGGAAATCCGGGGGGTTGGGACGCCGCCAGCGCCTTCATTCCCACAATTATAGAATATGATTCTACATATTATTTGTTCTATAATGGTAGCCAGCAACCACATGTTTCGGGGTTTCCTCTTTATATCGGATACGCCACTTCAAATGACGGATATAATTTCCAAAAAAGCGCGGCGAATCCCATATTAACCGGGGATGGCAGCGGATTTGACACCTGGCAGGTTACCAAAGCGGTCGTGATGGTAGAAGATTCTCTATGGATCATGTACTATTGCGGGCGGGAAATACCGGGAATCGGCCCCGGGCGAAAAATTGGCCGGGCCACGGCTCCACACCCTGATGGTCCCTGGACAAGATCGGATACCGCCCTCATTAAGCCCGGCGAACCCGGCGACTGGGATTCCGGTTTCGTTGGCCCGCAAAGCATACTGGCAACTGACACCGGATTGGTGATGTACTACATGGCCGGAGACGGCCAGGATTTTCAATCCCATGATACGATGCGAATTGGCCTGGCAATTTCCACCAATGGCGGGTTGTCCTGGGAAAAATATGATGATCCTTTAACGACGACTCCTCCGTACGAGCACAGCGATCCGGTCTTGCAACCCGGGCCCGCAAATTGGGAAAGGCAAAGCGTAGCCGATTGCGACGTTATTAAAACCGGTGCCAGATATGAGATGTTTTATACCGGCAGCTATAGAATCGGAGTCAACTGGTTTGCCTCAATTGGGTATGCTTGGAGTGATGATGGCGTTCACTGGACCAAGGATACCGTAAATAATCCCATTTTTACCGTTCAAATGGATCCCCTGGCGACCGGTTGGGTGGAAGCGCCAACCGTGATCATTATCGATTCCTTCTATTTCATGTATTACTTTGACGCTACCTGGTCGTTCACGAATCTGGCAACGGCCCTGATAACCCCACCCTTGTCTATCGTTAACAATTCGTATGATGAAGCTCCCGCAGGATTCTGGCTAAACCAGAATTATCCCAACCCGTTTAATCCAACTACTACTATTGAGTTTTCAATTCCGAAATCCGGTTTTGTAACGCTGAAGGTTTATAACATTTTGGGTGAAAAAGTCGCAACACTGGTTTCGGAAAATCTTTCTGCGGGAACCTACCAATATATTTGGGAAGCCAGTGACTTGCCAAATGGAGTGTACTTTTACAGAATTGAGATCGACCAATATATGTTAGTAAAAAAGGCATTATTGGTAAAATAATGGAGGTATGTTATGAAAGAATTTTCGTTGACATTACTAATACTAATCTCATTTGCGGGAACTTTCTTCGCTCAGGCACCGGATACCTTGTGGACTAAAACTTATGGCGGAAGTGATGACGATTGGGGTTATTCCATCCAACAAACGAATGATGGCGGGTATATCATCGCCGGAACTACTGAATCCTTTGGCGCCGCTTCCGGTGATGTCTGGCTGATCAAAACCGACACGAACGGCGACACGCTCTGGACAAAAACGTTCGGCGATACCGCCCATGATGCCGGATATTCCGTTCAACAAACGACAGATGGCGGGTATATCATCACCGGAGCTACTGAATCCTTTGGCGCCGGTTCAGCCGATGTCTGGCTGATTAAGACTGATGCCAACGGAGATTCTCTATGGACTAAAACTTTTGGAGAAAGTGGTTTCGATGAAGGCTGGTCTGTTCAGCAGACAAGTGATGGCGGGTATATCATCACCGGACATCTTTCTGCTTCTTTGTGGGTTATTAAGACCGATGCCAGTGGCGACTCGCTCTGGACCAGAACGTACTACAGGAGCACCCTAAACGGGGGATATTCCGTTCAACAAACCACTGACGGCGGGTATATCATCGCTGGATTTTTTGAGTGCTTTATTTTATGGGAACCTTGTTACAGTTTTACCTGGCTGCTCAAGACAGATGTCATTGGCGACACACTTTGGACAAAAGCTTTCGGTATTCCTGCTACATTTAGTTATTCTTACGGGTATTCCGTTCAAGAGACCGTTGATGGCGGGTATATCATCGCGGGATCCGGACAAGACGGATCGTTGATCAAGACTGATGCTAACGGAGAAACCCAGTGGACCAATAATATTATCGGTACAGGCTATTTCGCACACCAGACCACTGATGGCGGGTATATCATCACTGGTTTAAACTGGGGGTCATCCAACGATGTTGGGTTAATCAAAACCGACGCCAACGGGGATACCATCTGGACAAAAACTTTCGGAGGAAGTGGTGATGATGAAGGCCGCTCTGTCCGACGAACTACTGATGGCGGGTATATTATTGCCGGAGGAACTAATTCTTTTGGCGCTGGCGGCGGTGATGTCTGGTTGATCAGGGTCGCTTCGGATATTACATCAATTGATGAGAATCTACATGCTTTTAGCAACAACTATCAATTATTCCAAAACTACCCCAATCCTTTTAACCCAGTCACCACCATAGAATTTTCCCTGCCGAAACCCGGTTTTGTGACATTAAAAGCTTATAATATTCTCGGTCAAGAGATTTCCACATTGGTTTCAGAGAAACTTTCAGCGGGGATTCACAAATACTACTGGAATGCTAATGATTTGACAAGCGGGGTATACTTCTATAAAATTGAAACTGATAGACATAGTCTAATGAAAAAAGCGTTGCTCATAAAATAGTATAAATACCAAAGAAGAGAGCACAGAAATTATTGTTATTATGTTTTCCCAAACACTTCCGCAAAAGTAGGTAATTTAAAAGACAAATTACCTACCTTTGCTATCTCCCCGAAAGTAGATGAGAAAAGGAAATAGGAATCGCGGTCGTGCTGAAAAGCGCACCACCGCGGTTTTTATTTTATGGTACTTCAACATAATCCCGGCTTGTTTCTGTCAAATTTTGGTGGTAAATTTACGTTGGTTTTTGGGTTCGGTGTTGTTAATAAAATCTGTGCCGGGCAGAGGCATATAACTTTTTGCTCAACCCGATCCAAATGCAGTATGGGCTTGTTTTTCAAGGCTTTTCGCAGGTTCAAATCAATCGTGTTTCTGTAGTTTTGTAGTCGGTGCATTTGGCCGGGTTAGCACCGCGTTAGACCGAAGAAAATATTTTTATGAATGCTAGAGTTTTTTATGATTAACTTCAAGTGTCTATTTTTCCCATTTGCCAGGTTCTATCATCCAATGTTAAAACTAAGCAAGATAAGCAAAATGAAATTTCCATCCTGTAGCAGGGTTTCCCTTATTTTATTTATTCTAATTGCTACGTTTGCTATGATGAATGTTAATGCAATATGTCAAGTTCGCCAAAATCATATTTTTCGTGAGCAATCTCAAATTGCTAATAAACTGAATGAAATATTTAATTCTCATCAAGTAGAGGGTATACTGTCAGCTATACCAGATGGAAAGAAAACACATATAGACACAACCTTATCAATGGCAAAGGAAGCTTTGTACACCCATGTTTGGCATCCATTATCCAAAAACACATTAATACAGACTTCTTCAAGTGCAAGTATTAGATACGTAATGACAGGTCCTTTTGGTGTTTCTTTATTAGCATTCTTCTCTGATAATCAAGATTTCGTAAGTTTGCACATAGAGAAAAAACATGTTATTCTTATCAGATTAAGAGATGGCTTCAACACATATGATGCTAGTGTCGCAAATATCTATGAAAAAGGGAGTAAACATGCAGATATTATAATAGAAAAATTTACAACCCTTATCTATGACCCTAGAAATAAATTAGTATCTGATTTTATAGATAAAGTCGTTAAACTAAACTTTGATAGATTAGTAGATATATGGGAATTAAGATGGGCAAGGCCTTGGGATTCCGCAACCCGCGTTAATTATTATTGTTTTGATGTGAGTAAAGATTTATTGTTGGAGCTTCATGAGTTCGAAAGAGAAGGAGAACCAAAACCGTACGATGTAACTTCTAACATTGAGATAAGTATTTATTATTCTTCATCACTCTTGTTACGAATAAGCTCAGAGCTTGAAGAGAATAATAAAAGGTTTTTTATGGATCATACAGAAAGTGGTTTTTACAGTTACAAATTACCCATAGATATTTTATTATATCCTTCAAAACTTTTGGAACAATAAAAATGTTAATTGTAAAGCTTTTCGATTCATTCTTACAAACACTCTGTATTTTTTACTAAAGGTGTAGTCTAACGATATAAGAATTCGTGCGGCGCGGTGAAGTGCTGAGATGCCCAAAACTGGCACGGAGCGAGCCGCCGCATAATTCTTTGTTGAACTAAGCGTTCCTTTATATTTGGAGTTTCAATAGGGGTCGGCAGGGTGGGAAGGTGATCTGTTTGGATCAAAATGGTGATCGGAAAAAAGCGCTCTTTGACAGTTTTCAAAGGATCAGCAGTAGGCAATGACGGATTTCCAGGTGATCATGCCTGCTCTGACCCGCCAAAACCGGC
>PHFX01000047.1 GCA_007618135.1 Candidatus Brocadia sp. WS118 | reverse complement strand
TAAAGATACCGTTAGCAAAAACTCCAGAGGAGGATACAATATAATGACAGATGAACAAATCCTATTAAGTTCCGATACGGATCCGACTATATTGAATCCGGACTGCGTAGAGGATGGCGAAACGCCGGAAGTGGCCGATCTTTGACACAAAAAGAAATTAAACTTAAAGATCATCAAATTCAAACCCTATTGGTAGACGAAATAAAAAAAGATCCTACCAACCCCAACGTTATGACTTTAGAGCAAACAAACGGCCTAGAAAAATCCATGATACAGTTTGGCCGTCTTAAATATATCGTAGTAGATCAGGACAATGTCCTAATCGATGGTGAACACCGTCTTGAAATAGAAAAAGCAATCGGAACCAAAGAGGTCCAGGTTATCAAAGTCCAGATTAAAGACGAAATCGACAGAAAAATAATAAGGGAAACCCTAAACCAGCTACATGGTGAATATGACAAACAAAAACAGAGTAACGAGTTAGCAACAATATTTGAAAATAAACGACTTGACGAACTTGCCGAGTTATTGGCAAAGCCAAAGGAAGACCTAGAGAAACTAATAACAAGATACAATCCTGAAATCAAATTCGTTAAGGAGGAAGATGAAAGCAAACTGCCCTCTTTGTTTGACCAACCTGCCTTTGTAAAGAGAGGTGGCAGTTAGGCCGGCACAGACTGATGTGTGGCGATGCAAGAGACGAGCAGAACCGCACTCAACTATTTAATTCATCATCCTATCAGCCAGAAATAATACTAACCGATCCGCCTTACTCATCGGGAGGATTTCAAGAAACAGGTAAGAGGGGCGGAAGTATAGGCAACAGGCAACACAAAACAATACAACGGGACAACCTCAGCACAAGGGGATTTATTCAATTAATGGATGAAGTGTTTCATAATTTACCCTGTGATATTATGTATTTGTTCACCGATTGGAAGATGTGGACTTGGAATTTTGATGTTGCGGAAAGGTTGGGATATGTTGTCAGAAATATGCTCGTATGGGATAAGTTGCAGATGGGCATGGGTTTGCCATGGCGAAACCAACACGAACTAATACTATTCGCAAAGAAGACACCGTCTAAAATTTTAGATGGCAAAACTGGCAATATTCTTCGATGTAAAAGAGAACCCGATAAAACATTGCATCCTACAATCAAACCAGTAGAGTTATTAAAACAGATTTTAGATAATACTGATGGAAAAGTTATATATGATCCCTTTTTAGGTTCCGGCTCTACCCTTATCGCCTGCGAACAAACTAACCGTGTATGTTACGGCATGGAAATAGACGAACATTACTGCTCCGTCATCATAAAGAGATGGGAGGAATACACCGGCCAGAAAGCAGTAAAAATCGCTGATATCGGAGGAGCAAACGAGTAAATGGGCTTTACAAAAAGAGAGGAACAGGTCTTAATGCCTCTTGTGGCCGACTGTGTGAATTTCGGCCTTTCAGAAAAGGAAGCACTAAACTATATAAAAATAAGATTAGGCAGGGAAATAGCAAAAGACGCGTATTACCGACGAAAGAAAAAAGTAGATGCAGGACAGTATGCCACAGAATGGTTAAACTACTTTACACGCGTAGGCTATCTAATAACTCATAAACAAATTTTAGACGTTATCGATATGGTCCAGAAAGACACCATAAGGGATTATCTTATCGAAAACAACCGGATGCAAAAAGATCCGGAACTTATCCACTCGTTACGGAACGAAATAAGGGAAAACGCTAAACTCATGCAAGAGGTATCATTAGGCGTATCATTAGGCACTCCAATCATAGCACAAATAAAGGCGAAGTTAGAAAATGCTCAAATGCTTTCAACAAGCAAATAGTATATTATCGCTTAACGTTGAACCGGATATCGCCGAAGAATTACAGAAAGATATCCCTTTAGATCCGCAAGAATTTTACCAAGACTTTGGCTATCTTGTACATCCAAAAACAGGCCAAGACGTTCTACAACTAACACCCTACCAGTACGAAATATGGAACGCCAAAAACAAAAATAAATATCGTTTGGTAGTCAAAAGCCAAAAGGTAGGCATTACGACCTCCGTCTTGTTAGAAGATTTCCAAGACGCTTTAACTGGCTGTCGCGGATACGATATCCTGCTGATAGCCCAAACGCAGAACCACGCAAACGAACACTTACGCACATTAAAAAATTTAATTTTAAACTCGGCCAAGTATTCGCGCTATCTCATTACAAACCCGTCTGAATTACTGCTAAAGGAAGAAAAAACAAAGGTAGGAGTGGCCTACATAAAAAACCCAGATAACCAGAAAAAACCTACAAGGATAATAGCGTTAGGCGCAACATCAGAGGGTAGTATTTGGTCATGGAAGAACGTTAAAAAAATACACATGTCTGACGTTACTTCGGCCAACCTTGTAGACGATTCCGGACTTTTCGCAGCTGCCTTTTCCAGATTGGCAAACACCGACGGTTCGCTAATTATAGAGGCGCCACCGCGAGGCCCAAAAGGAAAAACGTATGAGATATATCAACAAATTTTAGAACATAAAAGCCAGTTTAAGTTATTCGTAATCAAAGCAGAGCAGGCCGTAACACACGGCCTGATAACGCTAGATTTCCTAGACGAAGAACGGCAGAGATTAGGGCCACTCTACCCGCAATACTACGAAGCCGAATTTATAGCAGGCAGGGGGAACGTATATTCCCACTTATCCATAGATAAGGCAGTAGAACGCGGTACCCTATACGATCCCCAAAACGTCAACAAATTCCTGCCTAAATATCTACTAATTGATGAGGGCTTTTCTAGTTCAAAGTTTGCCGTTTTAATCGCCCAATGGGATAAACACAAAAGGCAGTTGCAGATACTGCACGCCGAAGAACTGCAAAGTCCGTTGTATGAGGATGCCCTCAATTACATTTTCACGTTACGGGAACGCTACGGCAACGTTATCAATATCGGCTTTGATGCCTCAAGGCCAGAACTGGGCATGTCGCTAAAAAAGAGGGTGGGCGAAAACTACAACTGGCAGTATGTACAGGAAAAGATACAGCAATACAAAAAACAGAATCTCAATCCGGCCCACTACATGAAAGTCGTTCCCGTTCTCTTTACCCTAGAACAAAAGGCATGGATGACTTCGCATTCTCGCAGATTGCTAGACGATCCCCGCGGACTTGTGGCCATTCATCCATCGTTTACAGTATTGATAGACGCACTAAAGGCGGCAATCTTTGACGACAGAGGGATATTAGACAAAGAAGAAAGCCCGCATAATGACATCTTAGATACTTTCCAGATGCTTACCACATTTCTAACCTTCAGGCCAAAAGGTGAATAATATGAAGTGCGTAATATGTTCTGTAGATTTAAAGCCCTTAGAGTTAGACGATAACGACCAACCAATTAAACTGAACTGCCCTGCCTGCAAGCGCGACTATTTCCCAAGATCGCAGATGCTAGACAATGCCGACGATGTATCGGCAACCTTTGACGAATATCCGGATATCGAACTTGCAGGCATTTCCGTTATTGATGGCAACGTTTCAATACTGGCCAGCGATGATGAGTTTGAACCCGATGCTGACGGCGAAGAACATAAAAAGAAAGGCGGTTTTTATTCGATGGACTATATAAAAAAGATGGGCTGGACCATCGAAGAAATACATGAGGAGTTTTAGTTCTCTCAGTTTTTTTTAAAATAAAAGACTTTAGTTATCATATTGGTTTACAAAACAAAACGCCATAATCCCCTAGCGATATCTTTAGATTCTAGCATTGAGGATTTCTTTACAAAGGCCCCCGAAAAAACACAATGGTTTACCGACCTGCTGGACCATTCTTTGAAAGGTGCCGCATATAATGCAGTTGACTATTTAGACAAGATAGATCCACTTTCTGAATCACAATTAAAGGCAATTTTCCCAAACGCCACACCAACGCAGATGCAGGATCCCCTGACGACAGTAACAAAAGGAAGATTGCACGACAACGTAAGACGCGATCCCTCCACACAGCGCGGCCTATTAGTCCTAATTCAGTTCCTGCTAGGCAAAGAGATAAACACCGTAATAGACGTCAATCGAAAGTTTGCAAACGAACAGCGCAAAAAAGCAGAACTGGACGCAATATCAAATAACGAGCAGTATCTTGATATCTTGGAAGACATCTCAAACCGTGACGAAGAAGTAGGATTATATCAAAGACTGTCCGAGCTGGTGTTCTCAGCAGAAGCCTTTGGCCGTTCCGTTCAAGTGAAGAAATACGACAAGAAAGGCTATCCATGCGAACTTATCCCGTTAGCATCTACACGATTAGGCAGGGTGTGGGTGGACCGTAAAAACTGGCACTTTCTGGGAGTTGAGTATCTGGATTATCCACGAAACAATAGAATTTTGTTAGCAAAAGATATCATACACCACGAAGTTAACGACTTTCACATTACGCCAAACAGCAGATACTTTGGCATGCCCTCCATAGAATCATCCATGTCTATAGGTGAGCGCAACCGTTCAGCCAACGAGATAGCCGTTCCCGAAATTATGAAAAGAATGTTTGCCCCAATAATGCTTGTAAAGACGATGACCAAATCGGAGGCCAAACTTACAGAAATCCGCGATAAATGGAAAGCAGGAAAAACCCTCTTTATCAATGACGATATAACTGCCGAAGCCGTACCGTTGCAGCACGACCTGCAAAAAATGATTGAAGCAGTACGTGAGGGAAGCAAGGATATCTATCGAGGCCTGACAATCCCGTTAGTCGTTGCATTTCAGGATGAGCAGAACAGGGCAACAGGAGAGGGCGCAATGATCCAATGGTATGAGTCAGCGCTGGAGTTTAAACGCCGCCAGCTCAATAACGTTCTATGGCAGCAATGGTATAAACCACAGCTAGAGCAAATATTCAAAGACAACGAAATAAACAAGATTGCCCAGCAGGGCGGCGTAATGAATTATCTGCTGGAAAGGGCAACCAACCCTCAGGAAATTACCTTGCCTTTCAAAGTAAAATTGGAATTTAGCAATATCAAGACAACCGGCTTTTTGGATACTGCCGCAGCAGTAGCACAGTTCCACGACAGACAGCTTCTCACAGGCGATATGGCCCGCAATGAAGCCGGTCTTGGAAAATACAATAACGAGATGGCCGAATACGAACAGATGAAGATACAAAACAACTCAATGATGGATAGCCTCTATCCGAATCCGGACCAGCAGGGCGGCTTTAACGTGGGCAGCACGCCCTCACTAACAGGCCAATCATCGTTTGACAACAAAATGCAATCCCGTTCCAGCCTGCCGACAAGATCACCATCAGCAGCAGACGAAGATGAATATTAATGTCCTTAGTAGAAATACGCCAGAACCTTAGAACCATTGAAAGAACGTTAGGCAACATATACGAAAAAATATTAGGGCAGATCCGAAGCGATCCCCTCTATCCCATCAACTACGAAGTTATAAAAGGAAAATACGAGAAAAAGGTTTACGATTCAACACGGAAAGCAGTAGAAGACATTTACCGGCAGGGTTTGCAGAGGGTAGAACGAAAACTAAACACGACTACCTTTATATCTTCAAACGATATCGCCCAAATAAGAAAGATAACTGACGACAACATAACGCGCTTCTGGATTCGTGTAAGAAAAGAGTTTGAACGGGAAAACCTGCGAGATTATCAGATAAACTTGGAAGAAAGAACACCCTCATCAGTAAAGCCCGAACTTAACACAAGGGCGGCCCTTGTAGGCCTTGCCACCGTAATAGTAACAAGTGGCTATGCCATCAGTCAGTTAACAAAGACCAAAGAGCTAAAGCAGGAAAAGATTATCGAAACTATCCAAAGAAAACAGGTGGTCCGATGGGTAACAAAACTAGACGAGAGGGTTTGCCCTTTATGCGATCTTTTGCATGGTCAGATATGGGATATTGACGATCCAAGCATACCGACACCCGGACTTAACGGGCCAAACGGAACCCATAGCAATTGCAGATGTGAATTAGAAATCCTAGAAGAAGAAATTTAGTTCTTCTGTCTTTATTTTCCTTTTTCCTTTTCAATGCCTGAAGATATTTACGTATCACAAGATGAATTAATTTACATTGAAAACGTTCTTGTAGAACTTAGAAACCTTATCCCAAATGACGCAGGAGAAAATACCGAACTTTTAGAAAAAATAGTCAACGCCGAAAACATCATAACTGCCAAGCTGGATGGTGGGCAGGGCATGACTACGGAAAGCACGGCCAACTAGGATTTAGTTCTCCTTTCTCTTTTCCCTTCTTTCTTTTCTTACATGTCCTATATCGAAAACTATACAGACGATAAAGGCGACCTTTATTTAAAATATTTTCTGATAGACTCATCCTTTAACAGTAGGGGTTGGTCTGTGGATCCCCTAATTTTACCGGCAATAGCCAAAAACGCAATAGGAAAACCGTTTACGCATCTTGACGATGTATCGGAATCCCTGCAGGGAGATTATCATCCATGGTCCATGAAAGAGGGCGCAAGATACGGCGATCATTTAGAGTTTGCGAAAGAAAAGCAGGTCGGCGTAATCGTTGACTTTTCGCCATCATCACAGAACGCCATAAAGTCCGCAGCAGGTGCGGATATTGTAGCCAATAATGGCTATTTTGCAACCGTAAAGGTAACCGATCCGGCCAAAAAGAAATTATACTTATCAAACCCGTCTGCAATTCCTGATGTATCGCCTGGTGTTTTTGATTACGATAGAACACCGTTACCGGCATACAATCTCAAAAATATCGACTTTGTACATCTTGCAGGAGTGCCAAGAGGCGCATACGGCGATAAGGCCAAAGTATATGCCTCCTGTATCGGTGGCCTTGAATGCGTTTCGCATCTGAAAGGTGCAGGACTGATTAGTTCTCAAGGCAAATTTTTAGACTCTAAAATTCAGAATACGATGAGTACTGAACAAGTACAGCAATCAGCAGTTTCTAACGAAGCTGTTGCAAATACCGCTAATCAAAATATCGGCGCTACAGTAGAGGCGCCTGCATCACCACAACCCGCACAACAACAGAACACCGGAGTATTACGATTAAAATCACAAACACCACAACAACAACAAAAAACAGGAATACAAAGCGATCCCGATTTTCTCAAATTACGACAGGAACATGAAAAACTTGTCGAAGCCATCAAGGCCAAAGAACTAAAAGATCAGTACAGATCAATAATTCCAAAAGAACTTTTCATATTAAACGGAAAGTTTGACGAGGCCGGCTTTGAAAAAGAAATCGAAAAGGCCTCAGCTAAAGGATGGTCACCGGAAGACGTTTCCGAATTTTACAATACCAAACTTGAAATCCTTTCACTGAGTGCAAATATAGGCAAACCCTTTGGGGCATCATATAACAGTCCATCAGACGTTCCAGAACTCAAAGGAGCTTCAGAAAATAGTTCACAATATGACGGAATCCGCAATTTATGCAAAATGTTCAATCTAGGAGGTAACATTTAATGGTAAACAATCCCGGCGCAGTTTTAGGCCAATTCGTTGGCATTCCCGGATCTTTCCCACTTAGACTTAACAAAGCAACAGGTATTACAGTAACAAGAGGCAAAGTCTGCAAAGTCGATGCTGGTACAAGTCCAGACAGCTGGGTCACCACATCAGCAGCAGCAGACCAGTATGGCCCTTTCGTCATCCCGACCGAAACAGTCGGAACAGGTATTTTGAAATTTAGTTCAAGAGGTAACGATATATGGTATCTTAAAGCCGATGGTGCAATAGAACCAGGTTCACCGGTTCAAGCATCAGCATCAACAGCCGGCGAAGTTGTCGCATTTGTTGAAACAACAATAGACGCAACGCCAGGACAGGCAGAACTACAAGACGCACAAGATGACAGATTACGCCAGATCGGAATATGTCTAGGCAAAGCCGACAACTGGAACACAGGAGCGCCAACAGCGGCAGCAGACGGCGATTTAGTTGCGGTATATGTACCGTTTGGAGGTTACTAAAATGAATAATTATCACATGTTAACAGAAAGCAAAGTAAACGAAATAGTAGAGCAGAAACTAGCAGACAAATCAAAGACTACTGTATGGTATAACCCAGAAAGTAGAACATACTGGAAAGCAAACAATCCAAAATCTCTGAAACCATCATACGACATCTTTGTATGCAATGGCGCAACAGTAGGCCAAGGATTGGCACAATTAAAGGGAGCTTCAAACCTATCTGAATCTGAGATAGACAAATTACGATTCTCAGGAATAAGTCCGGAGTTTGTAGACCAAGCTAACAGGTTCTGGTCGGCAATGGATAAAGCACATAAATCAGCAATGACAGGCAACCCGTTAGGTGCTGGTGTCATTACAACTGCGGATTATTCCGACATCGCTAACGTAATGGTTGACAGCTCAACCCTTGAACTGATTGCCAGAGACTTTGTCTTGGAGCAAATGGTGACAAGGAAAACATCTGCCAATATAGAATACACTACATACAACTATACCCCATATCTGAACGAAGCCGACATGGGCGAAAACGATGTCATGGATCCACGTTCCATCGACTACGACCAATTCCAGATTACTTTGAAAAAGGCACAAGGCCACGTCAAAGCCTCAAGATGGGCAGAAATGACCGTCAGAGACAGAAACGTAACACAGGACAATTTCAGATTGGTAGATGCCGACTTTGGAAGAATATTTGCACAGGAAATCGCTACCACACTGGCCACCTTTGCCAATAACGGAGTAGGTGGAGCTTACGATGTAATAGGAGCAGGCGACTATCATAGCACTACAAATCCAGCAACAGCGTTTATCGAAGATTCTGGAACAATCAGAACAGCAGGAGGAAACGCAAATCATCTGGCAATGAACACAGAAACATTCCAGACATTAATACAAAACACGTTCATGAGGGTATCCTCAGGCAGCGTATTGGGCGCAATTCCACCAATAGAAAACACAATGTCAAGAATCACAAGTCACCCAATGCTCCCCGGCTACAAGATAGGAATCGATGAACTACTGACCACTGGTAGTATATACATCTATGATGTCAGAGGCATAGAATTTATCACAGGCCCAACAAGAACCGCAACAGTAAACGACGACTATGGCAACTTCACTTCACAGATACACGACAGATGGTATGGTAGCGGTGTCAGAGTAAGCGGCTTTGGTGTCGAACAGACCGGAACCGTAACCTAATCTTTTATTTGGATTAGTTCTCTCTTTTTTTCTTTAAAGTTTTTCAGTTAAGAAATATGGATTTTATGCCCAATTTTAAAAAGCAAGAAGAGAATTTTAAAAACGAAAAAACTCGCGATGGTAAATCTTGGCCCTATGTAAAGCCAACCGAACAACGAACTTATGAGGACTGGCTTGCCGAAGTTACCGATCCGGTATCTGGTGAATTTTACAAGGACAAAGACGATATTAATACTGCAAGGCACGTCATAAACACGATTGTAAGAATAAAACTTGTAGATGGTTCGGAAAAACTGTATACTTTAGGTTCTTTGATAGGCTATAATTCGTTTGGTGACGAAACTGTCACCAAATGCAGAAAGCCAGAAGTATATCAAAAAACTATTTTCGGCCACAAAACAGGCATTGACAAGAAAACACGAAAACTCATCAAAGAAACAACCGGCCCAATCAAAACAGAAACCCAATATTTACTAGATTTTACAATTGAAAATCTGGAAAAACTATACTCACAAAGGGAAAACAACAACGGCGTGAACTTGGTCGTAAAAGATGAGGCAAACGGCGAGGCCCATAACATCCGATACAAAAACCCACAGACAAGCTACGACCTATTCAAAAACAAGGACTTTGATTATCTGTTTAATGCCGAATACCTAAGCAAAGAAGAACGTATCGCCTTACAGAAACAGAGTGAAGAACTTTTACAAAAAGTCAAAAGTAAATAAATAGTTCTCCTTTCTTTTTTTACTTTCATTTTCAACAATGGTTTATTCTACCACGGCAGATGTTAGAGATCTGGCCCGTAAAGTTTTAGTTACTGATTTCTCTGATGCGGAAATTTTGAAAGAACAGGAAGCCGCACAATCCTATATACATACGATAACAAGAAAAACGGACTGGGATTCTGATGATACAGAATACAAGTTTATCGTAAAGATAGAAACCAAGTTAGCCGCCGTTTACGTTTTAGAGCATTACGATGCCCGAAAATACGCAGAAATTCTGGCACAATGGAAGCAGGAAGTCACCGACGACATAAAGACGGTTATCGATTCACGGTCTGATGCCAGCCTTGACAATCCGATAATAGTTATCGCATCAAATTACGAAAGTTATCCCGCAGCTCTGGAAGATGACGAAGATGCTACCCCCTATCGTTCAACCAGCGTGAGTGTATAGATGCCTGTAACCTATTTTGTTAACGGCACTTCTCCGGTAGGCCCATTTACTCAGGACTTTGAGGATCTGCTTATCGCCTTTCTATATTCCAAGTGGTCCATATCCACACCGGCCAAAGATGGAACGAATTTAGTAGATGAAGATACCCCCCTCGCATTTAGACCGGGCCTTCCTGACGACAGGCATCCGTTTCAGGTTCTTGCCCTTACTGATGAAACCGTTCTGATAGACAAACCCGGCTTTAGAACATCCCGCTATGAAACTTCGGTCATCGTTTCAGTTATTGCCGAAAGGATAGCAAAAGACAACATTGACGCAAGTCCGGACACTGTCGGCAATATCGGCAACATGGAAAGGGAAGTTTTAAGGATACTGGCACAGTATACAACCTTTCAGATAGCAGGAATTGAAAATATTTACTTTACAAACGCCAAACGAATCTATGAGCCTGATGATGATTTCGCTAAAAGCAGATGGCGGACCGATATCAGAGTCGTTATGAATTATACGATAACAGGCGAAGCCTTACCCTAACAAAAATTTACTTCTCTCTTTTCTTTCCTATTTTTTCAACAATGTCGTCTACGGCTAGATACGGGAATAAGGATGAGTAAGTGTACACTTATGACAAATACCGTCAGGATGTGACTCTGGTTGGAGTTTTCCAGTTCTCGATCCCCTTTGAACGCCGTAGACTTCGCGAATTTACTTCTCTCTTTTTATTTTTTCGCTACAAAAACGTAAAAAAACTTGGCAGTTGGACCGGAAGACATTCAAATAATGCTATCTATTTTCATACC
>PHFX01000046.1 GCA_007618135.1 Candidatus Brocadia sp. WS118 | reverse complement strand
CATATTAGCAACATTCTGTTTCTGTGTGATATTTTGATTAAGTAAATCATTGCCAAGCAATAACAAAGAGTTTTGCAAAGCTTGCGCTGTGCTGCCGCTTGCAAGCTTTCCTCGCGCTGCTTGATTAGCGTAAATTCTATCGGTAGCGTCCTTTGCTAAAGATTGATAAAATGGGTTGCTCGTGATAAAATCTTTTTGAGCATTAGGGTCATTTACAAGTGAAGTTAACCCACCTACTGTTGATGCCCCCGCTTCTCTAAATGACTGCAAATCACCCCTTACTTGTGATAAAGCTTGATTTTGAGCATCAATAGCGGCTTGATTAGCCCTCGCCTGTTCTTTTGCTATTTGATTGGCAGCATTTGCGTTATAGACAGCAGACCCAGCAGAAAGCAATGAAAGAGGGCTAGATGTTAATTTACCTAATATATTTCCTCCGGAAGATGCAACTGCTCCCGTACCCACTCCAGTTAAATCAGATATTGTTCGCCCGACTGACCCTAATTGCCCTAATATTCCTGTGCCTTGAGAAACACCAAGGGGGGCTGCCCCCGCTTGTACTGGCCCTTGCAATGGTACACCAGCGGGAGTCCCTAAAATATTAGTAAGCCCACCTCCGGCAAGATAACCACCAGCACCACCAAGAGCCGCCCCCTTTAATGCGCCCTTAACGCCGCCGCCACTAATCGCGCCACCTAATCCTCCACCAACCGCGCCACCTATAGCTGCGGTTGTTGCCGCTCCTAGCGTAGACCCTAAAGCTGTGCCGATACCGGGGGCTACAAGAGTACCTATAACCGGTAGGGCTATTGATGCTATACTTTTAATGCCTTTACTCATTGTCAATCCTTTGATAAAAATGTATTTGTTCCGATGCTTGTTTCACTTCTAAAACTCCTATCTTTCTTAGTATTTTTCTCTTAACTAACATTTCATGGAAATCATTATATTTTTTTAACACTGTTATAAATACAGTCTTATCAAACTGTCTAATAAACCATATAAAACCTTCGTATTTATCGCGGGGACTCGCCCAAGGAAGCCAAGAAACATGGGGCTCAACTACATAAGGCGTTTGCACTAAATCAATAACGGCGATAGGCATATACCCGTTTTTTGTTTCTGCCCATCCTAGAACGCGATCTGCGCCTGCAAGCGGGGTTATATCTACGCCCTGCAATTCAGCCAACATCAGCAATGGCTTGTCTGCTTCAGTTATAGGCTTTAATGCTCTATATACCGACTTCATAATAGCTAACCGCGCTTTGCCATGAAATATTGTTATTTACCGCACCTGTTCCTACTAAAACAGCTTGTGTACCATCAATGGCAAAACCTAAATCCCAAGATGCTTGGTCTTCGCCTCCATTTAAGATTGTTGAGGCTATCAGGCTAACTGTGCCAGATATATTCTTGAATCCCGCCTGTATTACATAAAAAGCACTATCTCCAGCCGCTCCAGCACTTCCTCCAGTTCTTCTTGCAATAACTCTTGCCTCTATATAAATACTGGTATCGGTTTTTACTTCTATACGCTGCAATGGGGTCACTGTTGCGTCGGTAGTTAAGGTTTTTGCAACGGATTCCATCCCTCTTACTTGTGACCATAACTGATAAATAGTTCTCAGCATGGCATCAAAGAATTTTGCTACCTCTATATCTTGGTTAAATGCGCTCGGCAAGGATAGAGGAGGAGGATTAAGTAAAGCCATTATATACCTACATCAATATCGGCGGATGCGGAATGTATTGAATAATAAACGGGGTCAGATGTGCGAATCCTTATTATACGACTGTAAAAGCTGCCTAAAGCGAACCATTCAACCTTATACTGGAATTCACCAAGCCTGCCTATTGTTCCGAACATTTCAGCGCAGAATGTTTTTCCGCCATCGTCTGAAAATGATAACATAATTTCAGGGTTAAAACCTTGACCAGATAATACACCAACGCCAGTTTCTAGTATTAACTCAAATCTATTCATTTCTATAGATTTTCCTATAGCCCCTTTTATCAGACCCCCATGTATAGGAGCGGTATCACGTATCCTTATTATAGGGTCGCCATTTTCTGTATAAACACTGTCGCTCAACTCGTAAATATTACCATTACTATAATCCGCAACTAAATGCTTTCTGAAGCAATAAGCATAAGAGTTGGAAATGTCCCGCCCCGATACCCCAGAGCTTAATTCAAACCAATCCCCACCTATAGTTACGCCTTTAACTGTCCTAGGTCTAACACTAATCCATGTTTTGTTGGCTGTCGGGAAGGTTATAACATAAAAAGACTGTCCATCAATTTTCAAACACCACCCTATAGCATCTGAAACAGTAGAATAATTTTTAATCTCAGCAGACATTGCGGGGGTGGATATTGTTTCTACCAAAGCTGTTGCCGAGCCTCTAAGAGAAACTATAGAATGTGAATCGTCTAAAAAATAAATATAATTGTCATCATTAGCTACCGAATGTAACGCCCCGCAGCCTACATTTAATAGTCCTCCTTCAATCCTATCGAATGGGGGATTACCCTCACCTGTATTAACCCACGGCTCAACCGTTTTTTCGCCAAGCAAATATAATGTTTGATTAAATGTATAAACTCTTACTAAATTATCTGGCTCGCTTTCAGCCGTTGCATAATTCAAACCATTAATACTAGTCGCATCTCCGACATCAGATACCCCGAATCTCCCACCTGTTCCTTGATAAATAATCTGGTTATTTATATGTGCTACGGAATTAGGGCTTTCTAAGTCAACATCTGAGATAGTTGTAAGTGTTGCCCCATCCCACTGATATGCCGTTCCAGCAGAACAAATAATAACATTAGTTTGGATGCCAGCAAAAATACATCTAGCTGAGCCGCTTATTGTGCCAAGAGATGTATGCGTTCCATCACTAGCTACACTATAAAGAGTTGTGCCTGTTACCTTGTATAATATTCCGAGATGTTCAAACATTCCCCTATCCAGACCACCAGAAACCGTCCCGAACAATGTTTTTCCATGCCAACTTTCTAATATATAATTACTTTTCTCCGCAGCATTCGGTTGCATCTGTGGATAGAAATTAATTGTTTGTTGTGCTGATAATGGCAATGATTTATGCTTATAGCTTTCTCCTGCCAGTATTATCGGTGTTGTTACCATTAATAATCCACGCTATCTTCCTGTGAAGAATAAACAGGGGTTGTAAACTTTCTAATTTCTCTAAGAGCTATAGATGAATTAATCTTTATGCGCTCGT
Organism: Candidatus Brocadia sp. WS118; assembly: GCA_007618135.1. Lineage (GTDB taxonomy): Bacteria > Planctomycetota > Brocadiia > Brocadiales > Brocadiaceae > Brocadia. Next base: position 9,374 of record PHFX01000046.1, on the reverse strand, counting down.
AACGCTCTTTTGATACTCCATAAGTTCCAAGACAACTTTCAGCCATTAATGCTATCACATACGGCGATAACTCATCAGGTACGTCATTGGTTGAAACCCAAGTTGCAAGCCCCTCCTTTTTAAGCTGGGCGTAAACTTCATCATAAGCGGAAGATATACGAACACTATCTTGTGATTGTAGGGATTGCCCCAATCTCAATAACCCTAGTTCATTGCCCGTTCTGTCTATTATTTGAGTCGGAGTTGCCATTTATTTACCGATTATGCTCTGGTATTGTTTTTCAACCGATTCTGCTGAGCGGTTAATTATTTTGCCTCCATGGGCGATTATACATGCTACCTTTTCACGATAGGATAATTCTCTATTATTAGCATCATTTGCAGAATCTATGTTTGATGCAACTTCATCAGTATTTTCTACCAAAGCAAATGTTTTATTATTCTTTAATTTATCTATTAATTGCGGCTCAACTACGTTTACAAATTCGCCGTTAAGGGTAAATTCATACCCGAAGACAATAGTTTTCTGCGGAGCTTCGTTATTATCACCAATGTATTTGAAAAGCATATTCTACCTATTTAATTAAAGCGGTTTCTGATAATGTTTTTATGTCTTGCCCTGACTCTATAGCGCGTGCAACCTTAGCCATACGTTCATATACCTGCTGCGCTCCTGAATGCCCTTGTACGGCTAATTCAAGCTCTTTTATCTGTGCAAGTAGGTTATTAACCTTATTCTCGTGTTGCTGCGCCATATTAATAAATTCTTTTTGTGTAAATGGAGGCTTTGAAAAGTCAGGCTTTCCGCCTCTGCCTAGCCCTTCTACATAGTCGCATCTGCCTATCGGCGATACGGTGGGTATTATAACATTTATTCCCATCCCCTTAGCGAATCCTATCCAAGCCTCAACGCATGGTCTTTGCCAGAAATACTCATGGTCATCCACAGATAAATCTACGCCGTATATTCCTATATGTGTAGCCCCCTCTAAAATTGCCAGTGCAATCATATATGCAGGGGAGCTAGTTAAATATGTAGCTCCGTATAATTTCTTTGCTTCCTCGAATGGAAAAACCTGTATGTCTTTACTTTTTATCGGAAATGCCTCGCCTACTACCAATGGGAGCTTTTGAGCTGCAAGCCATTGTGCATAATTATTAGGGTCGCCATGTTCTGATAAGTCATCGTGAATCTCAAAAACTTTTGTAACGCGCTTGCCTTGGAATCTATTTAATCTATTACCTAAAACCCATATTTCCCAGCTATCATCATCAAAAGGAGCAATAAATTCAGAATTAGGTGATCCACATACAATAGCTACTTTTTTCATAGAACCTAAAAAATGGGGCGGAATTACCCGCCCCTAATTGTTAATCAAGAGTATAATATAAATCAAGTGTAATAGTTCCGGTTGCTGTAGTAGAAGCATCCTTTACCGTGCCCTTAACTTGCAAAAGACCTTTCGGGTCGGTGCTTTGCCCTGAGACAAATTCCCAAGCCTGCTTGCCGAAATTGGCAATGTCTTTTACAACTTGGTTTCCTACGTTTGCTGTAGAAACAGAAGATAAAACAAGTCCATCATTTAAGGCATCATCATCGCTAGTAACATTTGAATTAACAGCGAATAAGCCAAGGTCAAGAGTAGGTGACCCTGAGGTTGCCAAATCATCCCAATAAATTCGGCTATTGCCAGAAATACGAGCGTTTGATGGTATATACCCGAAATCAATGGTAGAAGTTGCTTCAGCCGCTGCCAGTTCGTAAGTTCTAGCACCATGTGAAATCAATTTCCCAGATTCACCCTTTCCACGAGCTATACTTGCTCCTGCATTTCTTGCAGTAGCTACACCTGTGTAAACAGTCATAATAAAATCCTTTCAATAAAAATTAACCCTTAGTCAAGACTAAGGCGGTTGCGTTAGAGAGTGTTGCCGGTGCTGAAGATGAAACAGGTGTTACTGCTGCAACTGCCGCTATATTGGTAGCAGCGGCTGTAATTATCGCATTGACTGCAGTTTTGTTAGCTGTAACTACCGTCTTGAATGTTGCATGATCTTCTTGCAACTCATTAACAACTGCTAGAATATTCTGCAACAGGGTAAAAACCGAATTTTGGTCAAACCCTGTTGCAGTAATCTCAGTAGGAAGTGCTGCTATTGCCATAACTGCCCCCTATGCGTCAGTTGGAGCAGAATAGAACACAGTTACCATTCCATGCTGCTTATTATTGAAGTACATTTTATCAATGTCATGCTTAAGAGTTATGCCAACGCCTTTGTTAAACTCGTAATCATCCTCTTTTTTACGAACAATACGCGGCATTTTACCCAAACCATAACCGATAGCTTGCGCTCCGCAAAGGAAGCCAACACCTACACGGCTAGAGTTTGCTCCGCCAGTTGCTAGGCTATCTGCGGTAGAAGACCCGCCCCATACACCATTAGAACCTGTAGAGCCGTCAATCATTGTAGATATTTCTTCAATTTCACGGATAACCACATTATCCCATATAAGGTCGCCACCGGTAAATAGAGGGTTGCTCTCGCCACGAGTCCAAGCTTCACGATTCGCTTGCGCCATAGTGGAATTCTCTCTTAGGTCGCGCATACCATAACTGTCAACGAACATAACAAAGAAATCTTTATCCTCGGTCGTTTTGATGGGTCTAATAAGCGGGCTGCAATTTTTTGCCATCCGCTTTGCAAGGCTAATCATTTGCGGGGTCAACCTGTCATTGGTCGTATCCACATTTGAAAGAGAGGTAGTATGGTTGCCTGCACTCTGGTTTGATTTAGATGCGCCATAAAGCACGCGGTCGCTATTATTAGTAAGCCAAGTATCCATAGCTCCAGCAGTAGCTGAACCATAATTAGCATAGGTTGTACCATCATAAATCGCACCAAGAGCTTGTATAATATCGTCGCGCTGCTTTTCTTTCGCCCATAGCATCAGAAACTCACGAGCTTCATTATACAAATCAAACTCCGATTTTTCATTTTCTTCATCACTGATAGTAACAGCGTGACGATAATGTGTCGGAGTTAAAGTTTTAGAGTAATTGTTAAGATTTTCTTCGTTACCAGAGAGTGTGGAATTACCACTCACGCCAGAACCGGAAAGTTTTGATATTAAAGGCAGGCTGATAGTTTGCAGACCTTCTTTAATATGAATTATACTGTTAGCAGTTTTTCCAGTATATTTAGAAAAGCGAGATTCGCGCACATATTCGCGTGCAAACTCTGCCATAAAGTTAGTTACGACATTGCCGGAACTAATCGTTGAATCAACCATTTTTGAGACCTTTCAAAAAAATAGGTCATCATCTTATTACGGGAATAAGTCGTCTAATGTTGGCATTTGTGCCTGTTTTTGGCTTATTTTAGATGATGACGAGTTAATAAGATTCGGCATCGAAAGAGCAGACTTTTTGCGTTTTTCTTCAGGGGTTTCTTCAGATGGTTTATTGTTGGCTTTCTTAAATTCTAAAAACTCCTGATATTCAGTGCTGTTTTTATTGTTTAGGAACTCCTGATAATCCAAATGTTCTTTGGCTTTATTATAAGCAAATAATGCAGGGTTTTCATTATCCCGCATTTCCGCAATTAGAATAGGATTGTTCTTCGCCATAGATACAAAGACCTTTTCCTTTTCCTCGTAATCAGGAAACACTTGTTTAGATGCCAGCATAATGTTCCTAGAAGCATTTATTTGCATGTCTATTAACCTACGCTCTAAAACCGTTTCAGTGTATTTCAATGCACCTTCTGGGTCTTCTGAAGCATCCGGACGCTGTGCAACATCCCGATTACTCTGATTGCGGTAAGCTTCCAATTCAGCTCTCGCCTCCTCGGCTGCCTTCTCAGCAGCTTGACGCTTACGTCTTTCTTCCGTTACCGCTTTTACGGGAACGTGACCTTTTTTCTCTACTTCATCCTGATTGACATCTTCTTCTGATGACGGCGGCTCATCATTTTTTATATTTTCGCCCGTATTTTCCTCTGTTTCTACATCAACTATTTCTGGTTGCGCTTCATTAGAAATATTGTCATTAAAAATGCTATCAAGATTAATAATAGTTTCATCAGTCATATTTTACTCCATTTGCGCCCGTAATGCGGCGACCATATCGTCCGTAATCCCCGACGGCGGGTGTTGCAAAGATGCAACTGAAATCGCCATTAAACAGCAACCTGCGGCTGAATATCCGCTGGTCTTGCCATTAAAATAGCGTTTTCAATCTGTTTTTGCTGCGCGTTCTGCTCATTAACCGCCGCTTTTGATGCGGTTTCAGCCGTTTTTGCTTGAGCTTGCTGCAACTGTAACTGTTGTGCGCCTCCTTGAGCCTGCATGGCATCCTCTCGGCTCTTTTTTATGCGCTCTATTACTTCGTCTTTGCCGCGTAATTGAGAAAGTTGTATAAGGTCTATAATATCAATGCCAGAACCCTGCCCTGCAAATTTAGCGAGCATCTCAAATTGTTCTTGCTGGATATTCACAACGTCAAACGATTGTTCCAGAATTATATCAACCATAATCTCAGGAGCAGGATTACGAATTTCCATAATTTGTTCTAATGAAGGGTCTTCTCTTTGCATCAATGCCATATAAGAAGCTGCCGCCTGTTTTCTAACTGGCTCGGGCATAGATTTATCATTAATTGTTTCTTCTAACCATTGCTGAACCGTAATAGGAGTATTGAACCCCACCCAACGCAGGCTATTAATATCATCAGTTACTCGTACCCATTTTTCTTGCGACCAGAACTGTTTTATTCTCCCCCATATTTGCCTATAAACCCGCTTTTCCCATCCATTTAATGTCTGAAACAAGCCGTTTAATTCCATTGACCCAGCTTGCTGTAATCTATTTATTGCTACACCAGATAATGTGCCTTGCTGCCTATCGCCAGATAACTGCGCGTTGAATGAAGCCGCGTCAAGCTCGCTTTTAGCATCTTGATATAGCTCAAATTGCCCTCTTGCCATATCGCCGGTTTGCAGTATCTCGAAATCGCCCTTTTCGCCTTGGTATTCAATGTGACCATTGGGCTTAGAAAGCTCTCTTTTTAACGCAGCAACATCTCTAATCGCTCCTATTCTAGCCGCCGTTTGACGTTGAGATAACAAATGAAGTGCTTTTGAACGGCGGTGGTTTATTTCATCCTGCTGGTCTATAAAACCGCGCACCTCGCCGTAACGATTATTATCTCGGTCTATATAAGCGCATACTATTTCCATAATACATGCGGGGTCGCCCTCGTCATCTAAATATGGGCTTTCCATGGGGTCAATTAAAAATAGCCCTTCGGTAAATGTACAAGTCCACCAAACCCCACCTTTTTTATAAAAATGGGTTGCAACTAACGCCCTACGGTTTTTCCTATCAATCCACCTTGGCTTATCTTCAAATGTTGTATCAGATGTTAAAGCTGCGCCGTTTATAACTTCATTTATTTTATCTTCTGAAACATTGGTGTAATTTTCCGCCATCTGGTCTTCGTCAAGCCATTGCACATACCCCATATAACGGGCATCCGAAAAATCTCTTTTTATAGATTTTGGGTCAAAATATATTCTATCCCATGGGATTCGGGATATATCTATAATTATATCATCAGCTTTTTGCTTAACGTCAACAATAACACCGCCATAGCCTTCAATAAAAAAATCCTTTGCAACAGCTTGCTTTGTATCTTCAAAATCATTGTTATCTGTTACGAATCTTAATCCGTCAGTAACAGCTTCAGCAGATTTTTCATGTTTTTGCGTGCGCGGAAATGCTTTAGGGTCAGAACTCCGCATGGATAATAGACCGAGCAATCCATCTATTTTAGGCTTCACACGGTTTACAACTATAGGAGCTTGACCGCGCTTTTTTATGCGCTCTATTTCCTCAGCCGTCCATTGCTTGTGGTCGTAGTAATCTCTGTCGCGCTCTGATAGAAGGCGGGCGGTGGCAGTTGCGTCTAAAAACTCGTCAACATCAGCCTTCATTTTATATACGTTAATTTTCACAGAGTCTTCCATTCGCTAAAATTCTCATCGTCATAACTTGAGTAAGCATCACGTTTTTTATTTTCTTCTTTTGATATTGCCCGTGGGGCAAATGTTTGGTCAAGAATACGCCCGAACAACCCACATACATCTACCTTATCGTCATATTTTCCAGCAGGGAATTGCAGCAATTGTGCAAGCAATTCATCACCCCAAGCCGTATATGGTATATACACTTTTCCTTGCGAACATAATGCCTGAAATGCCCGTGCATTCGCTGCTTTATTTTGGCTGGAAGTCCGGTAATATGTTTGCTTATGTTGCTGTGCTTTTAATATGAATGGCTCTAAAGAACGCCTGATAACGCCAGCCTCCGCCACCCATACCATCGGGTTATACCTCTTCGCCATGCGTATTTGCTCATCAATCCACACATCCGCTGATGCTTGCCCGCTCCACCAATCCAACAAATATAAATCTTCGTTTATATCAAATCCGCAAATGCCCTGCTCGGTATAGTCGCCTTTGCCCTCGCTTACGGCATAATCCCCCGCGCCGTATGTTGTAAGTTGTCTAGGTTCATCACCAACACGATACCGCTTAAACCACTCCCGCTTAAAAAAGCTGCCATCTTCTGGCGTAGGATTCTGTTGGTACATAGCGTTCCAGTTTCTGGCGTCACGCTTAGCTATTTCAACCATTTCAGGCGTGAACCAATCCGCCCAAAGACGCTCGCCGACTTTTCTTCCCAAAACATCGCCAGCCTCTGCAAGCATTGGTATTGAAACAACTTCCCACTTTTCGCCGCCGTTTTTCTGTTCCTCAAGAAGCCAGCCTGCCAAATCTTCCTCGTGCCAACGTGTCATAATAACTACGACAGCCGCGTCCGGCTTTAGGCGTGTCCACAAATCAGATTTCCACCAATCAATAGTTTTCTTTCTTATTGTTTCGCTGTCAGCCTCTTCACGCCCCTTTACTGGATCGTCAATTATAGCCAAATCCGCACGAAAGCTTGTTACTGACCCGCCTACACCGACAGCGTAATACTCGCTGCCGTTTTCAAGCTGCCACCGCCCTACAGCTTGGCTGTCTTGCTTTAATTCGGTGTTAAAAACCAAGCGATAATCATCTTCACGAATAAGAGAGCGAACCCTCCGCCCCCACTTTTCCGCTACCTCACCAGAATATGAGGCGGTGATGAGCTTTATATTAGGCTTCGCCCCCACCATGAACGCGCTGAATTGCACATTCGCGTAATGACTCTTTGCCGCGCCCGCTGGCATGAACACCATTAGCCGCTTTACTTCCCCCTCAGCAACTTGTTGCAGCTTATTAATCAAATACACATGGTGTTTTGCGGGGGGGGCTTCGGTATTAAACCTGTCAACGAAAGCCCGAAAATCTCTTCTAACCCACCGCCGACTCTGCAATTCTATAGCAGCATCAAGCTTTGATAATTGCGGCAAGCTCGTCATCTGTTAAGTTCCTTGCGAACAATTCTTTCCCATCTCTCCCCGTATGCTCAATTTTATCGGTGAAGAGTTTTAAGTGCTTTCCAAGCAATTCATACCCTTTCAGGCAACCAGCCGCATTAAAAGTATATTCCCCAATCGGGTTGCCTTTTGAATCGCGCACAGGCTCTGCCTGCTTGCAACGCTCTATTACTTCGGTTATTCCTATGAGGACATAATCAGCGTCAATCTCCAACTTAAGAGAGCGTGCCGTCATCAGTCTTTGTATTTCCTCGCGAACGTCTTTTTTTTGCATTAAAATATATCCTGCTGTTGCCGCCGTTTTTGCAGAGTAGCCCGACCTTATCGCTGCCGCTTTAGGGCTTAAATCAATTAAATACTCCTTGCAAAACCGCATTTGGCGGGAGTTTCGTTTTTTTTTAGATGTAGTCATCAAATTCTTCTGAAAAATCTTTGGCTAAAATATCCAAAAACAACACATAAACTTCAGCACTGGACGAAGCCGTAATTTTAATTATAGAACGCCGAGCCGAAGGGAATGTTATCAACGCACTTGCGACTTGGTTTGTTAAAGTTTTATTGCTTACAGTCGCATCACCCGACACGGTTTCCCACGTTACAGAAGAAACACTATTATTATCATCTCCCCACGGTCTAAAATCAAACTCATATGTTGTTGAAGAGCCAATAAATGCAACGTCGCGAAGTTTTTGAAGGTTATTATTCGCGTTTATAGTGAATTTTGTAGCCATATATATATAAAAAACCACCCTTTTCCGGTGGCATTAATAACATTATACCCCTTATATAACTTTTCCGTGTCACAAAGTCAACATATTTTAATTTAACAAATATACCTATTAATATATATATTTTGAATGAAACGCATAAAATGGGGGAATTATATGCAACAACCAGACACCGGAACGCAAGAACTAAGAAAACATTATGATGTTGAGGAATCAGGAGAAAATAAGCGAAAACACGCCAAAGTCATCAACCACCCTCTTGATATGTACTTAAGCCGAGGTCTAATAAGTCACGAGCAGTTTTATGCTGGGTGCAGACTTTACGCCAATTATGAAGCGTCGCACGCTGTAAAAAGCTCAATTATGCTCATCGGCAGAGATATTGCGAAAAGCACGCCAAATAACGACCTGAAAACTTCAAATTTTGAAGCCTACCGCAGAGCTATGAACTCATTAAATAGGGTAAGTCGGCGTTTGGCTGAGTTGATCATCATTGAGGGACGCACACTTATTGAGTCCAAAAGAGAGTTTAATTGGTCAGCGCGCAATACTGGAATCGATCGTTTTCGGGAACTTCTAGACGACTTAATATCATTTTATGAGACACAATAAAAAGCGGATTATTTTAATAAGCTATTGCTTTCCCTAAATAATAAATATTCTGACAAAATGTCATCTTGTTGTTGACGCACTAAAACAGGCGTGTTATATTAATATCATCAAGAGCACTTAAGCTCAAGATATAACAGGAGACACGAAAATGACAATAAATTATGAAACATTTTTAGAATTTACAGAAATTAAAAACGGTCACGCTACCGGTAAAACTTTTATAAACACCGCCGGAGCTTATATTGATGCCGTGCGCAGTGCGGATGACGGCTCATCTGGAATTTTCCCACAGTTGATAGGAATCGGAGAAGCGGACGAAGACGGTGATTATGCAGAATATCACGACCCATTTAATGATTTAACGGTAGAAGATCAGTTGGAATTATGCATTGAACGCAACAACGACAGCTACGCCAGCCGCACCACTTATAAAATTGCAGCTTAACAACAAAACAGGAGATACGACAATGAGAAAACGTAAAAAACAAAAGGGGCTTGTAAACAGCCCCGTAGCGATGGGGTTGGCATTGTTCGCCGGTTATGGTGT
>PHFX01000045.1 GCA_007618135.1 Candidatus Brocadia sp. WS118 | reverse complement strand
GGTGTCGGGGTGGACCGGGGGCGCTATTGCCTGGCCTCGGTACGGGGAATCGCTATCGGCGGTTCCAAAAACGAGATTTATGATTATAGATCCCAGCAGCTTTCCAATCATTTTCCGGTGATCGATCTGGAGCATTTCAAGGCCAGCCTCCTCCCGCAGGTAACTCTGGAGTTCCTTACCCCGGCGCAGCTCAAAAAAGAGGGTCGCCCGGTGCGCCGACCGGAGTTCCCGGTGCTGTTGGGCAATATCCTGCGGCGTTACCACAGCCTGCGCTACTTCCACGAAGACGGAGCGCGGGAGAAATTCGAGATCGACTGGGCGGCGGCGGAGAAGATCGAGATTGTGCAGCAGGATTTGCAAGACCGGCAGTTGAAGCGCTTTTCCAACCGTCAGCAGCGCCCGGTAGTATTGAACGGCTTCGAAGGCCGCATTACCTACCGCGGCAACCTCTCTCAATTCCTGCCCTGGCTAAAGATCGGTGAATACCTGCACGTCGGCAAGGGGGCGGTTTTTGGGATGGGGTGGTATCGGGTTTTGAATTGAACCAACAGGAGAATCAAATGCACAAGATTACGTTTGAATGTGAAGCCATTACTCCCATTTTTCTGGCGGGCGCAATTCCTGGAAAAGTAGATTTAAGACCGCCTTCCCTGAAAGGCCTGCTGCGCTTCTGGTGGCGGGCAATGAATGGTTATCGGGATCGAGATGAGTTAAAACGCGATGAGGCGGAAATTTTTGGCGGGAGTGGGGAGGATGTAGGTAGGAGTAAGGTGCTAATTAGAATTGCTCCAGTAGACGATGTTTCAAAGTTCACTGGCAGGGATATTCAAAAAGATTGCGGCATCCAATGGAATTTTGATCCGAAGCAACGGGTATTAATTGGAAGCCATAGGGGTATCGGCTATTTGCTGTATTCAACAGCTTTGAACAAATCTGAATTTCTGAAAGCGCGGGATGGTGCTCAAAACGGTTTCCGGTTTAGGGTTGTATTTAGCGCTCAGAAAGATTCTTACCTACGCCATGCCCTGGCCGCCTTTTGGGCGTTGGCCTATTTGGGCGGTATAGGAACACGCAACCGGCGAGGAGGTGGAAATATCGCCATTACCGGCATAGATGATCCAATGGATATACTCAAATCCACTCAATTGAATTTTGAGATGACTGCTCAAAATAGGCAGGAACTTGCATTAGGATTGCAAACAAACTTACAGCGTGCCAAATCTATTGTAAATAATGGTAAAATGGATCATTTCATTCATGAATATTCCAATCTCAGTTTTTCCAGAGCAATCATTTCCCCAGAACCCTTTGATACTTGGGTGAAGGCGTTGAATGACGTGGGAATACTTTTTTTTAACTTCCGTTCACAAAACAGCCATCACATATTAGAAAGTGCTGTCTTTGGATTACCTGTGCGACATGGCAGTAAATCAGTGAAGGGAAAATGGAAAGGGGAGGGATTGGACCGCCGCAGTTCGCCTCTCATTTTCAAAATTATTCACACCAATGATCATTATTACTGGTTGTCGTTACGTCTTTCAGGACAGTTTTTACCGGACAATGGTGTTCTCCAATTCAACCAGAATACTCAAAAACCGGATTATAGATTAATTGATGAATTCTGGAATCAGTTGAGAACAAGCAATCATGAATTTATCCTCATTAAGCCAGCTTCGTTGCAAAACTTGGTTGATGAAGTTAAGGAAAAATTGTCGCCTGCAGAATTGATTCTCTTTGGCCCACGAGCGCGAGGCGATTTTCACCAGACTTCAGCCATCGACATTGCCGTGGAAACCGAGGAACCGATAGAAGCACACGAATTTAATGGTGAAGTAAATATTGTCAATCTAAAACGGGCAGATACTTCCCTGCTAGAAGTTATACAACGAGAAGGGGTATCGTTATTATGAGGAAACGCGTTAAATTGTTTTTCGATGATTTTCAAAATCCTTGGCAAATGTTCGGGAAAGCCTAAACTTAACCCCGCAACCGATGATTTAGGCATTGATGACAATATTAAACGCTTTGATTTTTGAATATCTTAATAGAACAGGAGCCAGAAAATGAGTGAATACCTGTTTCTTTTTACAGTTGGGCCGGTACAGGGTTTTATTTCCCAGGCGCGTAAAACGCAGGATTTGTACGCGGGGAGTTTTTTGTTGTCGCATTTATGCAGGACCGCAGGAAGAAAGGCAGAAACGTTAGCAAAAACAAAAACCATATTCCCCAGGTTGGATAATCCTTCAATTCCAAACCGCTTTATTATTAAGTTCGAAACAGAAGATGACCTCCAAAAAATAGGACAGGAAATTGAGGATACTGTTTACAAAGAAGTAATAAGAATCGCCAAGTCTATTTTACTGAAGATGAATTTAGATAAACCTTATAACTTTGATGATCAATTGAGGAATTACTTCACTGCTAATTGGTTGTTCGTTCCGGTTGGCGAAAAGGGATATGCGGATGCTTACCGGGAAATTGAACGCGTATTGGGTGCAATGAAAAATGTACGACGGTTTGAACAGTTTCCTGAACAAGGCAGGAAGTGTTCGCTGGATGGGCAGAACAATGCATTGTTTTATAAGAAGCGCAAAGCAGATCCGCCTAAAGATATACCTAATTATATTAACATTCAGGGACAACCCACAGAAATTTCCGGTGATTACAGCATCCAGTCCGGGGAAGGGCTGTCAGCGGTGAGTTTTATGAAACGGTTTGCTGTAAAAGTAAAAAATGAGATCGATTCGCCGGAAAAAATTGAAAGCAATTTTCCTTCGACTGCTCGCGTAGCGTTATTGCATATTCTGAATAAATTTGAAAAGACAAAGGATTTGAACGGCAAAATTTCCTTTATGGATTACAAAAGTAAATTCCCAGATCGATTTGATGAACAGTTATACTTTGAAGAAAATTTAACTCCTCAGTATTTCCAAAAACATGAATATGACTGTTTGAAAAATGCTATCCCTGTTCTAAAGGGAAAACTGAAGATGATCCGGGATTTGGTTGAAGATAAAGGATATAATTTCACTAAATACTATGCACTGCTAATGTTTGACGGAGACAGCATGGGAGAGTGGGTTTCCGGCGCCCGGAATAAACCTGGTTTTGATAACAGGCTGAATGATTTTCATACAAAATTGACGGAATTAATGGGTAAATATGCCCATGATTCCCATAATTACTTGCAAGAACCGCGTGGACGGACGGTGTATGCCGGCGGTGATGACTTTCTGGGCTTTGTAAATCTTGCTCATTTGTTTAGCACGATGGTTCATCTTCGGGATGACTTTGATAAGATAGACCTTTCTGATTATTCCGGTGAAAAGATGACCTTCTCTGCCGGGGTGGTTATTGCCCATTATAAAACACCGCTGTCGGAAGTGCTCAAATGGGCGCGGCGAATGGAGAAAGAGGCGAAACAAATTGATGGGAAAAATGCTTTTGCAATTGCGGTACTCAAACATTCTGGTGAAATAGAACAAACTGTGGGGGTATGGAGAAAAGACGATCAATGGATTCCGGAATTACTGGAGGGCATTGCAAAACGAATTTCTACTGATCAGTTTTCAAACACTTTTATCCAAAATTTAACTCGTGAACTCCTGGGCTTGAAGGATGAAAATCATGAAATAAAAATTGCAGATGATAAACTAATTGAATGCGAAATTAAACGACTGGTGGGTCGTAGTTGGATAGGGAAATCTAAGGAAGAAGAGAACAAAAAGAACAAGGAATTGGAAGACCACCGGAAAGAACAGATTGAAAAAATGACAGGAGAGGTTGTTTTGCTTTTTAAACTCAGTCAAAAGAATTGGAAACATCGTCCTGTAAAAAATTTTCTCTCCGCTTTGCATGTTGCTGATTTTATTAGCCGGGAGGTGCGTTATGATCATTGATATTAATCCTCTAGATACACTGTTTTTTAAAGACGGTAAGCCCTTTTCACTTGGAGAAGAAACCTGGGCGGACGGTATTTTCCCACCGCCGCCGTCAGTCATTTATGGCGCTTTGCGAAGCGCATTTTTTGCCCAGCAAAACCAGAGTATCGCCCTTGCTAATGAGGCAGGCGATCGCAGCAGAGGTTTGGAGATCAAACAAATATCTATAGTTGCGAAAGGAATGCAGATTTATCCCTTACCATTGGATTTGGCTCACGCGAAAGACGAAGCGGGTAGTTCAGATGAAGAAAAAGAGTATGAGGTGTTCTTCTTAGAAAGAAAACCAAATAATTATATGTCATCCCTTTCCGGCGTCATGAAAGATAATGGTTCTCAGCAGCCTTTAAAATATTTTTTGAGCCCACCGAATGATAAAAGTATAGAAATTCTGGAAGGCGGTTATTTTTCTCGTGTTAGCCTGCAGTCTTATCTTGGCGGAAATGAAAAGAATTTTCCTGCATACAAAATTGATGACTATCTGAAACGAGAACCGAAAGTCGGTATCGCCCGTGATGATCATACCCGCACCACCCAGGAAGCGCGACTGTATCGCGTGGGAATGCAGCGGTTGAAGGACGTGCATTTTATTGTAGAATTTGAGAACCTCAAGCTTTCTGAAGAAGGATTTCTAAAACTCGGCGGAGAAGGAAAAGCGGTTAGCTACAAAACAGACCAATTCCCGGCAGTGGAGCAGCCGGAATTGCAAGGAAAACAGTTTAAACTGTACCTGGCAACCCCGGGGTTGTTAACAAACGGCTGGCTGCCGGGTTGGATCAATCCGAAGACACTGACCGGAAAATATCCTGGCACTAATATTGAAGTTCAATTAATCGCCGCCGGGGTGGGCAAGCCGCTATTCATTGGCGGTTTTGATATGAAACAGCAAAAGCCAAAAGAAATGCGCAAGGCGGTTCCGGCGGGCAGCGTTTATTATTTCGAAGTATTGGGAGAGGTTCCGGAAGATCAATTGAGAACCCTCCGCCCGACGCTTTTCTGTGATTATGAAGATCGCATTAAAGAAGGATTTGGCATCACTCACCTGGGAGTGGTAGTATGAAAACTGTTATCACCACTGTCGGAACATCGCTCTTTACCAACTACATGCGTGAGGAAGTGCAAAAAGCTTTTCACGCCGCTGGCGTACGCTATGAACCGATAAAAGAGAATCATGACAAGTTATTGGATATTCCGGTTTCTGAATATAACCAGCCTAAATGGCGGGGACGGATAACGAATATTGAGCGAGTGGTAAAAGAAAATTGGTTTGTGGGAATAGAAAAGCAAGATCATAATCTATGGAAACGTTCTGATGGAAGTTTTAATCAACACGCTTCCTCTGAAATCACCAGCATCCTGAAAATTTACCAAACCACCCTGCCGGCAAATTCAAAACAACAGCTATGGAGCGATGCCGGCGAAGAATTAGAAATCATTTTGATTGCAACAGATACCACGCTCTCGTATTTAGCCGCGAATATGATTAAGGAAAGCTTTATTCACCCTGGAATTCGTTTTGGCGAACCAAAATTCATACCGGGATTGCAGGTTGCCAACTTTAGAGACTTTGAGAATACCGGTTTTTTTGCATTAATCGATGCCATTAAATCCATCATCAAAATAACCAGAAAAAATCGCCAGCGCCAGGAAGTGGTTTTAAATATATCGGGTGGATACAAAGCAATCATTCCCATTCTTACCATTATAGGACAGTTGTACGATGTTCCCCTGTATTATGTTTATGAAGAAAGTGATGAACTCATAACCCTGTCAAGGTTGCCCATTCATTTTGACTGGAGCTTGGTTGAACAGTTCTATCCCTATCTTCAGATGAATATTAATGAAAACTATGCTACACTTTCGCAAGTGGATGTGGAGGTATTAGAAGAATTAGTTCCTCTTCAACTTTATAAAAAAGTCAATGGTAGTTATAAAATCACAGCCCTCGGGCAATTGTTCCGGGATTTTATTGATGAAGAATCACCGGCAGCCGCAAATACATTGGGTTTTTTTGTTGAATACAAACTCTATGAATACTTCCATCTTCATTTATACAAAGATTCTCAGGGTAAACAGTACCATATTGTAAAAAGAGGGGAGAAAGTTAAATATGGTAGTGATGACAGCGACATCGATTTACTGCTTAAATCGGATGACAAACAAGGTTCACCGTTTATTATTGTAGAAAGCAAATCTTATTTAAGGCTATTACTGCATATCGGTAAAACATTAGAACGCCTTAAAGCGCAAATTCGCATACTAAAGGGTTTGCAAATGCAGCCAGAAGAATATGTTTTGATTACTTATAAAACACAGCATTACTCTGCATCGAAGTTGAAGGAGAATTTTCAAAAAATCAAAGCTCTCCTACAGGCCGAATTTCAAGACGAATGTCTCTTTAAAGCATATTTTATAGATATTGAAATGAAGCTAAGATCAAAACGGTTTTATATGAATCCATATCAGAGGTTTTTAGACGCCCCTTTGGCTCACCTTAAACCTGTAGATTTATAAAGGAGGTTTCCCATGTATAAACAAGCTAAGCCGTTCTTTCTACACGTTCTCACTCCCCTGCATGCCGGCAGCGGAAATGACCTGGGAATTGTCGATCTGCCCATCCAGCGGGAACGGCATACCCAGTTTCCCAAAATTGAAGGCTCCAGTTTGAAAGGCAGTATCAGGGAAGTGTTTGAAGAAAAATATCAAAGTAAGGATGATCGGGTTGACCTGCATTGGGCATTCGGCTATGATGAATCGAATGAAAAGGATAACGGTGTAAAGAAATTTTTTGAGGACAGTAAACATACCGAATTTTCCGGCGCCCTGGGCTTTACCGACGCTCGCATCCTGTTTTTCCCGGTAAAATCTATGAAAGGCGTGTTTGCCTGGATTACCTGTGCAAAAGTATTGCAGCACTTTACCAGCGATCTGGCGCTCTGCAAGCCGGAAATCGGCAATGACAAACTTAACTATTCGCCGCAGGAATCTGACAAAGCGCAGCGTACTAAGGATAGCCTGGTGACTTTTTCCGAAAAGGTGATCCTGGAAGAATACACCTTTGACACGGAAGAAAATACGGCTTTAACGGATTTTGCAGCAGAGATTGGGAAATTTTTGGGCATTACCGATTTGCAAAAAAAGGCAATCCTGCTGCCGGACAACGATTTTAACGATTTTGTGCAGCTCTCTACAGAAGTGATTACCCGCACCAAAATTAATAATGAAACTGGTACGGTAGCCAAAGGTCAATTATTCACTGAGGAATACTTGCCTGCTGAAACGATACTTTACTCCCTTGCCCTTGCCTCGCCCATTTTTACCAAAGTAGAAATCAAAACCGGGCGCTTCAAAAGCTCTGCTAAGGAACCGCAGGTAATGGCGTTTTTCGAGGAAGGGCTGCCGCCAGTTATGCAGATAGGCGCCAATGCCACTCTCGGCAAGGGGATTACCGCAGCGAAAGTTTATACAACGGTTGAGGAAAAAAAGGGAACGCGAGGAAAAGAGAAAGAAGTTTCTGGAAAAATGCAGGAGGTGAAAAATGAGCAAGGCTAATCGGAATGCCCTGGAACGCGGGCGGGCGGAATTTGCTTACCAAAGGGCAAAGAAGGTAAAAGACAGTTATGATGATATTAGCGGGAATTATAAATCTTATGTTAAGAAACTACCTATGTTGATAAAGACGAATGGTCTGGGAGCGGCGCTTGCCTTCATCTATTCAAAAGGATGGCAAAAAAAGAAATCGGAAAAACCATATGCCTACAAACTTCTTTATGAAGATATCGCCGACTGGTTGAGATCGGATGAAAAACAGTTAATCAAGCTCGAGAACAACGAGAAGTTGATTGAGGGAGTAATCTCTCTGGACTCATCGACTTATCGGGCTGTAACTGTTGAGGTGTTGGCCTTTTTGGCTTGGTTGCTCCGCTTCGCCGACGGCCTGATTGAAAAAGAGGAGGCCGAGGAATGAGAACTAAGGGTAAGGTTAAATTCTACAACGCAGAAAAAAAATTCGGGTTTATTCAGGTAGAGGGCGAGACAAAAGATATTCATTTTGGTCCAGATAGCTTTCGAGGCGATCCTCCTTCTATAGGGGATGAAGTTGAATTTGAGATTATGGAAGAACCCCGCGGTCCTCATGCTAAAAAAATGCAAGTTATTTCGGGTGGGGATCCAACAATAATCCCACCACAAAGTCATGCAAAAAGCTTTCATCAGAATGAGAGGAAACTCTTCCTTCCGACGGATACTCAAAGTGTTTTTGATTGGGATAGTATCGATAATTTTTCTCTTAAGTTAAATAAAGCTGCCCCGTACTTTGCCGATGAGCCCGCAGGGTTTAAATTTTTCAAGATGGATAAAAAAGGGAACAAACTAATTGAGATATTACCCAAGTATACAGAGAAAATTATCGAAGTTATTCTTAAACGCTTTCTTATGTCTGTGAAAGCCTTAAATCTTGAGGTAAAAGATCAAATTTTTATTCCCGATTGGCGCCTTATCGTCGGCCTAGGAACCGACTCGGTCTATGAAACCGGTATCACCTTACACCATATTTACGGTTTTCCCTATATCCCGGGGCAGGCGATTAAAGGGGTATTGCGTAGTTGGATTATCAATGGATTCTTTCATCAAAACGAAGGTAATAAAAAGGAAGGGGCGTATTCGGATAAGCTCTTCTGCGACATATTCGGCTGCCCCTCTGATTCAGCCTATAAAGAAGCCCGCCAGGGAAAAGTTTGGTTTTTCGATGCCTTGCCTGCCAACACGCCCACGATTGAGGTAGATGTAATGAATCCGCATTATAGCAAATATTACGGCGGTGATAAACCACCGGCTGACTATTTAGATCCGGTACCCATTCCATTTTTGACAGTGAGCAAAGAGACTGGCTTTTGTTTTTTGATTGGTGTTTCGAAAAAGCAGGAATTGTCTTTTAAGGTTTCGAGCTATAAAACTTCTCCTATTGTGAAGTATTTAGAGAAGGAGGGAGGAGTGAAGGTTGATTCCTCATTGTTGGATATTAGCATGACTCTATTAAAAGATGCACTAAAAGAACAGGGAGTCGGGGCTAAAAGCGCGGTAGGTTACGGCTACTTTGAACAGGTATTATAAGTATCGTCCCCCACCTCCACAACCAATCCCTCAAATCCGCCTTCGCCATGCGGGGGCTGGATTTGTCGCAGGTCTGGCAGCCCACGCCGGATGATCTCGCGCTGCAAAACCGCGGAAAACAATTTGCTTTTTTCACCATTATTCGATACTCATTCATATTACCGTACGACAAATAATTGTTTTTCGTACGTGCCCTGTGTATATTACATCACCGTTAATCGGATTGATACGAGGAATAAGAAAATGGAATTGTCGAAAAAACCGCTATCACCCTCTAAATTGAGAGAAAACATTTACCGGATATTAGATGAGGTCCTGAAAACCGGTCTTCCGGTGGAAATTGAACGGCGGGGGCAGCGGTTAAAAATTGTGCCGGTGAAAGAGCCGAATAAACTTGAGCGGCTGATCGAACGGCCCTACCTGAAAGTTGAC
>PHFX01000208.1 GCA_007618135.1 Candidatus Brocadia sp. WS118 | reverse complement strand
AACTTATCAATACCTCCCAGTCTTCTTTGTTTATGTCTGTGTGCTCAACCCCTTTTTTTTCTACCATAGTGTTTCCTCCTTTTTGAACACTATGATATCGTGCGGACAAAATAATAGCAATTCTTAAGTTAACGCTTATGGGATAAAGGGGTGTGTAAGTTTGCCATAACACACCCTACAGCCCCTATGGTAGGTCAACCGTCCCGGTTGACATCATAATGACAAGCGGGGACGCTTGTCCTACCAATGAGGGGAGATTTAAAGTCGTCGCCAAAGGCAACCTAATTTAAAAAAGCACAATCGTATTGCAATCAGGTGGTTGAGGGTTTATGTATGGTGAAAAAACTCTATGCCCACTCCGCTAATCCACAAGGTCGGAGGCACATTCTTAGTGACCATCTACAAGAAGTTGCTGTAGTTACCTGAAAATTGCCGATAAATTTGACGCTGGAAGTTTGGCTTAATGGGCTCATTTGTGGCATGATTTTGGAGGAATAATCATGATGACCGAATATTGTGCGTATAGCTTTGGAAAATAGGAGATAAAACAATGGATGCGAAAAAATATTTTGCACATAAGGATCATCTACTATCCAAACACTTAGTTGATGTAGGCGCGCGAGTATCTGCGTTTGCTAGAGCATTTAATGCCTCTTTGCATGGGGAAATAGCTGGGTTATTACATGATTTGGGAAAAGTAGAAGAAGAATTCCAACAACGTTTGGAAAGTGATGATAAACAGGTGAAAAATAAAAAACCACACGCTCATCATGGAGCAATGATTGCATTTGAAAAGAACGCATGGCCAATAGCGTTTGCTATCAATGGACATCATGCAGGACTTCATAATCGAGGCGACCTGGCTAAAAGGGAAAAAGATTATCTTGCAAAGGCACATAAAGCAGTAAGCTCACTTCAAAACGAAGATTGGCAACCACCCGAAATTAAGGCAGTACTTCCAGGATGGTTGGAAAGTATGGAGTTCGATTCTATTAAAAAATCTGAGGGCTGGACTGCAACCGAGTTGTTTACACGTTTTCTTTTTAGCGCCTTGATTGATGCAGACCGTCTGGATACAGAAGCATTTGAAAAGGAAAATGACCCGTCACTTTCTTTGCGAATTTGGCCAAAATTCGATCCTGATAGTTTACTTGCACAACTAAGAAAAGAACTCCATGAACGTATGGAAAAAGCAATTAGTGAAGGAACAGCTTCAAATGATGTTTTGAGAGTAAGAGATGAAGTTGGGAAAATGGCGGAGCAATTGGCACAAAATGACCGGGGATTATTTTCAATGAGTGTCCCAACAGGCGGGGGAAAAACTTTGGCTTCCATGCTGTTTGCTTTAAGCCATGCAAAAATTCATAATGACAGGCTTTCACTAACCGATCCCTCTCGTTTCAGACGAATCATTGTGGTGATTCCATATCTTAGTATTATTGAGCAGACTGTAAGTGAATATGTAAAGGTTTTGGGGGAAGAGATGATACTTGAACATCATTCGCAGGTTGATGAAGGAGATGCTTCAGACTATAAAAAAGAAAAAGAGGACGGCGAAATAGATTTAAAAGCTAAGAGGCGACGATTAGCCGCAGAAAATTGGGATGCGCCCATTATTGTTACAACAAGCGTCCAGTTTTTTGATTCACTTTTTTCGAGAAAACCCTCACAGGCAAGAAAATTACACAATATCTGTCAGTCGGTCATTATATTTGATGAAGTGCAGACCTTACCACCGCTGTTATTGCAGCCGATTTTAAATGTGTTAAATGAATTAACAAATTCGAACCGCCCGTATAAATGTACCGCCGTATTTTGCACCGCAACTCAACCTGCTCTCACTAAAACTGAAGACCTGCCTTGCGGAATAGAGAATATAATCCCCATTATCCCCCCCGAAATAGCCAGAAAGCATTTTGAGATTTTGAAGCGTACAGATTATGACTGGCAAGAGGAAAACAAATCCTGGGATGAGATTGCAAAAGAGATGCTCGTTTCCCCTATGCAACAGGCTTTGGCTGTTGTTAATACAAGACCGAATGCGCGGTCTTTATATAACGTCGTGAAAAATATGGTTGGGGAAATAAATGATTATCTTTTCCATCTTTCAACATGGATGATGCCGTCGCATAGAAAAATAGTTTTAGATGCGGTCAGAACAAGGCTTGAAAATAAACAACCATGTCTTTTAATAAGCACTCAGTGTGTTGAGGCCGGGGTGGACGTAGATTTCCCTGAAGTCTGGCGGGCTTTTGGCCCATATGATTCCATAGTTCAGGCAGCCGGCAGATGTAACCGCAGTGGTAAGCTTCTCAACAAAGGTAAAGTTCATATTTTTCACCCTTCTGATAAAGGAATATCTAAAGGGCTGTATTTTACGGCAACCAAACAAACAGAACTCTTGAGAAAAATGAAGCTGGCGGATCCCGAAAATCCTGAATCATTTGCACATTATTTCCGCCTTCTTTATCAGTTAAGCGTTCCGGATGAATGCGCCATACAAAAGGCTCGTGCCGAGTTCCGCTTTGAAGAAGTAGACAGGCTTTTTAATTTTATTGATGAAGAGACCGTCCCTGTGTTAATAATTCGTGAAAAAATCGGAGACAAGGAATGTGTTACAGAGGCAAAAGAGATTTATCACTATGCTGAAAAACGGGGGTTCTTCTTGCGGGAAGATTGGAGAATTCTGCAAAAGAACATAATCAATCTGCCATACCATTATCTTACAAACTCTCCCTACAAAGAAAATATCGGCACTATTTTTGATAATCAATTAAATCTTCGGTTGTGGAATGGTATCTATCGGGGAGGAATTCAAGGATACGGTTTGGAATTTAATGGGTTTAATCCGGAGGAGTCTGTAACATGATTAGCGATCCAGTATGTATTCGAGTCAAAGGCCAATGGGCATGTTTTACAAGACCGGAATTTCATGTTGAAAGAGTAAGCTATCCGGTCATCACACCGTCAGCGGCAAGAGGCATTCTTGAATCAATTCTGATGAAACCAATTGAAAAGCCACAGTCTGATAAAAGGGATGATAAATCCGGCTTCATCTGGAGGATTTTAAGGATTGGGATTGTTAAAAGAGGTGTGCCCTTTTCAGTTCTCCGTAACGAACTTAAAACGTCTAAAATTGCGTTTTCAGGTAAAGCAAGTCAACCTATTAATGTTTCGGACACAGAAGAAAGTCACACACAACGGCATAGCCTGATTTTAAAAGATGTGGAATATCTTATAGAAGCTGTTATTGAGGTGCCGGAAGAATATATTAAAGGTAGCAGAGTCATTTCTGTCGTCAAATATCGGACAATTTTTGAGAGACGTATCAAATCAGGCAGATGTTTTCATCGTCCTTATTTTGGTTGCCGAGAATTTCCTTGTGATGTTGAATGGGCAGAGAATGCTGAACCGTCAAAGATATCAGAATCTTTTGGCCAAATATTCAGGGATTTTGATTATACATACATGTGGTCATTCTGGGAAACGGGTAAACAAAGGCCGTTAGATTGGAAAAATGTTACGATCGGCAGAAAATCATTTCTTGCTGAGGCCAAAGACGGATGGATAGATATTGCAAAAATTGAATCAGCAAATGGCAGGCGGAAGGTGGTGGAGTTATGTTGAACGAATTAATGCAGTTAGCCGGTAGGCTTAATTTGACTGGCAGCAGTCCATTTATAAAGAAAAAGATACATTGGTTTATTGATTTAAATGCCGCCGGTGAATTGGTCGACTTATCTCCGACCGTTTCTAACTGGGTAAAAGCAAAAACGGGAGAAACACAAGAGAACAGAGGAAAGGAGTACTTATCTCCCGTTGCATTTTATATCAAAATAAATGAGAGTGGTAAGATCATTGCCGCAGGCGGCGGTGGAAAAGCTGTTGCTGAACCAGGAGCCGGTAATATTCCTGAAATATTTTGCAAAGAAATTAACGTTGGTAAAGACAAAGTAAACATTCAGCCTTTAAAGGACAGTGATAATTATAAATATAGTAATTTATTGACTCTGCATAAAGATTTTGCTGACAAATATCCAAATAGTTATTTAGCTAATGCGGTATATCACTTTCTAAAAAAATCCACGAACATCTCATTGGAAGATATTTTTTCAGAAATATTTAGGTATGATAAAGACGAATACTTTTATAGAAAGAAAATGAAGGAAATTGCAACCGAAACTTTTTCTTTCAGGGTCTCAGGCAAACTTATTTTAAATGATTCATCATTTAAGAAATGGTGGGAGAATGAATATAGTGATAGTCGGAATAAAATACTATCTGTTTTGCCTGAAGGTGTCGACCTCTTATCAATGGAACGAAATTCTTATGGTAAACTAACTACGGTTTTCCCGCATATTTCAGGCGTTCCTAATGGCGGTCCATACTGCCCGCTTGCATCGTTTGATAAAGACCCTTTTCAGTCCTATGGTTTTGATTCAATTACAACTCCGATGCTATTGGAAAATGCGGAGAAAATTGGAGCCTCCCTAAACTGGTTGTTACATGATGATTATTCACACTTGAAAATTAGTGATATTGTATCTGTCTTTTGGTCAATTCCCCAACAAAGTGATGCAAAAATAGAAAAACCTACGTTTGTTTCTCTGTTGGAATCTAGCGACCCTTTTGAAGTAAGAGAATATCTCAGCTCACCATGGACTCATACAAGAAACGAAATTGAAACCAGCAAATTCTATTTGGCGCTTATTTCTTCACCAAAAGCTAGAATTACTTTGAGATCGTGGCGGGCCGAAACTTTAAAAGAGGCAGAGAAAAAACTTAAATCTTATTTTCAAACGATACTCATACCATTAAATGGAGAAGATATTACATTCTCCATTTCAGAGCTTGCGGCTGTAACAGTTCGAAAACCTAAAAAAGGACAACCTGCAAAACCACTTCCAAATACATATATTTCTTTATTTGAAATGGCTTTATTTGGTGTTCCGGTGCCTCATAAATTATTTAAGGAGGTTTTAATCAGGCAGGGCGTGGAAATTGCGAAAGGGGCGGAAGAAAAAGATTTTGAAAAACGCTTGGCTGCAAGAACTGCTATTATCAAATTGTTTTTTAAAACCACGAAAGGAGGAGATATGGAACAGGAAGAACATACTATTGAAACAACCCCAGGTTATTTATGTGGGCGACTTTTGGCTATCCTGGATAAAATTCATCACGATGCTCATCGAGAAAGTGGGGGTACAAACAATTCGCCTGCCAACAGGGTTTATTCGGCAGCGTCCAAAACACCCGCTCTTATATTTCCGCGGCTTTGTAATCTAGCCCGGCATCACTTAAATAAGATTGGTGGTGGATGGGCAAACTGTCTGGAATATGGAATACCAAAAGAAGAACGTGGTGATGGAATAAATGAAGATTTTGAAGGTTTGGCAAAGGTATGTTCGCGATTGAAAGAAACCGTTGATAAAGAATTTCCAAGAACTTTAAGCCTTGTAGATCAAGGCCGTTTTGCTATTGGTTTTTATTATGAACGTGAGCATTCAAGAAAATTGAGAAAAAAAGAAAACAGTTCAAATAATAAAACAGATGCAGATCCGAATATTGAAACAGAAACCAAATAAAGGAGGGATAAATAATGAGCAATGATATTGAGTTGCATCATAAGTTAATTACGATACCTAATGGGAAAAAAGCTTCTGACATAGTTTTCGAACGTCATGACATGGTTTTGCTTTTTGAGGCAAAAAAAGCGAACCCCAACGGCGATCCTGATGCTGAAAATATGCCAAGAATCCAGCCCAATACGTTGAAAGGTTTGGTTACGGATGTATGTCTGAAAAGAAAGATCAGGAACTTTTTCAGTCTTTACACGACAGATGGGAATCTAATAGAAAATGGTTCTGCAGAAAGCGGATATGATATATTTATAAGAGAAAATGCGATTCTTCAGCAGTTGATGGAAGCAAAACCCATAGAAGATTTAGCTAAGAAAATATTTGAAAAGACTCATTTACAAAATATTAAGAGCTGGGATGCAAAGAAACCAAAGAAGGGGAAAGGTAAAAAGGAAGATTCTGCAACAGCGGATACAGACCAGAAAGAGGAAATTAATCCTGCCGAAGAAAAGAAACAGGAATCTTTTCGGGATGCCTTATGTCAAACCTATTTTGATTTACGTGCTTTTGGCGGTGTAATTTCTACTGAAGGACCTCTTAAAGGTAGTTTCTACGGACAGGTCAGAGGGCCTATTCAATTCTCATTTGCTGAGTCATTGGATAAGGTGCTTCAATTGGATGCCACAATAACCCGCTGTTGTTCAACAAGTAAAAAGGAAGAGGAACAATCAAAGAAACAAGGTGAAAGTGATGAGAAAACAGGTGGTAATCGTACCATGGGACGTAAATACAACATTGATTACGGTCTCTACAGAACACATATTTATTTTTCACCGGCGTTTGCTGCGAAAACAAGATTTACCTATGCGGATTTGGATAACTTCCTTTTTGCCATTACTCACATGTTTACGGATGATACATCCGCCAATCGCTCAGGCATGAGGGTGGTAGGGCTTGTTGATTTTCAGCATTCAAGGCCACTTGGCAATGAACACGCTCATAAACTATTTGAAAAGGTTAAAGTTGAAATAAGGGACAAGGAGAAGGAATTCCCAGAGTCACTTGAAGATTATTGGGGAGAATGTCCTGATACATATCAGAAGGAAGAGCATAAAAATTCTAACAATAATAGTGAATGTGACTCGAACAAGACATCTGAAACACGAGAAGAAAAATCGAATGAAAAAAAAGATAATAATAAAATCCAAGTTAAAAAAATAATATGGGAGATTCCAAAGAAGCACAATGTATAGTGAGGATGACCTAATTCCTGTCTCTGCGCTTGCTGATTTCACTTTCTGCGAACGCCGTGCAGCATTACATTTTATTGAAAATGTGTGGGAAGACAATGTCTTTACTGCCGAGGGCACTATTCTTCATGATCGAGTTGATGATGCATCTGCTTCGGAAGTCCGTGGAAACGTCCGTATAACTCATAGTGTTTGGCTGCGTTCCCTCGTTCTTGGGCTTGTCGGCAAGGCTGATGTCGTTGAGTTTCATAAGACGGAAGCCAATGGGGTTAAAATTGAAGGCATCTCCGGTTTATGGTTGCCGTTTCCCGTTGAGTATAAAAGAGGATATCTTCGTCATGAACTCAGCTTTGCAATTCAGCTTTGCGCACAGGCATTGTGTCTTGAAGAAATGTTAGGGGGAAATATCCCATCTGGCGCTATTTTTTATGGTAAAACCCGGCGGCGTATGGACGTAACTTTTGATAACACGCTAAGAACAAAGACACAAGACACAGCAAAAAAGGTGCATGAGCTTTTTGAATCGGGAATAACTCCGAAGGCTGAATATTCCAAGAAGTGCGAGAAGTGTTCATTGGTTGAATTGTGCCTGCCAAAGTTAAGCAATAAGGCGAGTAGTTATCTTTTGAAGGTGTTGGAAGAATAAACAATAGGGGGACATAAAAGCTAGATTTCATACTTTGTCATTCCAGTGATACTTGTCCTCGAATGTATAGTAAACGTAATAAATAAATGCTATGCAAGCGTCATTGCGAGGGCGATAGCCCGAAGCAATCTCTAATCCCTGGATTGCTTCGCTCCACTCGCAATGACAACTTTCTTATTTCGTTTACTATAGTAATCGGGGAACGGGAATCCGGACGCTGTCCTTGTGGAAACGGGGAACTACTGGATTCCGCATGAGCCTGCCCCGTACTTGATGCGAGGTGCGGAATGACACCGAGGACAAGAACGGAATGACAACGAAGGACAAATAAATGAAGAAACTTCTTAATACGCTCTTTGTCACAACGCAGGGGGCGTACCTTGCTAAAGAAGGTGAAACGGTTGTGGTGAAGGTTGATGGTGAAGTTAAACTGACTTTTCCGGTTCATACCCTTGGCGGGATTGTCTGCTTTGGGCAGGTATCCTGTAGTCCGTTCCTGATGGGATTCTGTGCTGAGAGCGGTGTGGCTGTTAGTTTTCTCACAGAGAACGGAGCGTTTCTTGCAAAGGTGCAGGGTCCTGTGTCCGGTAATGTCCTCCTGCGGCGTGAACAATATCGCAGGGCTGATGACTTAAAAAGTTCTGCTACGATAGCGCAGGCCGTCGTGACAGGCAAGATAGCCAACTGCCGCACTGTGCTTCAGCGGGCATTGAGAGACCACTCAGACAAGATTGATGCCGATGCGGTATCACATGCTTCGCAAAGACTTGCAAATTACCTGAAGAGGTTTGAGTCTGAATTGACGCTGGATATATTGCGCGGAATAGAGGGAGAGTCGGCATATACGTATTTTGGTGTATTTGATCATCTAATTACCGCGCAGAAGGATAATTTTAGCTTCCATGAACGGAACCGCAGACCTCCGTTGGATAAGGTAAACTGCCTGTTGTCATTTCTCTATACCATTGTAATGCACGATGTGCGTTCAGCGCTTGAGACCGTGGGACTTGACCCTGCCGTAGGTTTCCTGCACAAGGACCGTCCCGGCAGGTACGGACTTGCGCTTGACCTGATGGAGGAGTTTCGGCCATTCTTTGCCGACCGGCTGGCGCTTTCGCTTATCAACCTTTGTCAGGTGCAGGGAAAGGGATTTCAGAAAAAAGAATCGGGCGCCGTGTGGATGGATGATGACACGCGGAAGACGGTGCTGATTGCCTATCAGAAGCGCAAGCAGGAGGAGATAGAGCATCCGTTTTTAAAGGAGAAGGTTTCTGTTGGCATTCTTTTTTACGTGCAGGCATTGCTGATGGCGCGTTATCTGCGCGGGGATATGGACAGTTATCCGCCATTTATCTGGAAATGATTGGAATGGAACTACAGAGACACGGAGGCACAGAGAAAGAATATTATTTATTGTGTTACGTTCATCGTATAGGAATTCTCATTTTATTTAAACGGGTTTTAGGGTGGCACGGACAAACTTGTTTGTCCGTGTTTAATTGTTTTATACTCAGTGGCTCAGTGGTCATAAGGGAGTTTCCCATGTTTGTAATTGTCAGTTATGATGTATCAACGGAAGAAAGCGGCAAGCGGCGATTGCGCAGGGTTGCGCGCGCCTGCAAGGATTTTGGGCAGAGGGTTCAATACTCTGTATTTGAATGTATTGTTGATCCGGCACAATGGACCATGATGAAAGACAGGTTAATATCGGAAATTGATCCAGAGAAAGACAGCTTGAGATTTTACTATCTTGGGTCTAACTGGAGGCATCGCGTGGAACATGTTGGCGCAAAACCGTCCATTGATCAGGAGGGGCCTTTGATTGTTTAAACACTGGTGCGAACCTCAAGCTTACATGGCTTCTATGTATGGTTCGCAGTGTTTAAAAGATGTTGTATTTAGCGATGTTAGTACAATGACCGGTAACAAACGAAGATTTTTTAAGATGAAAATGATATATCCGCACAAAATAACGAGGAAGTTGTTTGTTTTTAGTAGGTTACGAGTGCGGAGTCGCTCCCCGCGCGGGAGCGTGGATTGAAACATGAATATCAAAATTGATGTAGACCTCAGAAGGGCGTCGCTCCCCGCGCGGGAGCGTGGATTGAAACTTGCAGCTATTGTTAAGTAGCAGCTTTTCGTACGTCGCTCCCCGCGCGGGAGCGTGGATTGAAACATCCTTGCTTTTGGAACAGGGAAGCCAAGAAAAGGTCGCTCCCCGCGCGGGAGCGTGGATTGAAACATTTTTAGAAACAAATACTCACTGCTAGCGATA
>PHFX01000044.1 GCA_007618135.1 Candidatus Brocadia sp. WS118 | reverse complement strand
CCGCCTGTGCCGGCCAAAAACAAACGGTTTGCTTGAAAGTTAGGAAGTTTTCTGATGTTAAGATTCAGTACCTTGAAAAGAAAACTACTGTCGTGATTCAGGATAGCACAGGCCAGCTAATCATAATTTCCAACACAGCTATAAGCGAGTAGTTAATCATCAAAATTCAACTCTTGAGGATCAGTACCGTCATTGTCAGTAATCGGAGGCGGCTCCTCGTAAATATCGTATGGATTGCTTATATTTTCACCAGGCGTTTGACTTGGCACGTCTTCCGGCCCTGTAACAGGGGCTTCCAAATCTGCTATCATAAAATCTCCTTGTGTTCGATATTCAGAATCGGTAGTTTTTCACCGTCTGGCACTTCGGCAAAGCTTTCGTGGCTGAAAACCAAATAAGCGCTGTTTGATTCCCACTCGTAATAGCTATTGTGAAATTTTGCGCCCTTCGGTAAGCCTTCTACGCATTCCAGTGCATTTGTTTTGTTTCCTTTAGTAAAAAGATAAATAAGAAACGGTTGTGATACGCGAACGCAAACCAAGCGTTTGCTATTGTCAAAAGCAGCTAAAAATTCTTTACAGTTCATATTGATAATTCCTTCCGTTTTTGAAATAACACAGCGCTTTGTATTCTGCTTGTTTGCCAATCTCAAATGCAATATCTTTTATTACCTCCTCACGAGAGTAATCTGTAAGTCCGCTAAGCAGATTGCCAGATACGGTCATGCTAAAAGTAACACCCTGTTTACGTGAGATTGGCAGATAGTTTTTAAGCGTTTTTAGAAATGCTAGCATAAAATCTCTCCTTTTAGCCAGCCGTGCTCGTGCCTGAGTTCGTGCAGGGTCTTTTTTAGATACTCGGCGGCGGCTGCGGTTTTGCACGTTATGTGAAATGTTTTAGCTTCCATTTGACGCCCTTTGTAACACACCTTCTGCAACTTTGTTAAAATAAAGCAGTCTAAAAATCTTGTTTTGTTCCTTACAACCTGCCATTACCTGTTCAAAAGACATACCTAGCTTTTCTATTTCTTCCAGGTTTTTATTTCGCAAGGTACGTAATGCGTTTTCGTATTCTACATACGACTTCCCTGTAGTTGTAATATTTGTAATAAAGGTTTTTTTGAACAAGTAGAAGCATTCGATAGTTCTGTCACCAACTACAACGGTGAAACGAAAGCCGAATTTTTTTATGATTGGTCTGAGCAAGCTGTAAAGCCGATTGCGTTTTGCGCGAAAAAGTTGATACTGGCTCAAATAAAGTTCTAAGCTAGGATTTGTTTTAAAATGCGTTATGCACGCCTGGCGACCGATTAGAAAAATTCTGTCTGTTTCACAAGTAAGGATATAGTTGCCGAATGGCAGTGCCGAACAAAAATCATAACCATTTAAAGGCTTATAGGGGTTGTGTATGAACCCCGCTTCGTTTGTCTCTTGTAGACTTTTTTGCAGGGCTTCTAGTGTTTTTTCTTGCATGTTTTTCTAAGATTTGCACCCAGATCGAAACCCGCTGAATAAATTCATAGGCCTCGTTGATTAAGCGATTGATAATCTCTGTTTTTTCATCATCCGATACAGCTAAAGCAAGCTTTTCTATTGCTTGTTTAGCTGTACCGTTGTAGCTGGACATTTTCTCCAGCCTGGCAATGATTTCAGGTAAAGGCTGCTTCACACAATATCATCCAAACAAACATCGTTACCCCACTGGCTGTTAGGGATGTAATAGCCCTCTATCCGGTCTTTGAGTTTGCCAATTAAGATCGGGTCGGGCAAATTGACAACCTCGGCAACATAAACCTCGTCAAAATCCGGTCGGGCTTTTTCCAGGGCGTCTAAAACATGATCAGGAGGAATGCCGGGATAGTCTGATACCGGGGTTTCTTTCCAGATAAACCTGCCAATATCTCCTCCTCTGTAGTAGTCACAGGTCATGGCTGTAATCGTTCGGTTTTTGGCATAGCTGTTATCACAACCTGATTCGATTGCTTCTTTTCCCTTTGCCTGGTTATATATTTCGACCTTGCGGCGCAGGAATCTTATGATGCTATCGACGCTAACCAAACGGTAGCCCTTTTGCGGCATCGTTTTTTCTCTGATCTTGCTATCCAGAGTCTCGGCGGCTTTGAGTAGGCCGAGCGCTTTTAGCCTCTCACAGGTTTCGAGTGCGCCGTCTTTGAGTTGGCGGGGTTTCGGTTGGGGCAAGGTTTTAACAATGTCAGAAACCGTACCTAAAACGGTGCTGTCGATCTTAAAATCGTCTTGCTGTTCTAGTAGCATTTCGCGCAGCCGCTCAAAGGCGCGTGCTTTTGCCCGTTCGTTTGCTGCTGTGCTTCTCGATGGGTCCCATGAGTAGTTTATTACAGTGTGATCATCTCGCAACGGCCCTTGTCCCTGGTTGGTTAGGTAGGGTATGACACCTTGTGTTGTGGTAACAGTTTGTGTTGTGGTAACAGTTTGTGTGTCGGCTTGCGTAGTTCTTTTTTGTGACATAATCGGCTCCTGTTAAGGCCAAAAGCATTGACAGCTTTTGGTTTGGGTGAGATACACACACAGCGTAAATAGTAATAGCCAGCTTATTATAACAGTTGGCTCAGGTTTGATTTTCATCTGGTTAGTTTTAGAAACATTGTACCCGACTTCGATAGTTTTCGAATTAACGGTCTGATACCAAAAGATTGGTTAAAGCTGACTTTTTGTTGTTTAACGACCGTGAATCCGGCTTTTTCGATCAAATGTGACAGTCTTCGCTCGTCAAATTCGTGAAAATGGTCATCTCGCCAGAGAAATTTTGGCTTATTGATCGGGGTTGAGAGATAGAGTGCCCCGTTCGGCTCCAAAATTGATTTAACGTTTTTTAAAAACCATAGCGGATTCATCAAATGTTCGATAACCTCGAAGCATAAAACAAAATTATAGTGCCCTTCTAGTGGTTCGCTATCTATGTCTCTAGAAGTGTTGCGAATGTCAAGCCCAAACTGGTCTTCAATTAGGTTTGTAATTGGATTTCTCGATCCGATGTCTAAAACTCGGCTATGCAGTTCGTCAATAAACCGCAAGGTGAATTTATAGCGTAAGTCGTTGTGTTTGACATCACGGACGTCTGTATTTTTGTTATAGTGGTTCATATTTCTAATGGTTTTATAATGTGTCCGCGCATTGCAAGCGAGTTAAAGCAGGTTGAAAGACAGGTCTCGCATTTGGTTTGTTTCAATTTCTTTCGCCTTTCCGCTAGGCTGGCGGTATGCTCTGTACCAAACTCGTTTTGGCACACGTAAAGTTCGCCGTTAGCATCGAGCGAAACAGCCGCTCCGTCTAAAAAAGCACAAGGCAATTGCCGTTTACCTGTTCGCATTTGCAAAATATATCCGATAGGTAAAGCTTTTGTTTTAGCTTGCTGCTTGTAAAGGTAGTCTTCAACCCATTTTGCTGTTTCTTCGGCTAAAACGAACTCTTTATCATGGTTTAAGTCTGTTCGGCTATAGGCTGGTGTGATATTGAGCGGAAGGTTAAAGGTCTCGGCCAAATCAACTAGCCGATCTAGCTCATTTGGTTTTTGATCAGTTACGACACAGTTTATCGTAGCTTCTATATCATAAGCACGAATCATATCTAAGCTGATAAGAGCTTTATCGTAAACCTCAACACCTCTAATCCGGTTGTGGCTTTCGATTCCGTCTAAACTAACCGCAACAACAAATCTAGGCCCGTGAATATTTGAAATGATTTCAAGATATTTTTTTAGTCGGTCAGGGTAGATACCAGAGGTGTTGAGATGCAAGGTTTCAAGATTGTAAAGCCCGCAGACCATCGTAGCAAACTGTGGGAGTTCTTTATAGAGCAACGGCTCACCACCGGTCAAACCGATGTAAGTAATTTTTCTAAGTAAGGGCTGTGTTAAAGCTTTATGCCAGTCTGCTAATGGCATATCTTTACCCTTGTTTTGCCAAATATCGCACATTTGACATTTGAGGCTGCACCTGTCAACCAGGTTGATAGTCAGGGCAGTGGGGACTTTGGTAAGCTGCGCTAATTGATAGCGCAGGGTCGGTAAGATAGTTTTTTTAAAGTTCATTTTTGTGTACTGCTTATAAAAAAGACGGCCCGTCGTTAGCATCTTTACCTATAATTGCTGCTAGGATTACAATCAGAACAAGAAATAAAATGCAATACATATTTACCTACCTATTGTTTTAACGAAACCAGCTAACGATTATATCTAAAACGCCCTGGTCTGCTGCTAAATCAATGCCAAGTTTGGCAATATAGCAGACAAACAAGGTGAATAGAGCCATAAGAAAACCTTTACCTACGCGAGCCACAGTAAGTATCCGGTAACTGCCCACAAAGCGGCTAGTAGTTGCCAATTGTAGCGAATGATACTGATTTTATAGCTTAAAACAAAGATCGAGATCGTATAAACGGCATAAGCAGCTAGTGTAGCGTTAGCTGCACCTACCAGGCCTTGATCTGGAATGAGTAAGATATTTAATCCGATATTTACGATAACTGCTAAACCAGCCGACAGCGTTGCCCATTCTGTTTTTTTGTGATGGAGCAATGAAGCGGCCTGTGCTTGCCCGACTCCAAAAATCCAGTAAGAAAGCGCAACAGGTGTGAGCAGATTAAAATAAGCTTGATAAGCTTCGGGCAGCAATTTAAATTTCGTAATCACAATTGGTAGTACGAAAACCGTTATGAGACAGGCAGCCGCGTAGGCAAAATTAGCATAAATTTGCCATCTCCCTAGTGTCTCTGGTTTGTCGTGATGCTTGAGCGCGTAGGGCGTCCAAGCTAGTTGACTGGCTGTGACGATTACAGAGACAATCATGCCTAAACGATAGATCGCTCCGTAGAATCCTACATCAGCGCGAGTCATGTAAAGTTCGATAAACCAACGGTCTAAGAAATCTAATGCCATGAACAATAGTACGGTTACGGCAACAGGTAAGGAATAACGCAGATATTTTTTGATTTTTTCTTTGTTGATGTCGGCTGACGTGTTTATAACGTATCTAAACCGCAGATACGTTAAGCTAACAACAGAGGCACAAAGCTGCGCAATGAAAGCGGATAGTACTGTGCTGTCTGCTTTCATAAAAAAAATCGTTACGCTAACAAGTGTAACGGTGTAAGAAATTCTGGCAATAAAGTAACCCTTGCTATCTTCCTCTGATCGAAGTCCGTTAAGCAGCACTGCTGACAGGCTGTCTATTGCAATAATAAGTGTTACCGCTAGTGAAAGTGTGCTTATGCTTTTTACTATGTATAGCACTGTAAAAATGACTATCGTAGCAACAAACCCGAACACAGCTAACATGCTGATTGAATCTTGCTCATCTTTGAATCTGAGCATAGCCGAGTCAAGATTGCCTATCACAATTGCCGTACCTCCGGCAATAATTGTCCAGAGCAAGGTTGCTGTGCCGAAATCTTCGGGTGCTAAATAAATAGCGTAGAGCGGTAGCAAAATAAAGCTAGCCGCTCTAGCAATGACATTAGACAGTCCGTATGCTACGATGTG
Source organism: Candidatus Brocadia sp. WS118 (assembly GCA_007618135.1). Lineage (GTDB taxonomy): Bacteria > Planctomycetota > Brocadiia > Brocadiales > Brocadiaceae > Brocadia. The sequence goes on along the minus strand of PHFX01000044.1, from coordinate 7,813 downwards.
TTTAATCATCTGTGTCATCTTTTGCTGGCGGTACGTAAACTTCACCGGATGGTTCGTAAACTTCTCCTGGTGTATCTTGTTGCTGAAGATCAAGCTCACCCTGGTCTTGACCCAAATCAGAATCGACATAATCGTTTAAAACAATGCCTTTTATGATTATATCTCCCGGCCCCTGTGGCGGCGGGGTGTCGTCACTGCTGTCATCGTCATCATCGCTACCGCTTGTAGATGGCGTGTTATTACCGCCTTTGTCCTGGTCGTCAACTAGCAAGAGGCGGAGATAAAGCAGCAGCAAAATGCTAAAAATAGGTTTGCGTTGCATAAGCTCTCCTTATTGGCACTGTGAAATACCTGTTCGACAGATAACAAAACTAGCAAAAATAAGATAGCCGATTATTACAAGAATGATTTCAAAGGTTTTTGACTTGAGAAATTTAAACATGCTGTTTTTTCTCTACTGTGCGCCAAAGCTTATCATCGGACATTCTGATAATCTGGTTCAGACATTTGATTTTTTCGTTTAAGTCGTGGGTCAAAAGCGCAATCTCAGCTAGCGACTTGATTTGTGCTAGTAAGCTCGGCTCTGGATTGGGAAGGTCTTTGTAATAGTTTTCTTTTCGCATGTCACAATTTAATCGGTTTTAGCAAAAAGTCAATACTTTTTTTCTTGCTTTTTTATATCATGTTTTGTACTATTGTGTATGAGCGAATTTGATGATGTTGTAGAGGCTGCCGATAATCTGCAAGAAGAGGTCTCAAACTCAGAGGTTTCTACTGAGTTGAAAGATGATTTTGCCGAAGTTGTTGCTAACATTGTTGAGAACGAAACTGGACAAACGGATACGACACCTTGAAGCCAATACCGGATTTTCCAGGATATTTTGCTGATGAGGACGGAGCGATTTGGTCAGAAAAACGCGGTAAGCTGAAAAAGTTAAAGTTCCGTCAAGATAAAGACGGGTATAACTTAGTTCAGTTGTGCAACGGCAAGCGGCATGATTTGAGAGTAGCCCGCACGATGCTTTTAACCTATAAAGGCATACCAAGAAATTGTGTAGATTTTGATGCTTGCCATGAGAACGGTATTCGAAGCGATGATAGGATTATTAACTTACGCTGGGATACGCACGTAGGAAATATGAAGGATGTGATAAAAGCACGACTAAAGAAAATGCGAGCGATCAGAAAAGCACAAAAAGCTTTGGATTTAAAGCCTGTATATCAAACTGATGATCCTGATAAACCGGATTTTATGCCGTTTTAGGAGATAAGATGACACAGCAAGAGATTAGAAAAGCAATTTGGAGCCGCCGAGAGTTGATGAAGACTATGCGGTGGGAAGTATTTTCGAAGCTTGAAATTGCCTTGTGTGTTGCGAGCGTGGTTCTAACGGTTGCATTGGTAGTTATAATTTTAAATTGAAGGAAGTCTTATAATGAGTAATCTTGATAATGGCAAACCGCTTTGTGGCGAAGATGACCACGATTACGAATACGATTATTCGGATACTAGCAAAGACAAAGCAAGTGAAAAAAATTTGGATTTTGATTCAACAACAGATGTAGACGACGAAAACTATAAACAGGAATAATTTTTATGAAGAATGGTAACGAGTTGAGGTGTTTAGAATCTGACGACGATTATCCTTTTGTAACGTATACAGAAGACCCGCTAGAAGATTTAAGGCGGTATGTTGAGGAGGACGAGCAAGGTACTGATACAACGGATGACGACGACAGCGATTCTAAGACAGATTAATTTTTGGTGGCTTAAAATCTACAATAACTGCTTGCGGCAGTTCCTCAGCAAGCAGTTTCTCTACAATTCCCCAGTTCCCTCCGGCCAGACCGCATCCGATTCCCTTTGGAATATAGACATCTGTATGCAACCCTGCCCGGTCTCTAACAAATCGCAAACCGTTTTGCAAAGCTTCATAGTTCGTAAATTTTCCATCCCTGCCAAAAAATCTCTGTGCATAGATCGAGGCAATGGTTAGCCCTGGTCTAACTGAGTAGAAATCAACCTTCCCTAAAGCTGGTTCTACCATAAGAAAATGCCTATACCAGCCGTTAAAATGTTTGCGGATTTTGAGAGCAAGTCCTGCCCCAGCCTTTTTTTGGCAATTGACCTGATGAACAATAATGCCCTTTTTGGTCTTTAAAATGTCACCTTCTAGGGTAGTCATTTCTTAAATTCGATTCTAATTTGTTCAGGATCAGGTGTAAAAAATTTGATTGCCTGATCTACAACAAGTACTCCGATAGCTGCTAGTACTAGTACCAACAAGATACTTTTAGTCTTGCTGAGTAGCGGTTCCTGGTCGAGAAATGAGTTGTTCATAGTTTTTTTCCTTTTAAACCAAAGGTTTTTTTGTCGTAGATTCCAATATATGCAGTTCTACATTTAGGGCAAGGCGGGGTTTTTTCATTTTCTACTAGCTATACTTTCATCTCTCCGCATTCGTATGTAAACTCTTGAGATGTTTTACCTTTTTGTTCATTTGTTTTACCTTTTTGTTCATTTGTTAATAAATACATTTGTTTTAATACCTTGCATACTTTCTGCTGTTGCTGTTAAGAATACTCGCTGGTGAACTTGAGCGAAGAACGGGGATGGTTTAAATCCCCGTAGTTATACTCGCCGGAGCCACTGTCGCTGGCCTGCTTCAAAGTTTTGTGTTTTTCACGAATCGACCGCGTACTTATTAGCGATTCTTTGGCTCTTTACGTATTGCCAAAAAAACTTTGCGGGTGTTTAGGGACATCTCCCTTGTTAGCCAAGCAGTTAGCCTACAAGGTTTACCGGCACTATCCGTTCCGGGCGGTATTGCTCGACCGGACTTTAGCTAAAAGTCGGCCTCTACCTTTGTTATCGCTGTTGTGCCTCAGCGCGCAGAGCGTTTTAAGGTGTTTACAAAAAGAAAAAAAACCCCGCTGATTTGCGATGTCCCTAGTAGCATTTCAACGGGGTCTTTTAAAGCCTTTTAACCAATCCTGTACTAGGGACGCAGTTAAAATAGTTATTCAGTTTTAGATTATCAATAGTTTTCTTTTTAAAAAATTGCGCCAATTCCGATTTTGCAGAGACCTAAGTAGCGAGGACAGCTTAGGGTAGGAGTGGAATTGGCGCAAAATTGTCGAAAATTATAAGATTTTAAGCCTCTGCTGCCTGAATATAGCACTTTTTCTCACTTTTGCAAAGAAAATACTTGCAGATTCGTAGAATTTTTCTATACTGTAAACAAAGTTTACATCGAAAATAAGGATTTAGATCGTTTTTATGAATCGACAGGATGTTCTTGAGCGAAAGGCGACCAGGCTAAGAGAGATCATTATTAAACTGATAATGGCTACTAAAGCTGGAAACATCACGATTCATTGGCACGATCAAGATATTAAGCTAGGTAATGTTACCTTCCCAATTAAGCTTGAAGATAGTTTGAAAATCGAGATTTAAAGCTGTTATAAAAAAACTCCCTTTCCGTTTAGTTTCCTTGACCCTGAAGAGGGGCGGTGATTCCACCGTCCCTTTTCTATTTTAAGGCCAAAATTTGCGCAACGAGCAGGTTCTAACTCCACAGCAGCGCCAAATTCTTCAGGAAGTGCTTACTTCGGTACTCCCGCAAGAAACGCTTGCCCGTTTGAGCATTTTTCAGACCGAAAATCAAGATTTTAGCCAGTTCAAAGAAGATATTATCGGGTATGCCGAAAATATCATCGGTGCCTGGCTTTGGAAAAAGCAAAGAGACGTATGCCGAGCCATACAAAACCATCAAAAGGTGATGGTTTGTAGTGCGAATACTACAGGGAAGTCGTTTTTGGCCGGTGGTATTCTGGTAAACTGGTTTTATGATACGCATAGTCCTGGAATCTGCCTGACTTCAGCCCCGACCGAAGAGCAAGTCAAAGACATCTTATGGAAAGAAGTCAGAGTCGCAAGAAAAGGCCGCCCTGGCCTTAAACCTGCCGAGGCGACTCTGCAAGATGCCCCTAACCACTTTGCCAAAGGCTTTACTACCCGCGATTATCACAGTTTTCAAGGCCGCCACGAAGCCAATATGCTTATCCTGCTTGACGAAGCAACCGGTATTCCGGCTCCGTTTTGGGAAGCGGCCACTTCCATGATCAATAAAGACACCCACCGTTGGGTAGTCATTTTTAACCCGCTTGATTCAACGACTTACGCTTACCAAGAGTATCGCAAAAATACCTGGCATAAAATCCATATGTCGGCGCTGGAGCATCCCAATATCCAGGCCGAACTTGAGGGCAAACCTGCCCCAATTCCGAGTGCAGTAAGGCTGTCTTGGGTGGAACGTATGTTGGCGGAATATTGTACGCCGGTAGTTTCACAAGACGCCAACCCCACCCAAGACTTTGAATGGCCGCCAAATTCTGATACCTGGTATAAAATCTCGCCGGTGTTCGAGGCTCGCGTGTTAGGACGCTGGCCCTCCCAAATAGCGACGGCTCTTTGGTCGGAAGCGCTGATTAACTACTGTGAAACGACAACATTTGCGCTTCCGTCCAAAGGATCGAAAGACGCTCCTGAAATCGGGGTAGACGTGGCTCGCCAGGGCGATGATTATACGGTTTTTATCGTTAGGTGGGGTCGCTCGGTTGTTTTTCACGAACGCTATCAGGGATTTGATTTTAAGTTTACTACTGGCAAGCTAAAAGAACTAGCGAAGACATGGGGTGAGAAAACCGGGCATGACCCGAAAAAAATTCCTTGTAAGATCGACGTAACCGGTGATCGAGGCTCGGCATTGGTAGATTTCGCCGATGGCTTTAATTTCATTCCGGTCAATTCCTCCTCTAAAGCAATTTCCCAGAAGGCTTATAAAAACAGACGTAGCGAGCTTTGGGATGTAACTGCCAAGCTTGCCAACGACCGTTTACTGGAATGGTCAAGGCTTACGCAGCAGTCCAAAGACCTGCTCAGAACGCAATTGATGGCTCCTCGGCGAAATTATGATGCAGCCGGACGAGCAGTTATTTCAGATAAAGACGAGATCAAAAAGATTTTGAAGTTTTCACCGGACGACGCCGATGCTCTTAACCTGTGTGTGAGCACGAGCTTTTTTAGCCCGCCGCAGCAACAAGAAAAGCCCATGGACTGGTTCTATAATACTGCAACACAATTTGGAGATTATCCCTCGTGGAAAACGGCACATCTTTAAGCAATTCTACGTTGGCGTATCAGCATGACGCCAGCCTAAAACCTTCGCAGCGGCTTTATGACGGCTCAACTCGTGAAAGAGCTTGCCGCCGTGTGACGGAGAGATACCGCCGTTGTCCAGAGTGCAATTTTTCCGAATGGCGCAAGTTCGCATCACCGAAAGAAGCAGGGATGGATGAGAATTTTCCACAGCCTTGCAAGCAATGCGGTCATTCGTTTATGGCTTCGCAGCGACTAAAACGCGGGTGGATTTACGAGCCGTTCCTTAAATAGCCGCCAGTATTTATACCATGCCAAAAGACGAAAAACAAAAAGTTTTTAAGAAGTATATGCACGAGTTCAAGGCGGGCAAAATGCGTTCGTCTTCTGGTAATAAGGTAACGAATCGGAAGCAAGCAATTGCAATCGTTTTGTCCAAACTCGGTATGAAAAAGAAATAATTATGGCGCTTCCAGAGCAGGATAAGAACAAGATCGACAATTTGCTCGAATGGTTTCGTGCCTCGGAAGAAAGTTCCTGGGACGCTCGCCGGAGATGGGAGCGCAATCTAGGTTACTATTCGGGGTACGGGCATTGGACACGGGCAGACATTGAAAAGGCTGCGCCAAAGAAAGACCCTCTTATTACTGTGAACAAGATATTTAAGTTTTTGAATATCCTTTCCGGTAATGAGCGGCAGTCACGGCAGGATGTAAAGGCCTTTCCAGTCGGACGCGGTGCTGATCCGATGGTTGCAGATATTTTTTCTGCTGCTATCAAATATGTCGATTCCGAAGCCTTCGCAATGTATGCCAAGAGCGATATGTTTATGCAAGGGCATATTGCGGATCGGGCTTATCTGCGCTGGAAACTCAGATTCAATAAAGTCTGGCCGGAAGTTCGGCTGGAGGCGGTCGATCCTCGCTATGTTTATGAGGAGCCGGATGGTCGAGAATATGATTTATCCGACCACCGCATGATTGCTTATTCGCAATGGCTGTGGGAAGATGTTTTGGTCAAGCAATTTGCTGACAATGAAGATGAAGCACAGTTTATCCGGCAGCGGATAGACGCTTCCGGCATTCGGGATGACCGGACGTTCTTTCAAACTTACAAAAACAGACGTTTGGTGCGTGTTATGGAGTTTCAGTACAAAGAGTCCCAAAAGTATGTTATGGCTTGGCGTCCTGAAACGAGAGAGCTGATCCCCGATGTCAAAACGATGCAGGAAGTCGTCGAACTCGTAAATGCCGGATTTCATGTAATAAATGATGTACGGGATGAAACGTACATTTGTAAGCTTTCCGGCGACGTGATGCTGGAGAGCATGCCGCATCCGTTCTTACAAGGAACGAACGGCATGTTTGACATTACCAAGTTCAGCCCCTACTACGCAATGGGTACGGATACCTCGATGGTCGATCAATTGACCAGTCAGCAAGACGAACTCAATGCGAATCGGTCAGCGGCGAGAACGTTGGTAGCAAAGGCTCCGAAGGGCACGGTTATCTGGACAAAACAATCAGGCCTTTCACAAGAGCAAGTCGATGCGATGTCGGCATTAGGCGGTAATTTCCAGGTGCATGACCTTGATCAACTCAAGGTAATTGACGCATCAGCTTATTTATCAGCCCTCTCAGCAATGGCACAACTCAGTCAAGCGGCGGACAATGAGTTTCAGTCCATAACCGGTTTGACGGATGTGGTGCTGGGAAATTTAAAGAGCGCAACTTCCGGTGTGGTATTCGAGCGTGCTCTGTCCCAGGCTGTAGTTGGGTTGGAAATGGGCGTGGATAATTACCGCAGGAGTGTGAAGCTGCATTACAAGAAGCTTATACCGCTTCTGCAAAAGTTCTTTCCCTCGGATCGGCTCTTCCGTATCACCGACGACCAGTATCCTTTTTTAAGGGAAACGGGTGCTTCGTTCGCTCGCATGAATGGCGGCGGTATGATGGGCGGCCAAACCCCGGCAGAAATCGAGCTTTTGGATCAGTACCAGAGGACGATTGAGCGTATTACAGTCGATCCTACCGTTGGTGAGTATGATTTGATCTTGGAATTTGGACGTACAGCGGTCTCGCAGATGAATTATAACTTGAGCATTGCGCTTGAAATGATTCAGCGAGTACCTAATCTGGCGGCTGAGATTCCTGATCTGATCATTGATATGGCTAATTTTCCCAATAAAGCCTTGTGGCTTGAACGTTTGGGCGCGTACCGCAACCGGCTCTTGCAAGAAACAGGCATGCAACAGCAGATGGATGCTGAACAGCAGGCTTCGAATCAAGCAGCGCAGGAAACGGACGCGGCCTTAAAGCAAGCCTCCGTTCTAAAAATGCTGTCCGAAATGGGAAACGGACGCAATAACTAACTCGGCAATCTTATGAAAGCGCCAATCGGCAAAACTTTCAGAGAACCGAAAAAAGAGAGGTTATCATGTCTGTACTAGATAATGCTTTGAACGAGTCAGCCGTTCCTTCAAATCCCGAACCTCAAGCTCCCGATCCGATTCCTGGGCTTCAGCCAGATTTTACTGTCAAACCTCCGGCAGAAGCAGCGAAGCCGAAAGAACCGGAAAGCGTAGCGCGTAAGATGTTTGGCGATGATCCTGAGAAAGCGTACCGAGCTTATGATGAGCTTTATCGCTCTTATC
>PHFX01000043.1 GCA_007618135.1 Candidatus Brocadia sp. WS118 | reverse complement strand
AAATCAAGTATCATGCGGGTTTGCTCATTGTGAGCGACTAGATCCAAATGTTTTGCGTAATCATAATGCATCCATAGCCGGTTATGCGTATGATGCTTGCGTGGTAGCAGTTCGCAGTGCGAGATCGAATCCGAACATTCCATCGGGAGGCCAATTGATGGCATCTGGGGGGCTCACGCTCATTTGGGAAGGGACCAGAACCAGATATTTGAGTCAGAGCATGGCCCACGATGTGGACACTTGCGGCGGCCAGAGCGGTGCTCCTGTTTGGATCAAGCGGAATGGGATATACTACCTGGTGGGAATTCATACAGGAGCGGTCGGATTGACCGGTGGCGGTCGGACTAACCATGCCGTTCGTGTCACACGAGGGTTGATACGGCAAGTTAATCAGTGGATTACAAAAACGCGCTGCCCCGAGCAGGTTGGTAAGATGGAAAGGGAAGAGGCCTTTAAGGCTGAAACGCCTCACGCTAACAATGAGGGGTTCGAGGACTATACGGATATTAATATAGAAGACCAGGAGCGGGACGAGGAAACACTAAATGAATTCGCGCAGGTCAACCAGGATGAGGAATTTGAAGAGGTAGAATTGGAAGATGAATTGGAATTTTTTAGTGGTGCTTCCAAAGAAATTGCTAATACAGAATTCGAGGATTTTAATGAAGACAAAAATGATGAAGTAATATATCAGGAAGCTGAGTTGGAAGAAACTCCAGAAGATTTAGCTCCCGAAACGAGCGGAGCGAGTACAGGCAAATCATTTATAACCAACAGCCAACAGTATTTCGTAGTTCTGATTGCAGGTTATGATTATCGTTCTCAAGGAGATAATTATGGTCCATTATGTAGAAATAGGGCGCTTTTGGTAAAGCTGCAGCACAGAACTAATAATAATCTTGTGTTTATCTGGTTCAATGTCGCGGATGGTAGGGTCTATGTAAATAAACGTCAAAATGACATTTGGAAACTGAGAGCTGTGAATGATTGGCAAGCAATTGACGAAATCAACTTTAATGGGGTTGCGAGCACAAAATTTGACTTTGAAAAAATCATTACCAGAAAGCACTATACCAGAAAAAGGGAAGGAGGATGGATATTTAGACAAGATGGCACTACTAAAAATAATCGTTTGATTGGTATAATGGATATTTATGATTTTTTATCAAAATTGGGAACTTATCATCCGAAAAGGCTAATCGAATTAAGTTTTATTGGCCACAGTTGGGACCAGGGTCCAATTCTTATCAATAGTTTTGATCTTAGTAATAATTCTGTTATACGAGATAAAGATGATAAAGATGGTCGTCATCGCAAAGACTTTAATTCTTCAAATATGTCAACGTCTATGAAAACAAACATCCAAAATGCTTTTCGTGACGACGGGATCATCTGGATATGGGGCTGTCAGGTATTTCCGGAAGCAAGGGCGGTAATCCAGTCATTGGTGAAAAGTGGAAATCCCAGCCGTTACAATTATGGTCAATGTGTAAACGGTTTAGGCGGCAGCCGGTATGAGAGTATCGGTTCTACTAATCCTTCCGCAAAATTCCGATATAATTTCAATAATTGCATACTCAGAGGGTCGCTTCGACCAAGATTGTTACCTAAGACTTCGATGTCTTTTGATATTGAGTTTCGGGAAATTAAAGAATACGCTCTAAAGTATATGCGGGATAATTACTTTGCAGAGATTGCCAAAGCGTTTAATAAACCATGTTTCGCACCCCCGATTGGTACATCAACAAATTATGGGATAAGGGATCCTTATACAGTAATAAAGTATTATCACTCAACCAGCAACCCGGGTCGATTTTATAATGTTCCGGTTCCTTGGGTCGAGCAAGGGGAGTCGTATCGTGCGAGTGATGGGAAGAGTGATCCCACCAAGAAGGAATCTGACTTCAGACCGATAATCAAGTTCTTCACGACAGAAGAATTCGAAGATGGGGGTAGGATATATAAATTTGAAGAGGACAGTGAAGGACGTGGTTTTGTTAAGTACGAACCGACTCTAATACCTTGATGCTTGCTTTTCTGTCACTACCTTAAAATCAATCATCTATGGAAAATCTCTTCAACATTCGTCGCCAACACCGCTGGGAGCTGCTCTTAAAAGAAATCGACCAGATCCACAGCACCATCAAAAACTTAGACGATATTATTTTCAAGACCAAAAACTTCGGTTTTGCGTTCTGGGGCGGCAGCCTTTTCCTGAGTACTAAACTCGACAAATTCAGCGCAGACAAAATTCGCCTGCTCATCTTACTCACCGCCATTATTCCCATCATGTTCTGGACAATAGATTATCGCTAGCGCAAACATTTGCTTCTGACCTCGGCGCGGGAACGGATCATATCTCTCTTTATCAACAATCGCGAATTTGCCGAATGACTCCAAGTTTAATCGAAAATAAAGTTTCCGCTTAACGATCAATGTGGCTGAATTTATATAACAAATAATGAATAATTGTATTATGGGCAAAATCAAATTTTGTGTAGCGATAAGCTTACTTAGCCTCATGCTTTATGGGCCAATCCCGGTTACCGCCCAAGAGAGCACCTGTGATCCGGACCTTAAAGTCTCGACAAATCACCCGTTTCGATATGCGCCACGCGGCAATCGCTGCGAGGGAATCTATATCCAGGAGGTCAGCAGCGCCACATTATCAATCATCTCTTTTACAAAATATTTTGAAGACTATGATCTCGAATCCTCCGAAGATTTGCGCATTGAGTGGGAAGCGCCCGAGAAAACAATCATAAAACTCCGTGCTCAGGGAATCAAACCCAGGCTCTATTATCGCATGGATACGCAGTTGCCGCCGGACAGCGATCAATATATCTGGCCGACCAATATTCTGTCCGCCATGGACATCCACAAAGACGATATCGGCGTTGTGGGATGGACTGATTTAATGTTCGGTCAAAAGGAGCAGAATGTTTTTATCCCACTTCACATTAGCCAACAACACCAGCAAGTGGATTCAACAAGTTATCGGTTAGTCATCGTTCCTGGCCGCGAATTAAATGAAGTTTTTATCAGCCTAGCCCTTGTGGATTCGGGGGGCAAACCGGCTTCCTTTCTCAAGGATGGTGAACCTCTAGAGTATGGCTTTTATCCTGCGGGGCGAGGTGTAACGATTCCGATTTCCAATCTGCAGAAGCCGGGGATATATTATTTGGAAATCGGGGCAGCATTGAGAGGCGGGGGATCAGCAACCGTTGAAATGCTTTTTGACCATGCCAAGTAAACGTTTTTATGATGGAACAAATCAATTTAAGCAAACTCAGACAATTATTGCTTCAAAAAGCAAAAACTCTTTCTGACCAAGCCATTGACAAGCGGGGCCAGGTTTCTGTAGAGGAGTTAGAATCGCTGGAACGAATGGACCGGTTGGTAAATGTCGTTAAGACCGCTCAACCTGAACAACGCCCGAAGCGTTGGCTGTTGCCGGTTTTGTTGCTGACCACGCTCTTGATGGTAAGTATCTTACTTTTTGCGAGGGTTTCAGAAACCGAGATAGAGTTGGACGTTACTTTGTCGGAAGTCACCTTCACACTGTCGAAACAACAGGTTTTAACCGAGACTATGCAGCTATCCCGGTTAGGTGTTGCCGGACTGCAGGAAATTCGTCTTCCGCGAACACGGAGCCAGGATCGCCAAACAATCAACGCCTCGGCAGATGGCAAGACAAATCTTCATATTTTAATCGTGCCCATAAAGGAATCCGCAAGCAGCCTCTCGCTTGCCACCCTTCTGCTGCCAGCGGGAAGCCGTTTGGGAATTCAACCTTTCGACCTCCCTCTTCATTACAGATTGTTTTTGAAGAGTCCATCGGTCGAACTCCGCGCCGAGGTTGACGGCACAATGCAGATAGCGCTACCTGGCAGGATGCCGGAGAAGTTCGATTTTGCCAGCCCTAAAGCAATAATTATGCGGACAGACTCTCAATTTGTGGACCTGATGCTCAGCTTCCCTGAAGCCTCAAAGCCGGGAAACTTTTTATCACAACTCCTTGCCGATGATCTGACCCTTTTCCGCATCGACGAATTCGTAGATCAAAAGCATACCCTGGTTCGCAAGGTCTCGACAATCCTAAGCGGCACACTCTATTATGAGTCATTGAACGGCAAAGAACGCCTGCTGCGCGCCAGCGAGGCGCTTTGCTTTGAGCAGTCGCGGGGCGAGATCAGAACCATCCAATTGCACAATGACCACATTTCTTTGAAATATTTCGGTCGAGTACGGGGAATGCAAACCGGCTCCGGTGCAAACCAAAGAAGTCTGATGCCCACCTATCTGGAATGGCTGAGCGCCCGCCACGGCCTGTCGCTGCTGTGGGGCACGACGCTATATTTTTTCGGATTAATCGTTGGTGTATTGCGTTGGTGGGGGAAAATTTGAATAATATTTGCCTGGTAATTTCAAAATGGGAAAAATCATTCGAGTCAAGGGGGTCGGAAATGACAATCAAACATCCCAAGCTCCAATTCTTGTTGAATATCTTAGATAACGGCAGAAACATAGGTTTGACTTATTTTAAGATCAGTTCAATGGTCGTACTGTGGTTTTTCGCCAGCATGGGAGTTGCCCACGCCCAGCGCAATGTAGATCAGGAGCTTGACCGCATTATAAAAGAAGGGTATGCACTCATAGAAAAGGGGCTGTTGGACAATGCCATTGAAACCTTCCAAGGTGGATTAAAACTAAGCCCCGAAAATAGATACGTTGCACACGATTTAGCCTGTGCTTATGCGCTCAAACTCGAGATCGACACTGCTGTGGATTGGCATTTAAAATCACTCCTTTGGGGGTTCGATAACCTTGAGCACATAAAAACCGATGACTATCTCGACAACATTCGAGACGATCCGCGTTTTAAGGCTTTGAACGAAGGTTTGAAATTGTCATTGCTCAGGAGGAGAATTGATACAGAGAATCTGAAAATGAAGCGGGAAGTTACATTGCAACTCATAACGATGATCAAGTGCGAATTTGGTCTCGGCGCTGGGATTATTTTCGGGCAAGCTGAGGCCCGGTTCTATATCTGCACAGCTGAACATGTTGTTCGTCAAGGCAAACTCGAAGCTCAAGATATACATGTCATGTTCAAGGATTTACCGGATAGATGGGTAGAAGCACGAATAGAACACTTCGACAAAGATATCGATCTGGCAGTTTTGAGTGTCGAAAAAGATAATGTGCTTGATATTAAATTCTGCGAATTACCGCTTGATCGATTGGGCAGCACCCAGATCCTGACGTCAGGAAGCCCTGTCTTTCCTGCGGGATATCCGAATGGCGAGCCTTGGGGAATGCCCTTGGAAGCAGATAAATTTGTTAAGATGTCCGATACGGAATTGGAATTCCAGTCAAACTTTGTGGAGAGGGGGGCTTCTGGTGGCGGATTATTAAACAATAGCGGTGAATTGGTTGGAATGATTAAAGCTGATAAACCTCCTTTTGGACGAGCAATTAGCATCAACAAAATATTTGAGTTGTTGCGTGCATGGAATTATCCAGTGCAGTTGTATTATGTGGGAAATGATGGAGAAACACCGTTACACAAAGCTGCTTCTTCAGGTGATTCTTACAAAGTAAAACAGCTCATAATTGACTGCGCAGACGTAAACGCCGAGGATTATAACCACAAGACCCCATTGCACTACGCCGTTTTGCATGGCTCATTGGATGCTCCTAGTTACCTTCTCGATGCCGGCGCCCAACCGAATGCGTGGGCAGCTTTTGAAAGCACGGAAAATAGTTATTCGTACTGGAAGACACCCTTGCATTTAGCCGTTGAAAAAGGGGCAGTGGAACTTGTTAAGATTCTCGTGGGCAAAGGAAGTAACGTAAACTCTTACATATTTGATATATTAGAACCTGACGCCATATTTAATAAAGATACCTATAACAATGATTATTATTTTTGGAATCGCAGGTGGAAAAAACTGGAAAATCCTTTGCAAATTGCAGCGAACCAGGGATTTGTGGAAATCGCAAGCATATTGCTCATGAACGGTGCTGATGTAAATGGAGGAGAGATTCACTCCGGTATTCCACCACTTCACCAAGCCTCAAAATATAATTCTGTTGAATTCGTCAACTTACTTATTAAGAACAAAGTCAACATCAATGCAAAAGCCAAAGAATATGAAAAGGGACGGGAAGTTGGACGGACAGCGCTGCATTTTGCAGCAGGGGAAAATGCCGTGGACTGTGCAAGAGTCCTCATTGAAAGCGGCGCCGAGATTGACGCCCAGGACGAAGATGGGCTGACACCACTGCATTTAGCGGCAAGAGCGAAAGCCCTCGAGTGTGTGAAGATCCTAATTCAAGGTGGAGCAAATGCAAACGCGATTGACAAAGGTGGCAAGACTCCCTTACACCTGGCGGCAAAAAATGGTGATGTCAGCGTTATAAAAGCACTCATTGCGGGCTCTGCGAATGTGAATATTAAATCAAAAGAAGGTGGAATGTTTCCATTGCATAATGCTATTAGCTCAGGTGTTTCAGAGGCTGTGAAAGTTTTGTTGGACAACGGTGCCAAGATGGATGAACTGAATGGATTTAATGACTCGCCGCTTAAACAAGCAATTGAAGACGGATTTCCTGAAATTACTAAAATACTTTTAGGCGCTGGCGCCAATCCTAATGAAATAGATCACCTAGGTTATACGGTGCTTCACGGGGCCATTCAAAAAATGGATCTAATTGGTATGACAAATGAAGAAAAAGAAAAAGCGAAACGAATTCAAACAGAAAATGTCAAGACTCTTATTGATGCTGGCGCTAGTATTGATAAGATCAGCAGTGATGGTTTTACACCATTACACCAAGCGATTTCAATAGGAGAAGTCGAAATCGTGAAACTCTTAATTGATTCAGGAGCAGATTTAAATGTGGTCGAGGGTGAGCACAAATATCGAAGCATGGTGACACGAAACTGGACACCACTTCACCTGGCAGCATCAGGCAATGACCCACAAATTGTTAAATATTTACTTATAGCCGGTGCTAAGGTAGATGTCAGAGATGCAAGAGAACGTACACCGCTTCATGTAGCAATTTCAGAAGGCAATTCGGAAATTCTGAAGGAATTAATTGCCGGCGGTGCGGATGTCAATGCTATGGCTTACCGCGGATATAGTAGTTATCAACAAAGTGCATTACACATAGCAGTAACGCATAATTCTCCTAAATCAGTGGAAGTTCTCCTTAAAGCCGGAGCGGATTTCAATGTACAGGACCAACGGGGTAATACGCCGCTGCATGAAGTGGCTACAACTGATAATGTTGAAATTGCAAAACTGCTTATATCTGCTGGAACAAATATTAACATCAAAAACAAGGAAAACCAAACTGCTTTGGATGTCGCCGTGCGCTATCAAAACAAAAAAGTAGTAAATTTATTAGGCGGTAAAAGTACCCAGAAGTGAATAAGAAGATAGGCCGAGAACTTTTTCTTTCAATTTAGAACTTTGGATATAATGGAAATTAAACTAACGAAGAAGATTCCCATGCCAACAAATCCCTCCATCACCCAAGAAAACGCCCACATCATAGGATGGTAACGGCAAGTGCTTCGGATTGTGTATTCGCGGCTGGGTGATGGGCCAGATCTACAACCTACAAATTAATGCCGATCACCCGATGCTCATGGACGGGAAGTGGCATTTTGGGGGGCTTCAAATAACCAGGAGGGAAAATTCGTAAAAACGGATTACCTGTGGGGAGTGTTCGGAAAAAATTATTCTGCCAATCAATCATTCTGCCATAAAAAATGTTAGAAAATTGGGGACTACATACGCAACCTGGGTTGAACTAATCATCAACCGGGCTTAAACTAAAAACCCGCGCCATTTTTAAGGCCGTCTTAATATCTCCCCTACGCAGCGCTTCTCTTACATCATCCAATTTTTGGGCGTCCTCAAGAGACAAATAAGGAGACCATCCTTCCCCGGTTTCAATCAATTCAATATCAACTTCCGCTACATAGTCTCCTTCACGGATTAATTTTGTATGAATTCTTCTGGTCATGTCTTTCTCCTCATCTAACAACCTGTAATCCCAAATGCGTCTCCAATGCGTCAAAGTCTTTATCTGCATGTAATAGCGCCATATTATTCTCAATACAGTAGGTTCCGATAATCACGTCAATGGTCTTGCGAACCGTAATGCCTTGCCGGCGCAGATAGCGATAATTCCCGGCGCTTTTCAGGGCGATCTCCCTGCCGACCATTTCCCGAAAAACAAGGGTATCCAGCAATTGGCGGCCTGTATTGAAATCCTTATCGGAATTGAATCCTTGTAACACCTCGGTATAAATCAAATCGCCGATCACAATAATTTGCTGGCCGAGCATGGCGTGCAAAATATCCGTCTGGGGAGTTTGGGTTCCGTTAAAGTAATCGACCCACACCGAGGTGTCAACCATAATCATCAGTCAGTCCTCATGCCCTCTAAATCGCCTTCCCAATACAATTTGCCGCGATATTTTCGAATCTGCTCTTGCTGTTTTAAGCGGATCAATAAACGCAGGGCTTCTTCCACCGCTTCTTTTTTGGTTTTGAAACCGCCTAAGCGAAGGGCATCCTGCATCAATTGGTCATCAATAATAATATTCGTGCGCATCGTGTTTCCCCGTCTATGTGTATTTTTAGTCTAATCTATACACATTGTTTCGTTAATTCAAGATTGAATTTTTTCATTTCCCACCCTCATCTCTTGACTTTTTCCCCAGTAATGCTTAGGTTCATCCCATCATTTCGTGATAACGAATAGTTTTTAAATACATGGTTTTGGAGCAGGGCGCTTATTCACTCTTGCAGTGAAAATTTTTCTGCAGAGTTCATTCGCCGTGCTGAAACTTCTATTGCTTGAAGGGGACAATATGATAAAAATTTCCCCCTCCCGGAATTTAATTAGCTGGATATGGCTGGGAGTAATGATCTTTGCTCCCAGCCTCTTTTGTCAACCCAAAAGAGTAGCGTTCGATCACCTCGATACCGAAAAAGGACTATCCAATAATTATGCCCGGTGCATCATCTCAGACAGTAAAGGGTTTATATGGATTGGCACGGAGGATGGGTTAAACAGATATGACGGTCATGGGTTTAAGGTCTATAAACACGATCCAGCCATACCGAACAGTTTAAGCGGCAATCATATCCATTCCCTTTTCGAAGATCACCAGGGGATTCTTTGGGTAGGAACCTGGCTGGGGGGGCTGAACTGTTTTGACCGGCAAAGCGAAACTTTTCAACGTTTTCAACATGATCCAAATATTCCAGCAAGCCTGAGCCATAACGAAGTAGTTGACATTTATGAAGATCATTCCAAAGTCCTGTGGATAGCAACCTATGATGGAAAGCTAAACCGTTTTGATCGGAATACTAAGGCATTTCGACATTTTGGCTATGACCCGCAAAATCCCCAAAGTTTGTACGGAGAAATGGTCTTTGATCTTCATGAGTCTCCCGGCCAACCGAATGTTTTGTGGGTAGGAACAAATTGGGGATTGAATCGCTTTGATTTGGGAAGTGAAACTTTTAAACACTTCAAACCGGATCCGCAAAATCCCCAAAGTTTAAGTTATAGAGAAGTTTATGCGATCTATGAAGATAAAACTGGAACCTTGTGGATAGGAACTTACGGCGGCGGATTAAATTATTTTGACCGGGAAAGCGAGACCTTCCAGCATTTTATGCATGACCCTCAAGATCCTCAATCTTTATCGAATAATTATGTTCGCACAATATTTGAAGATCATACCGGAATGTTGTGGGTGGGAACACAAGAGGGATTGAATCTATTTGACAGGGAAAATGCGGCTTTCAAACGAATTCAATACGATTCTTATAACCTCAGTATTTACGAAGATCGTTCGGGAGCGCTATGGATGGGAACTTATGGCGGGGGAGTGAACAGGTTTGAACGGCAAAGATCTGTTTTCCAGCATTTTGCACACAACACTCATAATCCTCAAAGTTTAAGTACCAATACCATCTATGCCCTCTATGAAGATCGCCAGGGAAGTTTATGGGTCGGAACGGAGTCGGGGGGATTGAATAAGTTTGATCGAAAAAGTGGTACTTTCCATACATTTAAACATGACCGCGAAAATTCTCAATCTTTAAGCGCCAACACAATTTATTCCTTACGTGAAGATCTACAGGGGACATTATGGATCGGAACCTCCGGCCCGATAGGCGGGTTGAATCGTTTTGACCGCGAAAACGAAACATTTCGACATTTTGAAGTGAAACGACACGATCCGACCACACTTAGCAGTAGAACTATATTTTCTCTTTGTGTCGATCGCTCGGGTGTATTATGGATTGGAACATTTGACAAAGGTTTGAATCGTTATGAAAGACAAACACAAACATTTAAGCGTTATCAGCATGATGCCCAGAACCCCACCAGCCTGAGCACTAATACAATTTATTCAATATATGAAGATAGCCAGGGAATCTTGTGGGTCGGAACATTAAACGGCGGTTTGAACCGCTTTGATCGTGAGAAAGAGGAATTTTACCCCTTTAAACATGACCCGGAAAATCCTGAAACGTTAAGTAATAATACTATACTTTGTATATATGAGGACCGTTCAGGGGTTTTATGGCTGGGAACAGACGGTGGCGGGTTGAATCGTTTTGACCGGGAAAAAGAAGTCTTTTTTTCCTATGGCATAGCGGATGGACTTCCACATCTCAGTATTAACGGTATATTGGAAGATAACCAGGGGAATCTCTGGCTTAGCACGGGAAACGGAATATCCAGGTTTAACCCCCGGGATAAAACCTTTAAAAACTATGACATTAATGACGGATTGCAGAGCAATACCTTTAATTTCGGCGCATTTTGTAAGAGCCGCAGCGGAGAGATGATCTTTGGCGGAATCAACGGTTTTAATATTTTCAACCCGGAAGACATCAAAGACAATCTTTTTGTTCCGCCGATTGTGTTCACTGTATTTAAACGATATAGCACGGAAGCTCCCGGGGAGAAAGCAATTGAAG
>PHFX01000042.1 GCA_007618135.1 Candidatus Brocadia sp. WS118 | reverse complement strand
GGCTTCGACGCAGACTCTCGAATCTTCATCCAGCAGCCATACCTTCTGTCCTGCCTTCGCTCCGTGGAAGTATACGATCGCTGTCCCGTCCTTCACTTCCATTCCGAAGGATACCGGTACGACGTACGGATATTCGTGGTCGAACATCCCCAGCCGTATTGTCTGGCAGCGTCCCAGCAGCTCTGTTATTTCGTTAAAGTCCGTAATTTCTCTGTTTTTGCGTCTCATGAATGAATCCCCCCAATTGTCTGTCTTTGATCGTCATTTCTGTTAATAAAAGTGAAGTAAACGACGATCAGTCTGTTATCAATTATAATTGAAAACCGGTATTCATGCTTGAGAATCACATAAGAGTACAGGAATATGCAAAATATTTTGCAGATAATAAAAGCACCTGCCGTAGCAGATGCTTAATTGTTATTTTAATAATTAATCCGTTTGTAATAAAAAATCAGAGAAACTCTCTGCCAATAATTCATAATCCGTTACTGAACATTCATGACAATATGTATAAATTTTATCATTATACATGAATATTGGATCACTATTGCAAGTAGCAAAAACAAAGCGATCATCTTCTAATTCATAGTCCTGTTTTAATTCTTTTAAATCAGAATATGGATAAAACCGAACTGCATTTCCATCCATTGAAACTTCAACATCTACAGGATTATATTCAGAATAAAACCCCTGCATCGTCTTTGGTATAAAAGATAAATCCTTAGAACAAGCTTCAAATCTGTTCCTCGTGTCTTGCCTTTCAGCTTTCTTTGCAAATTCTTTGAAATCCATTTATCTCCAATCAATCAAATGAAAACTGGTTTGCTTTTCTCGATTATATAACAGCGAATTCGTTCAAATTCTTCTCGTTGATGAATTGAGCTGACTACTGAGGTCGTAACCGTAACAATTCCGAAGCTTAATGAAACAATCATACCTGCCGGCCCCCCCCAGATTCCTTGGACTAAAATGGAAATAGCTAACAGAGAAAGCGAAAACAATGCCTGATCTCTAACTGCAATTGCTGCTTCTTTAACTGTAGCTCCATTATGCGTTAATTTAAAAAATTGGTAAACCGAAAAAGCAATTATTGTAATGGAACCGATAACTCCCATATTACACATTTTAGCAATGTTTTCAGTGACACTAATACCGATATTTGGCAGCCATCCTTCCACTGCACTTACAGCTAGTTGTCCAATCGTCCTGCCTATTCCATAAGATACTACAGACTGGACCCCAGAAGAAAGACCGGATTTCCCACCTTCAGCTAAAGCAAATTTTATTGATTCTGGTGTTATCCCAGATTGAGCTAAAGTAACTGTAAATCCTATTGTAAAACCCACTCCAGCCCCAATAGCTGCCGCAATGCCTAACCCACGGATTTCATTTTTTATGACACGTCTTCCGTTTGTCTTTTTAAGCATCTTTGTTTTATCAATTAGCGGTTCGTCACTTTCATTTTTAAAATTTCCGTCATGACCCTTTTTTAAATGTTCTTGCCTGGACTTATAAAATTTAATATTATCAGCATTCCCTTGCTCTTCAGGATGATCACTGACATTTTTTTGATGATGCCCTTCGGCCCCTCTTACCTTCCCGGAATTTTTAATTTCCTCTCTTTGCTCCTTGTTCCAGTTCGCTGAACCTTTACCACCCATTTCGACATCAGCTTTTTCATAATCCCAGGCAAGATCAACTCCGCTATTCCTTGACCCTTTATAATCAGGTGAATCTTTAAGAATATCGGTAACTTTTTTCGTTATTGCGTCTTGTTTAGACTGTAAATTAGTCAAATAGTTATTTAGCTGGTTATTAAATTCATTTGTCGTATTTACTGTGGAATAACCAACCGCTGATAAAGAAACAGAAGTAATTCCACCGGAATAAGCTGTTGTTAATGCTCCGCTAGGTTGAAATCGCGAAGTATCGTAAAAGGTTAGACTTTTTCGGTTTTTTAATTCAGAAATCATTTTAATAATCTAGCTTTCTTTCGCATTCGATAGAAAATCTAGTTAATGCTAGTTTACCGTCATCATCAAGTTTACTGAATATATAAGTATAAACATGATTATAGAATATTAACGTTTCGTTAAAAAGTTTCCCTGCGTCATAAGCGAATAAAGTAGATGCAACCAGTTTAAACAACTGTGACTGATTTTTGTAATTATTCTCATCCTGTTTAAACTTCTTGAAGGCTTTTGAATAAGCTTCTACAGCTCGTTTGTTATATGAAATATTCTTCTTATGTTCCAATTCCTGCATTTTTTTACTAATATCTGCCGCACAGCTTTTATTGAGTTGATCATAATGCTTCTGCTGTTCATCAGTAAGGTAATCATGTTCAATACGCGAATCGGCAAGACCGATGTCGTTCAAGGTGTTATCAAATGCATCTTGAGTATTAACTGCAATTAGTTCTTGATTGAGCGCATACAATTCTTTAATCTGCTGATTATTACTACGTTGGATTTCTTTTAACTGTATCTCAATCTTTTCATCTTCTTCGGTATTTATGCTATCTGCTATGTCAGCAATTCTATTTTTATACCTGCCTAATACAATAATAAGCTCAGAATCTAAATTTGCATTCTCTTCGAAAAACGCTAAAACGATATTGGCCTGTTGCAAAAAACTATTTCGCTCTGAAATCACCGGCAATTTTTCGGCGAGCATTAATAAAAAGTCCATATATACATGAAATGATTCAAAATCATCAGGATATTTATTGACCATATTACGCCCTACAAGTAAAGTTTCGTCGATATTTCCTGCATTTTTATATTTATTAAATAAGTCAATCATGTTTTTCATATGTTTACCACTTGGCAGTCGCTTCTGTCGATTGGAATATGATTATAAAAATATAAAATATTTTTTAGATTTTGAATATTATTCTGAATTTCAACTGCATCATAACTATTAATCTTATTTCTCAGTTCTTCAACAGTTTTAACCCACTTCTTTTCCACTTCGCGATTAGCCTGAACAAAAGCAGATTCTGTCTGTTTCCAGTAATCTGTAATCAGATTTTTAAAAGAACGTTTAAAATCATTATCGTCATAGGATTCAACAATTTTTTTAGCAACGTTTTTTTCCCATTCTCCACTGAATAATTGAATGAGCCCGATTACTCCTATTATAGCTGCTCCCATTGCAATTCCCATAGGACCAAAGAATGAGGATCCTAAAACAATATTTCCCCCTATACCAGTAAAAAACGCAATACTGCCTAGACTACCAACAGCTTCACTTGCAATACATCCAGCTAAACCACCGATGATTCCAAGCCTTCCAATTCTTCCAACCGCTTCAGAGAATGCGAAACCAGCATCGAAATCAATATCTATTGTAGAATTAGTACTGGAGTTTCTGAATTTTTCATCTAAATTTTTAATGTATTTTTGGAGATCAGACGAAAGCTCCTTAGTATTCTTTTCCAGTATTAAATTACATTCTGTTAAAAGCTCGTCTTGAATCTGACTTACAAAATAATTAATATCTTCTTTATTATTTTTAACATTGCGATTTTGCATTTTTGATACTAAATTATCTGTATTAATTATTCCAGAATAGTACTGACTAAACTCATTTTGACTTTTAATAGATAACGCATCAATTTTTTGGGTGATTTTTCTTTCATTTTCACTATTATCTTTTGTCCGTTTTAATTCGCTATCTTCAATTTCCTGAAGTTTTTTACAATACTCTTCTTTGTCAGATAAAAGGCCTTCATTCATTTTGATCTCGGTCTCAAGAATGGCAATATATGTTCTTCGATATTCTTCAATAAAAGCCTGTGTCCTTTTATTAATTATTTCAGGAAGCATTTCCAGTATTTCTTTTAATGAAGAATTAAAATTTTTACACAACAGCGGAATATCGATAGTGTAGGTAAAAAATCGTTTTGGTAATATGGATGTCCCATAATTTGTAAAACCAGAAATATCTTCTCTTTTTTTCCAATATTTCGGTGCTAGAGTTTTACAAAAATTTTCACATCCCTTCTGGAGAATAATAGACAGATCTTTAACATTTCCGTTATTAACTGAATTTGCCTGTGAAGCCACTACAAATAAATTTGATAGCGGCTTCACGTTATTCTCTTCCTTTTTCTCAAATACGGGAAGAGTTCTAATATTTTCTTTTAGATAATTAATATCTTCAACTCTCATGAAGCCATTTGCCTGAGAAAGATAAATTAAAATATCTGCTTTCTGTCCGGCATTGAAGGTAATAATATCGTCGCTTGCCTCTTCTGTCCCATAACCGGGAAGATCCAATATATCGCAATTACAAAGAATTGGTGCATCAAGAAATACTACTGCAGCGCCTGCTCGCTTTTTAGACATTTCGCCCTGACGAGTCCCAAATAATGATAGTATATCTACATCACCTTGAGCTATTTTCCATTTTTGACAGTAATCTTTATCATAAAGCTTTTTAACATTCCATAGATTCTCACCATCCATCTCATCAGCAAAAATCCAGGTTGTATCCTTTATGAAATTTGGCCTGTCATTTATATGTTTAATGTAAACTGCTATTGAAGTTGTCGGAGTCCATGATACAGGCATTTTTTCAGAGCCTAGTAGCGTATTGATTAAAGTGCTTTTTCCTGTATCTGATCTCCCAACAATTGAAATACTGGGTTTGACCTGACTGTTTTTAATCCCGCTCTGTAAATTCTTAATATATTTATTCTTTTGTTCTTCATCCAAGTTCATTTTATCTAAAGCGAAATCGATATATTCCATATAACTTTGTTTAACTTCGTCTGTCTTTTTCCAGGTATTCTGTGTATAGAAATGTTCTGGACGAGCTTTATGATAATCTAAAACGGTATTGTAATCTAAACCCGAATGCTCAACAATTTTTGAGATAATACTATTCGTAAGGGTATCATCATTAATTTCCCACTTACGTATTTGTTCAATACTGGTTCCAAGTATTTGGGCAGCTTCTTCCTCACTCCATTTCAATTTATCCGTTAATAATGCTTTGAAATCCATTATTTTCCCTTTCACATTTGAAATTCTTGAAAAACAGAGCTTGAAAGGATTTCTTTATAATTGATTATATTATTGCTATATAGTGAATTCTTACAGCTCCGTCTTTGATCGTCATTTCTATTAATTAAAATAAAGTAAACGACGATCAGTCTGTCATCTATTATAATTGAAAACCGAGAACCATGCTTGATAATCATATAAGTGTGCTATTAAATGCAGATAATTTACAGCAAAAAACCTCCGGATCGGCTGTCTACCTCGGAGGTTTTGTATCTACCTGACTGCATATTCTGTTCTAATGTGATGACCATCAGCATCATCGGATCAACCTGATCTGCTCGATGGATCAGTCCTATCCGATCCGGATCAGCCTACAGACTGAACCACTGGATCGAATCCTCGCAGTACTTCAGGAACGCATTGATATCTACCTGCTCCACCCTGTCCTTCGTCTTCCCGCAGATCTCGTCAATCGTCTTCTGATCGTACTTCAGGAACCCGAGAATGGTCCGGATATGATTTTCCGTGTAGAAATGGTAGTCGATCCCCAGCTCGTCCTTATGCTGAAACAGATGCATGGACCCGCCCATCGCGAAGCACAGCGCCGTCTTGAGCTGCAGATACGAGAACGTGTTCTCCCCGCATACCTTCCTGAGCCAGCTGCATATCGTCTCGATCCACAGATCCAGCAGCTGCGGCTGACTGACCGACGACATGATAAACTGATTCAGATGATAGTTGTATTCCACCGCTTTGAAGAACAGCATGTTAAAATCCGAGATCTCCTGCATGACATCCTCGTCAGGGGCAGACAGAACATCGGTATATGAAAAGGAAATGTTCAGGATATCGGAAAGCAGATCCCTGACAATCTCGATCTTCTGGGGATAGTAGTACTGCAGCAGCGATTTGCTGATCTCCGCCCGTTTCGCGATATCCGCCAGCGACACCGCTTCGTATTCCACCCCGCTGAACAGCTCGTAGGAAACCCGAAGGATCTGCAGTCTCTTTTCTATGTTTTGTCGTGCCATATAACATCCCCTCCTTCGTATTATCCGTTAACCCTGGAATCAGTCTGATTCTAACACCCTTATCACTCCCCCGCAACCAAAACCCCCGGAAGCACAAGCTCCCGAGGGTCGATTAGACTGCTTATTATTTTATCTCAATTACTGAGATCTCGCATTGTCGCTAACCTGAATATCCAGACCCAGGACCTCCGACATATACTTGATCGCCGATCCGCTGAAGGACAGATGCGGATAACCCGGCTGCTCCTTGACCCATCTGAAGAAATCCTTCATGACCTCTTCCTTATTAAGAAGCTCGTCTCTGAACATCCCGTTAAACTGCAGCCCCGGATCCAGCGCAGCAGACGCCTGTTCCTGGTACCGGTTGAGCGCATCGAAGGAGAAATCATTCTTTTCCGCACAGTCCGCGATAACACCCGCCGCGATCTGCCCGCCTACCATCGCAGACGGAATCCCGTATTCGAACGCACATTCCGCCGCAGCGATCGCATCCCCGATCAGAATCGCGCCCGGGAACACGCTCTGGGCAAGCTTTCTCGAACCCGGAAGACGCCATCCGCGGAACTTGTCGATAAGCGTCGCGTTCTTAAGCCTCGCCTGCCCGAATTTCGTGTTGTTCTTCCAGTATTCGTAAAATTCCATCGACGACATGCCGCTGTCCCGAAGCGCTTTTTCAGTGATCGTAAGTCCCAGCACCGCCTGCTTGCCCTCGTAGTGCGGATTAAGCCACGTCGTGCAGATCGGACTCCAGCCGTTCACGCCCATCGGCACATAATATTCCTCCGCCTGATTCGGAACCAGCCCTTCCACACCGTCCACATAGGCACGGAAGCAGTACATCGTCATATCCGGATCATCGACGAAAGCCCCCAGCTGACGACTCAGTTCGCTGTGAGACCCGTTGGCGATAATCACCACATCCGCCTCGATATCCATCGGCTCGTTATGATACAGACCGTGAACGCCCTTCACCACGCCCTTGCGCATGATAAGACTTGTGGCCTCGTAATTTTCCATAAAATCCGCACCCTCGCGGATCGCCGCTCTCCGGATCTGATCATCCGTGAAACGGCGGGGCGCGATCATAAACGGATCCACATCCAGGACGATATAATCCTCTTCCCTGTCGATGAGCCGCATCGTTTCGATATTGCAGGCCTGCTGCGCATACATCGCGTCGAAGCATCCCATATCCTTTAACATCGGATACAGACTCGACAGGTACACTCCTCCGCAGATCTTGTCCCGGGGCCAGGTTTCCTTATCAACAAATAAGACATCCACACCGAGCCTTGCCAGATAAAACGCCGCGGTGCTGCCTCCGGGGCCGGCGCCGACAACGAGAGCAGTTCTCTTAGTCTTGTCCATCTTATATTCTCCTTATTTCCTTACCATGCTTATCACATCGCCTTCGGGACAGTACTTCTCGCAGATTCCGCAGCCGATGCACTTTTCCCCATCGATGAGCGAATAGCCGCATCCGAGACACCGCAGGACCTCCTGAGCAAACCGTTTGTCCGTATACGTGAGCTCCACCTCGTCGAAGCTTTTGATCCGGTCCTCCGGATCCGTCATCGGACGTTCGTGACGCTGCGTCTTTCTCCGGTTGCACGGGAAAATCTTTTCTTCCATCGGCGCCTGAACCAGCTTCTGGCCGATCTCCGCATCCCGGACCGTCCGTTCCTGGATCACGGCATCCACATCGTACGCAGCCTTCCGGCCGCTTGCCAGCGCGTCGATCACCGAGCACGCAGCCCCGCTGATATCTCCCGCATAGAAGACAGTATCCCCGTCCGCCGCCGGATAAATATCGTCCGCATACTGGCCGATAGCCGTGATGCAGAACTGAGCCGGGATATGGACCACCTGACTGTCGTCCGTCGTAAAGCTGATCTTTCCGCTGTCGTCCTTCGAGAAGCTGTCCACCTTGACAAAGTCGATCCCTTCAAGGGTATTGACCCGTCCCGTGTAATCCTTCGGGCTGTAACCTTCCATAAAGACGACGCCTTCTTCAGCCGCTTCGTCCTTTTCCCACTGATGAGCCGGAACGTATTCGCCCTCTTCGAGACAGACCACCGTCACCTTGTCAGCGCCCATGCGAAGCGCAGCTCTCGCCGTATCCATCGCCACCGAACCACCGCCGATGACAACCCCTTCCTTCCCTTCGATGACGAAGTTCTGATGAGGCATCCGGTACGTATTCTGATCGTTGTTCATGAAATCCATGAACTGAATCGCCGTATACACGGCGTCGTAGTTCCATTTATCGACCCAGGTGATTTCCTTCCCGTGGGGAGTCCCCGCCGCGACCACCACCGCGTCGTATTCCTTCTGCAGCTCGCTTACGGCCTTCTTCCCGATCCGGGCGCCGCATTCGATTTTGAGTCCCGCTTCCTGAAGCTTCCGGATATCCTTCTTCACAGCTTCGCGGTCCAGTCTGAATTCCGGAATCCCGCGCACCAGCATGCCGCCCGGTTCCATATTCCCTTCGAAGACAGTCACGTCGTATCCCATCGATGACAGGAAGTGTCCCGCGGACAAACCCGCAGGTCCCGCCCCGATCACCGCGATCCGTTCGTCGTGCATCTTCGGGTACTTCGGAAGTTCGTAGTCCGTATGCTCGCCCAGATACCGCTTGATCCCGCGAATCGCCATCGGATCGTCAACCAGGACCCCGCGCTTGCAGACCTGTTCGCACGGATGATGACAGATGTGCGCGCAGACCGACGGCAGCGGATTCTTTTCCCAGACGAGCCTGTAGGCTTCCTCCAGCTTTCCGTTACGCGCCAGGCCGATATAACCCTGCGGGCTTATCCCCAGCGGACAGGCTGTCGTACACGACTGCTTTGTGCAGAAGTCGTCGATATCGTCGAGGCGCATGACCGGCTGATCGGTGCATTCCGGACATACGCGGCAGATCCGACGCTGTGCTTCTTCAATGGCTTCCACCGGACATATTTCCCGGCAGGTTCCGCAGTTTACACATTTGGACGTATCGATGTGAGCGACACATCCGCGCTCCAGAGTAAACTCGCCAGACCCGTCATGATTGATCCTGATTGTGCTCATTCCTGCTGCTCCTTGATTTCTACAATAGATTCCCCGGCGTCCCTTCGAATCGAGTATGCGCGCATACTATACGTGTATAGTATCTAAGTACAATCATATTCCCGTAAACAGACCTTGTCAACCGATTTCAATCCGCCATTTTTCGCCCTTTACAGATAGAATTTTGTCCGCACATCAGCGGGAAAACCGGAGCTTCAGGACATGAAAAAACCTGTCTCCGAAGAGACAGGCCTGGATACTTCTTCATGATTAAATGTTAATACGCTGCCGATAACATACCTCGACGGCTACCGCACGTAGTTTACGTCAATCGTGACGCCGAGCTTCTTTTCAGGCGGCTGCACAGCCGGAGTCCCCAGCACGATACTGATCACAGCCTTGTTCCCGTCCGGGATTCCCAGATCCTTCTTCAGCTCCGGATCCGCGTTGGCGGCGATGCCCGCAGCCCAGATAATGACGGAACCGAGCCCCAGCTCCATAGCCGCTAGCTGCATGTTTTCCGCGATACAGGAACCGTCCGCATAATCGAGCCCCGGCATCGGCATTTCCGCCGACGAGATCATAATGAGAGTAGGCGCGCCGTACAGCGGATCACCCGGCCTCTGCATCATCTGCTGCACCGTTGCGGAAATCCGGGAGAGCAGTCCCTTATCCTGAACCACGGTGATGTGCATCTTGTCATACTGCCCCATCCCCACCGGAGCCGCACATCCGGCTTCAAGAACCGTATTGAGATTTTCCGCAGAAACCTGTTCGTCAGTATAGGCGCGAACAGAAGAACGACCGGCAATTGCTTTTAAAGTGTCCATAAGGTACCTTCTTTTTATGATAGTGTTCTATTTAAAAATATAGCACTTTTACCTGAAGAGAGGCCTATATAGAAATCAATACGGACCGTCTCACCCTGCTCCCGTCAATTAAGGCCTGGGATGGAAAACAACAGTCAGCTGCTACGCCAGCCATCCGACGGCCCGGATGGGCGATCCGTCCGCATCTTCGATCTTAAGCGGAAAACAGCTGAAATAAAACAGTCCGTCTCCGAACCGGTCGAGATTCGTCAGGTTTACGATATTGACGATCTCGTTCTCCATGAAGAGCCGTTTATGCCTCGGCAGTTCTGCCGCCGCGATCGGATCGAGGCCGATCGTATCGAAGCCTATCCCCTTGTAAGTTCCGG
>PHFX01000207.1 GCA_007618135.1 Candidatus Brocadia sp. WS118 | reverse complement strand
CTACACAATTTTACAAATTTTGAGTATTACCCTATTTGAGAAAGCCCCTATTTTGCAAGTACTTACAAATTCTGATTACAAAAGCGAACCGCGCGTTCTTTATAAACAATTGTCTTTGTTCAACTTATAACCGGACACTAGTGAAATCCGATATATCCTTCGGGTACCTTTTGGAAGGCTGCTGTTAATTTAATTTGCATACGGAATTCTCCTAAACATTTTGTTTTTCGTAATCATCCCCTTTTGATTCACTTAATTCTTTTCGCAATTGTTTAATCTCACTTTTCAATTGCTCAATTTCATTGTTGGTCTTCTTTCCGTACTCTGATTCCCGGATTACCTCGTTGATAAGTCCCTCAACCTCTTTTGCCATTTCTTTCGTCTGTTTTTCATGCTCATATGATGCAAGTTCTTTCTTTTTGTGCTGATGTTTTATGAATGCACAGACTATCAAAATTATGATAAACAATCCGATTATTAATGCTTCCATATTTTATAGGGAAAACTGCATATTAATATACGATTACAGGAGCTGGAAAGGCGCTCACTTTTCTGTCTGAAAATTTAAACTGGAATTTCAAGGAGTATCTTATCATACTTTACGAGCGGGGTGGCTTTTCCCCTGCCTTCTTTCGTCTTCTTGAGCTCTATGAAGCCTGCCTGGGCAAGATACTGTACGTCATCAAAGGTGTTTTTCATATCTCTTCCAAGGATCTTTGCAAGCTGGTAAATGGAAGTAGGATGTTCCTTCTTTATGGTCTTTAATATCCTCAATCGTTCTTCGGTCAGTACCTTCCTCATTACATCGAGGTTTTCAAACGAAATGCCTTCATGCCTTTTGACCTTTTCCCCCTTCTCCAGCTTTTCACATACTTCTTTAACCTCTTTGAAAAGTTCCTCATCAGTTTTAATCGCTATTTTTATGTTTCTCACCCTCATGGCTTTTTCCCTCGAATTGCTTAATATCGTTCATAAAATCCTTCCAGAGCTTGTCTAGCCCATGGAATCTATACGGATATTCTTTTCCCCTGTAATGCCTATGGTCTCCCTTGCCTTCTGCGTTATCGTAGCCAATCACCCTTTTCCCATCAACGATGTATACTAAGGAATATTTATATCCATGTGGTTTGTCTTTACTTTCGGGCACCCTCCATATCTTTACTTCCCGAAAAGTATTCTCAGTTATATATTTCTTTTCGTGATAGACAAGCCCGGCTTTCATGGTGGTTTTATAATACCATATATTAACGAATGAATCAAGAGCGGTTGAAGCATTTGGGAGGGTTTTGAGCGGTATAGAGTGGAGGTAAAATAAGGGATTAGAGGTTAATATTTCTTTCCAAAATCCTGTCGAGTGAGAATTCTTACGATGTTAATCTGTGATCCGCACCATTCAAAGACAATCCGGTAATCACCGATTCTTAAGCGGTAGATATCTTCATAACCCTTAAGCTTCTTGATATGTTTGCCGTCAGGGAATGGATTATCTTCAAGCCGTTTGCATCCGTTTACTATGCGATTAAAGTCATCATCTGATAAGGCATCTGTATCTTTGCCCGCTTTATCAGAAAAGATAACCTTAAACTTTCCCACGGTTGGCTTTCCTTCGTGCTATGAGGTCATCCAGGGGAATAACCCTGCCTTCTCTAATATCAGCCAATCCTTCCTCAATCTTTGTCTTTATAGCAGGGTCTAACAGGATGTAGAGGTCTTCGATCTCATCTTCTATCGTTTTGCGAAGCAGATCCTCAAACTCTTCAACGGTCAAATCGGCTATTTTCATGATTAAAATTCCTCCTTTCCTTCAAAACAAGGATATAACTTCACGATAAAAATACGGTATTTGAAACACCCCATGGGACGATGACCGAAGCGGAGCGCACTACGGCCCGTATATGACTGCTTGGCAGGGCGTCCCCCTCGTCATATACGTTCCCAGACGATGGAAGATAAGACTATGGTCTCCGTACAGACCACGTCGCCCGGCAATTGGTGTTGGCGTACGGACCAACCAATGCCTGTATATATATTTTACTTCTTTGAGGTCTCTTTTTTGGGAGTGACTAGGGCCTTTGTGCCTAATGATATTTCAAGTAAATGAACTATTTCAGAGTTAACCGAACGTCTTTCCTTTTCAGCAAATTCATAAATTCTATCGCGTATTTCCTGAGGCATTCTAACTGTAATTGAAATCATCTTTTCCTCCTTCTTTGTTTTCATGGTTATAAAATACAATTAAAAAATAACCATGTCAATAAAATTATACTTGACAATATGTATACATATTATATAACTATAATATAACCATTATAACGCTACATAATTATTATGGAGGTAAAACTATGGAAAGTTTAGTGAAGCTTGAAGAAGTACGGGAAATGTCAGACAGACAAAGGGCTCTTAAACCGGTGAATGTAAGGTTTGAGGAGTTTAACGGTAGGCCGTTGAGGATCGCCATCGTGGTAATCAGTGGTGAGAGGGTACCGGTGGTATCGTTATCGGATATTGCCGAATACTTGGGACATGATAAAAAGGGACTATGGCGGTTAATTGACGAAGATATGCTTCTAAAAGAGTGGTCAGTTATGGTCGTAATGACCATGACTGACGGCAAAAACTATGAAGTCATGGCCTTAACCCTTGATGGTTTTATCGGTTTGATGGTGAAAATCAATCCAAAAAGGGTGAAAAATGTCGAAAGGCAGGAAAGGATTCTGGCATTTCAGCGCTGGGCGATACCTACGCTCAGGAAGATTATGTTCCAGGAAAGGTATCACCTGGATTCAGACAGGATACCCCTAACCGCCCAGGAGATGAACGCTATCTTTGAGATGATCAAGTATTACGAAAAGACCAGGAGTACGAATACGTATCAGCTTTTGAAAAAGACGTTACAGAAGGTCTACCCGGATATTGTTATTTCTGGTAGTGAGGCAATGGAAAAGGTGATAACCCAGCTTGGATTACCATTTAGAAGGGAGGTAAAACAGCCATGAAACCAAAACGGGTGTCAAATTTATTGACAGAAGATGAAATTAGCGCGACCTCCGGGTGCCGGATAGGAGGACGTTACAAGGCAGGCGGGATTACGCCCTCTTGCTCCTGATGTTTTCCACGGGATTGAGAAAGGCGGAGGTGTGCAATCTCAGGGTAGAACACGTTACCACGTACCGGAATCAACCGGTGGTTGATGTGATGGGAAAGGGGGAGAAACACCGGCGCGTTGCATTGAATAAGGATGTTATGGAGGCGGTGCTGGATTATCAGAAGGCGATGAAACAAATATTCACCGCATAGGGCGCGGAGGACGCTGAGAAAAAAGGCGAATCTCTAACCTCGAAACACGAAACTAATTTGTTTTATACCCTGGGGGAACATGGGAATTGTGATGTGAGGCCGCTTACGCATAAGGCGGTGGAAATATTTTTTGATTTTTTCTCTTGACTTGTATCAACCAGTAAATTATAAATTAACTGTGCGATATAAATTAACGGTTATTAGAGGTTATGAGAGATGAGTGGATATAATTACCAGGAGTTAGCTAAAAAGATAAATGAGCGTTTTAATGAATCCAAGGATGCTCAGGTATCTGTTAGAACCTTAAAGTTTTGGGTAGAAGAGGGTGTTTTGCCAGCTCCAATAGGTTCAGCCCGATGGAGATTTTTTGATGACGAAGCTCTGGAAGAGGCAATTAGTATCAGAAAGCTTCAGATTTTTTACCAACAGGGCATCGAGGACATTAAACGCATAATTTCATTAGCCAGAACACCGCCCAGTATTAACAATTTCAAAGGAGGGTTAGAACATAATTGTCTTTCGGCATTTATCTCTGCTTTATGGAATAGACAAGCCGATGATGAACCGGTTCAACTCATTAAATCGTTTAAAAACCGTGAACTATTTCTTGTCTATGATAATGCCTACCGTCCCCCTTATCGTTTATTACACACGGATGAACTTTCCGATTCATACGTCAAAAAGGCAGGGAAGGTTTACAGAAGGTTGTTATCCATAAAGGCAGATGATGGCAATGCCTTTTATTTTAAACCCGAACAAATAGGAGAATATTTGCAACGCGAGAGAGATGGTTACGATTTGATTTTTAAGAGGCTTCTAAAACCTATTAACGTATCCGAAAAAGCTGAAGAAGTAAGGTCTTTGTTAGAAGAGGGAATATTAACTTCTCCCCGTTATATATACAAAGGAGAAAATTGTTTTTCTAAAGAGAATATCGGCGGTTTCAGAAATTGGTCAAGCCTTGTTAGAGATTATGGTTTTAGTCTAGGTGAACTGAAGCAAATGAGGAGTCGAATTGAGTATGACATAGAGAATTACTTCAATATACCTGAAATAAGCCTTGTTGATAATGAACCGATCTGTCATGAGTTTGAAAAACAGGTAACTCTCTTTGATGCATGTCTTGATAGCATACTCTTTAACATCGCCTTCCTTGAAGAAGCAAGAAAGGGACATGCCAAAGATGATAGCATAAAAATAATAAGGAATTACCTGGATGGTTTTTTGTTTCTTTGTAAAGGTTCACTCAATGAGATAGGCCTTAAAAAAACGCCCATAGAGAGACTATCTGCAGAACAAATAAAGACGGGGCTATCTCAGGGGATATTTACACAAAGAGAGATTGGAAAGGTTCTAAAAATCAAAGAGGCTGAGGTAAAGACGCTTAAATCAGTGGTCAAACAAAATGCGAAAGGAGGCAAGCATGAACGCCGTCACAAGCAATAAGATTTTATTTTTTGACACGGTTGAAAATAGGCCAATCAGAGAAAGTGATTTAAAAATGCCGGTAGCGAATCGCTGTCCGTCTTGTAATGCGCCTATAGAAATAGAAAGCGGACAGCTTGTTTTGGAAACAAAAGGCCGGTGGTCAGGCAGTTTAAAAGATACTGGACAGCAGATAAAAAAATGCCAATGCAAGACGTTAATAAAAATGCCTTACAGGTTAACGAGGACTTAAAATAATTCAAAAGGCAAAAGCCTACCCAAAAGGTAAAAGCCGGAGTTAAAAGGTAAAAGCCAGGGTCAGGAGATTTGTTACAGGAAAGTGCTGTAATACTCTCTTTTGATCCTGGCTTTTTTATTTTAAGGCTTTGAAGTAAGTTTGAAACTAGTTCAATAGACATGTCTTGTGCAGATCGGCTATAAGTGTGTTGGTTATGTGGGAAAACAAGGGAGTTTTTAAACTGGAGTTGAAAAAATGAAGGAATCAAAAAGGCATTATAGAAAGGCATGCGTAAATGTTAAAACAATTACACGAGGCTGAATACGATATTATCGGCAATATTTTCTATGGCGACAACGGCGCGCTTGGAAAAATACTATCAATAAATTCAGATGATTTCGACAAAATTGAACACAGGGAAATATTCAAGGCTTTGAAGATTTTACACAAGGAAGAAGAGTCATTAGATGTATTCAAGGTAACCTCAAAGTTAAAAGAGAGTTGTAAGCCTAACCTGCTTAATTCATGCCAGAACGTTCTTGCCAGGATACCCATTGATAAAGACCTCTTTGAACTGCAAAGCAGCAATATTGATATGTTTATCGATCAATTAAAAACTCGTGGCACCTCAGAACGTAACGTCATCCTTGCACACCCTGCCTATGAAGTTGGTTGTAATTTTTTAAGTCTTGGCTTCCGTGAAACCATTGTCGAAGATAACAAGCCAAAAGATAGAAATTTCTTCATCATTTCGCATGATGATACATTTAGCATACAGGACAGCAACGTATTTCAGCATAAAAACCGTAAGATTCTTTTTGACACTCGGGAGAGACTTTTAATCAGACACCAGGACCGTTGGCATAAAGACAAGATACAAGCCTTTATTGATAACCCAACATCGCCAACAGGCGTTTACGCAGAAATAAAACAGGCGCTGATTACGTATATTGAGTTTCCAAAAGAGGAAATCTACGGCCTGTTATCAGCTTGGATTATAGCTACGTATTTTTATCAAATATTTTACTCATGCCCTTTTTTATTTATTTTCGGGAAAAAGCAGTGCAGAAAAAGCCGTCTCCTTACAATATTGGAAAGGCTTTGCTTTAATGCCATGAAGATTAAAGGTGTTTCACTCGCGGCGCTGGCCGATTCCATTGACGGCGTTAGAGGCACCTTCCTGAATGATCAGGCTGAGGATCTGTCTAACGATAAAAATGTTGAGTTGCTGGGTCTCCTGACAGACAGTTACACCAAGGGAGGCGGTACTAGGCGTATTGTAAACATATCGAATAAAAAGCGCACTGTTATGGACTTTGAGACATATTCACCAGAGTAAAGGAATTATGGAGACCTATTGAGACCATCCTTAGATCAGAGAATGTATCTCAGGAAGAAATCCAAAATATCAAAGACTATTTCCTGGAATCGATGGAGATAACGCAGGTGGGATTAACCGACAGGGAATATGAACTATTTGATACGTTATTAAAAATGTTGGAGTCTGAACCTAGTCGTAATGGGGTATTTACTGTTAAAGAGATTGCAAGTGGGTTAACCCGTGACGATGGCGTTAAGGAAAAGACAGTACAAACGTGGACGGGACGTCTCCTAAGACAGTTTGGTTTGTATGATTATCCATGCGGTAGGAAAAATGCGGGTAGCAGGCAATATTTTTTTAGCTATGATCACGTGAAGGACATCTTTGAAAGGTACAAGGGTCGCTAAATCAGTGGTTTCAGTGGCAAGGTGGCAATTAGCCAGTAAAATCAATGGTTTCAAGTAAGCCACTGAAAAACCGTTCAGTGGCAAGAGGTGGCAAGAGGTGGTTGGTTGCCACTGAATGCCACTCACAAAGAATTCAGTGGCAAGTCATAAGTCATTATATACATACAACTTTGCCACATTGCCACTGAAACCACTGGAATAACAGCAATTTAATGTTTTCCCATAGGAGCAAGTCGCTTTTCTTAGGTATTTTTCTATGGCAAAAGGGATCACAAAGGCACAAAAGACGAAAATTTGGACAATGAGGCATAAGTTAGAAATGCCGGAAAAAGATCTCCGGGACCTTGTGGAATGTGTATCATACCAGAGGTCCACGAGGGAATTGACAAGATCCCAGGCGAAAAGGCTTATTGATGCCTTGGAAGGTAAAAAGCCGATGCCTAAAACTAGCGGTAATAAGAAATGCCGGTTTGGTAAGCGCGCGACACTCCTGCAGCTATCCCTTATTGAAGAACTAAAGCAAGAAGCTGGCTGGGATGATGAGCATTTGAGGAACTTTCTTTTGAAGTATTATAAGATATCTACGCCCGATGAATTAGACACAGAGAGGGCATGGTTTGTTTTTAAGATGTTAAAGCGTGAAAAGGCAAAGGGAATTCATGTCATTTCTTGATACCGATAGCGGACGTAAATTATTCAACCAGTATTTGAAAAAGGTTAGTGAAGGCAGCCAGCGGGTGTACCGGTCAGAGATACAGCAATTCTTTGACTTCAAGAATTGCGAGATCTCAGATATCCGTAAAGAGGCCCTCCACGCCTACCAGGAAAGGCTTTTTACTGAGCATTCGCCCAAGACGACAAAGAGGAAGTTTTCCATACTCAACGGCTCTTTAAGTGCCTGGAAAAGAAGGTCAGGGGATTTCAGAACCCTATTGACACCTTAACAGAGTTTAAGACTCATACCGGCATCAAGAGCGAAGATTTCACGCGATATCTTAACGGGTTCCTGGCGATTCAGAATACCACGAATACCAAAAGAAGCTATGAGAACCTTGTTAAGTCATTTTTTACCTGGGCGAATAAAGACATTTCTGGAATTGCCAGGACGGATACCCTGGCATATCGGGATTATCTCAGAGAACAAAACTACCGCGATACCACGATCTGGAATAAATTCATTGCCCTAAACCGATTCTTTAAGTATATCGAACGGGAAAACAGGAAATTCCGCAATCCTATCATTTTTAAGGAACTGTCACTTATCTTTCCAAAGAAGGATAAAGGGTACTATACCGTCCTTTCCGTATCGGAGGCACAACGGCTATTGAGTCAACCGGACAAAAAGACGGAGATCGGGAGGCGTGATTATGCGATCCTCGTGATCATGCTTGTGTATGGTCTCAGGGCAAATGAGGTTGCAGGACTCAGGCATAAACACCTTGAACACGACAGGGTGAAAGGTCAGCAAAAACTATGGATCGTAGACAGGAAAGGAAGGTTCCAGAACAGACCAAAGGCGGCTATTATCCTCAATGGAAAGGCACTGCAGGCGTTTGATACCTGGATGGGTATTGTGAAGGGTTACGGAGTAAAAATAACCAGCGAATTGCCTATCTTTCTCCCCTTCATCTATGACCGTGTTGATCATAAGCTTGTCATCCGGCGGGATAGGCTACCGGCGGCACTTTCCGTAAAATCAGTGGAAAATATCGTGAAGCGGTACCTTGAAAAGGCAAAGATTGAAAGAGACGGCGAGGTACTGAGCGCCCATGCCTTACGGCATACGGCCTTTACGGTACTTGCCCAGGAAGGCGTTCCGATTCAGGACATCCAGAATCTGGCGGGGCACCAGGATATCAACACTACGCTGATTTACGTCCATTCAGCACAGAGTTATGATGATCATCCGGGTATGCATAACCCGTTGAATAAATGATAACACACCCCTTAAATCCCATCTCTAGAGGGGAAAAAAAGAGCCGCGTACCAGGGCAAGTACACGGCTTAAGACGAGGAAATGGCACTTTCCTTATGTGATAAGGACATCTTATATCACAAAAGGAGGATGGATGAAAGAAAAAAAATTTGAGCTTGATTCCTCTGTAAACGGGGGAAGCGGGGAACGAGGACTGTTACGGATGTTTTTAAAGGATGTGGAGGGAATTCAGATGTTTACCCAGGAAGAGGAAATGAGTGTTGCCAGGAGAGCATGGGTAGGAGATGAGGCGCCAAGGAATCACCTTGTTGAGTCGAACCTGAGATTTGTCATTAAGGTGGTTTTTCAATACTGGTCTCCTGGACTTCCCCTGATGGATATGATTTCCGAAGGATGCTTTGGACTCGTAAAGGCTGCAAAGACCTTTGATCCTGATAAGGGGTTCCGATTTCTGACCTATGCTGGATATGCAATAGCGCAAGGGGTGATAAAGGTCATTCAGGACCATAAGCAGTATGAACATGACTCCCTTGACGAACCGATCTACGATGATGGTTCCGAAATATCACACGGCGACGTCCTGGCATCAAAGGATCAACAGGGCGATGAAACGGCCTTTTATAATCAAATTCGAGGTTTGTTGGGTCACTTAAACGACAGGGAACGGATGATTATTACCTTACGTTTCTGGCATGGCCTTACGCTGGAAGAAATAGGATCGAGAGTTAATGTCACAAAGGAAACGGTAAGAAAGATTGAGGCACGGGCACTGAGAAAGTTACGATGGGCAATTGATGAAAGGACCCTCACTCCTTCCACAGTAAGGCGGGCGTCAGATACCAGTTATAGGGACTGTGGCCCAACTGATACCTCACAAGCGTAAGATATCAAATGTTGGTTGATTTTGCAAGGAAAACGTGAAAGGCTTGAAATATAAGGCTTTTCGGACTGGAAGTATGAAAAGTTTTAAAAATAGGGAAAATGTTTTAACACAGCTGGTAAGGCTTGATTATACAGGGTTTTTAAAGGGATTTCGTATAATAGAAAGATTATATCCTATACATAAAGGCCAAAATGCCTTGAATCTCTTGATTTATAAGGGTTTTTTGTCAATTTTGCCTTGCCATAAAAAATGACGGTGAGAGGTATATTTTATGATAAGCATAATTTTGAAGTATATTCTTAGTTGCGTATTTGCTATATGTTATGACTTATTGCAAAAGGTGTGAATGTTAAAACTTTTGAGAGTTTTAACATGCAAGAAATTTCCATGAGTGCATATTGCATGAGCGGCGAGGGAAACGGGTGGCTGTTTTGCGCCACAAGGGGGAGTGGGCTGATATCTTTGATATTTCTGGCTATTTGATTCAAAAACGGGTGAAAAAAGTGGGGAAAAGTACGGTTTATCTTCGGTGGTTTTATGAAAGATGGGAGGTATAAATGAACGGCGTTAAAGAGGTTAAGAAGGTTCAGGTTGATGGAAAGAAACACCTTGTACTGGTTGAGGATGCGGAAATTGAAAAGCTGCTGCAGCGCGGGTTATTCCTTAAGTGACAACGTTCAGGACATCGTTCACAAAAATAACGTTCAGGACATCGTTCAGTAAACGATCTTTGAAAATCGAATAGCCACAGGAAACTTTATAATGGACACCTCATTTTTTTAGGAGGTGTTCATGGTAAAGAAGATTCAGA
>PHFX01000007.1 GCA_007618135.1 Candidatus Brocadia sp. WS118 | reverse complement strand
CAGGGAAAAAATTATTTGATGAAGTGGAAAACGAGTGGTGATTGTGGCTAACTCCAGTCGGGCTACGCCCTCCTTCCGTTAGCCACAATCAAATTAATCTTAAATTATTATTAATAATACTTGACTGGAATAAACTAGGGGGATCAAGGGGGTTGTGTCTTTGCGTTTTCTGCGGTGCAATTTTTACTCTCCAGTGCGACAGGGAAGGCATACCATGAAGGTCGTTCCTTCTCCGACCTTGCTTTCTATGTTGATGGCACCGCGATGGTCATCGATAATCCTCTTCGAGATGACTAATCCCATTCCAAGTCCCTTTTCCCCCTCTTTGTTCTTTGTGCTAAAAAAAGGCTCAAAGATCTTTTTCATAATTTCCAGCGAGATGCCACAACCCGTGTCACTAATATTAACGGTAACACATCCTTCATGTCTCTTGCAAGTATCCGTC
This sequence comes from Candidatus Brocadia sp. WS118, assembly GCA_007618135.1. Taxonomy (GTDB): domain Bacteria; phylum Planctomycetota; class Brocadiia; order Brocadiales; family Brocadiaceae; genus Brocadia. The sequence continues at coordinate 99,689 of PHFX01000007.1, read as the reverse complement.
TTTATGGTCAGGTCACCTCCGCCCGGCATGCTTTCAAGGGCATTCACCATAATATTGATAAATACCATAGAAATGTGGTCCGCATCCACCAAAACAGGCGGAAGTGATCTGTTGAGTTCTTTATGAATGCTTACATGGCAGGGCTCAGCCTTGTGCTCGATAAATTCAAGTGAGCTGTTGATAATCGTGTTAATGTCGTTTTCGGCTATATGAAGGGTATAAGGTCTGGAAAACGTCAAAAGACGTTTTACGATCATCTCAACTCGTTTTAAGCCTTCTAGCATGAGGGTGGCGTATTTCTTTGTTTGCGAGACATTGGCCGGTTCATTTTCTATCATGCTGGCAAAGTTTTGCAATCCGCCTAACGGGTTATTGATTTCGTGAGCCACTTCGGCTGCAAGTTCTCCCACGGCGGCGAGACGCTCTGCCCGTAACAATTGAGCCGTTCGCTCTTCAACCTTTTGCTCCAGATTCGAATACGACTCTTTCAGTTTCATCGCCATGTGATTAAATTCTCTGGCAAGCAGGCCGACCTCATTTTCCGAGACAACAGGGATACGATGGTCAAGGTTTCCCGAAGCGATAGCCTTTGCTCCCTGGACCAATTGTAATATCGGTTGGGTGATCCGGCTGGTGAGTGAAATGCCCATAGCAATGACAACAATGAGACAAACGAGGATCAGCAGTATAATGCGGTTTTTGAGTTTTTCAACCGGCGCAAATGCCTCCGTCAAATCCTGCTTTGCCACCAACCCCCAAGTAAGAATAGGGATATGCCGGTAGGCGGAAAGTACGGGGACACCCCGATAATCTATCGACTCTTTAATTCCCTCTTCTCCTCCGGAGCTTGATACCGAGGGTATATCCAAAGTAGAGGAAATGGGACTAACGAATTTCAATGCAGATCCCGGCTTGTGACGAAGGTCATTTAAATAGACGATGTTATTCCCTTCCCTCCTTACAAGGAGAGTCTCTCCGGTATCTCCCATCCCTGGCCAGTTATGAATCACCGGCTCAATGCTATTTTTCACATTGACGTCTAGTAAGATGACGCCAATGATAATATCACTGCTTTCCAAAGTGATGGAATCGGTCATGCAAACAGGGCAAAAATAGGTTATGCAGTTTTGGTCGATAAGTTCAGAGGTGTAAATATCTTTAACCGCCACTTCCTTTTTTTCCAGGGTGTCAATATAGCTGTTGAATGAACTCAGGGTTTTCCCCACGATTTCCGGGTAAGTTGATATGACCACCTCCCCGTTAGCGCCATCGATAATGGAGATAACGTTGTAATGTTTGTACACCTGTTTCAGGACATGGAGATTTTCTAAAATCCTTTCGTAATTCACCTTACCTGCCTCTGATCTTCTCAACTGATCGATGCTTTCAAATCTTCTCCTTTGCTGTAAAAGACTTGTAGCGGCAGCGGCAAGTATCTTGTTGCGGGCAATCACCGATGTGTCGGTCAATCGTTCATCAAGCCAACTGTTAAGTTCATTCTTTTTCAGATCGGCAATAGAGGTCAGTTGTTCAATCACGCGTTGTTCAATGGCGCCCTTGCTGCTGTAATATTCCACAACGCATACGAACAGCAAGGGAACGGTGGTCAACAAACAGATAGAACAGATGAGTTGAATTTTAATACTCTTGAAGATATTTTTGTAATAATTCATATCACCTATTTTAAGAGGAATAAGTAAGGTGTTTTTATACCTGTTTTCATCTGTTACTTTCTACTTTATTTTGCACGAATATTCAAGGTGTTTCAGGTGTTTTCATTTTTGATGTGTTCTTAGGTATTTTGATACGTTCTTATTCAGGGTACGACTCAGGTACAAAATGAAACAGGGGAGGTATGGACACCTCACCAATGGATATTTTTCTTAGTTTCCCCGGAAGGAAAAAGGATATGTATTCACCAATCCGCTTCCATTATCGCAATTGCAGCAGAGTCCTCAATCAAGTAAGAGAACACGCTCATTCAGGCTTCGGATACACCTGTACAGACGCCATAAAAACCGAGACAGGAAGACAGGGCTGACGCGATACACAAACAGCATGTTATATGAGGATATGTCTTTACAAAGTGCCGACCACAGCGGTATGGAGATAAGCGCATGCCTTATGGTAAAGGGCATCGGAAGCCGTGTGCGGGAAAATTGCACGCACGGTTTAATGCGGGGGTGCTGGAAATAGAGCAATGGTTAGGCTCGTGCGGCACTGTCAGACGAAAGGGACAGAAACAGATAGGGCAAACCTAAACCACTACGCCAGTTCCTTACTCTACCAATCTATCCGATATCATGCATGGTATCCCATGCATCATTTCTTAAAAGCAAGCCACATTTTTTAAAGGCTTTTGAGGTTGAATCTTATGGGCAAGTTGAGAAATTTTTAGATAAGTCTAACACCGAACCTTTTGGCCGCCCTTCTCAAAGCATCGTCCCGCGTAACCATGCCTCATGGCAAGCTCAAGGTATGCAGCATCGTAAGAAGATAACCCCTGTTCCCTCCCGATTGATAAAATCTCTCTTAAGGCGTGATCAGCGGTTTCATTATCTGCTGTAATATGCAGTTCACGGAGCAGTTCAATGAACCTGGCACTATCAGCCTCTTTCAACCTTTTTCTCCGCTCACCAACAAGCAAAACATTTGCAACCTCAAGCGCCCAGATTGACGGTGCTACTGCCTCGGCAGACGCAAGCATATCAAGCACGGAGTCAGCATACTCGTCTGCCTCGTCCACAAAACACCACGCCATGACAACCGAGCAGTCAATTACAAACCGCTTCAAAACCTTCTCCCCTCTTCAATCATTTCTCTAAGGCTGATCCCGCCAAGGGTATGCGCTTTGCGAAATTCCCGCAACTCCATAATTATTACTTGAGGGTCAGATTTTCGCACTGGTTGGACAGGCACCAGCATCGCTACAGGCACCCCATGCTTTGTTATGGTAATCTTCTCTCCCTTTGCCGTCTGCTTCAAAAGTTTAGGTAAATGGGTTTTTGCCTCATAAGAACCTATTTTTTTCATTGGTGTCTCCATATTTAGACTAGTTTAAGACCATACTAACTTATTTGCCTACCTTTGTCAAAGAGATATTTATACAGAAAAATAACAACGGTAAAACAAAAGGGGCGGTTGCCCGCCCCTAAAGCAAAATTCAAGACCAAGCCCTGTTTTCTTTTTCACAGGGGTTCATAATTCACAGTAAATACTATAAAACAGTCGCTGTCCCTATTTTACCCTTCGCCGTGATCCACTACGTGTACTGAGCGAGTTCTTTGAAGTATCTGACTGTGCGTGTTGTCTATTAAGTTATTATAGGGATTTCTGGCCCATTATTTTAGATTTAAGATGCGATAATCATAGTTCTGGAAATGGGGAATAATTCCTAAGAAAGCCTTGAACCGGAGGGGTGACTGATGCGGATTTCTATAATCCGTAACTAAAAAAACCTGAAAATACGGGTGCGGTCAATGGGATAAATGCTTTTGGGCATTATAATTTTTTCATTTGATAAGGCAGATAAAATAAATAAATCTGGTTCATTCGTAAAAAAGTTGAACTATGACTACTGAGTATAATAATTACCTTATAAATAAGGACAAAAAGGCATATTATTAGGGGGAACGCCGTACTGGATAAGGATTTGAAGCATGAGAAAGCTTTGAAACCTCTAAATGACGGTAAAAAAGATATTAAAAATGCTTAAAAACCTTTATCCATGCGGTAAACAAGGAACAACAATATATAAAAGCATATGCAACAAATGGTTACAACATGCAGAAAACCTTTTTCAACTTAAATACGAAAGACACATAAATTCTTGCAATTTTCTTTGCTTTTGCTAAACTGGCGCTCCGATGAAAAAAGCAACTTCCTATTATCTTATCCTATCATCTCGTAAAGAAGAAGCATTCCATGACTACAACTGTCAAAACAGATGTCTTTCAATTTATGTCTGTTCGTTCACCGCAAACCGTCGAAGCAAAGCGGCGGCGGCAAGTATCTTGTTGCGGGCAATCACCGACGTATCAGTTAATCGTTCTTCCAGCCAATTGTTGAGTTCATTCTTTTTCAGGTCAGCAATAGAGGTCAGTTGTTCAATCACGCGTTGTTCAATGGCGCCCTTGCTACTGTAATATTCCACAACGCAAACAAACAGCAAGGGAACGGTGGTCAACAAACAGATAGAACAGATGATTTGAATTTTAATACTCTTGAAGATATTTCTGTAGTAAATCATAATCCGTTTCGTACAAACAATTTTTGTGGCTATTACATCTTCTTGATTTTATCAGTATTTCTAAGCCTTGCAAGACAATTTAGTTTTTGTCTATTTCAAGGTATTCTGCTATATTTTTACTACCCACAATCGATTTGTCTATATACCTGTCATAACAATAAAGGTTTATGTAGCCACCGCAGCCATGACCCTACTCGTTCCGTTATTAACCGAATATGACAAAGGAGCTGATAGCGAAGGCTCCCTTGATCCATTAGGATTGTCTTTGATTGCGGATCGTCTCGGTACAAGGCTTGTACCAGGGATTCGCGAACGCATGAGACATCCGCGTTTCCTGACTGCAATTGCGGCAGGGGCTTCTATTTGTGCTGAATTTGACGATGACAGAGTTGCCCAGGATGGGGTCACGCCACCGTATCAGGTGTTCGAGTGGTACGTTGTGCAAGCGCTCGTCAACACTTTTCGAAATGAAACGAACCAGATCATAGGGCTTCCCGGTCGTGAGAAGGCAACCGATGCAATGCGAAAGGGGGTTCCCTTATGCGCTCAAAATTATCTAAAAGCACCGTCTGTTTTTGGATTTCACGGCGTCTATCGCACGCTGGCCGAAGACCTGGATATCCTTCGTCAGGGAAGACTGGGTGAGGCAGGCGACCGCCTTATTCGTCTTTGGGAAACTGAACAAGACATTGCAGGATTCTACACGAAAAAACAAGGCCCTGGTTTGCGTCTTCGTCAGGCTTTGACGAATGCAGTGAAATCTGGACTAGACCGTGGTAAGGTAGACCGTGAATGGAACTGGTCATTGAACCGTATCATCGCGGAAAAGTTTGCCCCTTATCGTGCAAAAACAAAGGAAAACGAGGCAATTTTCACCATGCTGTGCGAAGAACCGTCTTCCTACCGAGACCAAATAATCCGTTTTCTTATTTCGAATGAAGGAAGTTGTTTATGGCTAAAAGGCGGAAACGAAAATGAATTGCATACTGCCTTGTTGAAATCTGCTTCTCCCGATCTAAGAGAACTCCTGGAATGCATCAGGGCATATGAACACTTTGCACGCCTGATTCAGGATGCATTCGATGATTGTCTCTACAATATGAGCCGCAAGCAGGGAAAAACCAATATCAAGGAACTTGCCGGTCTCAAGGCTGTGAATTTGGCTCATAAAAACGTGCCGGAAATATTTCCGAAAGTAAGTAATCAATTATCCCCATACGGTTATGCATCGGAATTTATTAACGTATTTGGGGATCTTCTGGTCAACGGAAACTGCGATACCTGGGTTGAACAACTCCTGGAGCATCATTTTATTGTTCAAAAGAAGAAACCGCCGTTTGGTAAGAATCCGTGGATAGACCGATATGATGATAATACGTACTGTGTTCGTCCTTTGTACTGGGAGGACAAAGAGGACAAACCGTCACACATGGATGGTTTGTACGTGCATCGCTATCGCACTAAAGCCATCTGGTCATTTTTAACAGATTTGAAACGGGTCCGCAATGAGTCGAACTAACAATCAGCATACCGGACATTCTAAGCTCCTTGATTTTTGGTCTCCGCCACCTGAAGCCGGGGAGCCAATCGGTTGTGTAGCAACAACGTACACGTTTTCATCCGTATTTTTTGAGGAGGATTGCCTGAGCCGTTTTCTCAACATGGAATCCGATCCAGACAATGACGGCTCAGTATTTCTTATTGAACGGGAAGAGAAGATGGCCGCAGCTCAGTGTATTTCGGTACTCGTTGACCAGCATAACTGCCGGGGCGGCAGGAGTCTGAGATGGGACATCATACCGGCACGAATTCCGAAAGCGATCATGCATGCAAAAATATCCGTTCTTTGTTGGTCAAAGCTTGTGAGGGTGCTCATAGGATCGGCCAACCTTACCGAACAGGGATACCGGATTAATCAGGAAATATTTGGTTCTCTGGATTTCCACGAAGGTTCGGAAATTCCGGTGTCGGCATTAAAGACCATCCTGGATTTCTTAAGGGAGATGGTTGATTATAGTACAAATTCTCCCGATCAACCCGAAGTCCGCCGGTGGCATAATTTTTTAACGGATGTCGAAAAACGTGCTACAAATTGGGGACGCATTAATCCATATTGGGGTGGTAAAGATGTTCGAATCTATCCTTTGCTTATAGGTACTGGAAAGTCTGACCTCTTTAATCAAGTCCGAAATTATTGGAACCAAGCATCATCACGACCACCCGAGGATGCGTGGATCACAAGCCCATTTTTTGATCCGCCGGATTCACCAAACTTTCCAGCACAAAAGATATGGCATGTCCTAAACCAGCGTGGAATGGCATGTGTCTGCTACTTTGTTCGTGCAGAGGAGAATAAGGACAAAAAACAACTGGTCATAAAGGCCCCTGAAAGTCTCCGGAAATCAGCGCCTAATCAGCGGAGTAGTATCGACATCCGTTTTATTAACGTAACAGAAATGTTTGATACCAAAGAGATCAAGGCGTTCCGGCCTTTGCACATGAAGTCGATATGGCTTCAGAATGATGAATGGGTGCTATATGTCATAGGCTCCAGCAATTTTACCACATTGGGCACGGGTGTTGGCAATACCGCCAATTTCGAAGCGAATATTGTCTACATGGCATCACGCACTCAAAATAAAGCCACAGTCAACATGCTCAAAAAGAGCTCTTTGCCAAAGGATGGTAAGGACGATTTAATAATTGATGAGGATACTGTATGGGAGAGACAAGCCAATGAAGACGAGCCAGATGCAGAATGCCTGACGTTGCTCCCGTCCGTATTTGGTTATGCTATTTACGGTCGGGATGAGCAAATGCGAGCATTCGTCCGTTTGTGTTTCACTTCTCAAGACCTGCCGAAGGGCTTTTCTCTATCGCAGGAGAATGGAAGGGAAGTGTTTTACGATGAAAGAAAATGGACGGAGGATGGCAAACCGCTGGAAGTTAGTCTTGAATGGAAATCCGATTTGCCGCCGTCTGGATTTAATGTGATGTGGGAAGGGGCAAAGAATTCAGCCTGGTGGCCTGTGAACATCGAAAACGCTTTAGCCCTTCCACCGCCGCCTGAACTCAAAGATCTACCGTTGGAAGTCTTGATGTCTCTTCTTACGTCAGCCCGTCCGCTGCACCAGGTTATAGGCGCTTGGCTAAAGAAGAAACGACATGAAAATGGTGACAACAATGGACCTGTAGTAGATCCCCACAAAAAGGTGGACACGACGAAGTTTTTGTTCCAGCGTACCCGCCAGATATCGTGGGCTCTCCGATCGCTAAAGGAAAGATTAGAAAGACCATTTTACACGAAAGAATCGCTCCACTGGAGGCTTCGCGGGCCTGTTGGTGTTCTTACCCTGGCCCAGACCATTATCAGGGAAGGCAAGTCGGAAGATGAGAAGGCGTACTTAATAGCCGAAATTGTGCTTGAACTAGGACGAATCAATCCTAAAGAGGATGTCCCCAGAAGCTTGAAGGGCGTGGATGTCACGGAAGAACTCCATAAAATTATCAGTGAATTAAAAGAGACGCGTTTACCATCTATTCAGATATCGGATGACCTAATTAAAGCATACGTATCGAAGGCATTCCGGGAGTCTTTGAAATGAGTTATCTCTATCCTTACCATGGTGCGATTCATCTCTTCGTTAAGGGGCGTATATCGGAAAGCAATGCCTTACGCCAGGAACGCACCGCAAAAGAGATATTACGCCGTTTGGAAAATCAACCTGGATTAGTCCTTGCGGATGAAGTTGGTATGGGTAAGACGTTTGTAGCCCTGGCAGTCGCCCTGTCAGTTGCCACAAGCGATAAACTGAAAAGGCCGGTCGTTGTCATGGTTCCTTCGACGCTGAAAGAAAAGTGGCCTCGGGATTTTGAAGTGTTTAAAGAAAAATGCTTACCGGAGACTTTATCATCATCTATACGTTATGGTCGCGCTGAAACAGGGGTTGATTTTCTGAAACTCCTTGATGACAAGAAAAAAAACAGCAAGGCTATTATTTTTCTGACGCACGGTGCGATGAGTCGTGGATTAACGGATGACTCGGGCGTTTGGATCAAGTTGGCACTAATCCAGCGGGCCCTTTATCGCCGTTGGGATACAGACCGCCTTAAAAGGGCTTTGTATCGTGTGCTTAGCAGACTTTTGCGGGTTACGAAGTATGATCGTTATGGCGAAGAGCTTTGGGAAAAATTGCTGGACTCAGACAGCGAAAAATGGCTCTGTATTCTGAACCGATTTGGAATTGAGGAAAAAGATGATCCTGTGCCAAAGGGCGTAAAGGATGTGCTTAAAGAGCTAGAGGTTCAATCCCTTTATAATGCGATCCGGGAAATACCTCAGAAAGATTCCAAAAAGCTTGATGACAGAATTAAAAATACACGCGGTAATCTGAAAGATAAAATCCATAATGTTTGGGTAAAATGTCTGGCCAATTTACAGATTCAATTACCCTTGTTGATACTGGATGAAGCGCACCATCTCAAAAATCCTGATACAAATCTTGCGTCACTGTTTCAATCAAAGGATGCCGAAGAGGATGCGGAGGAACTAAAAGGACCCCTTGCTGGCATGTTTGAACGTATGATTTTTCTTACCGCAACGCCATTTCAGTTAGGACATTACGAATTATGTTCAGTCCTTGAGCGATTTCAGGGAATATCGTGGAAGAATTCTACGGCTCCTGCTGGTGGGTTAGCCCAGTTTAAAGTAGAATTGGACGAATTGAAAACCAAACTCGACCAGGCTCAGGAGGCGGCTGTAAGGCTTGACCATGATTGGGAACGCTTGGACGAGGATGATTTAGTGATAAATGGACAAAAATTAGCCGCTGTCAACGAATGGTGGCCCATTGTTCACTCTAATCAGGCTGGATTGGCACCTGCTGCCTCGCTGGTGGTTAAATCTTACGGACAAACGAAACAACGCATGAAAGACGCTGAGACATTATTGAAAAAATGGGTCATACGACACATGCGTCAAAAATCTGTATCGTTCAACGGAGATTTGATTGAACGACGCAAGTGCTTTGTGGGAAAATCCATGATAAGTGAAGACAACGAATGCCCTACAGAAGGACTCGAAATCGCAGGTTCGTCGCTTTTGCCGTTTCTCCTGTCAGCCAGACTTGCCGCGCTTAATCCTGAGTCAAGACCCTTTTTCTCAGAGGGTCTGGCATCCAGTTATGAAGCATTCCTGAACACGAGAAAATTCCGGCAAAACATAAGACCTACGGATAGTGACGATGACAATGGTACCTTCTCCAACCCAGAAGATAATCCAGCCGTTGAATGGTATCTTCGCCACTTGGAGAAATCATTGCCTCTGCAAGATCCCGCACATTATATACAGCATCCAAAAGTAAAAGCCACCGTTGACAAAGTAATCGACCTGTGGTATCGCGGTGAAAAGGTCTTGGTTTTTTGTCATTATGTCGCAACGGGTAGAGTATTACGGCAATACATCTCAGAAACCATGGGCATCAAGATTCGTAAGCTGGGCGCCGAAATGATTGGATGTTCACCGGACGAAGTTATGGACAGACTGGAAAAAGTGGGTAAAAGATTTTTCGACCAGGAATCAAGCCTACGGTTGACGATGGATGAGAAAGTTAAAGGTATGATTCTGTCATATCATTCACTACAAATGTATGAGGCGAAAATTCTGGATATTGTACGGAGGTATTTGCGCACTCCCACATTCCTCGTTCGCTATTTTCCGCTTGAAAAAACCAAATTAGAAAAAAATGATTTTGAGGCCATTTTTCTTGCAAAAGACGATAGCGGTCTTTCGCTTCAGGAATTACTTGTCCATTTCTTCAACTTTTTACAAAATCATTGTGGGGAAGCCGAAAGAAAGAGTTTTGTTGAGGCCTTGTTGTCTATACAGACCGGAAGTTTCATGGGTACGGATATGGCCAAAGCATATAGCGAAGACGAATTGCAGGGAGAAAAAAGCGAACGACTTTTACCTAACGTGAGATTGATAAATGGAACCACAAAACAGGAAACCCGCCAGAAAATTATGCTGACTTTTAATACGCCTTTTTATCCGGATGTTTTAATTGCCAGCAGTGTCATGGCGGAGGGCGTCGATCTGCACCTTAATTGTCGCTATGTTATTCACCACGATCTTTGCTGGAATCCCAGCATGTTAGAACAAAGAACCGGACGCGTTGATCGGATCGGCGCTAAAGTAGAAAAATGCGGCAAACCAATTCACATATATTATCCCTTCATTTCAGAAACCCAGGACGAGAAGATGTATCGTGTGGTTATGGATCGGGAACGCTGGTTTAAAGTTGTTATGGGAGAGAAGTACAAACTGGATGCAAAAACGACAGAAAAACTTGCTTCACGGATTCCTTTTCCCGGAGAAGCCGCTGAGGAATTGATGTTCAATTTGGCAGTACTTGACAAGAATATTTCATAATCGAGAGGATGATTCCAAAGAAAAAGTAGGGGCGAAGCATTTGCCATCGTTGATATACAAACATTCGTACACAAGCCAGCAAATGCTTCGCCCCTACACTTCGCAGCAAGACATCACCATTCATTGAATTTTTCAAAAAACAAATTTGAAAACCTATTTTAAGAGCAATATCCCACCCAAAATAAGCAGCATGCCTACTACTTTGGATAGAGTAATCTCCTCACCCAGGAATAGCCAACCTAAGAGGAACGAAAATAAAGGATAACAACTGGTAACGGGGATAATCCTTGAGATATCACCCGCTTTGAGCGCCTTGTAAAACACCAGCTGTGCTACCACCCCCGCCAGAATACCGGCAAGGACAAGGAAAAAAATGGCCTTGATCCCCATCTTCCCGAAAGACGGAAACTGAGGGGTAAAGGCGATGATCATTACAACACCCAGAAAGACACCTGCGCATCTTACGAGGTATGCGGCTGTTGGTTCAACCGACGAGAGACCGATCTTTTCTAAAAATGGCACAAATCCCCAGATAAAGGCCGTCAGTAAGGCAAGAAAAAAGGCTTCCATGAAAGTGCTCCAATGAATTAGGCTGCCTTCAGCAGCGATTTTAAGCCCTGTAGAGCGACCAGTCTGGTCGCTCTACATGAACCGGGGAGTGTGTTATGACCAGTTACACACCCCTTTATCCCATAAGGTAGGTCAACCGTCCTCGGTTGACATCATAATGACAAGCGGTGACGCTTGTCCTACCGATAGAGGGGAATTACAAAAGATCGAAATTCCTGGACCTGGACATTAAATTTATAAAAACCGGTTTGCAGGGTTTAACCTCACCTCATTATAATAAAACCGGAGAAAAAATTCTTTAATAATATTATTAGAGACGTCCTGCAAGTTTGATATAATAATCATAACTTAGGCATGGACAACCAAGGTTGTTGTTCGACTGAGCGCTCACGACGAAACCCATGCCACCCCTTCGTAAAAGATAATATTTGGACACTAATATGTCAGATCAAACCATAACCTGCCCCTATTGCGGTAAAGAGATACCGTTAACTGAAACGCTCTCCCATCAAATAAAAGAAGGGCTTCAAAAGGAGTTCGAACTGAAATCAAGGGAAAAAGAGTCGGAACTTTCCCGGCGCGAGAAATTGCTTGCAGATGAAATAAAAAAGGTTGAAGACGCAAAAAAGATTATCGATCAGCAGATCTCCCAGAAATTGCAGGCCGAAAGGGAAAAGCTGAAGCAAGAAACCAGAAAGGAGGTTGAGGAAACCATTCGGCTTGAGTTAAAAGACCTGCAGGAACAGAATGTGGAAAAGGAACGGAAACTTGCTGAGGCGCAAAAGGTCGAGCTGGACTTTCGCAAGAAGGTACGCGAGCTGGAAGAACTGAGAAAGAATCAGGAACTCGAAATTACCAGAAAGCTTGATGAAGAACGCAAGCTGATCTTTGAAAAGGCAAAAAAAGAAGCCGGTGAAGAAAATCGCTTAAAACTCCTGGAAAAGGAGAAACAACTGGAAGACACGAAAAAGGCCCTTGATGAGGCAAAACGCAAGGCACATCAGGGCTCTATACAAACCCAGGGAGAGGTCCGGTTGACGAGATCGAACCCGTGCCCAAAGGGATTAAAGGGGCCGACATTGTGCAACGAGTTCATGACCGTGGCGGCCGTTTTTGCGGCACCATTATCTGGGAATCAAAGCACACGAAGGCATGGAATGACGGCTGGTTATCAAAACTCAAGGACGACCAGAGAGAGGTAAAGGCTGAAATTGCCGTCCTGGTGACAGAAACCATGCCCAGGGGAGTAGAGGGATTCTCTCTGGTAGAAGGGGTATGGGTTACCAGTTACGTATTGTCAATTGCCCTGGCGTCGGTTTTACGAACGAGCCTGATAGAGCTGGCACAACTTAAATTATCCCTTGTTGGAAAAAGTGAAAAGATGGAGGTGCTTTACAATTATTTGTCCGGTCCCGAATTCAGGCAAAGAATAGAGGCAATTGTGGAATCCTTTCAATCCATGAAAGAAGACCTGGATCAGGAAAAGAGGGCCATGATAAAAATGTGGGCAAAGAGAGAAAAGCAGATTGAAAAAATAGTCAATAACACGGTAGGCATGTATGGCGACATGGAGGGTATTATTGGCGCAACGTTACCACAAATCAAAAATTTGGAACTATCAAATGGTTCAGAACCTCTTAAGACAGATGATACCTAACGTAGCAAAGCCGCAATCAAAAAGAGTATGCTTACGAGGTAGACAAACCCCACCCCGTCCCTCCCCGTAAACGGAGAGGGAGGTAGGCATCCCCTGTTTATGGGGGATTATGGGGGATAAAAAACCTCATAAAAAAAGGAAGTTTTTACAGGACACCATAATGTTATCCGTAAAGATGGGACACTATCGTCCATCCCTTGAAGACTCATTCGTAGAAACAATACAAGCATTAAAAAGGGATGATCCTTTAGCACCCCTTGCTGTCGTGGCGCCCACAAACTGGATGCTGCACCGGCTCCAGGAACGCCTCGTCCAGGGAAATGACGCTTCATTTATGAATATCTCATTTTTGAACTTCTCTGCCCTTGCAAAGGAGATATGCAGGCTGTCAGGAGTAGACACCGGGCAGATTATTCAACAGTCAGTTATTTATGAAAGCGTCATCGCAGGATTGCTAAAACAGCAGACACCACAAGAACCACTGTTTAAAAACGCACAGTCCCTGCCTGCCCTCTCCAAAGCCCTATTTCAGGTCATCCAGGATCTTATTGATGCAGATGTTCACCTTGATGCCATGCAGGAGGCCGTGCGGGAAGGATTTGTTGAGGGTATGGAGATACAGAAACTTTACAGCATCATACATCTCTTTGATACGTTCAGGCAGAGATTAAAAACCCTGCATATCTCCCACTATTCTGACGTCTATCGTATGGCCACGCCATGCGTACCTGATTCCGCGTTTCTGAGGGGTTTTCAACAGATTCTGGCGTATGGATTTTATGACCTTACCGGGGTTGAACAGGATTTTTTCGGAGAGATATTCAAACATTACCCAACGATATTATTTCTGCCTTACCAGAAAAAACACCCTGCCTTTGTATACGTAAAGCCCTTTTTCGAATCGTTCGTGCTGGGCATGGCGCGTGATGTAGAAGAATTGCCTGTGGATGGCGATCATGGATTTTCATACATAATAAATCCTACATCCGAAGACATTTCTGCTTCTGGTTGCGAGTTGCAGGTTGCAGGGCATAAGTTAAACACACAACTTACAACTGATAACTCACAACCCGAAACCCGAAACCAGAAACCCGTTATTATCAACGTCTCTGGCAAAAGGGATGAGGTCTGGACGGTTGCTAAGGAGATACTGAAACTTGCAGCCGAAGGGTATACGATGGAGGAGATTGGCGTGGTTGCGAGGTCGCTTGATCCTTACACCGACGCCATCAAGAAAATATTTCAGGAAAATGCAATCCCCTTTGTAACCAGCGTACAGGAATCCTTAGCAAGATATCCATTGGTAAAGGTCATCCAACAAATTCTTCAGCTGAAGAGAGAAGATTTTTACCGCCCTATGGTCATTGAATTACTTGGATCACCTTACTTCAGAATGCCGTCATACGATCCCGGCGGACTTATCCCACGCCCTGATCTCTGGGACATACTGAGCAGAAGGCTGGGGATTCGTGGTGACATCTCGTGCTGGTTATCAAGGCTTGCGCAAGCGAAGGTTCTGTCGCTGGAATCACTTGGCCAGGATGCTGAAAAATATCTGTCAAACGAATGCTCAAATATTGACGAATATACTGCCCCTCATTCCTCCCCTTGCGAAGGGGGGGCTAAGGGGGATAAAAACAAGTCTCAAAATGATGACGAAACAGGAAGACACGTTGCCGTTCCGGCAGTTCAAATTGAATTCTTAGAGAATATCCTGCGTATCTTATCACATGACCTGTCTTCCCTTCCAGAGAAGGCGTCATGGGCGATGATGGGTCAAAAAATAACCCAATTTCTCCGGAGCTACATCCACATTCCCGCTGAAGGCATGAATTCTGAGGATCAGGAAAGAGATATCCTGATACTGAATAAAATAGGGGAATTATTGCTCACGTTATGCACCCTCGACTGTTTGGGTGAAGAGGTAACACGGGATCAATTTATTGACACCTTCATAGACGCATGCCGGCAGGAAACCCTACCCATCGGGTTGAAAAATGGCAGGGGTGTGAAGGTGCTGGATGCCATGTCGGCCCGGGGCATTCCCTTTCGTGCCTTGTTTGTCCTGGGTCTTAATGAAAAAGCGTTCCCCCGTGCCATCTCTGAAGAGCCCTTCCTGCGGGACCACGTTCGACGCAGGCTATCCGAGGTGCTGGGTAATGTTATTCCCGAAAAGCTCCGGGGGTTTGATGAAGAACGTCTGCTCTTCTCCTTCCTGCTGAACGCAGCAAGGGAACGACTCTACCTCCTCCACGAACGTTCAGATGAAGCCGGAAAGCCCAGGGTTCAATCCCATTACCTTATGGACATGCTTCAAACTATGAAAGGAATATTGCCGCTTACAAAGGAGTCAGGGGAAAGGCATAATCACGAAATTTACGTTCCGCGGAGCATTAAAGAAAAACTCTGCAACCAAGAAATATCTTTGCTTACACCGAAGGAGGTCGGCATCCGGATGGCACTCGACCGAGTAAACCCTGCGAAATTTATGGATGCCTTTAACATCAACCGGGATGTCTTTGAACGCTCACAAACAGCACTGGGTTTGATGGAAGGTTACCATTCCCGGTTGACCCCATACGATGGGGTCGTCGGTGATATGGCCACGTGGTGGAATGAGGCGGCATGTCGCGGCTTTAGCCCAACCATGCTAGAGACCTTTGGGATGTGTCCGTTCAAGTTTTTTATGGGTAAGATACTTGAACTGGAGTCCCTGGAAGAGCCTGAAACGGCAGAGATGATAGCTGCCGTGGACCTCGGCGCCCTTTATCACAACATCCTCCGTGATTTTTATCATACCTTGATGGAGAAAAGATATTTTACCGCAAAAACAAAAGGACAAGACCCTGTTGAGCTTCTGCAGAGTATTGTCCGGAAATATTTCACCGGGATAGAGCAGCAGATACCGATTCCCTATCCGATCGTCTGGGAAATCGAAAAAGAGGAGATACTCGCCCTTCTCACACGATTCATCACATGGGACCTTGAACAGATCAGACAAACGGGCTTTGTCCCCACTTGTCTGGAAAAGACGGTAAAGCTAAGTACGCAAAATGACTTGCTCAAACTCATCCCTGAGCATTTCAAAGAGGGAGATACTTCAAGGATAACATTTAAGGGAAAGATCGATCGCATAGATGTGAAACAAGCCGGAGATTCAGCGAGTTATCGTGTAATCGATTACAAATCCGGAAGATTTTTCAGGGAAAACCTCACGAGGGAAGCCATCCGGGGGCAAAGATTACAACTCCCCTTTTATATCATCATGGCAGAACATATATTATCAGAAGAAATTAAGAAAGGTCGTTTTTCCAAAGGTCAAGCCAGGCTGGATGAGGCCTCCTTTGTTTATGTTGCAGAGCATACTGAAGAAAAGACGGGACAGATATCCCCGCAAATGAAGACCATCAACAGTGATGAATGGATGAACTGCAAGGAACCGTACTGGGAGACCCTGAGGGAATTTCTGAAAATCATTCGGGAAGGTATCTTTCCTGTTTCACCAGGAGAAGATACCCGGAAATGTGAATGGTGCGAATTCGCCACCACATGCCGAAGGGGTCATCAACCACTCCGATTCAGACTGGAACATGATACAAGGCTAAAGAAATACCGGGAGATAATTAATCAAAATATTAATAAGAAGTCCACGAAAGACGGATGAGCATACTATATTCTCAGTGTAAATTTGACCATAAACTATTTCTATAGGGTGGATTCGGCGTAAAAACCGACAGATTCATCTACGCTACTCATAATATGTTACAAATTCTTTGATTGCCCGAAAAACTACGTCCTTTTCCTTGTCGTACATCACCAGGTGATGACTCTGTTCAAGCCAAACCAGTCGTTTGTAATCAGAGCCAAGGTGCCTCATCACGTGTCGTGCGCTTGCGGGGGCAGCGATCAGGTCTTTTTTGGAATGGATAACAAGCGCAGGAGACTTTATCTCCTTGAGTCCTGGATTAACAGCCGTAATGATCTTGGTGAGTCCATATAATGCAGGAATTGAAAAATGGGTATCGATTGGCTGATGCAGATAACCGGTATATCCATCCGATTCCATATAACACCTCCTCTTCCAGGTTTTTACCCTTTTCACAAAATTTTTGCATATGCTGATTACAGAAGATATGGGCAGATACTCCCTGATCAAATACAAAGGGGTGCCCATAAGGATGATTTTTTCCGGGGAATATTGCATAGACAATTGCAAGGTCAGAAGTGCACCGAGGGAAAACCCGATAACAACAACCTCCCGGTATGCCCTTTTTAACTGATGATATTCAAACTCTACCTTTGCAATCCAATCGTGATGGGCAGTGAATGAATGTCCACCCATATTCCTGCAATGCCCCGGCAGAAGTATGCCCCGGGCAGCAAAACCCCATTTGCATAAATTTTCTGCAATCTCCCGCATCTGGATCGGTCCGCAGCCAAAACCATGCACAAGGAGGCACGCCACCTTGCCGTGGCCAAGCATAAATTCCTCGCCATAGAGAGATAAATCGCTGAGTATTTCATTATTCGGCATGATCTTAAAAAGCTCCAAAATTTATTCCGTTGGTTTGTCAGAAAAAGATAAATTTTCAATGTGCGCCATAATTGACTTGGTAATCTCCTCAATCCCCTTCTTTTTTTCCAGATCGTCAACAGGTGCAAATGTCATCGGCTTGCCGAAGATTATCGTAATCCGGGAAATTTTCGGTATCTTTGCGCCCTTTGGCAATGCCTTGTAAGTGCCGGAGATAAATGCAGGGATGACGGGCGCACCGCTCTTTATGGCAAGAAAACCGATTCCCGGGTTTCCTTCCTGCAGGCGACCCTCCCGGCTCACTCCTCCTTCGGGGAAGATGCCTAACACGCCGTTGTTGTTCAACACTTCCATGCCCTGCTTCAGCGCAGCCCTGTTTGAACCCTCCTCTTTTACACAGATACAATGCAATAATTGAAAAAGCCATTTCCCGCGGCCCTCATAATAGATCTCCGTCATCATGAAGGCTATGCGCCTTGGAAACATGGATTGGAGCACCACGGGGTCCATGTAACTGAAATGGTTTGCAGCAACAATAAGAGGCCCTTTCCGGGGGATATATCCTGCATTGTGAACCTGGATATGAAAAAAAACTTTTAATAACACAACCCCTGTCGCCTTGAGCACGAAGAAGAAGCAATTATTCAGGAATCCAAGAAGACGGCGGTACAGGGTGCTAAAAAATGCAACTTTTGTATGAGGTGTCTTTCCTAATTCTTTTTTCATAATCCGGGAGGGGAGAGGATGTGTCGTACGATTATGCATCTTTCCCTGTCTGTTCCTGGATGGTATTGAGTTTGATACTCTGCCATGCCACAAGGATACCGGCTAAAAATCCTCCTATGCCCAAAGAGAACATCAGTTCTCTTGCTGAAACGAAGGTTGTTAATTTGCCGATCATCGGTATTGGCGCGACCATGGTGGCGTTTACGAAAATATCTTTACAGGCAAAAGACCTGCCTCTTAACTCGTCGGGGGTAATCTTTTGAATATCGGCGTTGATGGGAGACAGGAATGCTCCACCGGCGATTCCTACAAAGAAAACCGTGCACGAAGCTGCCGTATAGGACTCTACTAAAGAAAAGACGATCATGCCTGATGCCAGCATCCAAACACTGCCCGTATAGAGGATGTTCCGTTTCACCCGGTTACCATATTTACCAGTCAATACTGAACCGGTAACTAGCCCGCAGCCAAGCAGGGAAAAAATCAGTCCCAGAGGCGTTAGGGAGGTAAATTCCCATACCTTTCCGGCAAAATCGGATAGTACGATGTAAAAACTTATGCCGATGAGCCAGAAGAATGCGCCAAAGAGAATGAGGATGATCAGCCTGACATCGCGATAGATGTATTTCATGCCCTCTTTGATATCCGTAAGGACAGAGGCCATGCCTTTTTTGTCAGGAAGTTTCTTCTCCTGTGCCGTGAGTTTCCACAGAGCCCCGGCAGAGAAGAGATAGGTAAAGGCATTGAAGTATATGGATGACTTAAATCCCATCGAATCAAAAATAACACCCCCTAAAGCAGTGCCTGCCAGGACGCTTAAGAGCGCCGAGGACGCAATGAGGGAATTTGCAGCCAGTAGGTGGCGGTCCTCAACAAGATTGGGAATGATTGAAAATTTTGCCGGTGAAAAGAGGCAGGTAAAGATACCGATAGCAAAAATAAAAGGGTAAGCAGCGGTAACAGAGACGGGATTACCGATAACCCAGGGAATGGCGCAAACCAAAAGAGCCCGGGCGATATCTGAGCCTATTAAGATACGCTTTCTTGGCCACCGGTCTGAAAGCACACCTGAAAAAAGGCTGAACAAAAAAAAGGGCAAGACACTCCAAAAGGTAATTTTAGATAACTCTTGTCCAACATTTCCCCCCCTTGTTATCATGAGTCCTAATAATGCCATCTGGTGAAATCGGTCACCAAGTGCGGATACGATTTGGCCGATCCAGAGCTTTAAAAAATTATGATTCCTGAGCACTTCGGTTACTTTGATGGTATGTTCCATGGTTTCTCTCTTAAAACCCAGCAATGAAGCTTTGGAAAATGGGTATCTATGTGGTATTGAGCGCCTGATGCTGGTTATTTTTACGCGTTGTTGATTATTTCATTGCAGCTTTATTACGCTATGGTATCATATTATTTTTCAATTTCATATAACTTTTGATCTTTCATGAAATTCTCTTGCGTGTTAAATTTGTTTTTGATAGCATAAATTCCCATTTCTGATGCTTTCTGAGCATAAAAATCAAGCTTCTCGTGTTGAGTAATTTCATATATTTAGTGAAAGGAGCAATCTGGATGTCGCCTAAGTATGTCTATTTCTTTGGCAATGGCTCTGCTGATGGAAGGTCTGACATGAAACACCTGCTCGGTGGCAAGGGGGCAAATCTTGCAGAGATGACTAATCTGGGTATTCCCGTTCCTCCCGGATTTACGATAACGACAGAGGTTTGCGATGCGTATTATAAGAACAATAAACAGTACCCTGGTGGTCTCGCCAAAGAAATAGAACAGAACCTTTCGCGCCTGGAGAAACTTATGGGGGCAAGGTTGGGTGATCCGGCCAATCCGCTCCTGGTTTCTGTACGAAGCGGCGCAGCGGCGTCCATGCCTGGCATGATGGATACGGTTTTAAACCTGGGATTAACTCCGGATGCCGTTACCGGCCTGATCAAAAAGACCGGCAATGAACGATTTGTGTTGGATGCCTATCGGCGGTTTATTACCATGTTTGGCGACGTTGTTATGGGTGTTGAGCGTCATTATTTTGAAGAGATTCTTGATAAATACAAAAAGAAGGCGCGGGTAAAAAATGATACAGAACTGACGTCTGATCAGTTGAAAAAAATTGTCGAAGAATTTAAATCTGTTTACAAAAAAAAGACCCTCGAAAATTTTCCAACTGATCCAAAAGTGCAACTCCAGAAGGCAATCGATGCCGTATTTGCATCGTGGAATAATCCACGGGCCGTTAAATACCGGCAACTTTATGAAATCAAAGGACTCCTTGGAACGGCAATAAACATTCAGGCCATGGTCTTTGGAAATATGGGAAATCACTCTGCCACCGGAGTATGTTTTACCAGGAATCCTTCAACGGGAGAAAACAAATTCTATGGTGAATTTCTTATTAATGCGCAGGGGGAGGACGTTGTAGCAGGAATCCGTACCCCTGAACCGATTGCGCATCTGGAAAAAGAAATGCCGGAGGTGTATAAACAGCTTGTTACTTATAAGAATACCCTGGAAAACCACTTTAAAGACGTCCAGGACATCGAATTTACCATACAGGAAAACCGGCTGTTCATGTTGCAGACACGAACGGGGAAACGCACCACCCAGGCGGCAGTCAAGATCGCCGTTGATATGGTCAAAGAAGGATTGATTGACAAAAAGACAGCAATTGCCCGTATTAACCCCAGCGAGCTTGATCAGTTGTTGCATCCCACCTTTGACCCGAAGGCAAAAAAAGTGGTTATCGCTACGGGGCTTCCGGCATCTCCGGGTGCGGCAACAGGAAGGGTGGTGTTTAGCGCGGAAGACGCTGAAAAATGGGCTCTGGATAAGAAAGAGAAGGTTATCCTCGTAAGAAAAGAGACCTCCCCCGAGGATATCGGGGGAATGCACGTTTCCAAAGGTATCCTGACAACACGCGGCGGTATGACGTCCCACGCAGCCGTAGTGGCAAGAGGGATGGGTAAATGTTGTGTGGCAGGGTGCGGTGCGTTATATGTAGATTATAAAAGCCAGACCTTTAAGGTGAATAGTAAGGTCATAAAAAAAGGAGATTATATCTCGATCGACGGAAGCACAGGCGAAGTAATGCTGGGAATGGTTCCTACCATAGAACCACGGCTCAGCGGAGATTTTGCCACCCTTATGCAATGGGCTGATGAAGTGCGCAAACTGAAGATCAGAACCAATGCCGACACACCAGCGGACGCAAAAAAGGCGAGGGAGCTGGGCGCTGAGGGTATCGGGCTCTGCAGGACGGAACATATGTTCTTTGGAGAAAACAGGATTGACTCCGTACGGCAGATGATCCTTTCCGCCCCGGACGTAAAAATATTAAAGACAAAGATTGCCGGGCTTGAAAAGGAATTGCAAAAGGGCACAAACAACAAGACGGACACCGTAAAAAAGGAATTAATACAAATTAAAAAAGAGCTCAAGGAGCCATTGAATTTATATGCCTCAGCCCTGAAAAAATTGCTTCCCGTGCAGCGTCGTGATTTTGAACAAATATTCACAGCGATGAACGGGCTCCCGGTTACGATACGATTCCTCGACCCGCCTCTTCATGAATTTCTTCCCCAGGAAGAATACAATCAGAAAGAAATGGCAAGGCAGATGAAGATTAGTCTGAAAGAGGTTCAGGAAAAGGTAGCTGCGCTTCATGAATTAAATCCCATGCTGGGTCACCGCGGCTGCCGGCTGGGTGTGACATACCCGGAAATCTACGACATGCAGACGCAGGCCATCATTGAGGCTGCCTGCAACGTGAAGAAAAAAGGCATTGCCGTCTATCCGGAGATCATGTTACCCATCATTAGTACGGAACAGGAATTCAATCTCTTAGAAGACAATGTCCATAGAATTGCAAAAGACGTTATGAAAAAGAAGGGTATTCAGATTGAGTATATGGTAGGCACCATGATTGAGCTGCCCCGTGCAGCCCTGATTGCTGATAAGATCGCAAAACAAGCAGAATTCTTTTCCTTTGGAACGAATGACCTTACGCAGATGACTTTTGGTTTTAGCCGTGATGACGTGGGTTCCTTTGTACCCGATTATATGGAAAAGGGTATCCTTGAGAAGGATCCGTTTCAGGTATTGGATCAGGAAGGCACAGGTCAACTGGTGGAAATCGGCATTAAAAAAGGACGCAGTACGCGTCCGGAGTTGAAGGTTGGGATTTGTGGAGAGCACGGTGGCAATCCACAGACCATTTCGTTTTGTCATAAGGTGGGAATGAACTACGTGAGTTGTTCCCCGTATCGCGTTCCCATTGCAAGGCTTGCAGCCGCACAGGCATCGTTACAGCAGCCCATATCGCGGGCAACGATTTAACCAAACCAGCGGGACCTTCTTTGCTAAGGTAATTCTCTAAAGGCGTTTGTAACGCTGGTTGCTACCCTGTGTATGCCAGGGTTTTTCTGCAACTTTCAAGCACACCATCCGGATTTTTGTGCAGGAATGAATCACACCGGTTTTGTAATACTCTATGCTGTTGGTTTTGTTGCCTTGTGGGCAATATATTTTTCCGTAATAAGGCGTAAGAGGAAGGATACATCGAAATAATATCTGCAAAAAAAGAGATATTAACATCGAAAGACCGCAGAAATAAAACAGGGGTAACAATTTAGTTTTTTGAAAAAGTAGGGGCGAAGCATGTGCTATCATTGGCATATATGCGTTCATACCCAAACTGGCAAATGCTTCGCCCCTACACCATGAGGCAAACATCGTTATTAATGGAATTTTTCAAAAAGCTAAATTGTTATAAACAGGCCGATTCACTGTCTTTTCCCCGGACTAAGCTATCTGCTTTTTCTGTCATTTCTTTCATACTGTTTTCTACCAGAAGCCGGTAGTGTTCTGCTTCCTCCTCAGTAAGTTTGGGTGGGATATGGATTGGGTCGCCGTACATTACCAATGCACGGGAAAACGGCTTCGGGATGTGGAATTCATCCCAACTGGGAAGCTTCCAATAACGGGACAATCCAATACTAACCGGAATAATCGGGAGTCTTGTCTTTTGACTGAGATAGATACATCCTGGTTGGACGATGCATCGGGGGCCCCGTGGCCCATCCGGCGTAATTGCAACCGGACATCCTTCCCGGATCTTATCAACCATGGCCTTTACTGCCCGTGCGCCGCCCCGCGTGGTTGATCCGCGTATAACACCGAAGCCAAGCCGCTGTATTACCCGTGCGATATATTCACCGTCAGAGTGCTGGCTGATGAGTACCTGGATGTTTTTATTGCGTCCCACATAGGCTGGGACAAGCATCAGGCAATGCCAGAAGGTGTAAATAGCATGCGTGGTTGTGATCTTTTGATTATATCCTCTGGGGTCGTCCTGAATACGGATTGTTAAGGCCAATAATCGTATGAACCATGCACCCAGCATTCCCACGATGAAGAATTTTAATTTTTTCATTATTTGTTTCACCGCAGAGAACGCCGAGATCGCAGAGAATCAGGAAAATTATTAACAACTTGCTGAATACCGTCTTTTAATATTTCAACATGCTTCATAAGCGAATTCAAGGAGTCCTGGTCCTAACGAACGATGGATATTAATAGCCACACCAATAATTGTTTTTGTTATTTTGTTAAGTCTTTCTTCTTTATTCATCTCTGCGGCCTCCGCGTGCTCTGCGGTAAATTATGAACTTTTAACTATTGACAGATACAAGGCGCATCTGTTGCAACTCATATTGTCGTTCTCACAAAAATCCTTAAAGATTTGATACAATCCCTGTTGCCGCCTGGCGGATGTGATAAGTTTTTTTGGTGCATCTGGTTGTCCAAAGATACGACTGCTCATGAATTTTGTCACGCTGGTGCCGGGAAGGGGGGTATAATTCCGGTACGTGAAATGGAGTATCTTTTCCAATTTTTTGTTATGATGCCTTCTGGCATAGACAAGCAGAATGGGAATAATAACATTGATGAAGATATGGGATACCCGCTCTTTTCCAAGCAATTTAACGGGTTTCGCCAGTTTCTTCCCCTGCAGGGTATAGTGGTGCGACCAATAGGCATCGGAAATGTCTAGAAAAAGGGATTGGATATGCTCCGGAAACGTTTTCATGATTTTCTGCTCTTCCTGGCAACCTTCCACCTTTTCAAGTACCGATAAGATGTGCCGGAAGATGCTGAGAGATGAACATGCGGAAAGGATGTTGGCTATGGCTGCAATCCTTCTTTCCGGGAAGTTTGCAGGCCTGATCCCTGCATAGTTCCAGTCTTTTCTTTCCATAGAAGCCCGTCCAGTTTTCTTTTGGAGTTCGCACCATGCATCTTCAACACTGTTTATGTACTCTTCAGTTTCCTTGTCATGCGACGATATCGCATTTCCCTGTTGCGGCAGCAAACCTGCCGCACCCAGGAGGAGTGATTGGATAGCTATCTTCTTCCTTTGAACGGAGGCGTCTTCCGGGATTAAATATCTGATGTCTTCAAGCGACAGGCGGGAGGCTAACGTTAAGAACGGTTCCTTATTGTTTTTGTATCCCAGCGATTCCATAATCGCTTCGTAGAGCACCTGTTCAAACGGTCTTTTTTCTACCCATTGCTCATATCTCGTTGCTTTTTGAAGAATGCGCTCGTCACCTGCAAAATCAAGGAAAGAACCCAACCATTTCTCATCGGCTTTCTGATTGTCCATTGCCGTCTGACAATGTCCTGGGTTTACCTTCTTCCCTTTTAGATATGATGCAACGTCAATCACATCTACCAGGTCGTCCAATTCCGTGTCTAAATATTTGGTTAGAGTCAACTGGGGAATGCATTGCCCACGGGAATTCTTAATGTATTCTCCTTGATTATCATTCCACATAACGACGTGCAGACATACGGTGTCGTATGTATTTTGTTTGTCATGCTGATGCCGTTTCCAGTCAGAGGTAAGCACATGCACCTCAACGTCACCCTTGAGAAGCCCTTTGCCTTCCAGGAGAATTTCTGCGTGTTTAAAATCAGGCCCTCCCTCCGAATTCCACCATCCGGGCGAAAGGACTTCCAGTCGTGAGCCATCATCGGTATAGAGTTTGTCTTTTTTGATATGTTGTCCAAACCAGATACACCGGACGAGTTCTTCCTTAATCAGCCTTTCCGTGCCTTCCAGGACATGTGGGGGCGAACTGCCGTTCGCCCCCGCATCGTTTGTATCAGCACGAAGAGAGCGTATAATCTGCCGATAGACAGGAGAAAAACAATTTGTGGGATATTTACGGAGGTTAAGCATCAAACATTTTAAATTTCTTGTATAAAATTTTTCATTTTTCTCTTGTCATTACCGTCTTTTATTTGTCATTCCCGTGAAAACGGGAATCCAGTATCTTTACTCTTTACTTCCACATTCTGGATTCCCGATAAAGACATTCGGGAATGACATTAAAAAGAAAATAAATAGGTTTAAATCCGGAAAACAATAATTTCAAATAGCCGGTGTATAACCTCTTCACTGCATTTATATCCCGCAGACTTAGATTGTGAGGCAGCATTGAGAAATTTGTCATCTTGTTGACCTTCTTATCTCTATGCCTAAAGATGTTCATTGGCAAAAATCTTCACGATGTAACCCCGGCTTCTTCATCAGCAAGAACTGCTGCATAATTCAGGCATGCCCTGATATCTTTATCAGAAATGTTGGGATATGCCATTTTTACACCATCAAAATCTTCTCCAGCGGCAAGAAGGTCACGTAGTATATGTACGTGTATTCTTGTGCCTTTAATGCAAGGTTTCCCACTGCATATCTTTGGATCGATTACTATTCTCTCAATTGCCTTGTTCATTTTATTTTTCGATAGTCGATGGATTAAGATTACTAAACATCTCTTAATTGTTTTAATAGTTTATTATATTCCGAATGTGAACCAGCCCAGAACCAAATGATATCTTTGCCTTGGATAATACCAACGGCCCTATAGTCTTTTGTAATTCTAACTGAAAATACCGGGCGTGTAGAATGTATCTGCTTGAAATGGAGACTTGGATAGTATGGATCTTTCTGAAATTGCGTGTAAACCTCTTTTGCCCTTTTTTTGATTACTATTGGTAATTTGGCATAGCATTTCCAAAAACGTTCCGTTGTTTTTGAGTTCATAAACGATCAATATCTAACGGTTTTGTTTTGCCTTTCTTGTGAGCATCAAGGGCTTCATCTGCAAGCCGGTCAAGAATATCTTCTGACTCGGCAAACATTTGCTCCCATTTTCTCTCTGTTTCAAGTTCTTTAAGCATCCATTTTGCCATTGCATTTTGTTCGACAACAGGGAGTTTTGATGCTTCATGAAAGGCTTTTTTAAGCAACTTTGTCATCGTTCGCCTCCTTTTCTTTATATATATTATCACGGATTGTCATTTGCCGAAAAGTGAAGATAGTTTTTATCTTTATTCTATAAGTGCCAGAATACTACTGCATGACTTAGCGGATGTCAAGTCTTACATGGCAGAATTATATTGAAAACCCGACCTCTCACCTGTATTTACGGAGGAAGATGTTGAGCCAATTTTTCATAATCTAACATACTCAGTTACATAACCGTTACATAAAAAGTCATTGCAAATTAAATCAAACTTTAGCCTCTATTTTAGCTAACCTGTTTTTATATTCTAAGTCCCTGATAGACAAACTGGTCAGCCCCGTTGGATTGTAAACATCTAACGGGGTCAATGTGGCATCATATTCTTTTATTTGGGTTGTTTATCCAGGCCTTTCAGGTAATCCCCGTCTTTCGTAATAGCCCTGTCCTCACGGAGGTGGATAGCATCATATCCCTGACTTCGCAGCCACTTGATAACCCTTATATCAATACATGCGTCTCCGAGGAATCGCAAATTATCCTCCTAGATGGAATGAACCTCTTCCTGAGCCAACCATGCTGCATATTCCAGTGCTTGTTGGATATCTTCTTTCTCTAAATCCGGATAGCCTTCCAGGATTTCCTCAAAAGTGGCTCCATGGGCTATTTGTCCTACAATGACGGATACCGGGATCCTCATCCCCCTAATACACGCGCGTCCTCCCATAATCTTTGAATCAAAGGTAATTCTGTCAAACATAGATTTTCCCTTCTATTGAAAAATTTCAACAATAACAGCATTATTACGCTGCAGACCTTTTGAGGCGACCTCCTGAATTTACTGGCTTAGCGGCTTATACGCCCCAGGCTGTTTTTTCCCCATACAGACGGCATTCATCTTTCCTTCTCCAGGTGGCAATCTTATCCTGCGTGAGGTCGTAAAGTTTACAGACAAGTTGGTCAACCCCGTTAGATGTTTACCATTTAACGGGGTCAATGTGGCATCCTATTCTTTTACTTTGGGTTGTTTACCCTGGTTTTGCAAGTAACCCCTCGTCTTTCGTAATAGCAATGATATACCTTTAACTTTTCCCTTCAGATATAATTTACGGCCGCGAACTCTTCACTCAATTTAACTCCACATCTGGAGATAAAAACGCGTGCCATTGCGACTCCAAACACTTTATTCTTTTTGTCATCTCTTCGGGAGATGGCAGATATTTTTTTAGTCCAGCTAATTTCTCCAACGAATGGTTGGAGTTTTGAATTGTCCTTGTATGCTGAGTAGAACTGCCGCATATTCCATAAATTTTGAACGGAATGCCTCTATATTCCCGGAAACTCTTTTTGCAGGTCTTTTGACAAGATTTCTACAATTACCTTGCCCCAGTCGAGCTTTTCCTGCTTTGCCACTATTTATTTCCCTTCGGATATAATATGTCACTTTGAAAGACCCAATCCCTTTAATCCGTTCTTAGTATAAAGCCTTCATACAGCAGTAATAAGATTTCGTTTGCAAGCTTTAATACTATATCGGGATCACACAATCGTAGATCAAAAACTACTTTACTGTAACCCCTATCTCTGTTACTGAATCTTAATATATTTTATATCACTGTAAAACCGATTTCCCGTAAATAATTATACGTTGCGTCATAAAATGCAGGGTCTCGAGTAGGATCTTTGGAATCTCCATTGGGGACAACTATTGCCATACCTTGGCGTGCTCTGGTAAGCAGGACGCGGTAAGCATTCTTTTGATATATCTGCCTTTCGGGTTTATTTATGCGTTGCCAACGACTTCCTTTAAATGACCAATGTTCCCAGCCTTTTTGTGAGTATCGAAAATCCGCATCCCATGTCACACAGGCCCAATCAAGTTCTAATCCTTGCACATGAAATTCCGTTGCGACATCTTCGAGATAATACGATGAACGAACATCATTCTTGCCATCGAGAAACCACTTAATAGGGTCCATCAGGGATCTTACATCAATTGCATGTGGCTTTAGCCGCTCTGCCTGAGATGAAACAACGATACCATATCGCTCAGTTCCACGTGCCATTTCTCGCAACCATTGCTTCGCCTTATTCAAATCTCGGGTAAGGATGATAGGATATTTTGCATTAACAGTATAATGTGTATTTCTAGCCGCACTGACCTCAAGGTCTATAATCTGCTTGATTAAGAGTGAGACGTTCTCGGTACGAAATGAGCGCATAGACACCGCAAGGTGTAATGCGTCTTTATATACGACATTTTTCCTCGGCTTTAATTTTTCCAACGCATTTCCCACTGCATACTCACTATCGGTAAGTCGGGATGAGATATACACATGCCAATCAGGAAAAGACCGAATGAGTGAATCAATCCATTCGCCAATTCCCGCTTCACCGGTATTGATTTCTTGTCCTCCACCAACAAGACAAACGACAACAGCCCAATCGGGATGACGATCCAAACATGATATAAGAAACTCCGGCTCCGATCGATCAAAACCAGGTGTGTTCTTCTTTCTGCGCATAAATGCAGACGTCTGTTCCAAGTTCCATGCTCGTTGAGCCTCGTCAAACAGCGCAACATGTTCTATCGGAGGACTTAGGTTCCGGAGGCAGTCATCTCTAAAATGATGGACATTTTGAATGAACATCTTAACATCGCTCATTGCTTCACCCTTCTTTATTCTCCTACCCCTTTCCTTCTCGCGACTCACTTTATCACGAGCAAGGGCCTCTCGA
The DNA here is from genome assembly GCA_007618135.1 of Candidatus Brocadia sp. WS118. Lineage (GTDB taxonomy): Bacteria > Planctomycetota > Brocadiia > Brocadiales > Brocadiaceae > Brocadia. The sequence goes on along the minus strand of PHFX01000007.1, from coordinate 70,469 downwards.
AGAATAGCAACAAGAGGTCCATTCCCGGATAGGAACACGCTATAGAGGTTGTCTTCTTTGTTAATATGCTTTGTTGCGATGTTGAGCCCGACCAGGGTTTTCCCGGCACCAGGCACCCCTGTCACAAAGCAGATTGACTTACATGATTTCTCGCGCGAATTTCGTATAATTTCAGAGATGGTATCAGAAGTATAACCTAAGTTGATCGCACTTGCATCACTTCGTGATATATCAGCAACGGAGTGGTTATTGTAAAGTGCCATTGCTGCCTCGATAATTGTTGGTGTGGGACAATACCTCCCTTGTTCCCATTGTGAGGTGTCTATCTTTTCTCCAATAGTAAAGCCGAGTACAGTATCTATCACAGACTTAAGGTTTTCACCATTGGTCTTGATCGGAAGTAGTAGTTTGTCATTTTGCGGCGTCTGTGCAATGACAGCATCTACGGCACTTGCTTCGGTAGCAATAAGAATTGGAGCGATACATTGCGAATGGCTTGATTCATGAAAGTTCTTTAGATCTAAGGCATAATCATAAACCTGATCAATGAAATGTGAAGAAAACTCTTTTTCGCCAATCTTAAATTCAAGAACAAAGATCACAGAACCTACTAATAGTACAACATCAATACGCCGTCCCATTCGTGGGATAGAATACTCAAAATATATCTTCCCCTCATATAATCCCAGTGTCTCGCGCAACATGCTAATTTCTTCACGCCATGCGTGGGCCTGCGGCTGCTCGACGGAGTAGCTACTTATTGTTAGCTTACCAATAATCTCCTCGGATGATGTTCTAAGAAAATTGGCTATTGTGTCCGAATAATAAGCTCCCCTCATGAATACTTTTTTGTAATTTTCGAGCAAGGGCAGGTCTGCCTCGGCCCAATCAAGCTCATGAAGCTTATCATGATGGAGCCAAGCAATAGCTTTGTGTTCATGCAGTTTAATTTCATCTGTTGTGATTTTACAAATAAATGGATAGAGGGTAACAATACAGGTCGAATATTGGTGGGTTATGGGGGAGAGAGGCTTTCCTATGGCTATTTCAATTCCGAGTTCTTCAAGTAATTCACGTTTCAGACATTCCTCTGGTTGTTCACCATCTTTGATCTTTCCGCCTGGAAATTCCCATTTGAGTGGTAGGCTCATGACGGAGCTGCGTTGTGCGGCAAGCACTTTCCCATTTCTTTCTATGATAGCGCAGGCAACATATAATTGCTTCACGATCACCTTTCAATGAATGTTAAAATCTCCAATTCCGCCTTACAACTTTTTTAATTCATGTTTTCTGTATCAAGCTGCTTATTCCGGTTGATTTTATTCAGCCACCATTTTGTCCGTGTTTTGGGTACTACGAAATATTTACAGCCCTCATGACCATGCCAGAAACAACCGTGGATAAATACAACTGTCTTGTATTTCGGGAAGACAAGGTCTGGTTTGCCAGGTAATGTTTTATCATAGAGTTTATACCGAAAACCATTGCCAAACAGGAATTTTCTGACCATGATTTCAGGCTTTGTATCCTTACTCCTGATCATGGACATATTATAACTTCTGGTTTTCTTGTTGTGAACGTCTGCCATGAGTTCATATTTCTTACTTTAAAAATCTTTCAAACAAATTTTTTATACATGGTTTTTATAACTCTATTCACACCCATTTAATAAGGGTAATTTCACGACTACGCATCTTTATCTTTTGACGGCGCCAGAACTCTAATCCTTAAGGATTCTTAGGAAATCTTCCTTTGTCATTTCCACATCTCTTAAAATCTTTGACAAAAGACCGGGACCAATTGTTTCACCAGCATGAACAGATACTACCGTTGTCCTTCCATCGGGGTGCTTCAGAAATACGTGACTCCCTCTTTGCCTCTCCTTAATAAAGCCAGACTTAATCAATAATGAGACAACTTCTTTACCGGTTAACGCAGGCAATCTGGTCATAACGAAACCTTCTGAACACCGATTAAATGTGTTTTGGGATATTCCTCTCCATACACCTCCAGACAAAGCTGAATCGCCTCTTTAATCCTTTCCATTAATTCATCAAGAGATTTTGCCTGCGTATGACAACCTTTTATCTCAGGGACTTCAGCAATAAAATAGCCCTCTTCATCCTGCTCTATGATTACGGTAAATTCCCTTTTCATTTTACCTGCCTTTCTTTTTTTCATCTCGTCTAAAGAAACACTTCTTTAATACAAGTGTTTCTGATATCCGGCTTGCCCGGCATCATTTTATCGTGGAGTTTATTTCTGAATCCATTCCCCAGAGAGAAATTTTCTGACGATGATTTCCGGTTTTGTGTCCTTGCTCCTGCTCATGGACATATTATAACTCCTGGTTTTCTTGTTGTGAACATCTGCCACGGATTTTATTTTCCAAATAATCGGGCATTTTTATTCCCAGGCTCTTTTTCCTGAATAAATCCAATACGCTTGTGTTTTATTTCAGGTGATGTCATGAGTTGACGGATAGCGTCAAAGACAACCTTGAATTGTGCATCATATTTCTTTTCCATCTCGTTCAGCTTACGGGCAAGGTCTTTATGCGTTGCCAACATCTCGCGCAATTTCACAAATACCCTAACGACTTGGATGCTTGCCTGTACAGCAACAGGACTATTTAAAATAGTAGCGATCATAATTGCCCCATGTTCTGTAAATACATTTGGCAGGGCAGGAGAATATTTAAGCTTTTTAAGGTGGTCGCAATTTGCGACCACCTCCGCTTTTTCTTTTTCAGTCAGTTGCAATATAAAATCTTCCGGGAAACGATCTCGGTTCCGTTTTACCTGTTCATTAAGCCGCTTTGTAGTTACCCCATAAATATCTGCCAAATCAGCATCTATCATCACTTTATGCCCTCGAATCAAAAGAATGCGCCGCTCAATTATCTCCAATGGAATAATACCCGTCATTCCTCTCCTCCATTTGAAATCACAATCTGTGACCTCAAGTTTTTATCAACCCTTTTTCCTTAAAACTGAAAAACCAATTTTTTTAATAATTCCTTTATGCTGCAATTTTTTTGGTGAAGGTACAAAAAATAAATTCCTTTGAACTTCGTTATTTGTATCCCAGCTTATGGAGTTTGCTTTTATCTTTCCGCCATTTTTCCATCACCTTGACCCGGAGTTCGAGAAATACCTTCCGGCCAATTTGTTTCTCGATCTCTTCCCTGGCGATGACTCCAACCCGCTTGATGGCCTTCCCGTTTTCACCAATAATGATGCCCTTTTGTGAGTCGCGTTCTACATAGATGATGGCTTTAATAAAATCCTTGCCAGCCTCCCGTTCTTTAAACTCTTCGATTTCAACCGTGGTGGAATACGGGATTTCCTCCCCGTAAAATGCAAAGACCTTTTCACGGATGATTTCGGAGGCAAGGAATCGTTCGTTGTAATCGGTCATGTAATCTTCCGGATAAAAAGGTTCTCCTTCGGGCAGATACTTCACAATAAGAGAAAGCATCAGGTCGAGGTTGGTTCCCTTTAATACAGAAACCGGCACAATCTCGGCAAATTTGAACTGCTTGTCATACGCAGAAATGATTGGTATCAGGCTGTCCTTTTCTACCAGATCTACCTTGTTAATGGCTAAAATCACGGGTATGTTGAAGTGTGATAACCTTTCAAATATTTTCTTGTCCAAGGTAGCAGGTGGTTTAAATGGCTCCGCCATGAACAAGATCACGTCTGCATCTTCTATGGCATCGTAGGCGCTTTTTACCATGTATTCCTGTAATTCATATTCCGGATTCATAATACCCGGGGTGTCGTAAAAGACGATCTGATAGTCTTCTTTGGTTAATACCCCCATAATTTTCTTCCGGGTTGTCTGAGGTTTCGGAGTAACGATGGATAATTTACAACCCATAAAATCGTTGATCAGGGTCGACTTCCCCACGTTCGGTCTACCAGCGATAGCAACATATCCGGATTTAAAGGGTTTTTTGTCTGTTTGCATAAAATACCTCTGCCAAAATTCCTTGCATACAAAGGCTGATTTCGATTATTATAATGTTTTATTATGAGAACAGATATTGTTAACTATGCAGCATTCTAAACTTTAGACAACATTGAATCAAGTGTTTTAGCAATAGCTATAAAGCCCAACCCTATTTGTTCATAAGGTAAATGATATTTTGCGGAAATAACAAGAGGATTTGGATGAAAAATAACAAGGATAAAACACGGAGATGCGTCAATTGAAAGAAATAAGACAGAGTTCATCTTCTGCTTCCGTTCAGGAAGTTTATGTTAAAAATAAACGGACGGAAACCAGAAAACCAGGCAAAAAACCCCGAAAAGGGTTTAATTCTCAAAAACTGCGTTGGTGTGTACAAATAGCTTTTTTTATTGTCGTACTTGTCATTGGCTGGCAGTTCTATACCTTTGTCAAATACTGTGAGGCGGGTGGTAAGGGATTTTATCTGCCGCGGCCGCCCGGGGTTGAATCCTTCCTGCCCATCAGCGCACTGATGGGTACGAAATATTTTTTTGGAACAGGCAAGATTAATCCCATCCATCCGGCCGGTTTCGTTATCTTTGGGACATTGCTCCTTACCGCCTTATTTTTCAAGCGGGGATTCTGCGGGTGGATTTGCCCTATTGGAACCGTCTCTGAATGGGAGTGGCGTTTTGGTGACTGGTTTCTGAAAAAACTCCCTCAACGGGTTTCGTACGTAATTCGAAACGTTCCAACCAGATTCACCGCGGGTTTGAGCCTTGTCTTCACCCCCATCATCGTCCTGCTGATCCTGGAGGTCATAACGATGGAGTCCTTTAAATCTCCCCTGTTCAGACATCTGACCCCCGCCTATATCCTGGCGATGGTGTTGCCATTTGCAATCCCCGGAAAAATCTGGCCGGATAAAGTTAATGACATACTTGCAAGGGCATGGAAATTTTCAATCCTTGCCTTTTTCATCCAGGTTATTATCATCAAAATGCCCATTGCACAACTGGAGGTCTTATACACGCGGGCACCTTTTGTTCGTGTTGCAGACATTAAAATGCTCAAATTTTTCATGAACATGTCCGGTATGGCCTTATCTGTCATCCTGACCATTTTCATCATATCCCTGATTAACAAAAATTACTGGTGCCGTTTCTTCTGCCCCTATGGCGCTTTGTTGGGTATTATTGGATACGCAAGTCCTATGAGAATTACCCGCGATACGGGGAAATGCATCGATTGCGGGAAATGCACGAAGGCTTGTGCCATGCACATCCTCGTTGAAAAGAAGAAACACGTTCTGACTCATGAATGTGTGGCATGCTACGACTGTGTCAACGCATGCCCCGTAAATGGAGCGCTTGATATGAAACTCGTTGGAGACCGCAAAAAAATTCATTATGGACTGTATGCCATTATGCTCGTTGGTTTGTACGTTGCCGTAACAAATGCAGCACGCGCCACAGGACACTGGTATACCAGGATATCAGATGCCGAATATATCCTGAGGGTATCGGAACTTGATAATCCAAAGTATATGCACAAGGCTGGCCAGTTTGAGATGGAATAAGGAAACAAAAGGCCGATCATGCATAATAAAATAAAAACATCCGTAGTAAAAAGTTTCGCTTTATTGCTGATGCTCGTGTCCGGTTGTGCAACTTTTAAACCTGCAGTTCTACAAAAACCAGTTTGGGAGGATACTTCGGCCATCCTGGCAAATATCCAGGGGGAAAGACAAAATCTGTCGTTGCAACAGATCAGAGATACCCTGATTACCAGGAATTCCAGGCTCACCGGGTTTCGTGCGAAGGCAGACTTGGCTCTTACAACACCGGATGTCAAGGGTCCTATCCGTTGTACTGGGTTGATCGTATATCAAAGCCCCGGGAGCTTGCGGGCGATAGGCGCCAAGTTTGCCACAACGCTGTTCGATATGTCTTCCGATGGCGACAGGTTCTGGCTGTACATCCCCCCGGAAAACCTTGCGTACACCGGTGCATCCAATACCTTTCACAGAATTGAAGCGCTTGGCATCAGCATCTTTCCTGCCGATATGGCAAGTTTGTTCAATTACCGGGAAATTTTGCAGGGAAAAAGCCCTACCCTGGAAACCTGGCCTGCCTATTGGCTGATCCATATGCTTGAAGTGGATAAGGAAGATGTAACTCTGAAGGGAAATCTTTTGATTGACAGGGTTAATGCAGAGGTTGTTCGTTGTGAACTGTTTAATCCGGACGGTTCGGTTCGGTTACAGGCGGTATTTACCAATTACATAACTCAAAATGAATGCCGGATACCACAAAAGATTGACGTTCGCTGGCCGGCATATGACACCACCCTGAGCATAACGTTTTCTGATATTGCCGTAAACGGCGTACTCGACCCAAAGCTTTTCACCCTCACAATTCCAGAAGGGGCACGCATAATTCCCCTGAACTAAAAAGGGGTTCTAGTATTACCGTATAAAATCTTTCTTTCTCTATTCCCCACTTTTGCAAGTTTGTAACAACCCCCCATTCCTACGAGGGGTTTTGGCATTCCTTTAGATTTCAGGGGATAGGGGAGTCCTTACTAATAGATTCACTTGACAACAAAAGTCTAAATGGTAGTATGATCTGAAAATAAGCTGTAATTGAGTCACGGAAGTTGCAGAATGATAATCGGATTGCAATATTCGAGTATAAGGGCTAGCTGCGGGAGCCGTGACGTTCTGTAGTTAGCCTTTTTATTTTATTAAGAGGGTGAGTTTATGGCTACAAAAGCATTAAACAAAAAAACAATAGATAAAAAGGTAAGCGATATGACCGTTAGAGAGCTTAAGAAACTTATCAAGGACACGGTATTAGAGGTTATAGACCCAGACTATGGACTTGAATTGAGACCGGAGGTTGAAGAAGAATTAAGAGAATCTATGAAGGGGAAAGAAAAAGGGATATCGCTTGAAACCGTTATAAAGGAATAACACCATGGTAAATGAACCTGTTTTCCTTGAAACTGTACAGCTAAAAATTAAACGACTTAACGTGTTGGGTAAAATTGTTGCAAGCACACCTACATTCTTGTTTGCAAGCATTCTTGTTGCATGTCTTCATTTTTCACTCACATTCCAGGACGCCAAAGCCGAGGCAGACCAGAGCCAGGTCGAAGCAAATAAAAGCATAGCAACTGCAACAGCTTCTCTTGAATTTGAGACGCTGAGGCTTGAACGGTTTAAGGTGTGGAAGGAAATTATAACAGTTTTAATTACGGCTTTTTTTGGAAGTGGTCTTGGTGCATATATTAATTATTCATTCCAAAAGAGACAGCTTAAAATGCAGGAAAGAAAAGAACAAGCGGAACTTAATTTACAAAATGCAAAGGCTGAGGCTGAGCGTCGTCAAGCTGAAATGAAATATTTAGGTGATTTTATTACGTATGCTTTGGCAGACGACCATGAAAAGCGTTTGCGTTTTGCAGATTATTTTGCAAAACTCACCATTTCTGAAGATTTGCAGAAAAGATGGGGGAACTATCGAGATGGGATAATTGCTACAATAGAAACACTTGAGGAGAAAAAGGAAGAGTTAGCTAAAGAAGCACAAAAAGAAGGCGGGAAAAATGAAGAAAAAGTCAGAAAACTCGAATCCGAGGTTGTTCGACTGCAAAGCCAGTTATCTCCCTTATCAGAAAAATCGGGCGCATATCTTACTTCCGAAGAGGCTCGAAGGTTTCTGTTAGATAGAAACCTAAAACCAAAGAATTACACGGAGAATGAATTCGAAGCACAAAAAGACGGTAACGTGATTTGCGACAAAACCACTGGCCTAATGTGGCAGAAGTCTGGCTCACAGAAGCCCATGACCTATGATGAAGCACATAATTATATAAGGCAACTCAATCAAGAAGGTTTTGCTGGCTACAGCGATTGGCGTCTACCAACATTAAAGGAAGCCATAACTTTGCTCAAACCTACGCAAATGAATCATGAATTGTTTATTGGTCCTCTATTTGACAATAAACAACGCTGGATTTGGACATCTGACCTTTCAAGAGTTTCGAGTGCCTGGGTTGTCTATTTCAGCGACGGTGATTGCAGCAACGGCGAAGTCTGCAGCAACGGCGGCTATGTGCGTGCCGTTCGTTGAGGACAATCATCGATTATTTGATGATTTAAATCATTTGATTATTTGCCTTTTTGAAATTTTTATTTTTCAACATATCCGGATTTCCATGAAAATGCGACTCGTTATTTCGAACGGTGGGGCGCTTAACAAATAAACGCTAAATCCCTTCGCCGTTTTCGACTTCCATGATCTTTTCCACGCGGCGGGCATGTCTTCCACCCTCAAAGAGAGTTTCCATCCACAGCTTGACCTTCTGTTCCAGAATCTCTTCATCGATAACATCGGCGCCTATGCACAGCACATTCGAATCATTGTGCCTCCGGCTCATCTCTACGGTATAAAGATTATGACAGCATGCAGCCCGCACACCTCTTACTTTATTCGCTATGAGAGACATACCAATTCCCGTACCACAGATCAGGATTCCCCGTTCGCATTCTCCCGATCCAACGGCACGGGCTGCCAGTAAACCGTAGTCAGGGTAGTCTACCGATTTGTTATTATTATCCGTACCAAAATCCTTCACCGTGTGACCCGCCTGGGCAAGCATAGTTGCGACACGTTTTTTAAAATCAAAACCTCTGTGGTCTGACGCTAATGCGATCTTCATTTTGATCGTATCTTCTTAAATAATTCCTGTGAGTTTAAAAATAAGAAAAAACCGTACCTTTATGTGTAATCAATACAAAACGGAATACGTAGCGCGGGTGGTTTATCCCCCGCCCAATGCCGACCACAAGGGATCGGCGCTACATTTTTCAAAAAACTAAATTGATACCAAATATTAAACTTTTACCAGGGTATTTTCAAGACAACTTCGTATCATAGACTCTGAAATGATACCGTGGCGAATGATCTCAAAGCCCTCATCCTTCAACTTCAGTACCGTTGAAGGGGAACGAAAGCGTGTCGAACCGCCGTCGAGGATTATATTGATCTTTCCCTTAAAATCCATTAACACCTGCTGTGCATCTGTGGACGGAGGATATCCGGAAATATTTGCGCTCGTGGTAACAATAGGCACTTCTGCCGTGCGGATCAAATCCCTTGCTGCGGTATCATCGGGAAATCGTATGCTGATATCCGACCCATCCTTTAAAGGGAAAACAATCGCCAATGCCCCGGGCCAAAAAAATTTCATCAATTTCTCTGCCGTGCCGGAGAAATGGTCGACATGTTTTTTCACATCATCAGCGTCAGCAATCATCAGGGTAAGCCTCTTCTCTTTATCTCTTTTCTTTAGTTTATAGATACGTTCGATGGCTTTCGCATTATCTCCGTTCGCTCCCAGACCATATACCGTTTCTGTAGGGAATACAACCAGTTCTCCCTCCCGTAATGCATAAGCAGCCTTTGCTATGTGATCTGAATACAGATTTTGATCTTTTAGATTCAGGACTCTTGTTACCATCACGACAGTCTAAAACAGCATATTTACGGAAAGTGCCGTAGTGACCTTCGTCACACCAAAGGCACAAAATAGAATTATCGTCGAATCATCGGTCGCCATTGGATTGCACATGCATTTGGTCATCTTTAAATAGTGTAAATGCTTCGCGTCCATATTTCAACTTCTTTTATGCCTTGACAATAAATCGCGAAATTTGGTAGAGTTTTCTGCATGGAACAAAAGACTCGCAAAACAACCTATCTTTTCGTGATTTTCAGCGTCTTCTCTGTATTCGTTTCCCAAGGAAAACCTTCACTCTTTTCCGCAGAAAATGTCATGAACGTCGACGAAATTATGCCGGGTATGAAGGGTTACGGCAAGACCGTTTTCACCGGCGACCGGATAGAAATATTTAATGTCGAAGTATTAGGTATTTTACGAAACTGGGAAGCGAAGAGCAATATGATTTTGGTCAGGATGTCGGGTGGTCCTCTGGAAAAATCGGGTATTATCGCCGGTATGAGCGGCAGTCCCGTTTATATCAGTAACCGTCTTATAGGTGCCGTAGCCTACGGATGGAGCTTTGCAAAAGAACCGATTGCAGGAATCACCCCGATTGAAGAAATGAAAAGCACCCTCCTCAATATACCGCCACAGGAAAAAGGCATTTTGCCGGCCTCAGCAGACTGGGACATCCCATCCTTTTCTCAGGAGGGACTACTTGCAAAACCGACGGCGACTTCTTCGATACCGCAGGAATCAACGTACCATGATGCCGGGAAAATAACCCTTACACCGATTCTCTCTCCCTTAGTGGTGTCAGGGGTTGAAAGCGATGTGTTGAAAAACATGCAACCTCTTTTTCATTCGTATGGGTGGTATCCCGTCCAGGGAGGGAGTTATGCCCTTCCTGCAGATCCTCCGGAAAAGAGCAGGCTTGTTCCGGGGGCGTCAGTGGCAGCCATTCTGATCAGGGGTGACCTGAGTGCAGCCATCGTTGGAACGGTAACTTACGTGGATGGAGATAACGTCCTTGCCTTTGGACATCCTTTTCTCCAAACGGGAAATGCAGACCTTCCCATGGCTTCAGCCTATGTTTATACGGTACTCAGCAGTCAATCGAATTCTGTGAAAATGGCATCCCCGGGAGAAATCGTTGGCAGAATACGTCAGGACAGGAGGTCGGGAATTGCCGGTATTCTTGGAGAATCATCACGGATGATACCTTGCCATATCGAAGTGGAAGGTTCACAAAAACTCAAATACGATTTTGAGATCGTGGATAATAAACTTTTAACACCCAGTCTTATCTTAATGGCTGCCCAAAGCGCGGTGTTATCCACCGAGCGCAAGGTAGGGGAAAAATCGGTGCATATAAAATTATCAGCTCACATCGAAGGGTATGAAAACCCTGTCGTCATCGAAAACGTTTTTTATGAACTTGACCAGTCGTGGTTTTCTCTGAACCATATCGTTCAGCCTTTTACGATGATCATTAACAATCAGTTTCGTCAGGCGCATCCAACCAGGATCGACCTGAAAATTACGGTATTGGATACCCGGAAGACAGCCTACATTGAATCGATCAGGGTGGATAAAAAACAGGTAAAACCGGGGGACACGCTTCAGGTCGACGTGTGTCTGAAACCTTTTACCGGCGAAAATTTTTATCAAACTGTACTCATGCACATACCTGAAGACACCCTTCCCGGAAGCATGTTAAACCTTACCGCCTGTGACGCTACCTATGGCCAGGCATTGAATCTGGGGCGGTCTGCAGGGAAGTACTTTCCCACGAATTTTGAACAACTCATACGATATGTCGAAAACATGGAACGGAATAACAATCTCCTGGTGCGTATCCTGCTGGCAAAGAAGGGAATTACGTATAAAGGAGAGGGGTTTCCGTCGCTTCCGGCATCCATGCTTTCCATCATGAGTTTTTCCAATTACAGCGGAGTCGGTCCTCTTTTTGACGAAGTGGTATGCCGGGTTCCGATGGAATACGTGCTCAACGGAAATCAAACGATCCCCATATCAGTTAAGTAAAAGGAACCATTATGAAAGGTCTTGCATTACGATACATCTGCACGGTATTTTTCCTTATGCTCTTCACTTCTTTTGCCTTTGGTACCACAACGAACACGTGGACACAATCGGCAGAATCTGATTTCAGCAAAGGCAGGGTTCAGGATGTCTCTATCAATAATAAAGGGGAAATACGGCTTTCTCCCATCATAGAGGCTGTCGCGGGCATCAAAGGCGCCTTTGTCTGGTCAATAACCGCAGATTTACAAAACCGGGTGTTCGCTGGTACGGGTGACCCCGGAGCGGTTTATCTGATAAAGGATGGGTCTGAGGCTGTGGAACTCTTCAAATCTCCGGAATTATATATCCAGAGTCTTGCTGCCGATAAATCCGGCAATCTCTATGCAGGGACTGCGCCCAGGGGTGTCATTTATAAAATAAATAATCACGGCGAGGCTACCGTGTTTTGCAGCCTGCCGGCGCCCTATATATGGGATATGTCCGTGGACAGCAATTCCAATCTCTTTGCCGCTACCGGGAATGATGGCATGCTGTTCAAAATATCTCCGGATGGCATACCGGCCGTTTTTTTTGACTCGCCGGAGACCAATCTCCTGGATGTACTCCACGACCGATATGATAATGTATATGTTGGCACGGAACCGAATGGCTTGGTATATAAAATAACACCGTCAGGACAGCCGCAGGTGCTCTATGATGCAAGTGAAGGAGAAATCCATTGTCTTTCGATAGATTCTGCCGGTAATATTTACGCCGGAACGGCATCAGGCGCTCAGGCACAAGTGCCTGTGGCTCAGCCATCCCAGCCGCCCGTACAAGCCGGAGCTATTACCTCTCTTTTTAAGGAAGAAAAATCATGGGATTTAAACCTCCCGGAAGAATATCCTATGGCACAACCGGCACCCCCGCAAAAGCAAAAACCGGTATCGAAGGGTATAGAAGCGCCTACGAAGACCACAGGTCTTCCAACCGCACCAAACTACGTTTATAAAATCAGCCAGGAAGGGCTTGCCCAAAAAAAACTGGAAACCAGTCAGGCTTTTATCCTTGGCATGTCCCTTGACGCGCAGGAAAATCTGTATGTGGTTACAGGGAATACCTCCGGGGTGTATAAAATTTCCGGCGATGAAAGCACAAGCAGTCTGGCACGCGTAGAGGAGGTGCAGGCGTTATGCTGTCTCAATACCGGCAATAATGAACTCTATTTCGGCACGGGCAATATGGGGAAAGTTTATAAGATATCACCGTCGTTTATGAAAGAGGGAAGTTTTATATCGAATGTGCTTGATACCACTGCGCCATCGAATTGGGGCTGTATTTATTGGACAAGCATACAGCCGGAAGACACAGAGCTTACTCTGTCCACCCGTTCAGGAAACGGCGAAAAACCCGATGCTGCCTGGAGCGGGTGGTCTGCACCCTATACGATAACGGGGGAAAGAATCACAAGCCCCCCTGCACGGTTTATTCAGTACAAAGCCATTCTCCAGACAAAGAACGGCAATTCAACCCCTGTTTTAAACGAGGTATCACTTTCGTATCTTCCCAAAAACCAGCCGCCAAGGATCATCAGTTTTGTGGTGGAAAAGGAGCTTTCACCGGTATCACAAAAGCCGCCTGAGACAAAAACTGATGGCAAGGTAGAATCGAGGCCCCAGGGAACCGCTGGCCAAAAGCCTCATCATCAGATTGCCCAAAAAAGTATCCAATGGGAGGCGGAAGACCCAAACAACGATACGCTGCAATTGACCCTGTATTACCGGGGCGTTGAGGAAAAGATGTGGAAGGTTATCGATAAGGATACACAAAAAAAGGGGGCGTTTACATGGGATACCTTGCGCCTGCCTGATGGTGAATACCAGGTAAGGCTGATCGTAAGCGATGATCCTGATAACCCGCCTGAGACTGCGTTCAGCGCAGAGAAAACGATTGAACCGGTAGTAATTGATAACACAAGGCCAGGCATTACGTCGTTGAATGCGGTGGCTGGAACGGGAGGGAGGTATGTCATTTCAGGCACTGCGAAGGACGATTACAGTAAAATTGGAAAGGTACAATACACTATTGATGGACAGGAATGGGTCTCGGCGTATCCTGTGGATGGAGTCTTCGATAGCCTTGAGGAATCATTTCAAATCACCACCAAATCCCTTTTATCAGGTAGTTATACCCTGATCGTCAATGCATTTGATAGTGAAGGAAATATTGGGATTGAGAAGGTGCTGTTTGAGGTGCAATGAATAGAGATACCGGTTTTCCACAGGTATTTTCCGGAAAGGAATTTTGTAACAATTTAGTTTTTTGAAAAAGTAGGGGCGAAGCATTTGCGGTAATTGGCATACATGCATTCATACTCAAACGGGCAAATGCTTCGCCCCTACACTGCGAGGCAGACATCGCCATTGTTGGAATTTTTCAAAAAACTAAATTGTTACGGAATTTTTTATCACTTCAGGTTTTTCTTTGTGTCCTTTTTGTCTTTGTGGTAAAGTATTGGGAAATGCTAAGAAATGCGGGGCGTGGCTCAGTTTGGCTAGAGCGCGACGTTCGGGACGTCGAGGTCGGAGGTTCAAATCCTCTCGCCCCGACCAACTTTACTGAGAGAGAATCTGATTCTTTATCATGAAGGTGGTGTAATCTCGGAGAGTGAGACGACTGATGGCATAAGGGTTGTGGGGGTTATAGAAATTAAAAAATTAAAATACCCATTTCGGTTAAAAACTTCGTAGGCTTTTTGGCACATCCCTTAATCCCTGAGGTAGGTCAACCGTCCCCGGTTGACATCATAATGACAAGCGGGGACGCTTGTCCTACCGATAGGGGGGATTTGGTTGCGGCATAGCAGCGTTACGCAATTCATTGCAATTGGCTTCCGGTATCGTCTTTCCGAAAGGATATTACCATTGTTCCCGAAACCTGGCTTTTGGCATTATCTCTTGCTGCTGATACCGGTCACCATCATTGCTTATTGGTGTCACTTCCCGGTGGTTATTACCTTCATTTTAGCCGGAGTCGCTCTGATTCCGCTGGCTCACTTCCTGGGTGAGGCGACTGAGGTACTTTCCGATAAGACCGGCGAACACCTTTCCGGCATTATCAATGCCACTTTTGGCAATGCTGCAGAACTGGTGATTGCAATCCTGGCCATTAAAAGCGGCCTAATCGATATTGTAAAATATTCCCTGATAGGCTCAATTATTGGGAATATCCTTCTCATCCTGGGGTTAAGTCTTTTTTGCGGCGGCATAAAATTTGGTAATTTGAAGCTGAGCCCTATTATTACCGGGACGACAACCATCCATCTCTCGATGGCTGCCATGTGTTTTGTCGTGCCTTCTATCTTTGCAAAAGAGGACTCGGTATTGGCTCTCAACAAGTATAGTATCGGTATTGCCGTAGTCTTACTCATGGTCTACTTTGTTGGGGTCTTTTATAGCATGGTAAACCGTGAAAACAAAGAGGTATCTCAGGTTATTCACGAGGATATCGAAGCCACGGCGCCCAAGTGGAGTTTGGCTAAAAGTCTGGTAGTCCTGATATCTGCAACGGGCGGACTCGTCTATATGTCGGAGATATTAGTGCACCAGATAGAGCCCCTGGTGGAATCCACCCATATTCCACCGTCGTTTGTTGGTTTGATCATCCTGCCGCTGGTCGGTAACGTAGCCGAACATTCTGTTGCCATTGGTTCTGCCATGAAAAACAAGATCAATCTGAGCCTGGCCATTGCCTCAGAAAGCAGCGTACAGATTGCCCTCTTCGTTTCACCCATTTGTGTCCTTATTGCCGGCCTTTTTGGACAAAATTTCAACCTGATTTTTAACAAGATCGAGTTGATTACCCTTGCCATGTCTATCGGCGGCACCTGGCTCGTTGTCCACGACAACAAGAGTAACTGGTGGGAGGGATTTTCACTGCTGTCCTTTTATCTCATCATTGCCATTACCGCTTATTTTTTATAAACCACACCTGTACGCCCGGTGCCACAACCACATTCCCCCCTTATCGGTAGGACAAGCGTCCCCGCTTGTCATTATGATGTCAACCGGGACGGTTGACCCACCTCGCGGGTTAGGAAAAACCGTACCAAATCTCGTTGCACTACGAGTGCCCGCCGGCAATGGCAGGCACGATAGAGATATGATCGCCGTCTTTGACCGGAGTATTGAGGTTACCCATAAACCTTATATCTTCATCATTCAGGTAAAAATTAATAAACCTTCTAATCTGTCCGTCGTTGTCACAAATCCTCTCTTTAATTCCTTTATAATTTGCTTCAAGACTTTCGACAATATCCTTAATATTCTTTCCTTCCACCTTTACCTCATCGGCGCCTTTGGTAAGGCTTCTCAGTGGGGTTGGAATGCGTACCGTTACTGCCATGTTCATACTCCTTTATAATGTTTAGGTTGATTTTTTACCGGTCTAAGGCATTGCCTCGCCAAGAAATTCATTACCTTTTCTGTGCCACAGCCATCTTTTCATCCATAATGGCGTCAAATTCAGAGAGGGAAGGGTTAATAATCCTCGGAACTTCCAATTTGTCCAGAACTGCCTCCTGGGTCTTTAGTCCATTCCCTGTTACACTGATGACAATGGATTCGTCACGAGGGATTTTGCCCTGTTCAATGAGTTTTTTTGTAACCGCAACCGTCACACCGCCTGCAGTTTCTGTAAAGATACCCTCAGTTCGGGCAAGCAATTTAATGCCCTCCACAAGTTCATCATCAGTTACATCCTCCGCCCATCCACCGGATACGTTAATAGACTTCACGGAATAATACCCGTCAGCCGGATTGCCGATGGCGATTGACTGGGCGATAGTCTTGGGTTTCACGGGTTTTATCACGTCGGTTTCCTGCTTGACAGCCGTAGTTATTGGCGCACTGCCGCTTGCCTGGGCGCCGTGGAGTTTGGTGTCCGCACGATCAATAAGCCCCAGTTTTACGAATTCTTTAATGGCCTTTTCTATCTTCGTAATCAAGGAACCACCAGCCATAGGAACGACAATATGCTTTGGTGCCTTCCATCCCAACTGTTCCAGAATCTCATATCCATAGGTCTTGGAGCCTTCTCCGTAGTAAGGTCTCAGATTCACATTTACAATTGCCCATCCGTATTTGTCCGCAATCTCTGAGCACAGCTTGTTTACATTATCATAGTTTCCCCGGATTTTAATTACGTTGGTGCCGTAGATCAACGTACCAACAATCTTGCCCTGTTCAAGATCGGCTGGCATGATGATGTAGCTTTCCAGGCATGCCTGCACAGCCTGGGCGGCTACCGCGTTCCCCAGGTTTCCTGTTGTGGCGCATCCAACCGTTTTATACCCAAATTCCTTTGCCTTTGTCAGGGCAGTGGAGACAACCCGGTCCTTAAAAGAAAACGTTGGATAATTTACCGAATCATTCTTCACGTATAGTTCCTTAACTCCAAGGACTCTGGCAAGGTTGTTTGCCTTGACAAGCGGGGTAAAACCAACCTGTGCGCCCACCGTAGGTTCGCCGTCAACCGGCAGCAACTCCTGGTAACGCCACATGGTTTTGCCTCGGGATTCGATCAGTTTTCTGGTCAAAACCTTCTTAATCCCCTCGTAATCATAATCGACTTCCAGTGGGCCAAAACAAAAGCTGCAGACATGCAGTGGCTCCTTTGGATATGGCGTTCCACACTCCCGGCATTTCAGACCTTTTACAAATCCCATCTATTGCCTCCATCTTTCTGGTATCAAATGAAAGGTTCTTCCTGCCTTCCTGTGACGGTATTCTCCGTCTTATAAAGCATGCGGGCAATAGCGAAACACGAAGGTTGCGGCTACTGCTTTTCTGCA
This sequence comes from Candidatus Brocadia sp. WS118, assembly GCA_007618135.1. Lineage (GTDB taxonomy): Bacteria > Planctomycetota > Brocadiia > Brocadiales > Brocadiaceae > Brocadia. Next base: position 53,128 of record PHFX01000007.1, on the reverse strand, counting down.
CAAGTTTATTGAAGAACCAAATAAAAAAGCCTCTTTCTATATATAAGATAGGAAGAGGCTTTTTTATGCACCTATCTTATCTTTTCCCAAAAAACACGAGACAGGAATTAGCACCAGCATCTCGCCCATTCAGTTAACTGGACAAGACCGGTTGCTGTGGCTTCGCAGGGCCAGTCCCTCTGCCACTCTCGATAAGACAAACAAGTTTGAAAAAATTTTAACGAAAAATCAGTGTGTTGTCAATGAATTATTTTACAGCTTTTTCAGAATAGCCCGGAGGTGTTGAAGAGATTCAGGAGATTTTTTAAAATTACGGATGGCGATACCGCCATTTTGGATTGTTTAAAAGGCAAGGTCAAGATACTCATCCAGCGTTATTTGTAATAACGAAGGATACCAGAGGTGGCAGATTTACCTCTGTTGATATTACCATTTCGATGTGGTGCTTTTGCCGCAAAACATGGAATCTTCCAGTCAACAAACTTGCCCAGCATTTTAATATTTACTTTTAGAGAAATTTTGATAGGCTTATTGCTACGTATGGATACTGCGGACACGCGAACCGACATCTTAAATCAGGCATTAGATTGTGTAAGCAAAGGCATTATGATACAGGACATCAACCGGCGGGTGGTGTTTTTTAACCACGCCTGTGAAGAGATAACGAAATGGTCACGGGCAGAGGTTATCGGAAAGGATTGCGGCGACATCTTTCTGTGTCATACCTCCACGGGCATGTGTTTAACTGAGAAATTTTGCCCTGGTATGGAAATTTTTCACGGAGGCCTTTCTCAGGGTTCACGGGAACTCCTGATCAGGCGGGGAGACGGAACCGAATCCTGGGTAAAAATGAGCATTTCTCCTCTTAAAAACCCGGAGGGAAAAGAGACACATATTGTTTCCATAATCGAGGATATTAGTGATATAAAAAGATTTTCGGATGAGGTGCTCAGGTCGAAAACCTTGTCCACCCTTGGGGCATTCGCCGCAGAACTGGCACATGAGGTGAAAAACCCTTTAAATGCCATGAATATCCAGATGACGGTGCTGGAACGGGAAATACTCGACACCAGGAAACTCGGCGGTAAGTCAAAGAAAGAATTGCTTGACATTGTTACCATCGTTCAGAAGGAACTGAGCCGTTTAAGCGGATTTGTCGAAGAGTGTTTGCATTTTTCAAAAACAGGAGAACTGAATAAAAGTAACGTTGATGTGGGCGACGTCCTCCGTGAGGTTGTTTCATTGCTCCTGCCACAGGCGCAGTTACAGGGTATTCAAATTGCCCTTGACATTATGAATGTATTACCCCAGGTAATGATCGACAGGGATAAAATGAAGCAGGCGGTCCTGAATATCCTGATCAATGGAATTGAGGCAATGCCGGATGGAGGAGCGTTGCAGGTCTGCGCCAGACACATTGGACCTGAAATATGTATCTCCTGTCAGGACACAGGGCCAGGGATACCGGAAGAGATGAAGGATAAGATTTTTCAACTGTTTTATACCACAAAAGACGGCGGTACCGGGATAGGGCTTTCGTTTGCACAAAACATTGTCCAGGCCCACGGAGGCATAATAAGGTTAGAGGAATCCCTTAAAGGGAGTAAATTTGTGATTGCGCTTCCCATAAGTTCGTAGTCGTTGCTTGTAGTATTACCGTATAAAATCTTTCTTTTTTCGGAAGTTTTTTACACCCCCCCTTCACTGCTGAGGTAGGTCAACCGTCCCGGTTGACATCATATTGACAAGCGGGGACGCTTGTCCTACCGACAAGGGGGATTTGGCTGAGGCTACGTCGCACTATGGATAATTTTAGTAACAAAAAAGATATAGAAGTAATGGGCAAGTAGCAAGGGACAAAGCAGTGGGAAAGGGATTTAGAAATTTAACCCATCCGTGAAGATAGTTTATATGTAAACAAATTTTATGTCAAAACCAAGGATCTTATTAATCGATGACGATAAAACGGCGCTTGACGGATTAGTGAAGATTTTGTCGCGAGACGGATATCCCGTCTCCGGGGCATTGTCTGGCTATGAGGCATTAAATCTCCTCTCCAGGAAAACCTTTGATATCATAGTGACGGATATGAAGCTGCCCGGTATGGGAGGATTGTCGCTGATTCACGAATTACGGAAAAAGGAAGAGCCGGTGGCAATTGTGGTTATCACTGCCTATAGCTCGGTCAAAACAGCCGTGGAGGCAATAAAATGCGGGGCGGACGATTATCTGACGAAACCCGTAAACGTTGAGGAATTGGAATTGGTATTGGAAAAGCTGTGGGAAAGACAGCAGTTGATTGTCCAGAACCGCCTGTTAAAGGAAAAATTAAAGGACAAGTATAAGTCTTCAGAACTGGTTGGAAGCACTCCCCATATGCAACGTATACTCAAGACCATCGAAGACGTTGCCCCCAGCACTGCATCAATCCTGATTTTAGGGGAAACGGGAACGGGGAAAGAACTCGTGGCAAATGCGATTCATTATCAAAGCGACAGGGCCAGCATGCCCTTTGTGGCATTGCATTGCGCCGCCTTATCGGAAGGCGTTTTGGAAAGCGAACTCTTTGGTCATGAAAAAGGGGCATTTACCGGCGCTATTCAGTCGAGAAAAGGACGATTTGAGATGGCAGATGGAGGCACACTTTTTCTTGACGAGGTGGGTGAAATGAGTTTAAAAGTGCAGGTGAAGCTCCTTCGCGTTCTGGAGAAAGGCGAGTTTGAGCGTGTCGGCGGAGAAAAAACCCTGAAAGTTAATGTGAGGTTAATTGCGGCGACGAATCGGGATCTTGAAAAAGAGGCTGCGGAGGGAAGATTTCGCGAGGATCTGTTTTATCGGTTAAATGTCATAACCATCCAGTTGCCTCCGTTGAGGGAAAGGAGAGACGATATTCCGCTCCTTTCTAATTTTTTTATTATTAAATACACAAAAAAGTATAAAAAAGAGATCAGGGGATTTGATCCCGAGGCGATGGAGGCGCTTTGTTTGTATCACTGGCCAGGGAATGTGAGGGAACTGGAAAATGTTACGGAAAGGTCTGTCGTGCTCTGTAAAAAAAACATGATCACGATTGACCACCTGCCCAAAAACATGGTTCCCAACAAGGAAGATATATCCGCGATCAAAATTCCCCTGGGCACTTCGTTAAAAGAAGCCGAAAAAGAGATTATCCAGAAAACACTGTCCATGACAAGCGGCAGCAAAAAAGAGGCTGCTAAAATATTGGGGATATCCACGAGAAAGATCGAGTATAAAGCAAAAGAATGGGCTTCGTAGTGAAATTTTTTCAAACCTTTTTGCCCGCATACCTCAAATTCCGCAAAATTTTCGTTTCCAGGACGTAGTTATTCATCTGCCATTATTATTCTGCCATCAATTTTTAAAAATATAATTAGTTATAACTATTATTAAATTTGCTACTTGTGTTATTTCTCTCAATCAACAACAAATTCCTGGCATGATTGTTGTTTTCTCTGGTGTAAAGAAAGGAACAGGAGCGGTATTAAATCAATATATGGAGTTTTTAATAATGGCACGCGTAACTATTTTAAAATTTTACTCACTGAGCAACCTCTATGGCAAAGCCCAGGTTACTTCTGGTAGATGACGATAAAAACACCCTTGATGGGTTAATAAAGATATTGAGTCGTGACGGCTTTTCTGTTTCTGGTGTGCTTTCGGCTTACGATGCTTTGAATCTCATCTCCAGGGAAAATTTTGATATCGTCTTAACGGATATGAAAATGCCGGGCATGGGTGGATTGTCATTGATCCATGAAGTCAGAAAAATGGAACTGCCGGTAGCAATCGTGGTAACTACCGCATACAGTTCTGAAAAAACTGCCGCAGAGGCAGCAAAATGTGGGGCAGATTATTATCTCAAAAAACCGATAAATATCGAAGAGTTGGAATTAATCATTGGAAAGCTATGGGAAAAACAACATTTGATTGCACAAAATCCTGTGGCAAAAGAAAAATTGAACGAAATACGCAATGCATAGGCTATGAACAAAACAGAAAGATAATCAAACAATCTGATAAGGAGGAGGGCAAAGTATGCGCAAATTCGGATAACTCAGGGATTGATGGATTCTTAAAAGGGTGATGTTACAAAGTATTTCATTTTTTTTAGAAAGGAAAAGATGATGAAAGCATTAAAAAAATTACTGGGATGTACTGCTGTAGCAGCATTGATGGGGATTACGACAGCCCTTGGTGCCCCGGCTGTTTTTGCTGAAGAGGCAAAAAAAGCAGAAGACTGGAATCTGACTCAAGAAGAGCTGGAAGAGCAGGCGTTAATTGATGTCACCAATGGTGATGTTCTGGGTGTACGCGCGAAAGACGGCGCATGGGAGTTTCATCTTTACACGACCGATGGATATATAGAGATGACCAACGGCGAATTGGTCTGGGTCTTTGGTTATACCCATGCCAAGGACAGTTTTGAAAATGTGGGGGAAATAAAAACAAAGGAAGAAGCTGAACGATTGCTTGAGCCCGTTAAGGTGCCTTCAGACCCGCTTCACCTCTTTGTTGGAGAAAAGGCGCGCATCGTCCTCCATAATACGGGAATGCATCATGCCGCTGAACATTCGGGAATTAATCACGTAGCACACACGATTCATTTCCATGGTCTGGATTTAGCGCCCGCGGTTGATGGCGTACCTTCTTTGCCCGTAGACCCTGTTTTGGAACATAAATCTTTTACTTACGAAATAACTCCGCAACATGAAGGCTCGTTCATGGGTCATTGCCACGTGGACAGCTTCAATCATATTTTGGCAGGCATGTACTTTCCCATCATTATTCATCAGGACAGGACGAAGACTGCTTATGGGTATAAATATGACCGGGACTATACCTTGTTTGTCAGTGAATTATCCTCCACAGCAAATGAGCAATTGCAAGAATCGGGGGTTGTTCACGGGATACAAGACTGGAAGGCGGATTATTTCCTGATTAATGGAAGAACGTATACCGACAACCTCTTTCATCCACGTTCTGTGGTAAATGATCCACGTTCGAGGATTGTGGCATATGAGGATGAAACGGTTTTGATACGTTTTATGGCAATTGGCGCCGACCATGTCTTTGCATTCCATCCGCATGGTTATCACATGGAAGTAGTCGCATTGGATGGAAGAAAATTAAAGAGTACGTATGAAAAAGACACGCTGTGCATTGCCAGTGGTGAAAGGATTGACGTCCTGGTCAGGATTCCTCGTTTCGCCAGCCAAAGAAAGTGCTTGTCGTGCAATCTTGGTGCAGGGGTAACGATCATGCACGATCATAATCTCAGGGGCATGGTTTCAACCGGCAAATATCCGATGGGTGCTTTGACGATCTTTGATGTAAGAGCGAAAGCGAAGGCGGCAAAACCGGATGAACCTCTCGTCAAAGAGGGAAAACCGTATAATCCATTAGAACATTAAACGGATTGTGTAAAATTTCTTGTGGCCTCCCGCATGGGTTAAAGCATGTGGGAGGCTTTTTGTTTTATGCTTAGGTCATAACCATGTAGCTCTTTGAAGAAGATAGCGCCGATCCCTTGTGGTCGGCATTTTTGCGGGAGAAATCCACCCCCTAATCCCCGCCAGCGGGGGACAATACCCGTGCTACGAATTTCGATTTGTTTGGAAAGGAAATAATAAACTTGTCAAATGGAAAACTTATTTCCTGAGCAGGGGGACAAACCGCACGGGAATAATGGATTCTTTTACCACCTTCGAGGACGCATCCTTGGTAATCAGCATGAGATCCTGTACTGCATAGACACCACCCACGGGAATAACCATGCGGCCACCGGGCTTCAGTTGATCAATCAGGGGTTGCGGAATATGCTCGGCGGCTGCCGTAACCATAATAGCGTCAAAGGGTGCATATTCAGGCCATCCTTTGTAACCATCACCAATCATCACCTCTACATTATCGTACCCCAGGGTTTTTAAGCGATTTCGGGCTTCTTTTCCCAGTTCTTCCACAAGCTCGATCGTATATATCTGTTTTACCAGTCTGGCAAGGACAGCAGCCTGATATCCCGAACCAGTTCCCACCTCTAATACAACATCATCACTTCCTACCTGTAATAATTCCGTCATAAAGGCTACGATATACGGCTGTGAGATCGTCTGGCCAAAACCGATAGGAACAGGTTGATCATAATAACTGGAAAAACGGACTTCTTCAGGGATGAACAGGTGACGAGGCACAAATTCCATGGCTTCCAGCACTCTTTTATCCTTTACTCCCCGGTACGCAATCTGTTCTTCCACCATGCGTTTTCGCTGACGTGTAAAGGCATCTTCGTCCATTACGGATTTTGCATTACCCATAGCTGAAACCTTATTTTTATTACAAATCAACTGGGTAACACAAAAGATTATAGCAATCGTACATGAGGCAATAAAGACTACCATGCTTATCTTCACAGAATTTTTTCCTCTGAAAAATCTCAATAATCACGATGTTGTGCGGTCTAAAGCAGGGGCGTATTGCAATACGCCCCTGCTTTGCTGAAAATTTTCAAACAATGAAACGGTTACTATCCTAACCCCAGAATGCATAGCGCGGGTGTGTCCCCCGCTGGCGGGGGTTAGGGGGTGGATTTCTTCCGCATAAATGCCGACCACAAGGGATCGGCGCTACAATTTTTGATAAAAATGTCAAAATATTTTTTGCAAGATACTCCTTTGCGCTGATTTTCCAGCAGGAATGGTTCATGGTGTAACAACGATAGAAATGTCCCTCCTCTCACATACTTCGCCAATGATACTCGCCATCACAACATCCCTCTCCCTGAGTTTTGTACAGAGTATTTCCGCTTTTTCTCCCGGAAGCGAGATAAGCAGACCTCCTGATGTCTGCGCATCGAATAAGACGTCAACCAACTCTTCCCGCACTTTGGAGTCTATCGTAATGGCATCCTTCAAATATTTCTTACTGAGTTTTGATACCCCCGGTATCAATCCCATCCTGACATAGCGTTCACAATCTTCAAATATGGGTATGCGTTCCGCAAAGAAAGACAGTGTCACCTTGCTGGCCTCTGCCATCTCATATGCGTGACCCATGAGGCCAAATCCCGTGATATCCGTACAGGAACTGACGCCCACTTCCAGCATCGTTTCTGAGGCTGTTTTGTTTAACTGGCACATACTTCTCGTAACAAGATGTTCGTCTCCCTCAAAAACCTTGTTGGCCTTGATAGCGGAGATAATCAACCCTGTGCCAAGCGGTTTGGTCAATACGAGTGCATCGCCTGGTCTGGCACCCGAATTCGTCACAATCTTGTCAGGGTGAATAATGCCGGTAACCGACAACCCGTATTTAATCTCATTATCCTGCAGGGTGTGACCACCAACAACGGTTGCGCCTGCCTCATTGACCTTATCAGCGCCTCCTTTGAGTATCTCCACCAAAATGTCTTTATCCAGAGATTTTAAAGGATAGCAGAGGATATTCATGGCCGTGAGGGGTTTGCCACCCATAGCATAGACGTCACTCAAGGCGTTGGCAGCGGCTATCTGGCCGTAATCATATGGATTATTTACGACCGGCGTAAAAAAATCCAGGGTCTCCACCAGCGCCATTTCATCGTTAATCTTATAAACACCGGCATCGGCAAAAGTCTTTGGGCCAACCAACAGCCGTTCATTCGGATAATCGGGTAAATGTTTAACCACATACGCCATGTCTTCGACGGGGATCTTGCCTGCTCACCCACCGCAGGCGGCATAATCAATCAGTCGTTTCTTTCCCAACAACACAGGCATCACCCCCTCTCTTAAAAATGACAAATACCAAGCACAAAATAACAAATAAATTGAAAGTTTGAATTTATTTGTTATTTGTGTTTTGTCGTTTGATGTTTTCCAAAACGTTATCTCTTTTTCACTGAAACCACGAAGTCGATTCCTCTTTTGGATTAAACTTGGCATGGCATTCATCGCAGCTGTTTACTACCTTGAAAAAGGCAGCAGTCGCCTTGTCTTTGTTTTTCGCCTGGCAGGCACCGATCAGTTCCAGCGCGCTCATATGAAACTTCACATCCAGGTTGATAAACTCTACCGGCAGGTCTTTTTTGTTGGCTCCCGTGAAGGCTACAGGACTCGAATCCTTGAGCTTTTTTGTATCCTTTTTAATAGCCTCCCAGTCCTGCTGATGAATAGATGTCGACAAATGTTTCAAAAGCACCTTGATGTCTTTCATGTGCACAACAAAGCCCTCTTCGTTTTTGATAAAACCAAGCTCCTCATGTTGTTTCGTCTCTGCTTGCCCTTTTTCTGCAGAAGCCAGTTTTTTCTCTAAAACCGCCGTTTCGTCTTTACTACAACCAAAGATAGCCATCAGTATGAAACTTGTTATAATAAATTTCTTCATGCAATACCACCCAAACCTTTTTAAAAAATTGAAAATAGTTAACAAAACAGATACTTTTGAATACTAAAGCCTTTTCTCCTAAAAATCAATAGAAAGAATATCTTTACCGGGGAATACCTCCTGCACTGCCATTTTGAGACCTTCGATGTTTGTCATGCTGAGTTAAGCGAAGAATCTTATTTGGCAAGACCGCTTACCCTCAGTGCAGGATGACATTTTTCATTAACCTTTGTGAGCCAGAGTCTCCTGGATATTTCATCGCAGAATTCCCAGTGATTTCCCAATCTTTTCAAAGCGTTTTGTTGCCCACACAAGATCATCCCTACTGTGTGCAGCCGAAATCATCACCCGGATACGTGCCTCGCCTGCGGGTACTGTAGGGTAACCAATGGCCTGGGCGAAGATGCCTTCCTCAAATAATTGCTGGCTAAAATCCTTTGCTATTTTAACATCTCCTGTCATAACCGGGGTAATGGGTGTTTTTGTATGACCGAGATTGAATCCGATCTGCCTCATCTTCTCCTGGAAGGACGTGGTATTTTCCCAGAGTTGCTTAACCAGTGAATCGGAAGCGGTTAGGGTATCTACTGCTGCAATACAGGCAGCGACGTCAGCAGCAGTAACGGCGCTGGAAAAGAGGAAGGGGCGCCCCTTCTGCGTCAGATAATCCGTTAATCTTTTACTCCCTGCAATATAACCACCCACCACTCCAAACGCCTTCGACAGGGTGCCCACCTCGATATCTACTTTTCCATGCAAGTTAAAGTGATCGATAATCCCTCTGCCACCTCGACCCAACACCCCTTCACCGTGTGCATCGTCCACCATGGTGATTGCCCTAAAATTTCTGGCGATCGCTACGATTTCTGGTAATGGCGCGATATCTCCCTCCATACTAAAAACACCGTCAGTGATAATAAGGAATCGTTTGTCTTTCTTTTCACCAGATATTTTAGCCTGAAGGTCTTTGGGGTTGCAGTGCTCATATCGAACGATCTTTGCCCTGGAAAGCCGGCACCCATCAATGATGCTTGCGTGGTTGAGCTCATCCGAAAAGACAACGTCATCTTCTCCGACAATTGCTGGAATAACGGCAAGATTCGCACAGAACCCGGATTGGAAGGATATCGTACTTTCTGCACCCTTAAAGAGTGCCAGTTTTCGTTCAAGCTCTTTATGGAGGGTCGTCGTCCCGGCAATAGTCCTCACCGCGGCAGGTCCCACACCATACGTCTCGATGGCCTTTTTTGCCGCAGATTTTAGCTGAGTATCATTGGCAAGGCCCAGGTAATTATTCGAGCAGAGATTGAATACCTTCTTTCCGTCCACCGTAATCCAGGCGCCCTGCGGTCCTTCAATTGCGCGGATATTGACAAAGAGGCCCGACTCTTTCAGCTTCCCTAACTCTTCAGTGATAAAATCTAATGTGTTCATTTAAATCAACGACCTTTGATTATCCCGCCTCTGAACTTGATATCAATGCTGTGGCGATTTTTTGCCTGATTATTAAAGTAATTTTTAAAATTCTCATTTAAAAATTTATTAGTTTCCCGTCTTGACGGCAATGAGTTCAATATTTTTCATTCTTACAGGGATTATTCTCTTTGTAAATTTGTGGCCAAACAATTACCTTAAACATGTAAAATAACCTTCCCACACTTTCCTTCCTTCATGAGTTTCATGCCCTTTTCATAGTCTTTTAAGGGAAACTGATGGGTGATGATAGGGCTGGGATCGACGAGTCCGGAAGATAAGAAACGCGAGGTCTTGTGCCAGGTGGAAAATACCTTCCGGCCTGTTATCCCATAAATACGGACCTTTTTGAAGATGACATCCTTGTTCAGATCAATATTCACACGCCTTTCATAAATGCCCAGAATAGAAATCCTACCCCCCGGAGTAATGGCTTTTAAGCCCTGATTCAGCGCCTGGTTATTGCCAGAGAACTCAAGGACAACGTCCACACCATTATTCTGCGTGGCCTCCATGATAAGCGGGACAACATCCTGCCTTCTGGGATTGATAGCGATATGTGCCCCCATCTTTTTGCTGATGGCTAGACGGTAGTTGTTTGGATCGGAGACGATGATCAGTGAGGCGCCACAAGCTTTGGCAATGCCAGTAGCGAAAAGCCCGATTGGTCCTGCCCCCAGGATCAAGACCGTCTTCACAGAGATATCTTCTGCAAGCACAGTATCAACGGCGTTTCCAAAGGGTTCCTGGATGGTTGCCCACTCATCAGGGATTTTTTCTTCATTTTTCCACAAGACATGCTCCGGCAGGACAAGGTACTCGCTGAACGTGCCGTCATGGTCAACACCCAACAATTTGAAATTCCGGCAGACCTCTGAATAGCCGTTCTTACACTGATAACAATGTCCGCAGGTCAGATGGCTTTCGGCAGAAACCCGATCTCCGGCTTTTACCTGTGTCACTTCCTCTCCAATTTTTGCAACCGTTCCCACAAACTCATGACCGATAATACGTGGCGGTGTGAAGCGGTGTTGTGCCCAGCGTGTCCAGTCATAGATATGCACATCCGTACCGCAGATCGAGGCAGCCCTTACCTTGATAAGCACGTCTCTTGGCCCTATCTTCGGGGTAGGTACTTCAACAACCTCCATACCCTTTGTGCGCTTTCTTTTAACAACTGCCTTCATCTGTAAAAATCTCTTGTTCAGCATCTTGTACACTTTCAAACCTAAGATAATCCTTTAATTTATTACGTAACCCTGACAATAAGTCTTTTGTTTCACGTTGATTGATAAACGTCCTGCCACCTCCCGGTAGAATTTTGTTAAAACATTATTGATTTTACCGATAATACTGTATTGTCACCAAGAAAATTATTTAGAGAGGTGGTTATGTCATTATCTTTCAGCTCTTCAGTCTCCGGAATACAGGCAACGTTACATATGTTGAGCGTATCGGCGCATAATGTTGCAAATATGAATACCGACAGGTTTAAAAAACAGCATGCCAGCCTGAGCGAAGGTAACCATGGCAGCGTTACCGTCAATATCACGGAAGGCGCCGACCCAGGTCCGACATATCAGCATGCAAATGGGGCTATCGTTGAGGCGTCAAACGTTGACATGAACGAAGAAATTCTCAGGCAGATAAGCGCCAAGCACCTCTTTTCTGCCAACGCCGTTGCCTTGAAAACATCAGTAGAGACACAAAAGGGTCTCTTAGACCTCCTGGCTTAGGAATCTTTTCATATCGAATTATCCTTCAAATCATGATCCTTCGTTGTCTATAGAGCCTACGCATAAACTCAAAAAAACCATCAAAAGGTAGAAATGTATCGTGAAAGCATTGATAGAGAAACGGCTTTACCTCAAAAACGAAGTCAAAGAGGTAAAAAACCGAGTAGTCAGATAATAAAGGTGAAAATAAGCCCAATTCCGGACATACCATTTTCATAACGCATACATATTTTTATTGACTCAAAAAAAATATTGTGATATAGATTTTATAGGTAATTTTATCTATCCTGCGACTTTTCAAGAAAAGGAGGATGGTCATGTTACGGTACGCTGTAAGCTGTCTTACCCTCATAGCAGTATCCCTTTCGGTAACCCTTGCCGCTGACACCAAAGGTGCCCCGCCAGCCATTACCTGGGAAAAAAGCCTTGACGAGGCCGTCGCAAAAGCAAAGGCCGAGCATAAGAATATCTTGCTGGACTTCTTTGTGCCTACCTGAACAGGCTGCAAAACCCTGGGTACCGTGACGTACCCTGACGCAGCAGTAATAGACTTCATCAATAAAAATTTCATCCCTTTACAAATCAATGTGCAGAGCGGCTCTGATCTTCCCGGGAAATACCGGGTATTTTGGACACCCACCCTTCTTGTCCTGGATTCCCTGGGCACCGAATATTACCGGTTCAATGGGTTTTTGCCTCCCGACGAATTCCTGGCGCAATTACACTTTGGGTTAGGTTTTATGGCGCTGGAAAGGCAGGATTACAAGGCTGCCAGCGTACTGCTGAAATTGACGGTTGATCGGTATCCCAGGAGTGATATTGCCCCGGAAGCGCAATATTGGTATGGCGTTTCAGAATACAAGAGCACCCACAAGGTAGATGCATTATTACAGGCGTGGAGAAAAATCAAGAAAGATTATGCTCACAGTATCTGGGCAAAGAAAGTATCCTTTGTAAAGGATTGATTATTTACGTTTCTTTCCAGTCAATCAGCCGGGGAATCTTTGAGGGCGGGGTATAGCGGATAAGATCAGCCAGGAGTTCTTCAGGGTCGCGAGACGTTATGATCAAACGGCGGTGTTTTTCCTGGATAAAACGTTCCTGCAATACATGACGGATAAAGGCCAGCAGTAAATCAAAATAACCGTCCACATTCAGTAATCCAATGGGCTTTGTATGGAGCCCCAGTTGTGCCCAGGTGAGTATCTCGAAGAGCTCGTCAAATGTGCCAAAGCCGCCGGGCATTGCAATGAAGGCGTCGGATAATTCTGCCATCATGGCCTTTCGCTCATGCATGCTTGATACCCTATGGAGTTCTGTCAGGCCGGAGTGTGCAAACTCTTTCGAGGCGAGGGCGTGAGGAATGATGCCAATCACGTTGCCCTTCTCCCGTAAAACAGCATCTGCTATATCTCCCATCAAACCAATACTTCCTCCGCCATAGACAAGCCCAATTCCACGCGAGACCATGGCCTTGCCGAGTTGTTGTGCTGTAGCTGTGTACACTGGCCGCGCACCGCGTTTGGAACCGCAAAACACACAGATGCGTTTTATGGAAGTATTGTCTGCCATCTCTTCTTTATATTTTTACACCCGACTTATATAAGGTGTTCAGGATGTTCATGGCAAGTTCCATTGCCTGAGTTTTTGAGAGGATCAATTCATAGTCATCGGTATCTTTTTCACCCTCCACAATAATTTCAATACCTTCCGTCCTTGCAACAACGACAATTTTTTTCTTTTCGTCCATATCGGCCGTCCTTTCTTCATAAACATTTTTGCTGAATTTTGTTCTTAATAATCTCCCTCTTTAAGTGGGCAATGGAACCGCTCGGATCCAGATCCTTCGGGCAGACCTCCTGGCAGTTGAATACCGTATGACAGCGCCACACCCCATGTTCGTCGTTTACCATCGCCAGGCGCTCTTCCCGTGCACCATCCCGCGTATCCGATACAAACCGGTCTGCCGTAAGGAAAGCCATAGGGCCGAGATATTTTTCGTGTGATGCTGTGACCGGACACGAGGAATGACAGCAGGCACAGAGGATGCAATCAACGAGAACGTCCATTTTCCCCCGTTCTTCCTGGCGCTGCAACTGTTCCCCTTTTGCGGGAGACGGCTTGCCGGGCATCAGGTATGGCTTCATCTGTTCATACTTTTCCCAAAAAGATTTCATGTCAACAACAAGGTCTTTCACGACCGGCAGGTGGGAAAGGGGACGAATGGTAATTGTCTTTGTTTTGAGTTTCAGAATCGGGGTATTGCAGGCAAGGCGATACTTTCCGTTAATATGCATGGCGCAGGAACCACAGATGGCCGCCCGGCAGGATGACCGGAAGGCAAGAGAATCATCCAATCGCTGCTGAATATAGTAAAGCCCCTCTAATACCGTCAGGTCTTTCCGGGTAAAAGGGATTTCATATTCCTGAAAGTACGGCTTCGTATCGCGTTCCGGGTGAAGCCGGAAAATGCGAAAAAAAACCGCTTCTTCTTTTTGCATGGTATCACTCAAATAAGGCATTTACAAAGGCGTCTGGATCGAATTTTTCTATATCATCTGCTTTTTCACCAAGACCGACGTATTTTACGGGGATGTTTATTTCATTACGCATCCCAAGCACAAAACCACCCTTTGCCGTACCGTCCAGTTTTGCCAAAAATATCCCGGTGACGTCTACCGCCTGCTTAAACATCTTTGCCTGGGAAAGGGCATTTTGCCCTGTTGTGGCGTCGAGTACCATGAGGACTTCGTGCGGCGCACCGGGAATCCTTTTGGAAATAACCCGCTTGATTTTGCTCAGTTCGTTCATAAGATTTTCGTGGGTATGAAGACGCCCGGCAGTATCCACAATCACCACATCGATGCCTCTTGCAATACTCGCTTCCAGGGCATCATACGCCACTGCAGCGGGGTCGGAACCGGCTTGATGTTTTACAATCTCCGCCCCAATGCGCTTGCTCCAGATGTCCAGTTGCTCCACGGCGGCAGCCCTGAAGGTATCGCTCGCGGCAACCATAACCTTCTTGCCGTCCTGAATAAACGTGTTTGCGAGTTTTGCGATGGCAGTTGTCTTGCCCACCCCATTTACGCCAACAACCATAATGACCGTTGGAGAAGAAGGGGAATAATTGACAGCAGTTGGAAGAGACCGCAGGCTTTCTTTGAGTCTGTCTTTTATAAAATCATGTATCTGTGAGGTCTCCGTTATGGTTTTTGATTTCCATGCCTCACGTATTTCATGCACCAATTTTTGAACTGACTTTGCGCCAATGTCTGCGCCAATCAGGATATCCTCTAATTCCTCGAGTACGGATTCATCGATCTTTCTCCTGAAGGAGAAGAGGCCTTTTAACCGGGACCAGAAACGAGTCCGGGTTTTTTCCAGACCTTTTTTGAGTTTTTCTGTTGAAAGGGGAATTTCTTCTCTTATTACAATCGGTTCTTCTCCCAGGACGATTTCAGGCAACGGAGAAACCAATTCTTTAGGCGTCAGTAGAGTCTGGCTTTCCGCTTCACCTTTGCCAACCGGTGCTTCCACGACAACTGCGGCTAATTCTTCCGTGGTTGCAGAGATGCCCTTTTCATCAACTGCTGTTTCAGGCTCCGGCAAAATGGGAACAAGCCGTGTCGTGTCACCTTCCACAACGACCGTTTTTGGCGGCTCAAAGGTAAACGTCTTGAATCTGCTCCAGAAACTGCCGCGGGTTTTTCCTGAACGATCCTTCCCTTTTTGCAATGAATCTGGTGATGGTTTTTCAGCATTTCCCTGTGTAACGACAGGCTTCAGTGTTTCTCCCCTTTTTTCCCCTACGGTGTTTTTATCTTTTCTTGATGGCTGTTCCATCAGCATATTACCTCCATTGCATTTTTACCGGGCAGGACATCTTTGTCTCAGTTTGCGAACAAGGTCGCCCGGTACGGTTACTTTGGCGATTGGACAGTTCACCCTTCTTTCACCATGGAAATCCGAGCCGCCGGTTATTGCAAGGTTGTACTTCTTTGCGATTTTAAGATACCTCTTGACGGCCTGTGGAGTATGCGAAGGATAATATACCTCGATCCCCTGCAAGCCGCATTTTACCAAATCTTCGATAACATTGTCTCTTTGCGTGAGTCCTGGATGGGCCAGCACGGACACCCCCCCGGCATCTCTGATAAGTTCAATGGCCTGTTGCGATGTCAATGTTTTTTTAGGAACATAGGCAGGTTTATTATCTCCTATATATTTTGAAAATGACTCTAAAATCGTACTGCAATAGCCGTGTTGCCATATCATTTCAGCCACATGCATGCGGCCAGGAGATCCTCGCCCGGCAAGGGTCAGGATCTCCTGTGGATCAATATCAACGTGGAGTTTATGCAATTTTTCTACGATCGCGTGGATGCGATTCACACGGTCATCACGGGACTGTTGTATTATTTTTCGTAAAAATACGTTATTCACATCGATAAAATACCCAAGGATATGGACCTCGGAAGGGTTGAGGTATGACGAAAATTCTATGCCGGGTATAATATGGAGCTTTTTGCCCTCTCCGTAACGACAGGCAATGACGAGTCCGTCAATCGTATCGTGATCCGTAATCGCAATCGCTGAGATACCGCGGCGAATGGCGTCGTCGACAACTTCTTCCGGCGTCATGGTGCCATCGGAATAGGTGGTGTGTATATGCAGGTCTGCGTCCCCATACGTAATTTCCGCTACATCTTGAGGTGCGAGCGGGCGGGTATCGCCCTTCAGTTTTCCGTCTCCAAATTGGGTATAAATCTTATCTAAAATCCCGTTCACAAAGGTTCCTGAGTTTTTTGTGCTAAATTTTTTGGCAAGTTCTATTGCCTCGTTAATTGATACCTTTGGGGGTATATCATTTCGATACAATAATTCGTAAACTCCCAGGCGGAGAATATTTTTATCAATAATGGCCATGCGCCGTAATTCCCAATGTTCTGTAACACTTGATATCTTTTCGTCGATTTCTTTCAGGTGTGACCGGCAACCGTTGGTAAGCGCTTTGGCAAACTGGTATACGTCGTGCTTTTCCGTGCTTCTCTTGCAGAAATTATCTATCTCATCGATGATCTCGTCACCACGCTGATCAAGTTGATAAAGGGCTTGAAGGGCGAGTTCGCGGGCAATTGTTCTATTGCGCATGGGAAATCGTTATTTTTGTAAAGTTCGCAATAAGGAGTCACGCAGGCGATCTGGTGAAATGAATAAAAACCGAATGGATCATAGTCTTTTCGTTGTTTTTACGCCGGCTTGTATCTGATCGATAAGATTTGCCATTTCTATTGCCGATAAGGCAGCTTCTGTCCCTTTATTTCCTGTCTTTGCGCCGGCGCGGTTAATGGCCTGTTCCAGGGTTTCCGTAGTGATGACGCCATAGATGGTTGGAATGCCCGTAGACAGTCCAACGTGTGCTATACCCTTGGCAGATTCGTTTGCAACATAGTCAAAATGGGGAGTTTCTCCCCGCAAAATGGCGCCCAAACAAATCACTGCATGATATTTGCGGCTTTCCGCCGCCTTAAGCGCCGCAATGGGTATCTCGCAGGCGCCCGGCACCCAAAAAATATCGATATCTTCCTCTTTTACACCGTGCCTGGCAAGCCCATCAAGTGCGCCATCCAATAAACGCTGGGTAATAAAGTTATTGTAACGGCTAACAATGATTCCAAAAACCTTTCCAGCGCCAAGTAAATTTCCCTGGAGTTCCCTAGTCATAAAAATCCTCAAGTTAGTACATGTAAGTCCCCCTGAACAAGAACAAGGGGGGATTCAGGGGGGCTAAGCCATTTTACAACCCCCTTGCCCCCTTTCTTAAGGGGGATTTTTATGGTTCGTATACTATGATAAAAATCATCCGGTATTTTAGCAAGGATGATAGCATATAGCGGTAAATCTTTCAAGGCTTTTCTATCTGATGAAGCCTCTTCCGCTTATTGTTAGAATTATTTTGGCCCTTTTATCAAAAAAACGGCAAGATAAAAAGGTAACGTACGAAATGCCATGGTAAATTCGTATGTTCCCGTTATTATGAAATGTCCTGCAGAAAACCACCGAATTGTCCCTTGTAATTTGAGAAATATGCCGGTATTATAAACCTTTTATTTATGCATAGGAATTTCAAAGTTGAGATTCTTCGGTCGTTTCACTCCCTCAGAATGACATGCTTTTTCATAGATGACACTGTTTGTCACTCTGAGCGAAGCGAAGAGATTCTTCGTTCTCCATTGAAAAGCAGTACGCTGAATATCGAATATTGAACAAGTATTGAACAAGGAATGTTGAATGAGAAAGTATTTTACTTCACTATTCGATATTCCTTGTTCTGCGGTTCGATGTTCTCTTTAAATAAGCCGTCAAAGGCCTAACTCATTCATAATTTTTGCTGAACATGTCAAAATATTATCTGTAAGACACCAAGGGGAGCCTGATGTGGAAGAAACAAAGCCTGAAGAGACAACCAACGAAACTGAAAGCCTGAGAATGCCGTTAGGCGCGCATCTTGAAGAGTTGAGGCGCAGGGTCGTATTTTCAATCATCTCAATTATCCTCTGTTTTATATTATGCTGGTTTTTTAAAGCGCAGATATTGGACATAGCCAAAAGACCCCATAAGTTTGCCATGGAAAAGGTTGGTCTTTCAACAGAATTGCAGGTGCTGAGCTACCAGGAGGGTTTCTATGCGTATATGAAATTGTGCTTCATAACGTCGGTTTTTTTGGCCTACCCTGTTGTGATATACCAAATATGGCAATTTGTAAGCACCGGGCTTTACAAGAGAGAGCAGCGGTACGTGCTTATGTTCCTTCCGGTCTCATATGCGGCATTTGTGATTGGCGGGCTTTTTGGGTATTTTTTGCTCATCCCCTTTGGTTTGCAATTTCTGATAGGCATTCTTGGCCCCGGTATTCAACCGATTATTACCATGAAGGACTACGTCTCGTTTGTTTTCATGCTGACCGTAGCATTGGGGCTCGTATTCCAGTTGCCGCTTGTTATGCTGCTCCTTTCAAAGATTAGATTTGTTACCCCTGATAAATTTATTGCGTGGAGAAAATATGCCGTCCTGGTAATATTTATTATTGCCGCTATCGTCACACCGCCAGACCCCTTCACTCAGACCATGACCGCGGTTCCCATGGTTATCCTCTATGAATTGGGAATACTCATCGCAAGACCTACAAAGAAGGGATTTTTCTTTTTAGGCACCATCGTGGGGAGCGGAATCCTGCTGTTGTTTGTGTTTTATTTTTATTTAACACACAAGGGCGGTGAAGTCAACCTGTTAGACATCCGGGGAGAGGTTCAGTTTTTGCGCCCTGAAGAGCGGGACTGGGAAAAGGTATCAAACCATACCCATTTCCGGAACGGTATTACCCTGAAAACCGGCAGCGAAGGAAGAACTGCCCTGTCTACGAAAAAGGGCATTGATGTGGGTATGGATGCAAATACCGAAGTGCACTTTGTCGACTCCTTAAAGATAAAGCTTACATCAGGACAGATATTCATTTCTGTAAAAGGGTTAGAAACGCCATTTGAAATTGATACACCAAATGGGCGGATTAGAACCAAAAGGGGAACTTTGAATATTATGGCAAAGGATTTTGTTACCATCGTAACCGCCGTGAAGGGTGATGCTGTTTTGTTCGTGGAGGGTGAAGAAAAAAAGTTGCTGGAAGGACGACAGCACAAGATGTCCATCGGCGGTGAACCCGTTGACATTGGGGCCATTATCAATTGGTCTGAAGGTGTGATCAATAAACCAGACGAAAGGAAATAGCATGATGTCGCCTTTCAAAGTATTGACAAAGCAATTATAATTCGGTATACTGCGAAAAATTTCTCATCACCATAAGTACGTCTTTATCTGCCTCTCTGATAAATTATTGTATCGCGTATTATAAAGTGTGCCATGTCACACTTATGTGATGTCACACATGTGTGACATGATACACTTTTTCTATATTGAATTTACTAATCCCATCCTGTTCGTATCTTTCCTTAAATAATTATAATCATAAATCATAAAATTGTTTATGGCAAATATATTGTTAACATCCTTCGTTTTCCTGTTTCTGGCATTTGTATTGCTCATCTTTTAACAAGAAAACTCACATGTAATATATGAGTACATCACGATAAAGGTAAACCCTGAGTGATCAGGGGGCGCAAAGTAAAGGATCTTTATAAGCGGTTTAAACCGTTTAAACGGTTTAACAGTTTAGTTGAAGATAGCCTTACTGCCGAAGATGTTGGGAAATCTTTGCAGTAAGGCTTTTATTTTTAAAGGATGAACTTATTATGAATACTATTTTCTTATTTCTCTTACATACGAGGCGGTATCTGTGTTTCATATTGCCGGTAGTTTTATTCAGCTTTTTCACTGATGCATCTCCTCAAGGGGCCGTATCAAAGAATGGAAAAGAGAGCGGAGGTCCTTTTGTTCGTGGTATATTGCCGCCCAAACAATATTTTGAAGACAATGATATTCAGCGGTATGCTGTCGTGATCGGTATATCAGATTATAAGGACCCACGGATAACCGATCTGCAATATGCGGACGCCGATGCCCAGGCCTTTTATGATTTTATTACCAGCCCGGCCGGCGGTGATTTTCAGAAAGAACATGTTTTACTCTTAAAGAACGAGCAGGCAACCCTGAAAAACGTTACGCTGTCCATCACAAACTTTCTTAAAAAGACAAAGGAGACTGATTTTGTCGTTATCTTCATGGCATGTCATGGCGAACCTGAACCAGACCGGCCCAACAATCTCTATTTACTTATGCATGACTCTGAACCCGGCAGCCTGTCTGCAACTGCCTATCATATGGAAAATGTCAATGCCGACATGAAACGATATATCGCGGCAAAAAGGCTGGTCTTCGTTGCAGATGCCTGTCACAGCTCCGGCCTTACAAAAAGCACCGTGAATATCAGAGGAGGGGCGAACACGATTCATGCAGCGCTTTCCACGCTCAGATCAACACGGGAGGGATGGGGGATTGTCAGTGCGAGCAGGGCACGCGAGGTCTCCGTAGAATCCGATCAATTTGGCGGCGGTCATGGGGTGTTTACTCACTACCTGCTCGAAGGTTTAAGAGGACCGGCGGATGCAGGAGGAAATAAAAACGGCATCGTTACCCTTGCGGAGGCATTCGATTTTGCAGAAGAAAACGTAAAGAGAGCCACGCACAGCGCCCAGCACCCGGATATCTCAGGAAACTTTGACAACAATCTTCCCCTGGGATTTCCCGGTATAGTAACCGGCACCAAAGGAAGCGCTCAAAAAATTACAACACCTCAGCCGGGAGGCCTGCAAATTAATAGCAAACCCGAGGGGGCAACGGTATATATAAAAGGCAAGGACGTTGGCGTAACCCCATTGGACATAAAACTCACCAGCGGGACATATCCTGTTATGATAAAAATGAGAGGCGGCCATGATGTATCGGATACCGTATTTATTAATCCCGATGAAATAACAGAGATATATTCCGACCAACTCTTTGAGCAATTCTATTTTGGGGATGAATCCGGCACTTCCAGCGGCACTCTTTTGGCATATTCAAGCTCAGGCGGACCTTCACCAGATTACGTAGGATCGGGTGGTGAGACGAGTAAGATACCGATGAATAATGAAAAGCATCATGTTGCAGAGGCAGAAGCTATTACTCCCGGCAGTACTCTAACAGCACATACCGAAGCGGTGCATAAGAAAGCATCTTTACAAAAAACAAAGGAAAATATCGATACGCTTATCAAAGAATTAGAGACCATGGTACAGAAACAACCCGGGAAAGAAAAACCCGCGCTTGCCAAAAAGCCGTCAGCAAAAAAACCGGTATCCATAGACGTCACCCACGCTGTGCCTGTATCTGTTAAGGAATTCAACTTAAAAATGGGTGCACTATCAAACCGGCACAACATGGAAATGCTCCGGCAAAGGATCATCGATGCCCTCCTGGCGCAAAACGATTTGCGTGTGGTAGAAAGGGATTTGGAATTGCAGGAGGAGATTTTACGGGAGCAAAGGCTCAGTGGCTCTGTTCTTGCCGATGAGATGTACAGAGTCGAGCTGGGAAAGATACAAGGCGCTCAGTTCCTTTGCTTTGGAGAAGTCTATCCGGGGGAAGGGCAGGATCAGCGCATTATAAGGATAGAGGTAGTTGACACGGCTACTACGCTCATCGATACGCTTGAACGTGCCTTTCGGAGTGAGGAAAATTTGGGGGCCGTGGCGCATGACCTGGCTGCAAAGATGAGAGAAAAAATTATCGCGAACCGAAAATGACTCCATCGTTTTGTGGCAGATTCCGTAAAAATCTGATGGATGAAGGTGGTCAGTATGAAGAGAAACGCCTTATATAAAAAAATCAGATTCCATTCACTTGTTGTGTTGTTTGTATTGCCTTTCATAAGCGGTGTTACCATTTTATCAGACACGGCAAAGGATACCACACCGCCGGTAGTGCAGACTGATTTAACATCCGCAGTGGTTTATGATACAAACCTTTTCCTGAGTGGAGAAGCGTTCGATGACGGTGGTGTTGTGCAACTTTTCGTGAATCAATACCCGTTGGAAATCAGCGCCGGGAGGCGCGTCTTCTTCAATCACTTCCTGACCCTCCGCGAGGGAGAAAATATTGTTACCGTAAAAGCTATTGATGCAGAGGGCAATGAATCGATGCTTTCGCCGGTGAAAATTACCAAAAAGGCCTTCGATCTGCCTGAGACAGGCACCCGGTATACCGTTGCCCTGCTTCCGATAAAGACCGTTGCCGGGCTGAACATACCCACAGAAGCTATCTATTCCCTTTTCATCAAGGCATTCGACGAAAAACCGAAGAGATTTCATTTTGTGGAGCGGGACATGGCAAGACTCGAAGAGATCCTCCGTGAGCAAAAACTCAGCAATACCGGTCTTGTGTCTCCTGATACCGCAACAAAGATTGGGAAGGTCGTTGCGGCAGACGGGATATTCTTAGGAACGGCGGACGAAGACGCCAACGGCATAAGCATCACCTTGCGTCTGGTTGATACGGAAACGGCCCGCATACGTGCAAGTGCAACGGTGTATGATGAAGATAAAAGCATAAAAAATCTCGAATGGCTTGTCTACGGCTTGTCTTTGAAGATAAAACGGCAGTTTCCTATGGTGATGGGGAACGTTACTCGTGTTTCCGACGGTGGTTTTTACGTAAATGCAGGTTCTGCAAATGGCATAGAGGTGGGTATGAAATTATTACTCTTCCGTGAAATACGGGAAGGGCATTTCGTTGTAAAAGAGCCGCTTGATGCAGTTGCGCGAGTCGTGCGGGTTCGTCCGAAAACTTCTTTTGCCAAAATCAACAGAGAAGGTATTTTCAAGGTTGAAAGAGGAGACCTTGTTGTACCAAAATAAAATGCATCCTGACGTTAAGCAATTTCAAATACGAATTTTCTCCCCCTCTACCCCCTCTGGAGTGAAACAATCAACTTATCCCCCGATGGCCGGTGGTGAAGGGCATATGCGTTAACTTAAGAAAGAACTATAGCATTTTAGAGCAAAATATCGAATGCAGAACAAGGACTATTGAATTTCGAAGGGGAAAAACTTCATACTTCGACATTTTTTGTTCGATATTCGATATTTAATTGCATTCACATTGAATTAACTTCTTAAGGTAACGCTTATGGGGGTGAAGGGGGTGGACTGTGGACTGCAGTTGCGAAAATATCTATTTAAATGCATAGTTCAGCTTATATTTGAAATGGGTGTAAAAATCCCCTTAACACACTCCATGCCCTATAGGTAGGTCAACCGTCCCCGGTTGACATCACAATGACAAGCGGGGACGCTTGTCCCACCAATAAAGGGGAAAGTAATGGTTGCTGCCGAAGGCGGTCTAATTCCGTTTGCCATGGGTACTGCCGGGTGGGAACACCTAACGTGTCTGTGGAAACAAAGAAAGGTCTCGTGAGTTGAGGGTATACACGCAGTGAGTGCCATATATAAAAATTTCAGATTCATGGTTATACTGCACGTATTTCTCTTGCCTTTTGCAGGGTGCACAACGACTTCTCAGATCGGCACCGACAACTGGCGGGATTATTTTAAACCAGGGCATACAAAAGAAGAAATTGCCAGGAACTTTAATCTTTACCGGGGCAAGTGGTGGAACTACTACGTACGAGGCCGATGGTTTGCCGCAGGTGGTTATTATCGTGAGGCGGTTCAGGATTTTAAAAAGTCAATCAGCTTACGCAGTAAAGACCAGCGTTCGGCCAGGAGTTACGGGATGCATTTCTGGGAATACTTTGCCCATCGCGAACTGGGAATCGTGTATTACTACCAGGGCGAATATGAAGATGCTAAAAAGGAGCTCGAAATATCTCTCTCCACGGCCGATTCTGCCAGGGCCAAGTTTTATCTGAATAAAAGCAATGAGGCGCTCATAAAGATGACAAGAGGAGATCTGAAACCCCCGGACTTCAAGGTTGCATCACATCATGATGGGCAGATTGTCAATACACCGGTGGTAAGGTTACAAGGGATGGTTACTGATGATTCCTATGTAAACGGTATATTTATTCAGGGGAGACGACTATTCATAGAACTTGCCGAACGGAATCTTCCCTTTGACGAAACCATTTCCCTCCAGAGGGGAGAAAATGTGATTCGTCTGGAGGCAACTGACCTTTCGGGTAAAAGTGCCCGGCATGATTTGAAACTCATGCTGGATCTGAGCCCGCCGGTTTTGTATCTGGATGATATACAAATACAGAAAAGAGACGGCAGGCATATTGCAATTGTGACGGGAACCATCACGGACGACAACGGGGTACAGCGTCTCTCTCTTAATGACACGGAGATACCCATTACGCAGGATAAAGAGGTGCATTTTAAGCAGGATATTGCCCTGACGGACGGCCATACATTCTCAATAAAGGTGGTCGATGTGGCTGGAAATGAAACAACGGGAGAAGAACAACTAGACATTAAGGCATCACTGTTGCCCGGTGGCATATGGGACAAACACATCCGGTACACGCACCAGACAAAGGGTACGCCTGTCATGGTCGCTCAAGGCAAAATGGACGGGGCAGAAGTAAAGAGGATGCTGGCTTCTCATGAAGCGGGCGTACAAGTGGCCTTTACAAGCTCTTCCCATGGGGATATGGAAAATCCCGAAAAGAAAGCAAAAGTGGCTTCCGTCTCACCGATAGCGTCAAAAGACGCGATCCCACCGGTGGTATTTTCTGATTTAAAAGCAGCGATTGTCCATGACGCAACCATCTTCTTCGGCATACATGCTCACGACGATGGCGGCATTGCCCGGCTCTTCGTCAATCAGCAGCCTTTAGAGATCCGCCCTGCGAAGCACGTCTTCTTTAATCATCTGCTAACGCTCAGCGAAGGAGAGAATACCGTACTGATAAAGGCCGTTGACAGAGAGGGAAACGAAACGCAGCTTGCACCGGTGAAGATTACCAAAAAGAGCTTTTATCTCCTGGAAACGGATGCCCGGTATACCGTCGCGTTGCTCCCCTTCAGGACGTTTGCAGAAGAAGGTGTTCGCTCAGAAACCCTGTACTCCCTGTTGCTCAAGTCTTTTGATGAAGAGCCGAAGCGGTTTAACTTTGTAGAACGTGACCGGGCAAAACTTGAGGAGATCCTTCGTGAGCAAAAGATTAACCATACGGCGCTTGCTTCTCCGGACGCGGCCATAAGGGTCGGGAAGATCCGTGCAGCCGAGGGCATGCTCTTTGGTGCGGTGGAAGAGGATGCGAAGGGCATTAACGTTACCCTGCGGCTGGTAGATACGGAAACGACCCAGGTACTGGCCAATACGGACGTATACAGCGAGGAGAAAAGTGCGGAGAATCTTGCATGGCTTATGCATGGTTTGTCACTCAAGATGAAACGGCAATATCCCATGGTGCAGGGAAGTATCATCCGCGTTTCGGGGAATGGATTCCATGTCGATGCCGGCGCGACGAGCGGTATCCGGATAGGTATGAAATTGCTCCTCTTTCGGGAGACAAAAGAAGATGGTGCTGTATTAAAAGAACCCCTTGATACCACTGCCAGAATAACACAGATACAGCAGGAAACCTCGTTTGCCAGAATCAGCAGCAAAGGGAACAAAAAGATAGAAAAGAAGGATTTTGTCCTCACGAAATAAAATAGTTTAGGGTAGCGTGTTTAGGGTTTAGGGTTTAGGGTTTAGGGTTTAGGGTTTAGGGTTTAGAGTTGAGGAGATATGGCTACTATCAGAAAGTTTGAGGACGTTGATGTCTGGCAAAAGGCAAGAGAACTTTCGAAAGAAATCTACTCGATTACGAATAATGGAGTATTTTCAAAAGATTACGACCTGAAAGGTCAAATACGCAGATCGAGTGGATCAATTATGGACAACATTGCGGAAGGTTTTGAAAGGGGCGGAAAAGGTGAATTTATTCAATTTCTTGGTATAGCGAAAGGGTCCTCTGGCGAAGTCCGTTCTCAGTTATACAGGGCGTTAGACCAGGAATACATCAACAAAGAAATGTTTGACAACTTATATAATCTCTCAAATGATATCAGCAAAATGATCAAGGGCTTAATAACCTATCTCAACACTACAGAAATTAAAGGTCAAAAATACAAAAAGTAAATCGCAACTCGAAACCCTAAACACGAATGGTGTTAATATGAGATTGAAAATACTTCTTTTCATATTGGTGTTTGTACTTATCGCCAAGCAGTTAACTCAAATTGCTTTTGCACAGATGGGCTCAGGCAATCAGATTGGTGCCGTCCCGCTCCCCGTCGGTTCAGGTGCCAGGGCATTAGGCATGGGTGGTGCCTTCATCGCCGTTGCCGACGATGCCACGGCGGCATCATGGAACCCCGGCGGTTTGACACAACTGGAGAGACCTGAATTTTCTCTGGTAGGCTCCTTCTTATCCACACAACAGGATTTTGATCCCCCCGGCAATATAGGAGAATCAACAGGATTTTCATTTGATAACGAGTCGGTATCCCGTGGCGATTTGAATTATGCCAGCGTTGCATATCCATTCAGGGTCTTCGGGAAGAACCTGGTTGCCTCCTTGAACTACCAGCAAAAATACGATTTTCACACAGATGTTGATTATGATTTTATATCTTCTCCGGGTACATTATTCGCAGCTAATGTAGATGTTGATTTTAGATCAACAGGTGGAATAGGCGCACTGACGCCTGCGATCGCCATGCAGGTTTTACCAAAACTATCAATAGGTGTAGCAGTAAATATCTATACCGATGAATATTTTGGGGACTTTGCATGGAAAGAAAAAACGAGGACGGTAACTTCAACGATAAATTCTAAGTTTCCAGTTACAAGCACGTCAGATATAGATTTAACATTTAAAAATTTTCAGGCAGTCAATGTGTCGACGGGCATGTTATGGGATGTATGGGAAAAGGAGGAAAAACTTCTGACCTTCGGCGCTGTGTATCATTCCCCCTATACAGCAGACGTCGACCGCATTACAGACCAGAGTTTTGTTCGCAATGGGATTCCGGTTACGATAGACCCGGATCATGTAAGGACACATCTGGAAATTGATTATCCTATGTCCTTTGGCGCTGGATTAGGTTTTCGGTACAATGATGCATTATCCTTTTCTCTGGATGTGACATGGACTGATTGGTCTGAGTTTCAGCAGGAAGAAGAAAACGGCGATAAAACTCGCCCAATTGCAGGGGCATCGACAGGCAGGGACATTGACGATACCTATGCAGTAAGGTTTGGCACAGAATACCTGATATTCCGGCAAAAGATGATTATCCCCGTGCGTGGGGGACTTTTTTATGAGCCCCGACCATCCCTGGATGATCCTATAGACGTATATGGCGTTAGTGTGGGCAGCGGCATTACCTTTAAAAGGTTCAGTATTGACGCTGCATATCAGTTCCGGTGGGCAAATGATGTTGATGGCGAGGACTTTGGTTTACCAGTAGGAACCAGTTCTGATCTCAACGAGCATCTGTTTCTGGCCTCCGTCATTGTCTATTTCTGATCTTTTTTGACTTTTTGCCACAGAGAACACAGAGAAAAAAATAACTCGCAACTTAAAACCCTAAACTAAAAAAGGCATGGGATATGTACCCCACCTTCATTAAAAAAGTTTCAAAAGGAGGAGAAAAATGAGTTTAAGAAGTAGTTATGTGCGTTTTTTTGGGTTAATGGCAGCACTAGTTTTAGCAAGTGTTTCCGCCATGAGTTGTTGCACGTGCGAAATGCAGGATGGAATTTGTATAAAAGGCGGAGGTACACATCCATCTGCAATAGTTCAAGGATTGGCTTGGAACGATGTGGATGGGGATGGTGTAAAAGACCCTGCTGAATCAGTCATACCTGGTGCAAGTATGAGACTTCTTGGTTCTACTAATTATGGTCCGCAAAATAGACTCTCCAATGGAACCTATTCGTTTACCGTAATACCAGCTGGCTATACATTACGATGCTCGGCTAGTGGCTTTGCAACGCAGAATAGATCCATAACACTAAGTAATGGCGAAACCGAAACGCAGAACTTTGGAATGCGTCCGTAATAGTACTCGTTATTCTGAAGGCGATGGCTTTCTATAATTTACCGTCAAGAATGCATGTCTCAAAACGAGGGATGGAAGCATAGGTACGAGCCACGAGACTGTTGAAAAAAATATTTGTGTTGGTAGGGGCGTATTGCAATACGCCCCTACTGCCATATATCAAAGCTTGGCGGGTTCATCCATATGTGGTCTATTTATGGCGCGTCCTCTTCTAAATTGGTTTCGGTAGCTAGTATATCAGGGTCTCCCATCTGGGGGGTTTGGAGGGTTGACCCCTGCATTTCTTCCGTAATATAATGATATGCCTCCAACAATGATACATAATCATCACCGTCCAGGGGATCTTCTGATTCAATGACTGAATCACACTCCTTCTGACGCAAGGCGTTTGTTAGTACATAATTAAATCGTGCATGAGGAACGTCATCACAAGTTGATTCAGTAGTATAAGAATTTTGTTCACAAGTTGACGCTGCAAAGGTGACTGTTCTATTACCCACAGTATACATATTGTCAATTACACCTCCAGAATTACAGGTCTCGACGGCAAGGATTATTTTCCCATAATCATGAATATTGTCAAAGATGTACGAGCATAAGTCTTGATCGCTAACCCCTTCTCCTGTAGGGCTGGTGCTGATTTCCAGAGAAAGATTACACGTATCTGTGCCCCCTCCCACCGCATGTCCTGTCCACCAGACATATAACAGATCATCTCGGCCTTCTATCTTCTCTCCTAAAATTTTGAATTCATTTTCGATCTGTTCTTTAGTAGAAACAGGCTTATCAGTAATCTCCCTGTCAAACAACTCTATGGAATTACAGCGATCAAAGTCTTCTCCGCCACCATACAGGACATGAATATTTTGATCACTAAATCCGTGTTCTCTCAACATCCTGTATTGCGATACAAGATCATACCAAAATTCGGAGTCATACTCGTTACGGATTCCAACCTTGGTAGCACTGATCAAAATTGCATACTTATGTTCCGATGGGGCGGGATAATTTATGTTTTTGAACGTACAACATCCGGAAAAAATAAAACATATCATAAAGACACATTGAAATTTCTTTAAATATCTTTGCATGGTATTTTCTCCCTTTTTTGGTATTTGCAACTATTTGTTTTCAACAGGTGGTATAACATGTTGTTTGAAACGCGGAGTAAATCTTATGGCACTCTTTGTTTTTCTGTCTCCATACCAGAAACGCTTGCCATCATAAACAAGGCCAATGGGTTCGTCTGCTTTTATGTCTTTTTTGACTAATGCACGCGAGCGGAACATTTCATGATCACTGCCTTGTATTTTCCTCTTATCGATCCTTGAAGGATAATTCTTTCTGTTGTAACAAATAGTCCAGAGATGCTCTCCGTCCGTTGCAATACCTCGGGGATAACAATCAGCAAATACGCTCCTCTTGATTTCTCCGGTATCGGGATCAATCTGATTTAATGAACTCGAAAATCCTGCGAAAATAGCAACCCAGAGGCATTTACTTTTCTCATCCCAAGCAATACCCTCTATGGAATCAAAACCTTTGTCTTTTGGAATTTCCATTGGTATGGTCTTAACAATCATTGCATTTACCGGATCGATCTTAATCATGGTTCTTTCCTCTTCATCGGCAACCCAGAGCGCATTTCCATCAAAAGCTAAGCCTTTTAGTTTCTTCTGGTTCAGAACAATTGATTGTACAAGCTGGCCTGAAATGGGATTGATACGATGGATTTTTTTCTTTTCGCCATCTAACGCAAAAAGATTTTTCCCGTCCCAGGCAATTCCCTCGATCCTTTCAACATAGGGTATTTCGATTGAATAATCCCAAAATGGTGCCGACTTAACCACATGTTCTTTTGACTTTTCTTTTGGTTCCTGCCCTTCCAGCGATGATGCCGGCTCAGCCACATTGTCCGCATAAGTAAAATATGGCGCTACGAAGATCGAAATCAACACTCCAAAAAAAAGCACAATAGTATATATCTTGAATAATTGCTGCTGGATTCCACATTTCATATGGCCTCCTCCTTTCTGAGTACGTTAAGATTTAAACACAGTAGTAAAGAAAAATCTTTAACGGGGGTATTCCCAATTTTTTGTAAATATTCGCACCTGCCTGTCGCGGCTGACATATTGTATCGCAAATATCTTGCATGATTAACCCTGACAGGGTTTGGAACCCTGTCAGGGTTATTTTTTCCAAATCCCATTACGGTTGCAAAAAAACGGGAATGCTTTCTCTTTAATCTTTAACAACCAACAAGGTATCTCACATCACAACGACGACTTAAAATCTTCTCCCTTGTCTGTCTCTTTATCTTTATGGAAATCCCTCTTCTTAACGCCCTCTGCATAATCCTTAAACTTTTTGGAAATATTTTCGGGAATGACGGCGATGATCTTTTTCATTCCTTTCCCGATGTGGGTCGCAACTTTTGAGGCATAAACCGTTTCACAGGTTGTTTCGCTGCAAAAAATCAGTATGCCATAAATGATCACCCCGGAAAAGATGAGTCCTTTGATAATCCCTAACATGCCGCCCAACAGCCGCATTCCCATCCCTATTTCCCATTTCCCTATGATTTTTTTTATCAGGTCTGTGAGGATGTAGGTGGCCATGAATGCAACTCCGAAAATGATAAGGTAACCCAGCAAGCCCGCCGTGGAAGCGGTGAAAATGCCCTTCAGAAAATTACTCAGGATATCGTGAAAAAGCAGCGCCGTAAAGAAAGAGATGAAGAGACAGCCAATCCTGAGAAATTGCAGCAGCGGACCGCTGGAAAGCCCCATAACGGTTGCAAAAAACAAGGCAACAAAAATGGTATAGTCAATCCAATGCATGATTAATTATGCCTCTTTTCCTTTTTTGGGTTACGTAAAAAGTCGTTCACTAAACCTTTGAAGAGATGCTCCAGGCTCTCTTTATTTAGTTTTACCGCAACCTGTGGGTCTCTGGTCGTGCCCCGTATCTCTATGGGCACGGCATTCTGTTCCAAAATAAGCCCTGCAATTTTTTCGATACCCTTTCCCATCCGTTCTTTGTGAAGTTGAACCAGGGCATCGTACGAGATCGCACCTTCAAATTCAGCCGTACCCGATGCCGTGATATTCGCCAGCGGACCCTGCATCTCCATCTTTTGCGTATAAATCTTGCCGTCCCTGACCTGAATTACCGCATCCATAGAGTCAAACGAATACCGGTCTGGCTCTCCCAGCATTTCCAAGAGAGAGGACAAGACCTTATTACCCCGGATGTACCCGTCTTTTACTTCAAGCTTCACGTTGGCAGCAAGCCCTTGATTTACGATCTCCTTGCCCAGACCATTGCCCTGCAGGGAGCCGTTCAGGCTCAGCACACCCCCGATATCACCGTCTTTTACCACAAAGACGGGAATGAGGTCAACGATGGGGATATCCCGGGTAAGATGAACTCCCTTTGCCTCAAACGTGAGGTCAAATGCCGGTCTTTTCTGACGAAGGTCAATTACCCCCTGTACGGTTGCAGGACCTTCGTTTGCCTTAAAACGGGCATGGATAGTAAGCATGCCATTTCTGAAAGAAAAGGTGTCGGTAACGAGGTCTTCTACCAGCAACCGGTTTTCATAATTCATCTGACGGACACAAATTTTCTTTACGGCGATCTCTTTCCACAGCGCCGGAAGCACCTGAAACGTGCCCTGAATGTCCTCAAGATGTATCGGGGCATCTGACCTCTGATCCTCTCTTTGGATCGTGAGATATGAGATATTGACTTTATTGGGCCAATGAAAAGAAACCGGTCCGATTTGTTGGACAGATTTGAAATTATCTTCTACAGCCCGGGTAACCTCTTGTTGTATAAAATCTTCAGAAACAAATGCCGGAATAATAAAGATGGTGGCCAACGGAATACCGAAGGCCAAACCGCATGCGATTACGACCCATTTTAACCAGGCCCTTTGATTTTGCATAGAAGTATTTGATGAGAATTGATATTAATGATATTCAAGATGCACCCAAAACGCGCATTTTATCAAAGATGTCACAGACAAGCTGAGCTTGTCCGTACCACCCTTAAGGTAGGTCAACCGCCCCGGTTGACATCATAATAACAAGCAGGGCATTTGTCCTATCAATAAGAAGAATTCCATTATGTCCCCGCGCTGGCGGGGGTTGGGGGTAGATATCCATTTAACATACCCTTCAAGCAGTAATCTCCCACGAGGGGCGAGGGACTTTCCCAGACAGACCGAGGACGGGTGATTTATTTTCAGTCCCTTTTATACTGTGCAATTCCTTCCCTGTATAAATCATTTCCGTAGATCTCGTTAGCAACCACGACCGGAAAATCTACCACCTCAAGCCGCATAATAGCCTCAGCGCCCAAATCCTGATACGCAATGACATCCGCCTTTTGAACGCTCTTTGCCAGTAAGGCGGCTGTGCCTCCGGTTGCGACGAAATAGACCGCTTTGTACTGTTTCATTGCCTCAATGACGTTCTCAGAGCGATTACCCTTGCCAATAGTTGCCTTCAGCCCCATTGCCAGCAATTTTGGGGTATAGACGTCCATCCGGTAGCTCGTGGTAGGACCGCATGACCCGATAGGCCTTCCGGGTCGCGCCGGACTCGGACCCACGTAATAAATAATCTGATTCTGCACATCAAAAGGCAGTTTTTTACCCTGATCGGCAAGTTCTGCAAGCCGTTTATGGGCCGCATCCCTGGCCGTATAGATAATGCCGGTTATCAGAACCCTGCTTCCTATTCTGAGGCTTGCGATTTTCTCATCCGTTAGAGGGGTTTTTAGATGAATTATATCTGGCATAAAACGATGGCTACCTGGTTAAATAACTTTATGGTTATTTCTCATCGGTAAAAATCCATGTTATGAATTCTTTACAGAGGCTGACAGGCGTTTAAATACCCAATACCACTGTCTTTACCCGGTGTGCATGACAATCGATATTAACGGCCACCGGAAGACTGGCGATATGACAGGGAAACCATTCCACATGAACTCCAAGGGCAGTAATCCTGCCACCCAACCCCTGAGCCCCGATACCCAAATCATTCACCCTTTCCAGTATCTCCTTTTCCAGAGCGGCAGTATCAGGGTCGCGGTGCTTTGTTCCCAAAGGTCTCAGGAGTGACTTTTTGGCAAGGAGTGCCGCGTAATCAAAGGTGCCGCCGATCCCGATACCCACCATAATGGGGGGACAGGGATTGGCCTTCGCCATCCTTACCGTTTCTACGACAAAGTTCACTACCCCTTCCCTGCCGTCAGCCGGCGTCAGCATGGCAATCCGGCTCATGTTTTCACAGCCCCCGCCCTTTGCCATAAACGTAATCTTTATATAATTCCCAGGAATAAGTTCTGTATGGATAATGGCAGGGGTATTATCACCCGTGTTGACACGTTTGAGGGGATTTATAACCATAGATTTCCTTAAAAAACCCTCTTTATATCCCTTGCGTACGCCGTCGTGAATCGCATCATACAACCGGCCTCCGGTGATCTCAACGTCCTCGCCCAATTCAGCAAAGACAACGGCAACCCCCGTATCCTGGCAGACAGGCATCTGGTATTCACGCGCAATCTTTGCGTTCTCTAATAAATCCGTGAATACCTCCTTTGCAACGGGGGATACTTCTTTCTCACCGGAAACTCTCAATGCACCAAGCATGTCATCAGGCAAATGGAAATTGGCATCCATGCACAGCTGAGATACCTTTTCCTCGATTTCCTCTGAACTAATCCTTGTACGTATACCCATAGCGGATCGCTTTAATATTTTCGTTGAGGAACTGCGAGGGAAATTCAGCGGCAAAATTTACCTTCTCGATGTTTATGCCGATCTTGCTTAAGAGCTTGCCCAGGGCAATCATGTTGACAAAGATGGGGCTGCTAAACTGTTCTATAGCAAGTTTCTCAAAGGGAATGCGGTCGCTCGCAGGACATCTGAGTTCACACCGTTTACACTCCGCATCGCAGGCAGACGATTCAATGAGCATAAGCTTTGCCCGTACCGTAAGATCGAGCGTCTTCGAGAGCTGGAGGCCGATATCAGCCTCTTCAAAAAAGGGCACGTCAATAGGGTCGTCGGAATAAACAATTTCTGCCCGAATATTACCCCCGCGCACTGCCGCGTCATAAACGAGATTGAGCGACACCTCTTTCCCTAATTTTGCAAGGATATTTGCCATCGCATGCGCCATAAGTTTTATCCCTTGCCCCGCTTCGCCCGCAAGGACGATCCTTTTTAAACGGTGTTCTTCAGGAACCGGGGTAATCTTGCGTACCATGAGGATAATATTTACCCCAAAAAACCTGCTGTCAACAAAAGCCGTTTCTTTGAATCCGTGTTTTTGAAAAAGATCATACGCTGCCTTTTCGGCAGGATACGTAAACAGCTTGGCTTCATAACAACCCTTTTTGATAAATCTCTGAATGGCCTCTTCCAGGAGTTTGTCTCCGTATCCTTTTTTCCTGTATTCTGGCGCCACACCCATCCAGTGAATATTACCCACGCCGTCAGCAATCCAGGCAAACAGAAAAGACACGACTTTATCCACCTCTTTGCCAACGAGATACATACAGTCTTTATCGCCAAGCCGATTTTTCACGTCTTCCGCAGGATACATCTCCTTGAAGTGCAGGCGTTCAACCTCAAGGCTCTTAGCATGTAATTCGTCTATAATGTAGCAGAAGATGGCTACGGCTGCTTCTATATCGGGTTCTTTGAGGGTTTCAATAGTAAAACTCATAAGGAAAACGTAAACGCGATTGTTAAAAAAATTCTTGCCTGCAAGAATCAGCCTATACAGATGAACCGCACTCAGTCAGGGAGAAGGCACAGGCAGGATAGTTAAACAGGAGTAAAAACCCTACGAAGTAATTAAAACCATGAGCGGAGGGCTTATTCTTTAATTTGATAATCATAGTCTCTTAAATTAGGCCTTCGGCTACTTTCCCCCCTGTTTCCCCCCGTAAACGGGGGGATTATGGGGGGTGATTGAAATTCCTATACATTAAATTATACCAACCGTGGCGAAATTGCAAGGCAAATTTACCACGAGGTCCCTTACCTGGCAAACCAACTCCTTTCTTTGGTACAATGCAATATTAATTTGCCAAGAAATCTTGACACAGCGCGGTAAATTTGGTATGAAAATGAACGAAATATCTTTTTTGGCAACATTTTAGTCGTTTGAAAAAAAATGCCTTTAACTAAACCACCACTGCTCGATCCCAAACTCCTGTTTGGGATCGAGCAGTGGAAAGATATTTTTCAAAAAGCTAACGTGTTGCCTCTTCTGAAGTCCCACTTGGTATGAGGAGATTTCTATGGCCAGCCTCCTCCAGATTGAAAAACGTGCGGCAAGATTGATATCTCCGGATTGGCACACTACCGGCAGACTACTGGCTTTGATGGCATCGTCGAAAGTGACTACCAAACAGCTTTAGACAAAACATTCGGCACTTCAGCTTCACAGGCGCCGGGAAGAGTACAGGACGGACGACAACAATTTACCCTAAACCTTAAGATGGTTTACAAAGATTTCTATGTTGAGGGAATGTACCTGAATAAAGACAAAGAGCCCTTTGTTGGTCCTCAATTTGCCTTAACGGATGAATCCGATATTGAAAACAACTATGTATTCGGTGAGGCCGGGTATAAAAAGACCTTTGAAGAAAAATTTACTATAAAACCAAGGCTCTATTACGATCAATTCGATGATGATTTCTTCATTGAATCCCTGCCTGATGGCACGACAATACCAAACACATCGGGCAATCCCGTTACGTTTCCTGACGGAGTTCTTGGTAACGGGAGGGTAAGTGAAAAGGTGGTAGGCACGGAGATTCCCTTCGATTACCAGTTACTTGACAACAACTTGCTCACGCTAGGCTTTGAGTACCGCCTCGTCAATCAAACGAATGTCCGTTTTTCAAGCAATTTTATACCAAATACGCTTGACCCTTTACCACAAATCCAGGACTTTTCGGATGAATTTCCCTTCTTAAAAGAGGCCACACGCAGGATATGGTCACTGTACGTGCAGGATGCATGGGACATCACTGACACCGTAAATCTTACCCTGGGCATACGACACGACCAGTACAGCGATTTCGGCGGCGCGACCAGCCCGTGATCCGCTATAACATGGGCGTTCATGAAAAATGCATCCCTAAAAGTTCTTTATGGTGAGGCATTCCGGGCACCCAGCTTTGAAGAGATGTATATCCAAAATCAACCTGCTATTAAGGGAAACCCTGATCTGGATCCTGAAACGATCAGGAGCTACGAGGTGGGACTAAGTTATCAGGTAAATAAATACGTTGCATGTGCTGTCAATTATTTTTATAACGCTGTTGAAGACCTCATTGGCCTGCGTACCCCGGAAAATAATCGACATACTTCTGAATTTGCAAATCTCGGAGATGCTCATATCCAGGGAATAGAGATGGAGACCAAAGTTAATATAACGAAAGGGAATTACCTTTTCATGAACTATACCTATCAGAACCCGGAAGATAATCGTGGAAATGACCTCCCGTTTGTTGCAGGACACTACGGTAACTTTGGTGTGAATACACAGCCCTGGAAATATATCAACACCAACCTGAGCGCCTTTTTCAGCGGGAATCGGTCAAGGGATAATGATAACCCCGAGGAACGCAGAGACGACCTGCCATCCTATGCATTGTTAAATCTTTCTATCACTGCCAAGGATTCTTTAAGACCATGGAGGTGCAGGGGACGGTGTTTAACCTGCTTGACAAGGACTATAGCGACCCCCGGTCCGATTGCCATACCTGATGACCTTCCCAGACCGGGAAGGACGTTTTTTGTGGGATTAAGCTACCAGTTTTAGTGTTTGCTTCCTGCTTTTACCTAATACCTCCTCATCTCTATGCCAAATATTTCTTTTCAACTTATTCCGTTTAAGTCCCCCCCTCCCCCTTTCTCTCCCTGGCGAGGAGGACAAGGGGGAGAATTTTCAGGGGGTTGTGTTTTTTTCTGGCACAATCGATAGCTCTACCGTATGTGATTTATAGTCATTCTCTTCCAGGGGAATGATATATCCGTATTGAGCGGCAAATTCTAACGTACCCTTGGGAAGAAACCGATAGATGAGTCTGGCGGTTATGGTGATCTCGTCCGTATCAATGGCCTGAAACTCATAATGAGTCGTGTCCGTCTGGTTTGCCTTGATCCTCGTATCATACAACTCTTCAACGGCCTGGGCATACAAGATGTCATAAAAGAAGGGCGCAAGGGTCTCATTATCTACGAGCATCCTGTTGTGTTTCACAAAGATCTTGCCTGGCCTTCCTGCATAATCACCTTTGCCTTCATAGTAACCCCCGGGAAAATTTCCGCCAGGCGTATCTATGATCTGGTCATTCTTCTGCGTCAGGGTAGTCCCTGATTGTGTAGCCTCTACCAGCAGGACGACATTTCTCTGAGTCACCCCGGAAGGATAGGTATGACCGGTATGGGAATTTACAACGTTTACATCGAAGGTCAAAATACCATCTTTTACCTGAGTATTGGCGACGGTAAGGTCTACCGCCCAATCCAGATATCTCTTCCTCTTCCCCGGTGATAGATTCTGATTGGTCCCTTCAAAACGGTGAGGATAAAAGGTCCTGGGATCGCGCTTGGCGGCATACGCTCTTTTCTCCTCTGAAATCATATAAAAGGGATCGGTAATTTCCGTATAATCTGCTATTGATTCACCCGTGGTTGGATCAGGTGGAGGGTCTTTCATGTGACAATCCTGGCACTGCAGCACCTTTCCGGCATAGTTATCTACCGGATACTCAGACTCCAGGCCGCTATATCCGCTAAAACGCCACTCACGATAGGTATCCTCGCTCCAAAGGATGCGCTCAATCGTCTCACCCTGGGGATGGTCATTTTTATCTACCGGCTGCAGAGAGAGCTTTCTCGCATCCTGATGACAGGGTGAACATATTTCACTTTTACTAACCTGGGGTACATGGGCCGCCTGCATGCCTTTATAGATAACATCATCTAATGACCCGAACATTACTTTTCCATCAGGTGAAGAACCAAGTAGCGGATCGGGGCGTAAAAGCTCTACCTTGTAATTTACCCCGGGTTCCGTCCAGTATTCTTCTTCATCGCGAACCTTACGTATTTTATGACAGAAATCACAATGGACTCCCTGTTTGTCTGTGGTGGAAAGCTTATCGTCTTCCGTCAATACACCTGCCCTCATATCCCACTGGGGAGTAATGCCGTCTGCCTGGGTTTTTGAGGCGTAGGAAGGGGAATGGCAGTCGGCGCAATCGTGGATATGCCCTGCGTCTCCCAGAATCTTGTACCTGCCCGTTGCATCCTCGAATACCTTTCCCTTATCTCCGACAAATGGGGGATTCGGATTGTCAAAGATGGAACTGTCCATAAAATTGCCCCGGTCGCCGGTAACGAACCACGAAGTATAGAGGAGAAAGACAAGCTGGTTAATCGGATTAATCGCCGCGCTTGCCATATCGCTGTTGTTCCATTCATAGTAAAAATTGTCGTGACACTTCTTGCACGACCCTGCAGACCGGTATTCATAATCCGGATGATCTTTCGCAGGAATTGAGGTAAGACGGATGTCAATATCTTTTTCCTGCCCCAAAATGATTTCTGTGCCTCCATTTTTAAAACCTTCCTTGCCTGCGGTAACCACAACAGTCTGTCCGGAGATACCTTCGTAATCCAGGGAAAATTTTCCCTGTGCATCGGAAAGAACAAAGCGATCTTCGACCTGGGGATGATAACTTATATCCTCGGCGTTAATATCCGCAACTCCCTGCACGCGCACACGGGCATTGGCAAGCAACGCTTCGCCTGTATCTCTTGTTTCAGAAATGGTACCCGTTACTATCCATTTCCCGGCGTTGCCAATAACCAACCGGTCATTTCTCGTAATTTCATCCTTCGCCTTCTTTCCCCGCAAGGTTATTTTAATGGCCACCTTGTCTCCAACCGGGTAATTTTCAAGGAGGGCAAGGCCGGTAAAGGAAGCCAGGCCGGCGTCCCAATGTAGCGGATATTTTGTTTTCTTTTTTGTGGTGTGTGATTTCAGGGTAAAGAAAGACTTCTTTGTTTCCCGGTAGTCAAAAATATTCTGCGATACCTTGACGTAAAGGGTATCTGCAGGGACAAAGGCGCGGTCATCGGTCGAATAGTCGGCATTCCTGCTCAGGGTATGAGACACTCCGGCAAAAACCGTTTTCCAGGCTGGAACCGCTATCGCAACCACGAGCATGAAGGTGCATATTCTGATAAAATAGTTCAAAAAAAACTCCTGATACAAACGAACTAGACAAGAGAAAAGGCGTAATCGTTTCGAAGGTGAATCCTGAACGATTGCAACAAAATTTTCATACATGGTATACTCAAAAGGTTCACATTTTGTGAGCATCTTGAGTTTATCCGTTCTTGCTTTAAGACAGCACAAACAAACCCTGATCCTGTATGTTGCAATAAGAATTACTTCATGGTGATTAATGTAAAAAAACTGGCAATCCTACTTTTTTCAATTGTTGCTGGCATTCCTTCATTTTCTGATAAACGGACGACCATGACCTCTTTGCGTAGACGACGGGGATGCTCCTTTTTTCAGCAAGATTTTTTACCTTATGGGCGAGGTTGTGATTAACAAAGTCATACAGTACGATAATAAAATCCATGGTCTCCGGAATCCCGTCGCGAATCTTTTGCCCGCTCCTGCCTGTTACGTGCCGAATCTCTGTAACCCCGATTTTATCGAGTTCCCTGGGAATGCTCCCTAAATGGTCGCCCCCTACAATAAGTACCGACATGTTCAATTACCTCCTTTAACAATACAGTAATTAAGACTCATTCTCAACTTATAAAAATAATATAAGAAAATTATGAGATGTCAACAGAAAAATAAAAATAATTGGTAACAGGTTAGTTTTTTTAAAATCTCGATAAAAATGAATCCTTGCCTGGTTGCGTTAACCACGATTTAATACAGGAACAAAGGCTCTCAATGCCTGATTATGTATTGAAGCGGATACCTTTCCTTATTGCATCAAACACGTAATCCAGAAATTTACGCTCGGACACGTCGCAATTTTTTTGAATAAAACAATACCTATGGTATCGCAACGGAAAGTTTTTTCTTTATGTAAATTTGTTAATGTAAAAGGGGGTGATTTAAGTATGGCAAATGGACCCTGAAATGGTTCAACGACAAGAAGGGCTTCGGTTTTATTTCCCAGGATAACGGAGATGATGTTTTTGTACATCAGACTTCTATCCAGGGTGAGGGGTTTAGAACCCTTGCAGAAGGAGATAAAGTCGAATTCGAGATTATCAAGGACCAGAAGGGCTACAAGGCCACAAACGTAGTCAAATTATAAGGTTATTAAAAAGCGCACTCTTATATTTTAAAGAATAATTAATTACGAGAGATATGTTGTATAAAAATATGGAGTAGTCACTTAACTTATCGTTATAATTACGACGTGAAAGTCCCACTATCGGTAAAAGGATAGTGGGGCTTTTTGTTTGCTATTGAAAAAGTTTTTTCGTCCTGCAAACATCTTATCTGTTTTTTCCCGATAATAAACTGGTAACAAGCATA
Source organism: Candidatus Brocadia sp. WS118 (assembly GCA_007618135.1). Lineage (GTDB taxonomy): Bacteria > Planctomycetota > Brocadiia > Brocadiales > Brocadiaceae > Brocadia. The sequence goes on along the minus strand of PHFX01000007.1, from coordinate 12,343 downwards.
TCGTCCTTTTTCATGTAAAGTTTTAACGCCTTTCTGGCTTCTTTGTCTACAAATGAAAATAAACGTTGAATCGAATCATGAGAACAAGAACGAACATGTCCTGTCACCTTAACAACCTCAAACCCCAGGACATCATGAAACTCGTAAAACTTACGATAGAGAGAGGCATTCTTTAAAAGACGATTCTTTACCTTACTACAAAAACTATTCGTTTTCAATTGAGATCTTCTTCGCCGGAGTCCTGCTACACACAGAGAATCAGAATATACCTCCAGTGTTCCAATCTTTGAACCTGCCCCTTCTTTTTGGAAATCTTCAAGAGCCCATAAAAGGTCTTGAACTTCAAGTCTTGTCGATGATGTGTCCTCAAATCTTCGTAGTCTAATCAGCCCAACGAATTCTGTGCGAATAATTCTTTCCGGTGGTATTTCCAGAAATGAAGAAGGCAGGAGAAGATATGCTCCGAACCCAAACTTTAACTTGGGATTGAAACTGACATCAGTAAAAAGGGCATAACTGTTCACGGATATTCCTTGATAATTTTATCTATTCATCATGAAAAAACTAAGCGAACTCGTACCAGAACTTAATTATAGAATATACTCGATAAGATTGAAAACATACGTTATGCAGATTGGCGCCATGACACGACTATAGAGAATCCACTATACCAATACGATTTATCATAATTATCTCAAGGCAGAGATAGAAAATACTTTTACTGCCTTGGTATTTAACACAATACCAATGACGAAATCGCCTCGTTCCGCGTATCTTCACGCATCGCAACCAGACCGTACCTGTAACTATCCCAGACCTTCGCATCTCCCTTTGGTTCGGGATGTTGGTGAATATGCTATCAGCGCGGTAGTGGTAATGAAAAGGAGCAAAAGATGTTTTGTCATCTTCAAATCCTCCTGTAATGAAAGGTGAGGAAATAAACAAAATGGTATTTCTACGTGAAGTGAACAGGGAATTATTCTTTAAAATCTGAACACAGTCCCAATTGTTGCTCTAGCCGTTCGATCATGGAGCTGTATTTCTCATGTATGCCGGCTTCGAGGTCTTCTTTTTCCAGGGTTTCGAATTTTTTCATGAACATTGCCTGTTCATCGGGAGTCAACACCTTGCCTATCCATGGGAAGAGGATTTTTTCCTCCATTTCAATATGCTTTTCCATGTCTTTGATATACGAATGAGCGATTTTGGCAATCTTCTTTTTTGCCTTTTTTCCCTGATCGAAATGAATGAGCGCTCCGGTCAGATTTCTTATTGCATCACGCGCTGACACATGTTCCATAAGGAGTCGCCCTAAGAAATCCTTCTTTTCACCATCATTCTTCACTTTGAGTGCGGGAAAGAGCACCTTGTCTTCCTTCTCCTGATGGTGTTTATCAGAAAATCCAGAGATGATTTTTACCAGGTCTTGAAAATTTTCCTTCGACACGGGTTTTCCATTCTCCAGGCAATAGGTGGCTTTTCCCAGGAGGTGTAACATCCTTTTTACTACATCAAAGTCATCATGGAGTATGTCTGTAACCAATAGGTTTGTGTTTTCAAGGTGCGTATGCTCTGGATACATCCGGTGTTTTGGAGCACTACAGGCGGTATTACTGACACAAGAAATAACAACAAGAGGAACAAGGAATTTTTTCATGTTTAATCAGCAAAGAATGTTACGAATTCGGGTTCCACGATGCTGTTCAGGATATCGCATCTGGAGATGACTCCCACCAGCGTATCATTTCTCAGAACGGGAACGCGGATAATGTTATGCTTTGTCATAAGGTCTATAATCTGCTCAACTGAGGTATCTTCACTTACGCAGATGGGATTTTTTGACATAATATCCCCTGCTGTTACCTGTTCCAGGGCCTTGCCGCTTCGAATGGCCTTCAGAAGGTCAAACTCGCTCACAATTCCAAGCACCTTTCCCTTGTCATCGACAACCGGTAATCCGCTATACATGCCTGACAATAATTTAACCGCCAGGTCCCTGCCGATGGTGTTCTGCTTTGCCGCCGTAACAATCTTGTTCATAATATCTTTGGCTTTCATAACACATACCTCCTTCTATAACAAATTAATTTAACGACCTGAATTCGCAGATTTCACAGACGACGTCAAGGTGTTATTATACGCTCGATTCACTGTTTGTCAAACAGGAAGAAACAAGAAAAGCCTTGATAACTTATCAATAAATTGATAGTATCTTTCCTTTAGCTATACAAGGTGAATTCTGCGTAACAACCAACGCCTTAATCCCCCCGACTCATTGCTTGAAAGGGAATTGATATTTGAAGCCAGTCATTGTATCAACAACCATATTAGCCGTCCGAAAGGATGGGCACGTTGCCATTGGCGGTGATGGCCAGGTCACCATGAATGCCGCGGTAGTAAAGCAGGATGCCAAAAAGATACGAAGGCTTTATCACGACAAGGTTATTGTGGGTTTTGCCGGCTCATCTGCGGATGCCTTTGCCCTTATGGAAAGATTTGATGCCAAGCTCGAACAGTATCAGGGAAATGTTCTGCGAAGTGCGCATGAACTGGCCAAGGAATGGCGAACGGATAAGGTGCTCAGGAAACTGGAATCCCTGCTGGTGGTTGTCGATAAACAATATTCCTTTTTGATCTCAGGTGGTGGAGACGTGATTGAGCCGGATGACGGCATTATTGGTATAGGCTCCGGTGGTGCATATGCCATTGCGGCTGCCAGGGCATTGATGAAACATACCTCATTGTCCGCGAAAGAGATCGTTGAAGAAGCCCTTACCATAGCAGCGGACATTTGTGTGTATACCAACAGGAATATCAAGGTGGAGGAGGTTAAGTAGTGAATGAACTAACACCACGAAAGATTGTAGAAGCGCTCGACAAATACATTATTGGTCAAAAAAATGCCAAACGCGCGGTATCAATTGCGATCCGCAACCGCTGGCGCAGGCACCAACTTTCTGACGATTTGCGGGAAGAGGTCTTGCCGAAGAACATTATTATGATAGGTCCTACCGGTGTTGGAAAAACAGAGATTGCGCGGCGCATGGCTGCGCTCGTGAAGGCGCCTTTTCTTAAGGTGGAGGCGTCAAAATACACGGAAGTTGGTTACCACGGCCGCGATGTGGAATCCATGGTGCGCGACATTACTGAGATCGGCGTGAACATGGTTAAGGCAGAGATGATTCAGTCAGTGCAGGAAAAGGCAGAGAAAATGGCCGAGGAGAGGCTCCTGGATCTGTTGCTTCCGCCGGTGCAAAAGAGCGCCGAACAGCCCAATGTAGAAGCAGAGGAACAACAGCTCAGTACACGAGAAAAGTTCCGTAAAAAACTGCATGACGGAGAACTTTCAAACCGCATGGTTGAACTCACCGTCCATGAAAAACCTTACGTGCTTCAGGGTTTTGTCGCAGGGGTTGAGGAAATGGGTATGGATTTCCAGAATATGCTGGAAAAGATGGTCCCTCCCCGCGCTCAGGTACGAAAGGTTCCCGTGGCTGAGGCAAAAAGGATTTTAACCCACGAAGAGGCAGAAAAGCTTATTGACCGGGAAAAAGTTATCCAGGAAGCGATCCGGAGAACGGAACAATTTGGAATTATCTTTATTGACGAGATCGACAAGGTTGCCGGCCGCGAATCCACTCACGGCCCCGATGTCTCCCGCCAGGGTGTGCAGAGGGACTTGTTGCCGATCGTGGATGGCACCACGGTTAATTCACGATACGGAGTAGTTAAGACCGATCGTATTCTTTTTATCGCAGCTGGTGCGTTCCATGTTTCCAAGCCGTCAGATTTAATCCCTGAGTTGCAGGGCCGGTTTCCCATTCGTGTAGAATTGGAGGACCTGGGAAAAGAGGAGTTTTTACGCATCCTGACCGAACCCAAAAATGCCTTGGTAAAACAATACAAGGCGCTCCTGGAAACCGAGGGAATTAAGGTACGGTTTGAAAATGATGCCGTTGAGACGATAGCAGAGATTGCCGTACAGGTTAACAAGCGTACCCAGAATATCGGCGCACGGAGGTTGCATACGGTGATGGAAAAACTCGTGGAAGATGTTTCATTTGATGCATCTGACATGGAAGGCGCAGAAGTAATCATTAACGCGAAATATGTACAGGATAAATTACAAGCTATAGCAAAAGATGAGGATTTGAGCCGCTATATTCTTTAGCAAGACTAGAAAGACCTGAAATTAAAGCATTTCTGGCAAAGCTTCCATCCCAATTGCCCATCGACCGTCCGCGATTCAATGCAAATTCAACGGTTTAACAAAGTAAGAAACTATACGTTGACAGCATACCGAAGAAACAGTTGATTTGAGACAATGCCTGTTTCTTGTGTGGTTGTCTACAAAGCATTACTCAAATAAGGTAGTGAGGAATTATCTTGTATGAAACCAATAATTGGTATCAATTGCGATTACGAAGAAGAAGGTAAACAACCATACTCTTTCACCTATAGAAATTATAGCGATGCTGTTATTGCATCATGCGGTATTCCCTTGTTATTGCCTATTATAAAAGACGACGACGATGTTCGCAACTTCTTGAAAAGGATCGATGGCTTGATCCTTACCGGAGGAAATGATGTTCCCCCTCAACGATATGGAAAAGACCAACACAAAAAAACGATATGCGTTCATCCGGACAAGGATATTTCTGATAATCTCCTGGTAAATATTGCCTTTCAAATGAAAAAACCGATTCTGGCTATTTGCTATGGCGCTCAGCTGGTAAATGTTGTTTTCGGCGGTTCTCTTATTCAGGATATCTCGTCAAGCGGCATATCCTGTATTGTTCATAAAGATTTACGGAACAAGCAATATGTCCATCCGGTGACTATAGAAAAGAACTCTCTCCTGCATAAGATTGTCAGGACAGAGTACCTTGAGACCAATAGTGTCCATCATCAGGCAATAGATAAATTGGGCAAAGGCCTGGTCGCTACGGCACATACTGAAGATGGTATTGCTGAAGCTATAGAAATCGAGGATTATCCATTTTTTATGGGTGTTCAATGGCATCCTGAACGCATGACTGCTGATCCTTGCCATGCAGCATTATTTAGCGCCCTTGTTACCGCATCCAAATAATATTCCATGAGTGAATGCATCTAAATATTGATGCTAAGGAATTTGCATGCGTAGCATGGATTAATTTTGTATCGTACGACGTCATTCTGTCCTGGTGGGTAGAAATCAAAGTTTACCTCACGTATTTAATTGCATTCTTTGCAGATACCATGAAAAAATATCTGAAATCCTGAGACGGCATAGTCCTTTTCTAGAGAATCAGGCAATTTGACGTGTGGTGAGAAATCCTCAAATACATCGAGTATCCTTTTGCAGGTAGAGCAGATTACATGGTGATGTATACTCGTATTGGGGTCGTAATGTTTGCGGTCATCGTCAATGGTGAATTCCTTCACTTCTCCCAATTTCCTTAAAGTTTCCAAAGTTTTGTAGATAGTGGTAAATGATACACTGGGGTATATCCTTTTTACCTTTTTATAGACATTTTCAGCAGAGGGATGGGAGGTATTGTTCTCCAACACCTTGAAGATCATCAGCCTTTGGGGAGTAATCTTCATACCGTGGCTTCTCAGCTTTTTTGTAAGTTTTTCTATAGTTTCCATAGTAGAATGAATTAAATAATAAACAAAAATGATTGTTAATTAAGGTAAAATAGTATTTAATTATTTATAATTAGTCAACAAAAAAGTATAAAGTGTTATTTCTGGTTTTCCTGGAAATGTAGATTTCATTGTCTGAAACACCATTCTGTCACATTTTTAGCAGAAGACATCTGCTCTTGTTAACATATTTCAAATTGGTTGGTTATGATGTATTTTAAAAATGTATATTTTGTGTAAACATTTTATGATAAATTTTTGTTATATGTACCGAAATTGTCATATTTTATAAATTTCAATCCAAAGGCAGGAAAATTCAAAAATGGGTGCATTTGAATATAAAATTGATCACTTAATTGACGAAAACTATGAAAATTATGCTACCGAAGATGATTTGAACGAAGTGGAAGTGCTTAAAGATCATATAAAATATAAAGACTACGACCCGGTCCGGCTTTACTTAAAAGAGATGGCAAAATTACCCTTGTTGTCTCGTGAAGAAGAGCTCCATCTTGCAAAGAAGGTAAAAATAATGAGCCGATTACTCCACCGGAGGGTCTTGAGGTTTGATTATGGGTTGGAAAGGTATGCGCGCATTCTTGAGCAGTTGGCCAGTGAATCAGACCTTGTTCAATTTGTCGAAACGTCAGCAACAAGAGACCAAAGCAAAAATGAAATGGTTGAACAAATCCATGGTGTAGCAAAAAAAATTAAAGAAATCCTGGAAAAGAATCTGAGAGATTATGAAAAGATAAACAAGCAATCCGCCTCTAAAAATTTGAAGATCAGAATTCTGAAAAAGATAGCTGCGAGGAAGAGATCTGCGGTTAGAGAGTTAGAGGCAGTGCACGTTCGTGCAGAAACAATACTGCCGGTAATGAGAGATTTATTGGATATTTTAGAGAAGATTGTTTCTTTTAAGGAAAATTCCAAAAGATCGTTTTATAAAAACGAAATTCTTGGGAAATGTTCGTACCGTGCTTACGATATAAAACTCTTATTCATGAAAAATATCCGCGAAGCGGAAAAAGCTATTTACGCAATCAAATTCATTAATAATGAGTATGAATCTGCCAGGAATCAATTTTCTGAAGGCAATTTGAGGTTGGTGGTGAGTATCGCGAAAAGGTACAGAAAACGTGGACTGGTATTTCACGACCTTATACAAGAAGGGAATACCGGTCTCATGCGGGCTGTTGATAAATATGATTACCGTATGGGTTTCAAATTCAGCACGTATGCTACCTGGTGGATTAAACAGGCAATTATCCGGGCAATCGATGATAAGGCAAGGACCGTGCGTATTCCCGTACATATGACCGATGTGATCAATAAGACCAACATGGTATTAAAAGCATCTCAGGGAGGCCTTGAAAGAAAGCCAAAGATTGAAGCTATTGCAAAAGAGGCAAAGATCCCTGTCTCTGAGGTATACCGGGTATTTCGGATTGCATCGCAGCCGATATCGCTGGAGAGTCCGATTGGTGAAGGTGGTGAGACGATGTTTGAGGATTTTATCCAGGACAAGAAGACTGAATCGCCAGTTACGAATGCCCACCAAACGTTGCTTAAAGATCAGTTAGAAAAGGTTCTTGATACCTTGAGCTACAGAGAACGCGAGGTTATTAAATTGCGTTTCGGAATTGGCGATGGATATACTCATACCCTGGAGGAAATTGGAGAGCGGTTTAACATAACGAGAGAGCGAATACGCCAGATTGAAAGTGTAGCCATTCGCAAGCTCCAGCATCCGTTGCGTAGCAGAAAATTAGAGGGATTTATTGAAGGTATAACGACAAATTAAGCAAGCGCAGAAGTTATACGAAGGGGCATCATGATGTTCATGATGCCCCTTTTTTGTCACTCATGAATGATAAGAATGTTCTGCTACCTGCAAAAGAAGTGGCCTATTTAATATGGTGCTGCCGTCCCATATTTGGATATGCAATGAGGCATTTGCCCTGTTTAAAAACGGTATTGATCTCAAACTTTTTCATGTTTTCTTCTTCGTCTTTTTAAAAGATATTTTTTTCTGTTTAGTCTGTGCTTCTTCTTTCCGCTGAACCCATTTGCCATATCATCCTCCTAAAAATATTAAGTTATTTGCCTATAAACGAAGGAAAAAAATAAAATGCTACCAATAACAAGGACAAAATGCAACAAAATATTCTCTCCAACAATAAGAGCTGCTTGGTCAAATTTCATAGACATCGTTGACTCCGAAGCTCTCATTCCGATCTTTTCATGATGGGATGTCCAGGGTTCGTGATCCATTCGCTCCATGAGCCTGCATACAATCGGGCATCTCCCAAACCTGCGTGGGTAAAAGCGAGAAGGTTATGTGCAGCCGTGACCCCGGAGCCACAATAGAAAACTGCACGTTCAGGCGGTATGTCACCCAGTACCTGCTGAAAGCGGGTCTTTAAGTCTTTCTGTGAGAGAAAGAGACCATCCGCGCCTAAGTTACCGGCAAAAGGCACTGATAATGCACCGGGAATATGGCCAGCTACGGGATCTATCGTTTCATTTTCGCCGCGATAGCGATCCGCACTTCGCGAGTCAATTAGGCGGAAATTCTGATTATGCAATATCTTCACGACGTCTTCAGAACTGAAGACGAAATCATTTTGAATTCGGGGGAGAAAGCTTCTTTGCGCTCTCGTTTCGGCGTTGCTTGTTACCGGGTAATTATGTTTCATCCATGATGGCCACCCACCGTTCAGGACGGCAACGGCATGCTGACCAACCCATCGTAACATCCACCAAAGTCTTGCCGCAGCCATTGCGCCCCCTTTGTCGTCATAGGCTACCACCTGGACATTATCATCTATTCCCCAATTCGACAGTGTCCGGGCAAATGTTTTTGGTTCTGGCAGCGGATGGCGTCCGGTCTTGCCGGGAATAATGTGGCCGGATAAATCTTTGCCCAGATGAGCGTAAATAGCGCCGGGTATGTGGGCATGAAGGTAATCCCGGTGACCGCGGTCTCTATCATCCAATGAAAAACGGCAGTCGATAATCGCCCAATCAGGGTTGGTAATATGTCTAAGAAGTTCTGAAACGGATATCAGGGTTGTGTAGGACATAAAGGATACTTTTCTATTTGCCTCATTTTAAATCGAATTCTCGTGTGGTAGTTGTGTCTGCCTTGACCTCGATTTGCTTATTTTCTGCCTTGAACCGCTCATTCCACACCTTTAGAACATACTTACCCTCCGGCACATTCACGATAGAAAACTTCCCTTCGTTATTGACCTTTGCAAAGAACGGATTTTGAAGGACCAGGACGTAAGCCAGCATGTCGACATGCACATTACACCGGATAGAGGCAATTCCTAATTTGCTAAATGTGAACGGTCTTGTTTCACCCTTTAGCCATGTCCCCAGGTTAAAGTTATCAGCCACGGCGTCCAGTGAATAGACATTATGCTGAACCATATCACTGTTAAGAAAGTCGACGGTAGTCCCTTGTAATATCGGGAGTACGTGGGGGATAAAGGCCATGTTTTTCTGGTCTATAACAGCGCGTTCCTTCTGTGGTTCAAAGGTACCCGGCACATGCTCGATATAGACAATGGTATCCTTAAGATATTTAGCTTTTTTGGCCTTGACTGTCCCGTTGATCGAAGCTAAATTTTTTTCTTCTGCAAACGTATGAAAAGTAAAACTTGATACTATATAACATGCCACAATAGAAAGAACAATCGGTGCCTTCATCAATACCCGCATATTTCTCATGAAAATCCGCAGAGATAAAGACGTTGATCGTTTGACCGTACCCCCGGCAAATTCCCGGCAGAGCGCCAGACTCGATGAGGGCTCCAAATCATCAGAACGAAGTCCATGCCACTTCTGAAAATTGAATTTCAAGAACATAAGCGAAAAACCTCCTCTTCAGAAAAGATTATTTTTTATATACCAATTCCAAAAAAAATAACAAGAAATATCCCATCAATAAGGCAAACCAACCAAAGGCCATGATGAATTCCAGGGTGGTAGAAAAAGACATGGAAAAATTCTCAGCAATCATGCTGTAAATATCTTCCAGGGCGTCAAGGGTCTTGTTAATATTTGTCTTCCATTTCTCCAGGTGGAGTTTTTTGGTTATCAGATCAAACAACCGGGCCGAATACCAATCTCCAATGAGGTTGATATTTCGTTCGGTAGCTGCAAATTCCAAAATGGATTCCGTCCGTATCTGGATAATTTCACGCAAAGAGCGCCTGATCTCTCTGGATTTGAGCCATGGAATTTTTCTTGCTGTAGTCTTTTGCAAAAGCCGTGCGGCCTTTTCTAATCGGCCTTCTAACTCGTGCTCCAAAAGCCTTAATTTCAACAATTGGAGGTTGGCAATCTCGAAGAGTTCGATGTTGCTGGCAAAATCACCGCGCGGGTCGAACACAAAAGCCCCATCCCATTCCACAACGGTTAAATCATCCTGAGAATATTTAATATGGTATTTGAGGGTGGTGCTGATCTCCTCTTCGTCTAAAGGTATACGTTCCGTCTTAAGGAGCCCTGCGATACTCCCTTTATATTCTGAAATAACATCCTCGGGGTCTCCCTCGTAGTCGGATACACAGTATACGCAGTATTCTTCATCAAAATAAGGGTCACCATGATATTCCCACAAAATAGTCCTGCATTCAATAAGGAGACTCCGTTTAATGTCAAAAACGCGCTCATCCAGGATGTTCTCCAAATCAACAGACGCCTCCACGATGACAATTCCCGGTGGACAAAACTTCACCAGGAAATTGACTTCCCTGGCTTCAACAATTCTTTTTTCAACCTTGACCACCCTCTGCGTTGGAATTACGTCAGGATACGACGGAGAACTCTTTATCTTTTTGATACCGACAATTTCTGTCGTATCAATATTGAGATCCGTAATTCCTACCAGAAAGGAGACCAAAGTTCCTTTGACCGCAGAATTGGCAACCATAGGTTATCTCTCAACCTTGTAATGTCTTAATTTTAGATTGCGGCATGCGGGTTTCGGATGTGTTATTATTTAATCCGCAATCAGAAATCCGAAATGAATCCGTCTGTAACCTGCACCACGTATCAATTTCTAAAACAGTGAATAGTGTCTTTCTAAAATTCCAGTCCATAGTTGAGGCGTTCGGGCAAGATGTCTTTTGATAATCGTCATACATTTTTCTTCCGCTGCTTTTATCGGAAGGCGAGAACGGATTTTTACATGCACCATTTGTGGCTCTGTGACAGGCATTCCAATCTGACTCACCAGATAGCATTCTGCCTCTGCGATATCGGGATCTTTCGTTATCTCAGCGGATATCTCGCCAGCAACCAGGTTATATAATTTACCCGTATGGGTAACAGGATTTTTCCCTGCTGTAGCTTCGAGGGTCATTGGCCGGTAAGGGGTAATCAAGCCGTTGGCCCTGTTTCCCCTGCCAACCTGACCATCATCCCCGCACTCGGCGCTGGTTCCCGTCGCCGTTAAATAGACAATATCCTTTTCATAATTATCCGCGGCATTGAGTGAAATGGAGACTTCACAGCTTGTCAATTTTTTCACAAAGGCCCGGATATATTCAAGGAGTTTCGCTTTTATTTGAAAATACTCGTCTTTTGAAACAATAAATTTTGAAATAAAGGCCATCGCAATCGTAAGGCTTATACGGTTCTTGACCCGAATAGCCATAATTTTAATATCCTCGCCAATCATGGGATAGTCTCGTTTTACTTCTGTCGAGTTTAAAAATTGTTCGGTTTGATGGACGAGGGCCTCTGTTTCCGTCAGCGGCGAAAAACCAACTCCTATCGATGTATCATTTGCTAATGGAATTGAACTATCAAAGGTCGCCCGCAGTTCTGCGCTGCCAGTTCTTATTCTTGTTTCAACAACGACATTTTTTTCTGGTTTCAGGAATCTTAATCGTTCATTTAACCATCGGTTCGTTGTTTCTCTGGCAATTTCTTCTAAGGGCGCCTTTTCATTACCTACTCTTTCCACCGCCCGGCCAACAATAATCAACTGTATAGGGGTTATCACCTCGCCCCCGCCAAAATACACCTCGGAATGGCCACCCACGAGAAGGCATTTATCGATATTGTGATGGAGCACCCTGCCAAATTTTTTGAGATAATATTGAGAAAATGCAATACTCAACTCTTCAGCAGCACGGTCACACAAGGTATCCGGATGCCCTATACCTTTGCGCTCAACAATCTCGATCGTTGATTGGTGAACAGATTCAACATTCGTTTTCTCGACAATTATTTCCATACCAATCTGCTATTTACGTAAAGATGGGCATATCACTTTCCACGAGATATACAACATCATTTACCTGCAACCCTGTTAAAATGCATACGTAAGTTTGATGCGAACCGTCCGCCCCGTTCGATGACACCCTGCCGGCGTTCTTCACCTCCAGGATCCTCATATTTCTTGTCTAACAAATCGGAGACGCTTTCCGAAACCTTTCACTCCAAATAATGATAATTTCTATCGTATTTGTACGAAGTATATGAAAATACCGCTTTCCCCACCTTTCTTCCCCATGGGGTGTGGATACGCCTGTTTTTTTCCCCTACGTAGTGTCTGAACGAAAACGCACTTTTTTGTAAAAGTGCGAGGGCGATTTTTTCCTTACCAAGAGATCATTTTAAAATATGCGATTGGGTTTTTGCTAAAATACGGTTCTTTTACCCGTTTCCCTTGGTTTTTTCTTTATTTTAA
>PHFX01000002.1 GCA_007618135.1 Candidatus Brocadia sp. WS118 | reverse complement strand
CAAGACGATTTGTGGCAGTAAGGAAGTTGGTCAAAATCGAGAGGGGGTTGTTTCCTCTGCCCGTGTATGAGTATTTCTGTTACGTTACGACAGAGCGGTTAAGTCCGATAGAAGCGCATAGTTCGTATGGAGAGAGGGCTACGTGTGAGACGTGGATAGAAGAGTGTAAGAGTCAGATGAATGCGGGTCATTTACGCACGGGTGAATTTTTGGCCAATGCAACGTTATTTCAGTGCGCGGTGTTGGCGTATAATCTCTTGAAGTGGATGGCGCTGCTCACCGGCGGAGCGGTACGGCGGTGGGAAATAAAGACGATGAGGCTGTGGTTAATCCGTGTTGCAGGGAAATTGACAAAGGGAAGCAGGCAGTTGGTCTTAAAGTTACCGGAGAAGTTTCTGCATCAGGAAGAATGGCGGGTATGGGAAGGCATGTCGCTGAGTGTAGAATTTGGATAGAAGGTAATTGGTGTCTTTGATTTGGATGTTTTTGGTAGCTGAGAGCGCAGCAAAGGGAGAAGGTACGTCCGCATACTCGTTTTTGTCGCTCCAAACGATTTAATCAGGGCTATTTCTCAGATCTTTTTGTTCAAAATAAAACTGAGTCGTTCAGAAAACCGCTAAAAAACGAAGCCTATTATTGATTTTTGTCCGGCAAGGATATTAGTGAAGGGCGATTTTCGCGTAGCGAAAATCATTTGCAGAATTTAGGTTTAATATTTCTTGGCGTTTAATATCTTTATGCAGGCCGATTACATCGAATGGAGAACGACGAACAGGGATTTCGGAACAATGAAGAACATTCCACCCTTTCGCCTTTGAATAACAACTTTTACATTCACGATAAACACAATCCCTTCCTTTTATCCGTTTTCTTCCAACGCAGAGCGGAATAAGTCGTCGAGTTTTTTCGTATCTTGACCAAGACCATATCACCCTTGAGGTATTCTCTGAAGTTGCCTTCAGCCATGTGCAGATAGTGATAGAAACAGGATGTTGGGGAATAATATTCAGGCATCAATGCCTTTATCTTGTTTACAATATTGAGCTTTTGCTGGTAAATAATGGGTGAATTGAGCCATTCCAATAAAGGTGGATTCGACTTCCTGAAGAGTCTGAGTGCCTTCCTGATATCCCAACCGCTCAGGTCTATCATATCATTGATTGGTCTTTCAATAACATCGCGTCTTTCGTCAACAGATAAATACCAGTCTTTGAGGTGTATGTACATGAACCGCACATCGTAGTCGCTGTCTTCAGAGGGGAAGCCCCACGCCCTGCTGCCTGACTCACAGGCATAAAAGATGCACACGTTCTCCTCCCTTTCAATGTGTTGTAATCTGGCTCGAATTTCTCTCTTTATTGTGATTTTAATATGAATGTGCGAAGGTCTGCCGCTATAAGGCGGGGGAAAATTGTTTTCATAGACAGAACACGTTATCCCGTTAATTAGTAACGGTTCTGAAAACCATTCTAAGAATCACAAGGAACATACCGGCAGAAAAGAAGAAGATAGTCACAAAGGTGAGTGGAATGCTGGGGTTGTTTTTTACGCTGACTAAGACTCCGGGCACAGAATTTATGTCTTCGAAAATAATCTTTGCTCCATGAATCTCTTGCACATTATTCTCGCCAATCGGTAAATAGATGGGATTGTTTCCAGCAGCAGATACTAATTTGAGCACGGGATAGCGATATTGCGGAGGCATATACAAATCGGCAATGCGTACCTGTTTGCCGTTTGCGTTAAAGGTTTCGCTGACTTTAAGACTGGACGAATGGTTATCCACCTTCAGGATTACGCTTGATGCTATCCAGCCATAATCCTGCATCAGGATTTCGGATATCCCATGACGCACAAGAACGGGATTGTTGTAACCAAGGGTGTCTGAAAATTCGGTACCATCCTTTCTGACGGCAACGGATGCCGTTATTTTTTTAGGCATACCATTTGGGTACGCACTTGTCTTAAGATCGGTAACTTTCATTTCAAAACCACCCAGGTCAGTCCACTCCTCTGCTACGGATACCGGGGGTTCCGTTGTTGAATAGAGTCCGCCAATGAGATGTGCAACCAGGGTGACAACAAATCCAATGTGCACAACCGATGCACCATACAAAGTAACCTTTTTTACACCACTCCGCGCCTTTTTTAAAATCGAGTCAAGGGTGCACAAAAAGGTGTTAATGCCATAAAAAATACAGGCAAGAAACAAGAGATAAAACCATAGATGGAGCGGTTGTTTATGGGTGAAAAAAAAAGAGATGTCGTCACCGGAAAGTCCGGCATATTGGCGGGGACAGAAGTTCATGATCAGGCTGCCAAGGATAAGAAGACCAGTGACAGTAAATCCGGTGATAATGCCCAGTTTCTGTGACTTAAATATTGCATAGATTGTTTTCATATAACCATACCCAACCTGGGATAAACCGGAACAGAAGAAGTTTTACCCATGCACATAAGAGGCCCGTTTATCGAAAACTGTGAGAACTCCCGATCAGGAAACTGGTGCCCACGTACGTCATCAGGAGTATTAAAAATCCTACAATAGCCATAGGAGGCTTGAATCGCTTTGCCTCTTGCCAGTAATCAAGGTGCAGGCATGTAGCATAAAAAAACCAGATAATCACAGACCAAACAACTTTGGCATCCCAGAGGAAATACGCTCCCCACGCAACGTAACCCCACAACCCTCCGAAAATCATCGAAACAGAAAAGGTAACAAGACCGTATTGAAATCCCGAGTCAATGATACGATCGTACGTCTTTTTGTCACTTCGGGTAAAATACCGCGCTACTGCCGCAGCCATGGCGCTCACCCACAAGGCATAACAAAAAAAGGAAAGGGGGACGTGCAAAATGTACCAAATGGTAAGCATCAGGGGTGGGGCGTAACTTAATCCCTTGGGGAAATATGCAGCTGCTGCAAGGAAGCCGTAGCCAACCCCAAACAGAGACATACGGTAGATATGGCTTTCTGCCCTGATATTTATGAGTAAGATAATGAAAGCTGCAATGGCAAATCCATTAAAGGATTCGAATTTATTGGTTAAGGGAAAATACTCTATTGATATGCCGCGCAGCGTAATCGTTGCAATATGGAGTACCACCATACCCGCCAAAATAGGGAAGCGCAGCTTCAGCCGGGTAAATCCAAGACCCCAATACATTGAATAGGCAATAAAACAAAGCCAATATAAATTGACTGACAGTTGGTTAAGGAAATGCGCCGTATCCATTATTACAAGGTAATCTCTATGTTTGCCTTTTCCTTAAGATATTTAATGGTGGCATTCATTTCAAGTGCAATCAACTCTTCCCGGACTTTGTCTTTTACCTGGCTGAAACTGACATCTTTTGGTGGGGTTTTGGCGGTAACCTTGATAAGATGATAACCAAATTCCGTTTTGACCGGATCACTCACCTTGCCCACATCAGTGGCAAATGCAGCTTTGGAAAACTCTTCGACCATGATGCCGTGTCTGGGAAACGAGCCGAGCTCTCCGCCTGTTTTGCCGGTCGGACAGTCAGAATATTTTTTTGCCAATTCGGCAAAATCAGCCCCCTCATCGAGTTCTTTTTTTATCGATTCTATCTTTGCCCGTGCGCCATCTATTTCCGCCTGTGTCTTCTTTCCTTTGGTATCGACCAGGATATGGCTTGCCGTAACGGTTTCGCCATTAAAATTACCAATATTTTTCATAAAATAATCTTCTAATTTTTTCTCATCAATACCCTTGGATACGTAATTTTCAATCGCAGCCGACATATTGATTGCAGTTTTTAACTCGTCAATGTTGCTGCCTTGAAATTCTAAAAACTGCTCTAAGGTTCTGTCCTTCGTAGCGGGATTATTTTTAATATTATCCCGCATTTTGGCAATCTCTTTGTCCACAACATCTGAGGAGACCGTTAGTTTTTTTTCTACTACGAATTGCCTTAACAAACTCTGCGTTACGAGCTGATCCGTAATTTGCTGCTCCATGGAAGTTATTGCGGCCGGATTCACGTGACTTTTAAACCGGTCGAGTATTTTATCGAGGTCTTTCCGGAGAATTTTTTCGTTATTGACCGTCGCAATTACCTTGTTAGGATCGGCTTTTTCTTTCTTGCCATGGACACTGCTCATACCATGGCCGCCAGAGGCACCTTCTTCCGTTGTCATTCCTAACGAATGCATTTTCTCTTTATCTTCCTTATTGAAATCAACATTCTTGTGTATTTTTGCAAAATCCTGCTCGGTAGACTGGCTGCTTACCTGGGGATCACCCGGTTCATTTTTCCCGCAGCCACAAAGAGATAAAGCCACGAAACTTGCAAAAACTGAAAAAATAGCGATTCCTTTTACCATAACAACTCCTTCATGAAATATACTTTTGGCCAGAAAAAACTAAAAGTTACTTATTGATCGGGGG
The DNA here is from genome assembly GCA_007618135.1 of Candidatus Brocadia sp. WS118. Classification (GTDB taxonomy): domain Bacteria; phylum Planctomycetota; class Brocadiia; order Brocadiales; family Brocadiaceae; genus Brocadia. The sequence continues at coordinate 143,572 of PHFX01000002.1, read as the reverse complement.
ATGTTTGCTTTCTTCCATAATATTCTGTAATAAGCTTCAGGAGGTCTTCTTCCTTCAGGTTTGAGATATAATCTAATGCAATATCGATGAGAAGGTTGACAGAAAGCCGGGGATTTTTTGCAGTTATTAATTGTAATGCCTCATAAATTTCAGGACTGATTTCTAATGCTGTTTTTGGCTTAAACACGTGATATTTTAATAGTTTAATATTCTTCATAATTTTATCAAACAAAACAAAAAGCAAATTGGTTCCGTAATTATAGTAAACGTATGAAATACATTGACATGTACTGGTCATTGCGAGCACATTCGCGTTGCTCAGTGTAAACTCCTCGAAGCAATCCCACAATAGAGATTGCTTCGGCTAGTGCCCTCGCAATGACAACTTTTCTTGTGCGTTTACTCTATATCTAATCTTCTCTACGTCATTTGTGCAACCGATCTAACCCATCATGAAAGCCGTCATATGGGCGAGGTGGGAGTCGAACCCACACAACCGTTTAGGGTCAAAGGATTTTAAGTCCTTCGTGTCTGCCATTCCACCACTCGCCCAATGATCATTTTCTTCTATAGTAAACGCAAAAAGAAAGTTGTCATTGCGAGCGAAGCAATCCAAACTGTAGAGATTGCTTCGGGCTAGCGCCCTCGCAATGACATGTGCATGTATACTTATTTACTACGTTTACTATAAATTCTTTATCTTTTCTCTTCGAGCAGCTTTATGCCCATTCGCAACTGATCGTATTTTAACAAAAGGCGGCTCTGGGATTCGAACCCAGGATAACGGTTTTGCAAACCGTGGCCTTAGTCCACTTGGCGAAGCCGCCACTTCTGTCTTATGATATTTAAGCTTTTTATGTTACCATCTAAAAATAATTAAGGCAAGATGTTTTTTCGTCTCTTCAATCTCATTGTATGCATTTTTCGCTGTTTGATGGTAATAATGGTTATCCCGGCAAACAAAAAGGGGAAGACGGAGCCTTCCCCTTAGGATGATCTTAAACGGTGAGCAAAAAGCACAGATAGTTTTACTTTAATTTTTTTAACGCCTTCTCCATTCTGGAGAGTAATATACTTACCTCATCAAGGGCTATCTCGGGCGCAGTAACCCTTTCGCATAAGAGCGCAAAAGTCTTATCGATCTCTTCTGCACTTTTATTTCCCGATTCCGTAAGCGGGAATTGCGGCCTTGAAGTTGAAGAAGTTTCAGGCGCTGCCGATGCATCCGGCTGCTTGATCCTTGCTAATTCCGCCTCTAAAGTCTCTTTTGTCTTTTGGAGTTCTGTGATTGCCTTCTGCTTCTCCGCGAGCTCCTGATCTGCTACTTTTTTTGCCTCGGTGTAATAAATGAGTTGGTTTTTAACCTCATCCCGGCTCCTCTTTACATCGGCAATCTCTAGTTCAAATTTTTCAGAAAGACCCTTACTGTTTGCTTCAATTGCATTTAACTGCTCTCCTAATTTATTTCTCATACTTTCTAAATCAGTGAGCTTGTTTTGTTGTTCCTGGATGGTGTTTTGTAACCCGCTTATCTGAACCCCGACAGCCGTCTTGATAGCGCCGAACGTATCAACTTCTTTCTGGAGATCAGACGCCTTTGCCGCAAAACCGTCCTTTTCAGCGGTGCATGCTGTTAATTTATCCTCAACCTCTTTCTTTGCGACCTCAACCTTCCCCAGGTTTTCCATGAGTTCCGGAACTTTTAAAACCTCTTTGCGTCCCGCGCTCAGCTGTCTTTCAAGGCCATGTACCCGCTCTTTCTGTAACCGGTATTTTTCGGTAACGGATACGCCAAAACCAACACACAGCAGTCCAAAAAGACCTACCAAAACTACCATAATCGCCTTTGCCTTCATATTACAACTAGACATACAAAACCCCCTTTTTGGTGTACTTTGGTTAAATTTGTAATAGTTTGTATATGCTTGTGGAAGATATTAAGGGTATTCAAAAAATTAATCGGATACAAATCATAGCAAAAGGCAACTCCAGTTTCAAGTAAAATTGTTCATGCAAAACTGGTATTAATTTGGACTTGATTTTAAGGGTCATAAATTACGATAATAGGGTTATCATACATCGGTGCGATGAAACCACAATCAAACATCAATACCTTAGAGAAATAACCAATATCCCGTACGAAACAAAATCCGAATTTTCTGTATTTCCCTTAAACATACTCTTAGTGAAAGAGACGTTATGAAGAAAGATACTTTTATCCATCTCCATGTCCATAGCGAGTATAGTCTTCTTGACGGCGCCTGCAAAATTGGCGATCTTGTCGATAAGGCCGTCCAACTGAAGATGCCTGCCCTTGCCCTGACCGACCATGGAAACATGTTTGGCGCCGTGGAATTTTATGAAGTGGCAAAGTCGAAAGGAATAAAGCCCCTATTGGGGTATGAGGCCTATGTGGCGCAGGGCAGCCGTTTTGATAAAGAATCGAAAAATGGTGGAAAGGAAACGATCAGCCACATTACCCTCCTTGCGGAAAATAATGAAGGATATCGCAATCTGCTCAAGCTCACGACATCCGCATACCTTGAGGGTTTTTACTATAAACCAAGGATCGATAAGGCGCTTCTTAAGACGCATTCCGCAGGTCTCATCTGCCTCAGTGGCTGTATGACCTCGGAAATTAATCGTTATTTAGTCCAGAATCGCATAGAAGACGCATCACGGGTTGCACAGGAATACAAGGACATCTTTGGGCCGGAGCGTTTTTACCTGGAAATACAAAATAATGGAATCGAACAGCAATCAAAGCTGGTATCAGAAGCAGCGGAGATAGGAAGGAAATTCGGTATCCCTCTTGTCGCGACGAATGACATACACTACATGAACATGGATGACGCTACAGCCCACGATGCCCTGCTCTGCATCAATACCGGAAAACATCTGTCTGATGTTCAAAGGATGCGCTTTGGCACGAATGAATTTTATTTCAAAAATTTTCAGGAGATGTACACCGTCTTTCAGCACATCCCTGAAGCCATGGAAAATACCTTAAAAATCGCCGACCGTTGTAATGTGGAAATGTCCTTCGGGAAGATGCACCTGCCCAAATTCACCGCGCCAAACGGTATGGCCAATAGCGCCTATCTGAGAAAACTTTGCGAAGAGGGAGCAATTCAAAAATACGGCGACATCACCCAAAAAATCCGTGAACGCCTGGACTACGAGCTTGCAGTTATCGAGAGCACCGGATTTGTAGATTATTTTTTAATTGTCTGGGACTTTATTCATTTTGCCATACAGCATCGTATTCCCGCTACAGGCCGTGGTTCCGGCGCCGGCAGCCTCGTTGCGTACGTGCTGAATATTACGAACATAGACCCCATCGAAAACGACTTGTTATTTGAGCGGTTTCTGAATGCAGAGAGGATCTCCATGCCGGATCTGGATATTGATTTCTGCGCTGAAGGCCGTGAAAAGGTTATCCAGTACGTTCGGGAAAAATACGGCGGTGACAGCAATGTTGCCCAGATCATTACCTTCGGGACGATGAAGGCAAAGGCCGTCATCCGGGACGTGGGACGGGTGATGAATATCCCGCTATCCGAAGTAGACAAGGTGGCCAAACTGATTCCCAATACGCTCAACATAACCTTAAAGCAGGCCCTGGAGCAGGAGCCCGCATTGAAGGCGCTGTATGAGAACGAAAAACATATCCACGAGTTGTTCGACATCTCCAAAAAGCTGGAAGGACTCTGCCGCCACGCATCGGTACATGCTGCGGGCATCGTCATTTCAGACGAACCGTTAACCGAATACGTCCCGCTGGCAAAAAACGGCGACGTGGTTACCACGCAATTTTATGATGAAATCCTGGTAGATAAAATCGGGTTGCTGAAGGCCGATTTTCTCGGTGTCCGGAAATTAACCGTCATCGATAAAGCCCTGAAGCTGATTCGGGAAACTACCGGCGAGGATATTGACCTCACCAAGATTCCCATGGACAACAGGAAAACGTATGAATTGTTATCCCGCGGGGATGTGAAGGGAGTCTTCCAGGTCGAAACCAGCCGGGGGTTCAAGGAATTGCTCAAAAAGCTAAAACCCGATACCTTTGCAGATATCATGCCACTTGTGGCCCTGTACCGGCCTGGTCCATTGCAAAGTGGAATGGTAGATTCCTTTATTAACCGAAAGCACGGGAGAGAAGATGTCGCCTATCTTCATCCTTCCCTTGAACCAATCCTGAAAGAGACCTACGGGGTAATCTTATACCAGGAGCAGGTCATGCGTATCGCCAACCGTTTGGCGGGATTTTCCCTGAACCAGGCTGATAATCTCCGTAAGGCCATGGGAAAGAAGAAGCCGGAGATTATGGCAAAATTCAAAGACCAGTTTATCAACGGCGCAGTCGCAAATGGAATCCCGAAAGACATTGCGGTCAGCATATTCGAGTTAATGGAATACTTTGCAGGTTATGGATTTAACAAGTCCCATTCTGCGGCCTATGCAGTGATCACGTACCAAACCGCCTATCTGAAGGCAAACTACCCCGTCCAGTATATGGTTGCCCAACTCAGTTGTGAAAAACAGAACATGGATAAGATCGTGGACTATATTGAGGACTGCCGACACATGGGCATCAGGGTGCTTCCTCCCGATATCAACGAAAGCCAAAATGACTTTACCATCTCCCATGGGGATAAGATACGGTTTGGATTAGGGGCGATCAAGAACGTGGGCGATAAGGCGATCGAGTCCATTATCCAGTCCCGGGTCAAAGGGAATCGCTATACCTCAATCCTTGATGTATGCAAACGGGTTGATATGCGGGTGGTCAACAAACAGGTAATCGAGTCGTTGATCAAATCAGGGTGTTTTGACTCGTTGCATGACAACCGGGCAAAACTCATTGCCGGACTTGATACGGCTATGCAACTGGGTGGAATAGCAAGCAAAGAAAGACGAAAAGGCCAAAAATCCCTGTTTGATATTGGAAGCGACCTGGATATTACTGCAAAAGGGGATACGGGGGCAGAAGCCGATGTGAAGCAGTGGTCAGAAAAGGAGACCCGCCAGGCAGAAAAAGAAAGCCTGGGTTTCTACCTGAGTTCTCATCCCTTGAATGCCTGTCAGCAGAAGATAAAGCAGTTGTCTACCGTGTCTTCCGCAGAAATGTCCGAACATGCTGAGGGCGAAGAGATCATTATCGGGGGTATTATTACCAATCTGAAACCGAGTGTAACGAAACGCGGTGACCCCATGATGTATATAACCCTGGAAGACATGAAAGGAGCTGTTGAGTGTGTTATCTTTAGCAAAGAAATGAAGTCGTATCAGTCGCTCTTAAACATGGACGAGATTGTTTTCGTAAAGGGACAGATTGGTTTTCAGAGCACTGCCCCGTCCGTGAGGATAAAAGAGATTGTTGCTGAAAAGGACGCATTAAAGCGCCTAACCAAATGCATAACTCTTCGGTATGAAGGAGCGTGTTTTGATGAGACAAAATTCATGCAGCTCAGGGAAATCATAAAGAAGCACTCCGGCACATGCCCGCTCTTCTTTGAAATCAGCACATCGGAAGAAACCAGCACGGTAATCAAAACCTCGAGTCAATATTTCGTGTCGGTAACAGACGCTTTTATTTCTTGTATAAGAGACCTCTTTGGTCCCGATGCCCTCAGGCTTAATCAGAGAGAAATGCTTGTAATGGTGTAAAGGTTCTCAAGCGTAAATTTTATCCGAAAATATCGCCAAATATTCAGTGTGATGCTGCTACTGATTTTTTGGCTGGTATACGCTATATCATAACGAAATATGCAGGATAAAGATAAAAATAAATAATAAAATTTAAGAAAAAGGCGGCATTGTCGTCTATAGCCGAATTATGTGAAAACCGCCAGACAAAGGAAGGGCCGAATGGAAAATAAAATATCAAAAATATGCTGGAATTCTAAAGGTTGGAAATTTCCGTCAGGTTCACAAGGCAAAAGTGCAACCTCAAACTCGTTTGAGGCAGAATATGGATATGGCCACGAGGAGTGGTTATTCGATAAATCTCGCATTATTAAGGAATAATTACAAAGATGAATACAAGGCAGTCGCCATAGAAAAAGACAGATTTGATATCAAAGCAAAGACTCATTCTGATAAATGGCACTACTTTGAAATAAAAACAGACAGCCCTAAATTAAGTATTAGAAACGCATTCGGTCAAATTACAGAGTATTCGTATTGGCCTGACTCAGAAAGAGCGGAAAAACTGATTATTATCTCGGATAATGCGCCCGATTCAGATACCAAGAAATACCTTACTCATATCAGGCAGAAATTTAACCTCCCTCTTTTTTATAGATATTTTAATATGGAAGCGAATGTTTTGTCTGCGGATTTTTGAAATGTCGCTGGTAGCATCGCATTTGGATGGTCCGTATAGACACACAGCGCAAATCCACAACGTTAACTGGGGAAAAATAACCAGAAGCATACAACAATTTTATCCAACCTACCGGGCATAACGCTTTTTCGTTTTCATTCCCGGCCCGGTTCCCTGGCGTCTGATGATTGTCGTTGGAACTAAAATTATGAATAAAGGATATAGATAATAGATAATGGGAGCGCATCGAACGAACAAGGGTCTTCAAACAAGAAGAGACTGTGCCCTTCCTTCAACTTGGCCAGAACTTCCAAACAACATCGGTAAGACGAAAAGAATTCCTGCAATTGACGGTCGAATCAGACATTTTAGAATTGAAGACGAAATTATCCATCCTCAAAGCAATAGCAACAGGAAAATCATCGTGCTACAAAAAATGAGATTCATTGAGGAAGATAGAATCGAGTTTCGATTTGGCTATTATATGATAGGAATGAAACCAAAAGCAAAAGGGCGCTGGGTATGGGGACAGTTCTGTTTGTTAATTCCGCAAGAGGACTTAATGGCAATCTTGGAGGAAGAAAAAAACGAAGGTGGTTCCAAGACAATCAACCCGACCATGAATAAGGCCAGTCGGGTTTTATTCAGGGGTTGTTGCCCCGACGGATTATTTTTTTCGTTACACTCCGATTAAATTAAAACTGATAAATACAAATAACGGTCCAAATTATCAAACAAATATGCTCCCTTTAATGGAGGTTCAAGAGGATCGGCGGTTCATTATTCAATATTTTATCATTTGCCAATTGAAATATGAAGATGACAGCATTGATCAAGACTCGAATGACTTGCCGCTCCGCAAGCGGTTGCCACTCAATTCCGTCATTTGCCATAAAAAAAATCAAATTGACAAGTGTACTAAAATTGGTACAATAACAACAAATGTTCGATATTCCCTATGTCCTGAAGGTTGTTTTCTATCGGTCTGAGATCGGCAACGAGCCGGTGCGGGAATGGCTAAAGGGGCTTCCGCGGGAAGACAAGCGGAAGATAGGTGAAGACATTAAGACTGCCCAAATAGGGTGGCCATTGGGAATGCCGCTCATCAGGAAAATCGACAAGGATTTATGGGAAGTTCGCACAAGGTTAGAAAATGGCATTGCGCGGGTCTTTTTCACCGTTGATGGCAAGTACATGATTTTGCTGCACGGATTTATCAAGAAATCCCAGAAGACACCGCAAAATGAACTCAAGAAGGCGCTTACGCGTCTTGGAAACTACAAAAGAGGTAAACTATGAAAAACAGACATCTTGGTTCCAATTTTGATGACTTTCTCGAGGAAGAAGCTCTGCGGGCGGAAACAGAAGCCGCAGCGATTAAGAGAGTTATTGCCTATCAGATTGAAATGGAGATGAAAAAGGCAAAACTGACAAAATCTGATATGGCAGTTAAAATGCACACCAGCCGTTCCGCCCTCGATAGACTACTTGATCCTACCAATGTCTCTATAACATTGCAAACGCTTGAAAGGGCGGCTCTCGCCTTGGGAAAGAACCTTAAAGTTGAGTTGGCATAACAAGGCGCTCAACCGTACATAACAATTGTACGATTAAGATACGGAGGTGAACGCTATGGCAACAGCAGTTCGTGGCTGCTGCCCGCGCCGGCGCGAATTAGGCGAACGACTTTGTTCGCCCGTTGCGCGCCGTCTGCGATTGCCGTTTAATTCCTGCATTATACGGCAATAATAAAAATGGAAAATTGGAGGAGATGTGGGAATCTCTAAAAAGTCTGTAATCATATGGACTGACTATATGAAGTATAGAGTGAAATTAAGAGGATTTAAACTTTCAAAGATTGAAAATATATTGAGGCATTCAGCAGAAAGATACCTTGATACAGCAACCCAACGTTTAATTGTGATAGGTAAGCATGATGATATACTGGTTATAATTCCATATGAAAAGCATGGAAACGAAACATCACCAGTCACAATTCATGCAACTACACGACAACAAATTAATTTCCGACTTAAAACGGGGAGGTTTATATATGGATAAAACAAAAATGGCATATTTTAAAGATGAAGATATTTTGCATATAGTCATCTCTGACGAAAGAGAATCAGATAGCATTGAGCTAAGCCCAAATATTACAGCCGAGTTGAATGAAAGTGGAGAATTAATCGGCATAGAGATATTAGAGGCAAGTTCTTTTCTGCGCGATTCCATATTAGAATCATCACAGGCGAAGATATTGAAATTAAAGAAACCGCATAACAAATCAATACCGCGGACACGGTAAAACCCGTGCCTCTGATTTCAGTCGATAGTTACATTCCTATCAATGAAAATTGAAAAAGGCACGGGGTTCAGCCGTGCCTTATGAAATGACGCCATGGTTCTTTTACCAGGAAAATCACCGCTTGAAGCGCACCTTCATTTCCTGCATGCCGTCAGATAGGAATCGCTGTAAAGATGCTGATTCATAATGATCTCTGCGGTGATTGCGGCATCCATTAAGTCCTTGTCAAGTACATCCATCACTGCCGCGTCCAGTCCGTAGGAAATTCCCATCGTGAGAAATATCCGTGCTAAAAGCCTCTTTTCCTTTGTTCCCTGCGAAAAGTTGCTCAGTCCCACATTCCTATGAGGGGGAGGATCGGAGATCATCTTAATCTGATTGAAGATATCGAACATGAGCGCTGGTTGCTTCTGATCAACATTAATAGGGAAAAGTATGGGATCAATATATACCTTTGACAGCTCGAATTCGTGCTCCACGGCCTTTTCAACGATCTTCATGGCAAATTCCATGCGACGCTCAACGTCCTGAGGAATACCGGTTTTGTCCATGGTCAGGCATATCAGTGATGCATTATATTCCTTGGCTAAAGTCATGAATTTGTCCAGTTCTTCAGGATCCCCTTTTGAAGAATTGATTAAAATTTCATTCTTTGCAACCGATAAACCTGCCTTTACTACATCAAATTTCTGGCTATCAATTGCAATCGGCGTCTTTACCGTGTCCTGAACCACCTCAACCAGCCATTTCATGGCTGCAACCGGGTCAGCGGCGGCAGTGCCTACATTTACGTCCAGAAAGCTTGCCCCTGCCTCTGTCTGTTTTATAGCAAGTTCCCTTACCGCCTTCGGATCTTTATTCTTTATCGCCTCTCGTACGTCTTTAAACATACCATTAATGCGCTCACCGATGGAAATCATTGTATGTTTATCCTTTCTTTCTAAAAATTATCAATTCTTTGGACTTTTTGTTCCTGTAGTTCTTTCTTTGTGTCCTTCGTGTCTTTGTGGTGAATATTACGTTTTTTAATATAGACGGTCAATACATTTTTTTACCGCAGCAACGGCCTTCGGATGGTTCATACGGATAATATCAACTCCCGACTGCAACAAGCCAACAGCCGTAATAGCCTCCCACATGGGGCCCCTCTCGTCCCGCGCCCCCCATTGGGGAACTTCCTTGTCGTCCGATTTTGACTCCTTGGTCCGCCACGCCTCATGTCCAACATCGCAGATCACGGGCATCGACATCATCTTATCGCCCGTAAGCGCCGCCAGCCGTTCGCGTTCCTGAATAGAATAGGTGTACTCCAAACCATACCCCAGGGCACCGGTTGATTGGAACATCACGATCCGGTTGAGCGGAAAATCCATTTCAGACACAAGAATATTTACCTGCTTTGCAATATTGATATCCACCGGAGCCAGCGTGATGAGCGCATGTCCGTCCGCCAGACATGTAGCGGTAAGTGTCTTGTAATTATCCTGGGTAACAACTCCCATCAGACAGCATTCCCCCCTTGCAGCCTGGCTTATCTTGGGCATGACCTCATTATCTTTTTCGTCATGTTCACATCCCCAGATAATCAGGGGAACACCCACTGCCGCCAGTATCGACTTTACCGTCTTTACCGTCTCTTCTGCAGTTTTATTGCCTTTATCAGGATGAATCCCTTCTAATTTGAGGCAGATTAAATCTGCACCATACTGTTCCACGCATTTTTTTGCCCATTGTGCCGGATCGTTAAGGACGTCCGCAAAAGGTTTTGCCAGGGTTTCCGGCCAGTCTTCCGGCGGCACGTCATAGACATCCATGGCAACCACGGGCTTTTGGCCCGGATTCCCTTCAAAATCCATAAAAGGGATACTTTTTGCGCCACCAATCGTAATGGTCTTCGTCCTCGTGCCTCCCTTGTCCTTTGTGGCGCCAAGGGTAATTTCGTTAACCGTTCCCGACCACTTGTCAGCTACATTTGGTATTTCCATTCATTTCTCTCCTACGCAATCCGTTCAATATCTAAAAATCTCCTCCGCTCATCATCGTGCCGGCAGGCACGTCAATGAATGAGTCTCTCTTTAATTAGGCTGCCTATGGCAGCGACTTTAAGCTCCCCGCATGGTAAGGCGACCAGGCTAGTCGCTCTACATGAATCAAAAAGATTGAAATTCCTTAACGTTAAATTAGGCCTTCAGCAACTACACGTGGTAGCCGCATGGCTTTAGCCTGCGTGGAACTTGTGATAAACTCTTTTATATATGCCCCAGGAACGCACCCTAAAGGGATGCGGCTACCTGATTGAAATTCCTTAACATTAAATTAGGGTGGGTTTTAGAAGACAAAAACCCAACTCTTTTTTCTTTGAATGCATCTTTTAAGACGTAGCGCCGATCCCTTGTGGTCGGCCAATGCCTGCCCCGTACTTTGATACGGAGGCTGGGGATAAACCTCAGCGCTACAATTTTACAGCAAGGTAGGTTGGGTTGAATGAAATGAAACCCCACAAAATAGGTTAAATAGATGTTGGGTTTCGCTTTGGCGAAACCCAACCTACCTTGCTGTTGTAAATTTCAAAAAGAATATATAGGTATAAGAATTTCTCGTTTTGCTTTTCGGCGACCCCGAATAGTCTCATCAATTGTCTTAAGTACATTTGCCGAATAATAACGTGTGCCACATCCTTTACAAACACCCGCTGGTACATTTTCAATAAGTATGTACTTGCCTTTAACCTTTCTGGATAGATTTACTTTCCTTTCAATGATAACTCCGTTACAATATTCACAATGTTCGCCTTCCCAGAATTCCATTTAATTTCTCCTGTTTTTGGGTAAATCTTTGTATACAGTTATCACTCGAACTTTTCCGGTCTGAGTTATTCTGCAAACTATACCAATTGGACGGCCATCTATAGATGTACCAATAATCTCGTATTTTTCTTCCCGAGGCCACGTTCGGCGGATCTTACCTGTCAAAATACCATATTCCACATCGTAGATATCAAAATTGTCAACCATTGTTTCATTGTCAGCATGTTCTGTCAGATAATAAAGCCCATTACGGACAAGTTCCTGAATTTGCTTAGTTCTGCTCAACGGGAATCTCCACCAGAGTTAACTACGTGCTCCAGGCTCCAAGCTGGTTCAATCATCCTCGATTGAACCGAAACATTGAGTATAATTCCTTCTCGCAGTACACGTTCAAGTTTTTATGGTACTATTCAAATATTTGGTTCAATCTGCAAGATTGAACCAACCAAAGAGCTTCTTTTATTGGTAGGACAAGCGTCCCCGCTTGTCATCATAATGTCAGGCGAGGACGCCTGACCTACCATAGGGGCCGGGGGTGTGTTATGGCATTATGTACACACCCCTTAATCCCCTCTTTCTAGAGGGGAATTACAAAAGATTGAAATTCTTATACCTATACCTTAAAATTGCTTCGTCGCTCTGCTCCTCGCAATGACAATTGTCTGTGTATACACTTTAATAATGCGCTCTCTTAGGTACGGCCAGACACGCTCTTTTCGAGCATACTTGCCGGCAAATGTTTCTGCAGGAACTTACCCAGTTTTTGATATAATTCATTTTCACGGGAAATTTCAAACACTGAAGCGCCGCATGCCGCAGTATCGTAAACCTCCTGATCAAACGGAAATATCGCAGATACTTCAATCCCCAGGCTGTCCAACTTCTGCTGAAGATTTTCATGAATACCATTCCTGGGTACCCGGTTTAGGATACAATACTTTTGCCGGATCGTGACCGGAAGCGATTCAGCTAATGCAAGGATCCTTTGTAAGGTCAGTGCGCCCACAATCGTTGGTTCACTGACGATCAACAGGAGATCAACATTATTCGTCGTCCTGCGCGAGAGATGCTCCATCCCTGCCTCATTGTCGGTAACAATAAAGGGGTATGTTGTCCCTACTTTATCCAGGTATTTGCGCAGGAGATTATTGACGTAGCAATAACATTTCGGTCCTTCCGGCCTCCCCATCGTTAAGAGATCAAATTTCTCCTTTTCAATGATAGACTCCTCGATGGCATACTCAATATATCTGTCCTTTGACATCCCGGAAAAATCCACTTTTTTCTCCACGATATCCTCGCGGAGATCAGCAACGGTGCTTTGCACGTGCAGACCAAGCAATGAACCGAGAGACGCATTCGGATCGGCATCTACCGCCGATACCGGCTTACCAAGCTCTTCGGTAATATATCGGATAATAAGGGCAGAAAGGGTCGACTTCCCCGTTCCTCCCTTTCCTGCCACTGCAATATTAAAAGCCATAGAACCCCCTTTTTGAAGGTTTAGGAATTTCAATCACCCCCCATAATCCCCCCGTTTACGGGGGGAAAAAGGGGGGAATGTAGCCGAAGACCTAATTTACCATCAGTTCCTCTGCAACGGATGGAAATTTTTCAATATCGGTATGCGGTAAAAAGTTTGCCGACACATACTCTTCCATATATTTATTATTGCTCATGAGATCAAAATACGTCATCCGTGACGCAATGACTCTGGCAACCTCATAGGCATCTTTTGCAAAGAGGGCCATTTTCGCGCCAAGTACCGAGGTATTTCCCACAAACTGCACCTTTGAGGCAGACACGTCAGGGAGCATCCCAATCGTGATGGCGCTCCGTATGTCGAGATAATTGCCAAACCCGCCCGCAAGATAGAGCTGCTCAATATTATTTGCTTCCATCCCCATGGATTCAAGCAGGGTCGAGATTGCCGAATAGATCGCAGCTTTTGACCGCATGAGATTCTGAATGTCCGCCTGGGTAATAACGATATCCCGTTTTGTAGAGGTTTCGCTCCTGTCGACCAGGATAAATTCATAACCGTTGTCCGTTCTTCTTAAACGGTCTGAGCTTATTCCTTTCTGAAAATTACCGGTCCTGTCGATGACACCGCTTCTGACAAGGTTCGCCAGACAGTCTAAAAGCCCGGAACCACAAATACCGCTTGCCGGCGCATCTCCGATGGTTTTATACGTAACATGGTAATTTTTCGTAATCGTCACCTTTTCGATAGCACCCTTAGCCGCGCGGGTACCACACGAAATACCGCTGCCTTCAAAAGAAGGGCCAGCCGATGCGGAACAGCATACCATCCAGTCTTTATTGCCCAGCACAATCTCGCCATTCGTGCCGATATCAACGAGCAGCGACAACATCTCTGCCTTGTCCAGCCTGATTGCCAAAGCGCCGGAAGAAATATCCCCGCCCACATAAGCGCCAACGCACGGGAGGGTATAGAGCAGTCCGTTGTTATTAATTTTCATCCCCACCTCATGCGCCCTCAAAGGAGGCACAAAGCTTGCGGATGAAAGATACGGCTCTTTTCTGATATTCGTAGGATCTAAACCCAGGAGGAAATGAGTCATTACCGTGTTTCCCGCACAAACCACCGCATGAATGTCATGGATACTGAGATGATTTCTCCTGACGAGGGTAGAAATGAGATGGTTAATATCCTCAACAAGCACCTCCTGCATGAGCTCCATAGTGTTATTTTCAGCGGCATACATAATTCTCTGAATATAATCATCTCCGTATTTAATCTGAGAATTGTAGGTTGCCTCAATATCGACCGTCTCTCCGCGTGAAAGATTCAGGAGATGTGCAACCACCGTGGTTGTCCCCACGTCTACTGCAACACCATAATTTCCTTCGCTGGCATTGTCACCCTGTATTTCCATAATTTCGACAGACGGACCCCTGTATCCCAGCGTCACCGTCACCTTCCAGTTACTGCTCCTTAGAATACCCGGAAGACGTTTGAGAACATCGAAATTTGTGGTCAGCTTTTCCAGCGGGACGTGGGTTTTTACCATAATCTCCCTGCACAGACGCTCATAATCTGCCATGCTATCGTCCAGCGTTGGCTGCGGCAGTTCAAGATATACTTTCTTTACCAAAGGGTCATGCGGGAAAGGTTCCACGTTAGCGGTAGCAGCTGCCAGGGAACCCGAGAATTGAGGAAATTCACTGACAAGAATTTGACTTTTATCAAGCTTCGATTCTTCGGGAATGATTACTTCCAGGTTGCCCATTACCTTCGTACTGCAAGCAAGGACATACCCTTTTTGCGCCTCCGATACCGAGATATGGGTCGTGGGCATGCTTTCAATCATACCGGAACCCAGAATGACTTTACACTTGCCACACGTGCCGTCGCCTCCGCATAGGGCGTTTATAAACAGATCCCCTTTATATGCAGCATCGAGGATAGTTTTGCCCTTTTCAATCTCTACGGTGACGTCAACAGGAAAGAATTGTACTTTACAGCGTGAGTTTTCCATACGTTGAACCTGAAGTGAACATCCTTAAACAGATTTCCATACCGTTTTCAGATAGGAAGGGAGGCCTGAAGCCTCTCTGGGACCTACCAGAATTTCCCACCCAAGGGTTTCCTGAAGTTTCCCGGACATCACAGCAACGAGGCCAGGAATGATCAACTTCCTGTGCTTTACCTTGGTATCAACCTGTGCGTCCGTCATGGCCTTCGCAACCACCTTGTCGTTTAATTTGTCTCCTGAGTACGCGGTTAGCACGGAAGTGCCACCCGTATCCACCGATAAAATATAGGCAGGCACCCGGCTGGACTCTACCTCACCTTCAACCGTATAATAGGTAAGTGAAAAGTTTGTGGTAAACAATATGGGAGAATCGTCCTTCACATCACCAACGGCATACAATCGTGGCTCCACCTGTATCGGTTTTTGCGGGTCGGTAAATATATTCGTCCTGGCGGTAAGCAGTGGCATAATTGCCCATGGTTCGCACGCATTCACCGCGACAATGCCGGCATACTTCAGCAGATAAGTGCTTGCCATCGCAATTTCCTGGAACGGGTCTTCATCACAGACAAAAGTAATCATCGGGAATCCAAGGGTGCGAAAATTCTTTTTTAATGAAAGCCGTCGAATCTTGGTCAGTTTTTGCAGCACCTCTTTGGGATTGTTCCCTCCCACATCTAAAATAATTTCTTCAACGCCAGCCTTTTTGGCACGTTCGGCCAGATCAGCAAGCTCCTCAAGTGTCTGAGCCGTTACGGTCATCGGACACTTCTTTTCCTGTGCAAGCGCTGCCATCGCCTCACAGTTGCCAGCACTGGCGCCATGAATCAGCGGCCTCTTTTCAGCGCAATTTTGCAAAGCAGATTTCATATTATCCACAGACGTACTGCTTAAAATTATGTTCAAATGAGATCCGGCGCTTACTTTCTTTGCCGCTTCGGCAAATTTTTCTGCACTATTGCTCTTGTTCATCACAGCGATCAAATCAATCTCGATTTCCGTGCCAACACGGGTAAGTTTCAGACTGTTAATCTTTTTTAACCGATCGTTAAAGGCTGCTTCACCCAGGTCGTCCGGGATAGTAACGGCGACGCCCGTAGGATGATAAAATTTCTCTTCGTGTCTGAACAGGACATTTTCCTCGCCCACCTGCACTTGCCTGGTGCCCGCACCAACCGTCACGAGTTTAATGGGAGGGGCTGCAGCTGCTCCCAGCACCTTTTTTGCCTCTTCGCTTACATCCGGACAATCTGACAGGTTTGCCTTTTTCTGCGCCAATTGCATCGCAAAAGCCAGACAGGTAGGCCTTCCGCACTTCTTGCAATTTGTTTTGGGAAGGAGTTTGTAAATGTCTAATCCCGTTAGTGCCATGCTCTACTATCCTTTCACATAAAGAAATTTGCACAACATCAAATGAATAACCACCCATTCACCCGCATTCACGAAAAGAGGATAAAGAGGTGGTTATAAAAAGAACATGCGTACCGTTGATATTGAGCAATTACCATAAAACTATGTCTTTAAATCATCACTCGTCTGTATAATTTTATTGACCAATCCGTATTTGAAAGCCTCGTCGGCGGACATCCAGAAATTTCTCTTGGTATCCGTCTCTACCTTTCCCAGGGGTTGTCCCGTCTCAACAGAAATCAAACGGTTAATCTTTTCCCGGCACTTAAGGATTTCACTGGCTTCTATCTGAATATCGGCCGCGGTACCATGGATACCCGTGGAAGGCTGATGGATGAGCACGCGGGCATTGGGCAGGCTGAACCGGTTTTCTTTTTTTGCGCCAAGCAGGATAATTACCGCAGCGCTGGCGGCAACCCCGGCACAAACAGCTTTTACCCTCGGCTTGATAAACCGCATCATATCATAGATTGCAAAACCTGCATCCGCATCGCCCCCCGGGGAATTAATGAACATTTTAATATCTTCATTGCTCTCCCCTTCCAGGAGGATAAGCTGAGTCATGACCTGTTGTGCCATTTTTTTACTCACCTCGTCTGAAACCATAACCGTCCGCGTCTTTAACAATCTTGCAATCAGATCGCCTCCGGAACGCTTTTCCTTTTCTTCACCAGCACCTTCGTCCTGCATATGTACAACTTGTCCCTTTCCTGAGAAATGGATTGGCATATCAAAGATCATGTATAGACTCCAGAAATTAAAAACAGATAAATGTGCATCGTAACACCGCCGCAAACAAATCAGCCCCATCGCGGGTTCAAGTTTGTAACTTGAACCCAAATATTTATACCTTCAAAAGCTCTCTTAAGAGCATATGGACTATTGTTCCGGCAACTTTAAGGGTTCAGGTTATAAACCTGAACCCGCAGAAGACCTTTTCATAAAACGCACTACTACAAATCCCGTGCTTTCTTTTCGAGAGTTACCCCGGCACAGTATATCTTTTAGAGCAACTACGCCGCAACCAAATCCCCTCTATCGGCCGGACAAGCGTCCCCGGTTGTCATTATGATGTCAACCGGGACGGTTGACCTACCTCAGGAGATTAAGAGAGGCTTAAAAGCATACTAAAACATAGGCGCCATGACCAGCGCAGGATGGTTGACTTTCTGCATGTAAGCCACAACTTCATCCTCAGTCTGGGCAACCGTTTCATCAGCTATTTTGTTGAGAAAATCTTCAAGGCCCAATGCCTGGGCAGTTCCGGCAAGCGTTTCCGCCAACTCCTCTTTCAGCGCCTTGGGCATCCACACAACACGGCCCAAACCGCCATCTGCTGAAATAAATTTCCTGCTGCCTAAATAAAACTTGCTGTGCCCCATAAACCCGGGGGTCTGCAAACCACCGCCGACCGTTCCGGCAAGCGTGGAAAATTTCATACCACAGGGGGTCATTTCCGTGAAGTCGCGGTCTACCACCATAATCCCATTCGTCATGGGCAACATAGCCGAAATGCACTCAAAACAGCCGCAACTGGTCATCGGGTCTGTCATAATGCTATACAGGCTCACCTTCTCCAGCGACCGGTTTGAACCATTGTAGATAAATGAGTTTGTGCCTTCCCACTGTCCCAGATTTTCATTCACCACCTTACCCCGCTCAATCGGCTGATTTGGCCCCGTGGGGTTGATCTCGTAGCCAGCCTTGCCGTCCAGCCAACTGACGGAACCACAAAGGCCGGAACGTTCCGGTGTCACCACGCAAATATGGGTAGGCGCAAAACTTTGGCAGAGGGTGCAACTGTAAAACATGTTTACCGAATCATCGGTCATACCCTCTAATCGCGCATCACGCTCTGCATAAGCGGCGCGCACGTCTTTTAATATCCGCTCCACATCTTCTCTTTTGGTATAAAAGGTCACCTGAACTTTGTCAACAATAGCCCCGAAATTGCTATGGAACTGCGAGTGGATGATACTGCCTATGTGCTTGATTCTGAAGCCTGCCTTAAATGCCTCTTTACTGATGCGATGACGGATGATGTCCCTTTGCCCCATGTGGAAGAGTCCCTGAGCTTCACCCAGAAACCGATGCATCTGACGTTCAAAGATTGGCTCAAAATCAGGCTGCATCTTTCGGCCTGCCACCTCAACCATAATACCAAGCGACACACCTGGACCTGGCTTAATATCGTCCAGGTCTGGCCCGATAACCTGTATCTTGCCATCCTCAACCTCGTCAATTTCTTTGGTACACACATATTCAAAGGCAGGAACACCGGGGCCGCCAATCTCAATCTGCATATCCTCTTTTCTGATACGCTCACCTTCGAAGGCCGGACCGTACGCCACGGGGATATCCATCTTGTGGATAGAAATCTTTAGTCCTCGGACTTCAATGCATTTATCAACAATCTTGTCCACCGGCACCCTTGAAACCACATGTTCATAGGTGCATACGCCGGTGGGTAATATCTCCGGAATGTCGATATTTGAAATCGTCGGAAAACCATAATTGATAGCGCCCGCAGCGTTGGCATACTGTTCATCTGTTACGGCAGTTCCTATTGCCATGACAAATGCAAAGATGCGGTTTTTGTTATAGAGGAGATTTCTCCTTGCCTCACCGGGTGGCACATTTCCAAATGAAAGGGCTGCCCTGTTGGCAAAGCCCAGAGAATATACGGCAGCCGAGGTCTCTTTTCCAAAAGGCACCAGCCGGGTATCCCACCCCATCTGGACGCCCTTTTCAGCCAATTGCTCGGCAAACGATGTCCCAAAATTATCTGACTGCATAAACACGTACAGATTCTTTTGCTGAAGTTCCCTGGCAATCTTCACGGCCGTATCTGCATCAGGCGCACACCCCACAATTGCGGCGAATCCCGGAGCGGTACCATCCACGAACTCAATGCCACGTTCGCGCATGATAACGTCATCAGCAGCGCCCAGCCAAATCCCGTCCACCGGGTGAGGCCCAATGAGATATTTACAGGCCTCATATACTTCCTCGGCAAAAAGCGTCGCCATCCCGGCATCAAGGGTATGCCCAAGGTAAGGGACCCAGTGTTTTTCTGCCGGCAATGGCGGGAGCATGCTCCGCGCCATTCCCAGGATATACTCGCAATCCTCCAGCGTTTTCACGGCAACGCCCGTCATGGAATAAATGATAGGCAAATAATACGCCGTATTAGGAAACTCCACCTTACAATCGCGTCCCTTTTGCGCAATGGTATCGGCAAGTTTTTTATCAGCCTTATCTACAATTTTATATGCGCCACGAATGGCGGCAGTACAGATAATCTTGGACATAAAAACACCTCTCTAAATCACTTTAATGATGTGCTGCTGGCTTGCACTCCCTTTCGAGCGCCCTTCTCTCAGCCATATCGTACAATTTCCTCTCCTTATTCACGTTGATACCAAGCGCATCTCTCTTCTTTTCGATGTGATCCATGAGCATCTTCCCAATCTTCTTTAAATCAGCCTCAAAATCCCATCGTGCGCCACACATTTCTTCCATCTCTTTTGTCAGCAGCCTTTGCATATCAGGTGCGCCCGCCACCGGAGAATTCATGCCAAAGACGGTATAAATACCAGAGGCTACCAGAAATTGCCCGATAGCAATTGCCTTTTCACTCATCCACTCCGTGCACGCGCCGGCCACCGGCAATTCACTGATATCGTTTCCTAAACCGCCCTCCTTCACCATTTCGCTTACGGCAATCAGAATACGGCTGTTGTCAACACACGCCCCGGAATGTAACACCGGCGGTATCCCAACGGCTTCACATACCTCTTTCAACCCCTGGCCGCAGGCGTCTTTCATTTCAGGAACCATTAACCCGTCTGAGGCGCATTGCCCTGCAGCGCAACCCGTAGCCACTACCAGGAAATTATTTGCAATGAGCTCTCGTGCCAAATTGATATAGGAAGGTTCACATGTACCCGCCTTGGGGCTCGTGCAACCGGCAATACCCACAACACCGCGGATCCTGCCGTTAATAATATTGTCATTTAACGGGCGGTAACTCGCCCGGTACTTGCCGCCCAGCATATATTTGATCGTCTCATGACTAAAACCGGCAACGAGATTCGGCTCTGCGCTGGCTGGGATAAACACCTTTTCTTTGTCACGGTTTTTATAATTATCGACAGCCATCATGACGATCTTCTTCGCCGATTCAAGGGCATGCTCTTCCTCGAACTCAACGTGCTCCGCGCCAAAAATCTTTGCCTTTGACAGAGTAGTAATCAGTTTCGTATGAAAAGACTTTGCCGCTTCAGCAAGTGATTGCATGACACACTGAATATCAACAACCATTGCCTCAACAGCTCCGGTCGCTATAGCAGCCTCCTGGATAGTCATATGCCCGGCCATAGGAATTCCATGCCGAACGAGGAGTTCGTTGGCAGTGCAACACAGACCGGAAAGCACAATGCCCTTCGCCCCTGTTGCCTGCGCAGCCTTGATAACTTCCGGTTCGTTGCAAGCAAGCACAATGGCCTCAGCAAGTTGTGGTTCATGCCCATGTACAATAATATTAATGTGATCTTTCTTGATAACGCCCAGATTGGACCTTCCTGCCGTAGGTTTTGGGGTGCCAAACATAATATCCTGCAGCTCGGTCGCTATCATACAACCACCCCAGCCATCCGCCAAAGCTACCCGCATGGCCTGCAAGGTAAGGTTCCGGTAATCCTGATCGCCGCCCATTCCGGTTCGGTGCAGACTTTCCGTGACCTCGCGATCAATTGCCCGTGGGGCAATACCTAATTTTTCCCATATTTTTTGGCGTGCTTCCGGCGCCCTCTTCAGGAACAACAGAGTACCGTATGGTTTCCCAAATTCCATCAGCGCCATCTCACCGACTTCTTCAGCAATTTCATTGATCTTACGATCCTTCGTCTTCACTCCAAAACACCCGGCAACCATCATCAGCTTCTCAACGTCTTTAATCCGGTAGCCGGGAGCCTCGCCGCGTGCCGTAGCAACCAGCAAATGGGCAGCAGCGCGCGCGTGATCCGAATGACATGCCGTACCGGCGCCACTCATACGCAGGAAATGCCTCGCTGCAAAGGTATTTGCGTCAGCGCCGCACACACCCTTCTTCGGGCCTTTTCCGAAAGGATCAATATTACACGGACCATAATTACAGTGCCGGCAGCACAGCGCAAGACTTCCATAGCCACATTGCGGAAGCTGCGCCTGATACCGATCATACATGGTCTCCACTTTCATTTCTTTCATACGATCCAGCATGATCTCGTCTGCAGTTTTTTTCTTCTCTTCCATCTTATTCCCCTCCTTTACAAGGTTCATAAATACCATGCCAGCCGGAACTGCTTACTTATCCGGCAAGCCTGACTATCTACCGCAGTTGCCTGCGGTAAATAGAACAAACTATTATAAATAGAAATAGATTTAAATCAAGAAAAAATGTAACCCGTCATTTTCCCTTTGTACAATCTTCCAAATTGTTCTTTATCTGCCTGACTTCCTTCAGCAACTGACTGTTTTCTGCAAAGACCGCCTTTCCCACAATATCCGACTCAAGCACCTTTTCGTTATAAGAAATAAACCCTAAAACCGGAATCCCATTCAGCCCTTTTTCGATCAATGCCCTGTGTTCATCCGAAGCCACTTTATTACCCACGGCATAAATAGCCTTCAGTCCGATATCGTCTGCAAGTTTTTTAACCTGGAAGGCGGTCTGAATACTCTTGGAACCAGGCTCTACAATCACAATCAGTGCATTTACCGCCTTTACCGTAGCACGTCCCAGGTGCTCAACCCCGGCCTCCATATCAACAATCACCACTTCATCCCTTTGCACGATTAAATGACTCAGCAGTGTCCTTAAAAAGGCGCTCTCCGGGCATGCACAGCCTCCCCCTCCGCGTTTCACTGCGCCCAACACCATCAGCTTTATCCCTTCCTGTTCCAGGGAGAGTTTATCTGGCAGATCGGAAACCGTGGGATTTAACTGAAAAAATTTTCCATATTCTTCAGACGTAGCGCCCGTACGCTCTTTGATTAACTCTTTCATCTGACTAATCGGAACGATCTCCGATACATTTTTTATACCCAGTGTTACTGCCAAATTTGCTACCGGGTCTGCATCGATTGCAATGACCTTTTTGCCATTTTCCGCAAAAACCCTGGCCAGGGTAGCAACAAAGGTTGTCTTCCCAACGCCGCCTTTACCTGAAACTGCAATTTTCATGATATTGTCACCTTTACCTCTCAGTTGATTTATGTAATCATTACAATTTAGTAATTTTATCATAGATTACAAAATATTTGCATAAGAAAATTTCGTAACAATTTAGTTTTTTAAAAAGTAGGGGCGAAGCATTTGCTATAATTGTCATGAACGCATTCATACCAAAACGGGCAAATGCTTCGCCCCTACCCTGCACGACAAATATTGCAATTATTGGAAATTTTCAAAAAACTAAATTGTTACAAAATTTCAAATGATGTTAAATCTCACATTTCTGTATCTTTCAGGGGTATGAGGAAGTATACGGGGACAACAAAAGTCCTTTATTTTCCTGGGGAATAGGTTTAGAAAGATAGCCTTACTGTCAAAGATGTTTACATGAATCTCTTTACAGTAAGGCTTTTTTGTTTTCCGGGGTGTGGCCACATCCCTTTAGGGTGCGCTTTTTTGGGTATGCTACACCGTGTACACGTAACTGGTAACCGCAAAATCTATTGCTACGCATATTACTGCATATACGCAGGCTAAAGCCGTGCGACTACAAAGAGATTCGCGGTTGTAAAACCCGTGGCTACATGAGAACAGGCAACCTTGCTTTTTACGGGAGCACAAGTTTTCGGGAAATTGTTTATTATCAATTTAACGGATGCGTCTTTTAAAATTTGATAAAGGATAAACAGATAGGAACTCTTCCGGGGTATACGACGGGGTGAATTTTTTGGAAATACCATGGAATTCCTTGTCTCTTGAAATAAGAGAGACATCTTTCAGAGAAAGACGCAATGCAAGCTGAATAGCGTTAAATAGAATTCAGGCTATTTATCACAATGCCGGTTATTAGCTTCGGATAAAAATAGGTCGACTTGGGGGGCATAACCTTGCGCGCCACGGCAATTTCCCTTACTTGTTCAATACGCGTGGGATTGAGAAAAAACGCCAATTGATACTGGCCAGATCTCACCAAAGAGACAGCATCCGCTTCATCCTTTACATATTTTACGTAATCTTTCAAGGTCACATCGCTAAAATTTATATCCAATATCTTGTTGATAATCACGCCGTGAAGGATACCTGCATCCAGATGCCTCCATTCGGGATGATCATTGGCGAATACTGTATCAAGCAATTTTTCATTGCTGAGCCGCAATTTATAATAGGTATCTTCCTGTCCCGCATACATGACAAAGGCATGGCCTTCAGTTTCATTGTTGAGACTTGCCATAAACTCCTCTATCTTACACCCCTTGCCTAACAGTTCGACCTTAAAAGACTCCCGTAATGACTTTAAAATATGGTCGAGGCGATAGTCTTTTATATTGCGTACCAGCCGGTGCGCTGGAAGTATCTTCAAACCGTTATTATTCATCGACACGCACACCATCATTACGTAATCGGAAGGCAAATCGCCCCGCGGATTGCCATTTTCTTTCTGCATCTGTTCCTTATAGACCAATGCCGTTTCATACCGATGGTGTCCATCTGCAATAAACAGAGGTTTTTCCTTCATACGGGCAACCAACCGATCGATCATCTGTTTTTCCCTGACTACCCAAAGCCTATTCTTTACCCCCGTATCGTCTGCAAAATCCATTTCAGGCTTTGTGGCTGTCATGGTTAATAAATCAGCATCAATTTCATTGTTCTCATCAGGGAAAAGGGCAAAGATAGAACTCAGGTTTGCCCGGCACGACTGGGTAAGTTTTAATCGGTCCGCCTTCGGACCAGGGAGTGTTTGTTCATGCGGGTAAATGGACCCTTTGTCAAAGGGTTCCAGTTTTACTAATGCAATGAAGCCTCTCCGGGTCAGCCATTTGTTACCGGACAAAAATTCCTGGTCGTACATATAAATTGCAGGGACATCTTCTTGTTTGAGGGTGCCATTTGTCCTCCATGCATGGAGATACTCCGCGGCGCGGGTATATTTGTTGGCTTTTTCCGAATCTCCGGGAAGATCCTTTCCGAAATCCAACCGGATGATGTTATTCGGGTGAATCTGATAATACCGCTCCCGTTCCTGAGGTGAAATGACATCATACGGCGGCGTCATAACGGACGACATGTCGGCAATGATGTCTTGGTTATACCGTAACCCCCGAAACGGTTTTATAATAGCCATAGGAAATTTACGATTTATGATTTACGATTTACAATTTTAAATCCCAAAATCCAAAATCGTAAATCTAAAATACTTACATTCTGCCCTTTCTGTGTTAGGTGCCCTCCTCCCAGGAAGCGAGATATTTTATTTGCTCTTTGGTAAGGGTATCAATCGCAATCCCCATAGATTTCAATTTCAGGCTTGCCACCCATTGATCAATCTCTTTGGGCACATCGTAAACCTTCGGCACTAATTTGCCCTTATTTTTAACAACATGTTCTGTAGCCAGCGCCTGGGTTGCAAAACTCATATCCATCACACATGCGGGATGGCCTTCCGCTGCAGCAAGATTGATGAGACGCCCTTCCCCAAGGAGATAAACAGACTTTCCGTTCTTCAATTCATATTGGTCTACAAAATTACGGACTGATTTATTAATCTTCGCTGATATGGTTTCTAATGCCCCAATATCGATTTCCACGTTAAAATGGCCTGAATTGCAGACCATCGCCCCATTTTTCATGGCTTCGAAATGTTCTTTTCTGATTACATGAATATTGCCCGTTAAGGTACAAAACAGATCGCCGATTTTGGCTGCTTCACTCATGGGCATTACCATAAAGCCATCCATTGCCGCTTCCAGGGACTTAATCGGGTCAATCTCCGTAATTACGACATTTGCCCCCATACCCTTAGCGCGCATGGCAAGCCCCTTTCCACACCATCCGTAACCGGCCACAACAAATACCTTACCGGCCAGCAGGCAGTCGGTCGCCCGGATAATTCCATCGATGGTAGACTGCCCGGTCCCGTAACGATTGTCAAAAAGGTGTTTTGTGTCGGCATCATTTACGGCAATAACAGGGATCTTGAGCGATCCGTCTTTCTCCATCGCCTTTAACCGTATCACACCGGTAGTTGTTTCTTCCATGCTCCCCAAAATTTGCGGAATCAGTTCCTTCCGGTCCTTATGGATGGCAGAAACCAGGTCTGCGCCGTCGTCCATCGTAATAGTCGGTTTGTGGTCGAGCGCTGAGGTTATATGCTTGTAATACGTTTTATTGTCTTCCCCTTTGATAGCAAAGACCGGGATACCAAAATCCTTGGTTAAAGAAGCGGCAACGTCATCCTGGGTAGATAAGGGATTCGAGGCGCACAGGACAATATCAGCCCCGCCGGCCTTGAGTGTCCTTGCCAGATTCGCCGTCTCGGCCGTTACATGAAGGCATGCCGACATCTTCATTCCTTTTAAGGGCTTTTCTTTTTCAAACTTCTCTTTTACCTGCGCCAGCACCGGCATATCGTTACTTGCCCATTCAATGCGTTTCTTACCACCTGATGCAAGATTTGCATCTTTAATATCGTAGTTCATGCA
This sequence comes from Candidatus Brocadia sp. WS118, assembly GCA_007618135.1. Lineage (GTDB taxonomy): Bacteria > Planctomycetota > Brocadiia > Brocadiales > Brocadiaceae > Brocadia. Next base: position 117,520 of record PHFX01000002.1, on the reverse strand, counting down.
TTCTCCCTTTCTTTTTCGTTAGTATTTTTAAACCCTTAACTCACTGCAGAGAACACTGAGGCAGCAAAGAAACCAAGAGAGACTGGGAAGTTAAGAGGCTGTGAGGTTGAGTTTCCCAACTTCACATCTTCCCAGTCTCTCATCTTCTTTTTTTCTTTGCGTTCTTTGCGCCCTCTGCGGTGAATTATTACTTAATTTTAAACACCCGCAGCCTTTCGCAGGGCATCCACCATGTCAGTCTTTTCCCAGGTAAACGTGTCTTCAGAACGACCAAAATGGCCGTGCCGGGCGGTAAGTTTATAAATCGGTCTTCTTAGCTTAAGCCGGTCAATGATACCCCTCGGCGTCATATCAAAAACCTTTTCGCAAATTTGAGTAAGCTTTTCATCGGGAATCTTGCCGGTGCCTTCCGTAGTAATGTGAAGGGCAAGGGGTTTCGCCACACCAATGGCATAGGCCACCTGTGCCTCACACCGATCCGCAAGACCGGAAGCCACCACGTTCTTTGCGACATGTCGGGCAGCGTAGCAGGCGCTTCGATCAACCTTCGTTGGATCTTTTCCCGAAAAAGCCCCGCCACCGTGACGTCCCCAGCCACCGTACGTGTCCACGATGATCTTCCGTCCTGTCAGGCCACAATCTCCCTGAGGACCACCGATGACAAAACGCCCCGTCGGGTTTATATGGTAAATTGTTTTACTATCCAGCAAGTTTGCCGGAATCACTTGTTTTACCACTTTTTCAATCATATCTTCTTTAATCGTTTCATATTTTACATCCGGTGCGTGTTGGGTTGAAACCACTACGGTATGTACCCGGATGGGTTTATGGTCTTCATATTCTACCGTTACCTGAGATTTTGCATCGGGACGTAGATATTTCAAATTCCCGCCCTGTCTTAATTCAGCATGTTTTATAATAATCCGGTGAGCCAGCATGATAGGAAGAGGCATCAGTTCCGGTGTGTCATTGCAGGCATAACCAAACATCATGCCCTGATCACCGGCGCCTTGTTCCTTATGAAGACCCTCACCTTCAGACACACCCTGCGAGATATCCGGAGATTGTTTGCCAATACTGGTGATAACAGCGCACGTGTTATAATCGAATCCTATCGACGCATCACCATAACCAATTTCTTTTATGGTGTGTCTTACGATATCAGGAATATTCACATTGGCCTTTGTCGTAAATTCTCCCGCAACAAAGGCAACCCCTGTCGTCACCAAGGTTTCGCATGCTACCCTGCTCATCGGATCCTGTTCAAGCATTGCATCTAACACGGCATCAGATATCTGGTCAGCGACCTTATCCGGGTGCCCCATAGATACTGATTCTGAGGTAAATAAATGCCTTCCTTTCTTCATACTGATACTGTCCTCTCCTTCAAGAAAATTTTCCTTAATACCTGTATATTACGCTCGGTGGCGCCTCTCTGCTTTATTACCACCGATTGTGCCCTCTCGCCCATCTCTCTTGCCTCATCCTGATGCTCCAGCAAATAGATCATTTTATCCACGAGCGCCGGTTCATCCTGAACAACTGCTATCGCATCGGCTTCTTTGAGTAATCGCGTCTCCTCTGCAAAATTAAACGTGTGAGGACCGACAATGACCGGCCTGGCAAGTCCTGCCGGTTCCATCATATTCTGCCCACCCTGCGGAACCAGGCTCTTCCCCACAAAAACACAATCAGCAATACTGTACGTGGTTTGCAATTCCCCTATCGTATCGACAAGGATAACCGCTTCTTCTTTCTTTGCGCCTATCTTTTCCCCCTTATCAAGGGAAGTTTTTCTGACACACCGATACCTGAAAGATTCAATGAGTTTCACGATCTCATTCACCCTTTCAATATGTCGAGGCACTAAAACGAGTCTTAATTTCTTAATCTTCTCCCTAAGGCGACCGAACATTTTTAGCATAACCATTTCTTCACCTTCGTGGGTACTGCCGCAGACAATCACCTTATCCTCTTTGTCAATCTCAAAGAGGGCTAACAACCCTTTTTTTGTGTCTTCCGGGACACCAGTCACAAGATTATCAAATTTCATATTTCCGGTAATACAAACTTGTGACTCCGGGATACCTAAATTCATAAGACGGGTGGCATCTGTCCCGGTCCTTGCGCAAAAAATATTCTCCTCGCTTGTCAAACTCTCAAAGAACTCCTTTGAGATCTTTCTGAGCACACGGTACCATTTCAGCGACTTTTCAGATATTCTGGCATTCAGCAACACGACAGGAATACGCATCTTTGCCGTGCTTATCAAAAAATTGGGCCATATCTCCAGTTCAACCAATATCACACAAATCGGTTGTATGGCGCTCAGCACCTTATTGACCACCCAGCTCAGATCAAGAGGGAAATAAAAAATCTTCTTGTTATCAAAACACCTTTTTGCGACAGACCATCCCGTGTTGGTGTTGGTTGAAACAACGATATCCAAATTATTAAACTCTTTTTCAATGGAATTTACAAGTGTTTTTACCATCAAGACCTCTCCAACAGAGGCACAATGAATCCAGATACAAGGTTTTTCTCCTCTCCTTAAGCCAACCAAACCCAAACGCTGCGCGAAACCAGACCGATAACGTTCGCTAACAATGAATTTTAAAAAAAAATATGGCGAACCCACGGTAAGCGCTGTTACATATGCGGCGTCAAACAATATCGACATGCGGGGAGAATGGACTTTCAGGTTGCTATCTGTTTTTGTTAATAGTATTCAGGGAATTACGAAATAAAAACTACGTTACCCTGCCACAACATTGCTTAAACTTTTTACCACTACCACATGGACAAGGCTGATTTCTCCCTGTCTTGATACCGACTTTGAGAGGTTCCATCTTACGCTCAACCTGTTCCTCTGTGTCCGCAGAAGCATCATGAGGAACGCCGGAAATGACTGGCGATTCTTGCATGGTTTTCAATCCGGTAACTTCCTGATGGACATAATGATCGGGATGCCATACATCCTTCCGCTCTGCTTCTTTGCCCAATTGCAATTTAAATATCAGATCCGTTACCTCGTCCCGAATAGACAGATTCATGCTCTCAAACATACCCAAGGCTTCTCGTTTATATTCTATTTTCGGATCAATCTGGGCATATCCGCGAAGACCAATGCCTGATCTCAGATGGTCCATAGCATAAAGATGGTCTTTCCATTTTGTGTCAATTTTTTCCAACAGGAGGATCTGTGCGATCTTTTCCATCTCATCTTTGCCGATGGTATTTTCCTTTGCTTCGTATGACGTTTCGGCTTTTTTTATGAGAAAAGCTTCTACCTTTTCACGCGTCTTTTCTTCAATCTCATCCAAATCAATAGACAAAGCAAATTTTTGCTTAAACCAGTCTGCAAGATTAAAGGGTTCTTCGCCTTCACTTCCGCTCTTCGTATCGTACACAAAAGCTATTACTTCTTTGATGCTATCCTCCATCATCCGGAAAATGTAATCACGGATATTCTTGCCTTCCAGTACGTCTTGTCTCAGCGTATAAATCGCCTTTCTCTGATGATCCATGACCTCGTCATATTCGAGCAGGTGTTTTCGTATTTCGAAATTATGCTCCTCGACCTTTTTCTGCGCCCTCTCGATAGATCTGGTAACCATCGAGTGTTCAATTGCCATACCTTCTTCCATTCCGAAGGTTTTCAAAAGTGAACTCACGCGTTCAGAGGCAAAAATACGCATTAAATCGTCCTGAAGCGATACATAAAAGCGAGATGAACCTGGATCTCCCTGTCGGCCGGCGCGTCCACGAAGCTGGTTATCAATGCGCCGCGCTTCATGCCTTTCGGAACCGATGATATGAAGGCCTCCGAGGGCTGCAATGCCCTCACCTAACACAATATCGGTGCCTCTTCCGGCCATATTCGTCGCAATAGTAACATTCCCGCGCTGTCCGGCTTTTGCCACAATGTGTGCTTCCCTTTCATGCTGTTTGGCATTCAATACTTCATGCTCAATGCCTTCTCTCATGAGTTTCTCGCTCAACAGTTCCGACTTTTCAATAGAAACCGTTCCCACGAGTGTTGGTCTGCCTGTTTTATGCACCTCCACAATCTCTTGAATAATGGCGTCAAACTTTTCCTTTTCCGTCCGATAAACCCGATCCGGAAAATTGGTGCGGCTCATGGGCTTATTTGTGGGAATCACCACCACTTCCAGTTTATAGATTTTGTCAAACTCCGCAGCCTCCGTCATTGCCGTTCCTGTCATCCCGGCAAGTTTTTTATATAACCGAAAGAAATTCTGGAGGGTAATCGTAGCAAGGGTCTGGTTTTCCTCTTTAATGCGTTGATGCTCCTTTGCCTGAACGGCCTGATGCAGTCCATCACTCCAGACACGGCCTTCCATCAGGCGTCCGGTAAATTCATCAACAATAATTACCTCGCCGCCCTTGACAATATAATCTCTGTCATTTTTAAACAAATGATGGGCACGAAGTGACTGCTCTATGTAATGGGGCCACTCCATATTTTTATCTGTGTAAATACTGTCAACGTTCAGCAATTTTTCTATCTCTTCAATGCCCTCCTCGGTAAGATGAGCCATCCGCTCCTTCTCTTTTATCTCAAAGTGCTTTCCGGCTTTTAAACGTCTGGAGGCTTTGTCGGCTAAATAATATTTTTCTGTAGACTCCTCTGCAGGGCCGGAGATGATTAAGGGGGTGCGCGCCTCATCAATTAAGATACTATCAACTTCATCGACAATGGCATAATTCAGGCCGCGGCTAATCTGTACCTGTTCTTCCGTCCTTACCCTCATGTTGTCACGAAGGTAATCAAAACCGAATTCGTTATTTGTCCCATAGGTAATATCGCATAAATACGCAGCCTTCTTATCGTCATATGCCTGGTTTGATTGGATGGCTCCGGCTCTTAGTCCCAGAAATTCATACAAGGGACTCATCCAATCTCTATCACGTCTTGCCAGATAATCGTTCACGGTAACCACGTGGACACCTTTCCCATACAGTGCATTCAAGTAAGCCGGCAAGGTAGCAACCAGGGTCTTGCCCTCGCCGGTAGCCATTTCGGCAATCTTTCCCTGATGCAAGACAATACCGCCAATGAGCTGAACATCAAAGTGCCGCATCGTGCGATTGGGACTATCGGGGTTCGGCGCGACAAGTACTCGCCGGCTTGCCTCTCTTACCGTGGCGAATGCCTCTGGAAGGATATTACCAATGTCCTCACCGTTGGACAACCGTTCTTTAAACGTGTCTGTTTTCTGACGGAGTTCGGCATCCGTTACTGATTTCATCGTAGGCTCGAGAGAATTGATATGTTCTACCATGGGTATTATCTTCTTGATTATCCTCTCGTTGGATGTTCCAAATATTTTCGCGAGAAAGCTCATAGGTAATTATGCCTTTTGTGTATTTTTATTATAGAAAAAGGTGGAATTTTGTATCCGTAGCGATACACCAAATTGACTTCCTGGGCTTTTTAAATAGGTATTACAAAAGAATTTCAAAGCCAAAACATTGAAAAATGTTTTGCTATTTTAAGCAAATAACGACATCCATGTCAAGGTTATGTTTGGGAACAACACAAAAAAAGAAGGCTGTTGAGCCATTTTTGTTCAACAGCCTTCTCTGAACGACAGTTTCTGTGTTTACCGGTTACAATAGTTTCGAATCCGGACTAGAAAACACCCTTTACCTTTCCCGTATTCACATCAACATCCACGCGCCGGAATGCGGGATCGGAGCTTGTTCCCGGCATGAGTTTAATATCTCCCGCCATGGGCACAACAAATCCTGCCCCCTTGAAAACCAAGATGTCACGGATACGTAATCTCCAACCCTTCGGCGTCCCTTTTAATTGTGGGTTGTCGGTAATGGAGAGGTGGGTTTTAACCATGCACGTTCCCAGTTTTGAAATATCCGGATCGCTTTCCAATGCCTTAACCTTTGTCAAAGCATCGGGAGTAAAATCAACTCCGTCCGCCCCATACACTTGCTCCGCAATCATCTCGATGCGCGTTCTCAAAGGAACATTTAATTCATAGAGAAATTTGAAATTATTCGGTTGATTGCATGCATCAGTCACCGCATCGGCCAGTTCCAAGGCACCATCGCCGCCTTTGAGCCAGTGCTGAGACAGGGCAACTCGGGCGCCGGCTTTTTCAGCCAGTTTGCGGACTGCTTTCACTTCCGCGTCGGTATCCGTATAGAAGTGATTAATACAGACGACCGGATTAATGCCCGCCTTTTTTACCGTATTAATATGGTGGATAAGATTTTCTACTCCCTTTTCCACCCATCCGACGTTTTCTTCTTTGTAGCATGGATCCAAAGGACGCCCTGGCACCGGAACGGGGGCGCCGCCATGACATTTCAGCGCGCGGATCGTGGCAACAACTACGGCAGCATTGGCGCGATGCCCTGAGTAACGGCACTTTAAGTTCCAGAACTTTTCAAATCCAATATCTGCCCCGAATCCTGACTCAGTAACAACATAGTCGCCCAGTTTTAAGGCAATTCTATCTGCAATAATCGATGATTGACCAATAGCAATATTGGCAAAAGGTCCCGCATGAACGAATACCGGCTGCCCTTCGATGGTTTGCATCAGGTTCGGATTAATAGCCTCCACCATCCAGGCGGTCATGGCACCGGCAACTTCAAGGTCGGTCGTTGTTATTGGCTTGCCTTTTTTATCGTAAGCAACAACCATCTTGCCGATCCGTTCTCTCATATCCTTTAAATCTTTTGCTACCGAGAGAATTGCCATGATCTCAGAAGACACGGCTATGGCGAAGCCGGACTCCATCATGAAACCGTCCATCCTGCCCCCGATGCCGACAATGATTTTCCTCAGGGCCTGGGCGCAAAAGTCAATAATCCACTTGATTTCTATCCGGTCGGTATCAATATCAAGACGTTTCAGATTACTTTTTGCAAGCCTTTCATCGTCGTAATTAAATTCATGTTGTATCCTGGAGGTAAGTGCAACCATAGCCAGATTATGAGCATTCATAATGGCATTGATATCCCCTGTTAGTCCAAGAGAGAAAGGGGTTAAGGGGATGCACTGGGAAAGCCCGCCGCCTGCAGCGGATCCTTTTATGTTCATCGTTGGTCCCCCTGATGGCTGACGGATCGTACCGATAACCTTTTTCCCCCGTTTCCCTAATCCCTGAACTAATCCAACGGTTGTCGTGGATTTTCCCTCACCAAGAGGAGTCGGGGTTATCGCAGTCACATCAATAAACTTTCCATCCGGCTTCTTCTCTACCCGTTTTAAAACCTTGTTGAAATCAACCTTTGCCACATAGTGTCCATGGGGCAGGAGTTCTTCTTTTTGGAGACCTAATTGTTCAGCCAATTGATACACCGTCTTCATTCTGGTTTCAGATTCTTCTGCTATTTCCCAATCTGCGTGCTTGGTGGGATCCAATGCCATTACTTTTACCTCCTAAAATGATGATTACTTAAATTAAAATTCATCAAAATAATAGTTGCCAAATATTATTATTAATGTTAATAAATAAACAAATCTCTTATACTTCACTCAAAAAACTGAATTTCTCATTATAATCAGAAAATATTCAAGATCAAGAAAAATGATTCATAAATATCAGGATTTTTACAAATATATTTAAATTTTTTGTTGACAAGAACTTTTATCAATATAAAATACTAAACCAGTAGAGCAAACAACGAATAAGTGTCTAATATCAGCCATATTAGTGTTAAATTCCAAACAGTAGAAAATCATAATGGATTTTTGCTCTGTTAAAATCCAGGTAAAGTATAATTACTGCGCTTTTGCTTTCACTCTCATGTATTCTATCCAGTAACCCATTATTTAAAAGCTATTTAGGTTTCTTTCTGTATCTATTGTAGTTTAATGAGAATGAATATTTTATTAACACCGTATTTGTGTTTAGGTATTATTATTGCTTATATCTTTTCTTTAGTCGCATGAGAAAGGAGGGATAAACATAATAAATATATAATTATTGATACAATTTATTCATAATTGATTTTGTTGCTCCTTCATGCATTGGAATGCTCGTGAATTTAATTAAGAAATCCTTTTATTATTACAAAAAGGAGGAAGTTTGATGAAAACAGTATATCGTTGGGGTTTGGCTGGAATACTGTGCAGCGCCATGACAGGTTTCTCTGCACCGATTTTTGCCGAAGAAGCTGCACCACTATTAGCAACCACAGAAGATGAAGGTAAGATAGCTAGCTTTTTTAAGAGCGTAGAGGTAAGCGGTTTTATTGATACGTATTACAGTTATAATTTTTCAAAACCAGGTGATCAGCGTGGTTCAACACCCACTTTTGTCCGCGACGGGGCAGAGGGAGACTGGCTAGATGTGAGATCATTTGACAGGGAAAACAATTCTTTTACCTTAGATAATATTGAAATCTCGGTCTTCAAGCCTTCTACAGAACAGGATCCGATCGGGTTTGGCTTTACGACAAACTATGGTGAAATTGCACAGAGGTTAACATTTATACCGAGTGATGGCAGGGTTGATGACGATGATTTCACCGTAAGCCAGGGTTTTGTGACCTACAAGGCACCTGTGGGGAAGGGAGTGGATTTTAAATTTGGTAAATTTGCTACCTGGATCGGGGCAGAACTTTGGGAAAGCGTAGACAATCCGAACTTTTCCCGTTCACTCCTTTATCAAAATGCGATCCCATTTACGAATACCGGTCTGGCAATTAGCTATCCCCTCCTCGACCAGCTAACAACAACCTTTTATCTTGTAAATGGATGGGATACTTTTGTAGATAATAACGATAGTAAAACTTTAGGTTATCAGTTCAACTGGAAGATTAGCGACAACACAAACTTCATTGTGAATGGAAGTCACGGAGCTGAACAAGACGAAGACATTGAGGCAAAAGCTGATGGAAATATAAGGCACTTCTGGGATCTGATCCTGGCATTAAAACCCTTCGAAAAAACCGCGTTTAACCTCAATTTTGATTTTGGTACTGAAGAGGGCGCCGCAGGATCAGCCAGCGGTTTCGTGGACGGGCATGGCAATGGTAAATGGTGGGGCTTCTCCGGTATTGTTAGTCAAGACATCACGGATTATTTTGGACTCGCCTTAAGGGGTGAATATTTTGATGACAAAGACGGAGCCAGAATCGGAGTTTCCGCCCTTCATCTCTGGGAAGTCACCCTTACCGCCAATTTTAAGATCAGGGAAAACCTCCTGGTCAGACCTGAAATCCGTTACGACGAAGCAAGTCAGGATATATTCAATGGTCATAACGACCAACTTACCACGGCAATTGATGTAGCGTATCTGTTCTAATTATTTTATTTAATAAAATTAATTTTGACATTTACATTTACCGTAAATGTCAAAATGATATAATCCCCCTATATCGAACTAAAACAATAGATATAGGGGGATTTTTATTTACATGCGATTACCCATTGTTACTTTTATTCTTATCTTACTGCCATTCTTTTCCATAGCGCTTTATGTAAACACCCTCAGCGGTAACTTTGTCTATGACGACTTTAAGATTATTGCAGAAAATTCCTTTATAAAGGAATGGCAATATCTCCTCAAGGTCTTTACAAAGGATTATTTTTTTATCTCCGGGGAAATGAGTTATCGTCCCCTGGTCACCATTTCATACTTCGTTGACTATGCCATCTGGCAGGTAAATCCCTGTGGGTTCCACATTACCAACGTTGTTTTGCATACCATCAATACGGTGCTATTTTATCTTTTCCTCCGTGCTGTTTTATCCAATAACAAGATAATCTTCCTTTCAATCTTGTTCTTTGTTACGCACCCTCTCCTGGTAGAGACTGTGAATGCTGTTGGCTATCGGGAAGACCTCCTGGCAGCGGCTTTTCTCCTCGTTTCGTTTATTTACTTTATAAAATCCGACTTACTTTTTTCCAAAGAAACTGGTCAAACAACCCGCTGCGCCTTTTATTACGGAATCTCTCTTATTTCTTATCTCTGTGCCTTATTCTCAAAAGAAATGGCAATTACCCTCCCTGCCCTGCTGATGGTATTTACGGTGTTTTCTCACCCAAAACCCTGGCTATCCCTTACGAAAAGATGGAAGGGAATTTATCTGGGATACCTTGCTATTTCCCTGATCTATCTCGTCATTCGATTTATGGCATTCAGCAACCCTGCATTCAAATCTGCCTATCAACCAGGAGGTTTTTGGATCAATGCCTTTACCATGATAAAGATTCTGGCATTTTATGTCAAACTATCGTTCTTTCCGCTTCATCTTAACGCAGACTATGTGGTTCCCCTGGTAACACGTCCCTGGGAAGGGTCATGTATTCTTGCAATAATCTTCTTAACTTCAATTTTCATCATAGGTGCGGTATTATGCAAAACGAGAAATATCTTTGCCGTTTGGATGTCGTGGTTTTTTATCACCCTCCTACCCGTCATGAATATCATTCCCATAGACAATATTATGGCTGAGAGGTACCTTTATATCCCGGTAATGGGGTTTTGTGTGGCAAAAGGGATTCTCATCTACCGGATCACCGATCGCACCCTATCTCCACGCGCCATCCCCTTGAGACGAATCGTGCAACGAGCCCTGGTAATCCTTATGATTGGGGGATATGGCTTTGTTATTATCTGGAAGAATGGAAACTGGAGGGACGAGCTTACGTTGTGGACAAAAACTGCCACCGACTCTCCCAACAGCTACCGCGCCCACTGCAATTTAGGAAATGTGTACCTGGAAAGAGGCCATATTGAACGCGCACAGATGGAATATCAAACTGCATTAGAAATAAATCCCGGCAATGCAAATGTTCACAGCAACCTTGGAAATGTCTATACAAAAAGAGGGCTTCTTGACAAGGCATCCGAAGAATATCATGCGGCAATCCGTATTGACAGAAATTATGCACAACCGCACAACAATCTTGGCAATATCTATTTCAATCAGGGGTCTCTTGATCAGGCAAGAACAGAGTATGAAGAGGCTTTAAGGATAAAGCCTGATTATGCACCGGCTCATAATGGACTTGGCAATGTTTACAACGACGCTGGTGACCTCGACCAGGCAATGGAAGAATTTAAACAAGCCCTTGCTTACGACGGCACGTACATTCCTGCCCTGATCAGTTTGGGTGTGAATTATGCAAAAAGAGGACAGTTAAACGAAGCCGTTGTTGCATTCAAAAAAGCTATAAAATTAGATACACATCAACCTCAAGGCCATTACAACCTGGGACTTGCCTATGAAAAATTAGGGAAACACCGTGAGGCAGTTGATGAATATAATGCGGTAATCCGATTAGATCCCAAAAACCTCAATGGCCATTATGCACTTGGAAGTTTGTATCAGAACTTGGGCTTAACAGATAAAGCTATAGAAGCATTCCGGAAAACGGTTTCCTTGAACCCCAATATGACGCATGGATATAAAAACCTTGTTTTTTTATACCTTAACAACAAAAATGACAAGAAAATGGCTCACTATTATCTGAAGGAATTGTTGAAAATAGACCCATCACAGGCACAAAAAGAGGATGTCAAGCAGGTCTTAGAACGTTTAAAATGATTGAGAAATACGAATTACTGAAGATATCTGGGCGGGAAATGGGCCCACAAGGATTCGAACCTTGGACACGCGGATTATGAGTCCGCTGCTCTGACCAGCTGAGCTATGGGCCCGTGTACGATAACGACACATTATAGCAAAATCTCATTCCTTTTCAATTTCATTTTCACGTTGAGTTTGATTTAAAATAAATTTTATGCTGGTCTGAAAATCTGCATCTCTTGTGATAATCCACCTCTTGTTTCTTTCTGCAAATTCATAAACCTCGCCATTTCTGATTCCACATGGACCGCCGCTTTTATATCATCGGGGAGGGGTAAGAGATGGATAACCCTTTCTGATATTTTCTATGCTTTCCCCATCGGCAACAAGGAATACTATCAAAAAAACCGGTATCCTCGTCCCCTGCATGAAGACATATTTTGAACAAATGTTTACAACCTCTTTTGAAAAGTCAAAAGCATTCATCTATATAATGGTAGAAAGCAATGAATTATATTTAGACAATCTATTCATCAAACCCTCCCACTCAAGGTAGTCCTGTTAACTCCATAGCTATATGAATCGGGGATTCTTCAGGTTTAAGCCAGACAATTTTCCCGTTATGCCAAACACAAACAGGATTACCAGCCTGTTTGTGTTTCAATAACGCGTCACGAACTCTCCTGCACTAGCGCATGGGTTATTCTTTCAGGGTTTGCAAATGCTTCTGTAATATTGTCTTTACGTTTCTCTTTTACTTCCATATTCTTTCACATTATTATGCCAGATAATTGGATCAGTTACGACCAGTCTCTGCTCTTGATTACTATTATATCATCCGGTTCAATTGTTTGACAAGGTGATGAAGGAATAATTCATTACTTATTTATAAGCACCTCCTCTTTGTTCAATTGCCTTTATTCTTATAGTTTTCATGTCTTCGTGTGTTTCATAAATAATTCTTATGTCGCCGAGTCTGTAACGATACATATTTGAAAGGTCGCCATGCAGTTTTTTAATATGGATGTGGTAACGAGGATTCGGCAGAATAATCTCAAGGGCAGAATCTATTCGCTTGCGCAAATTGGTATCGGCTTTTTTGTAAACTTGGCAGAATCTTTATGGAAGATTGCTTTATACACTTTTCAATTCATCCCACAACACATAGGCCTCTTTTTTTCCTACCTTCCAATCAGCATCAGCCTGTTTAATCTGAGCCATCAATTTTTTATCAGCCATTATCTCAAAGGTCTCTCTCCATGACTCTAAATCTTCAGCAATCACTTCATGGATTATAGTCTTCAACTCATCAACCGTTATGTCTGAAACTTTTTTTGTAGCTGTTCTCAAGTTAAACCTCCTTTCATATTTTGTTTATAATTATAACCAGTTCTATCAACAGTCATAATCTTATCATATACCCCTTTACCTTCTCAAGATAGTTTTGACCCGTAGGTTTCATCCCTTCCCTTCCACAATGGCAATCTCATTCGGCACCTGCCTCTGCGTGTACGCCTCGCAGGCAGGTAAAGTTTGTAAACCATTTGGTCAACCCCGTTAGATAGTAAACATCTAATGGGGTTAATCTGTCTTTCCAGCGCCGATGTGTCGACATCGGGGTTTTTATGTTTTGCGGCGAGGATTTGGTCAACAAGGATGAAAATTTATTATGTGTGAACAGGAATTTCTTCAGGCTTAAGCCAAACGATTTTCCCATTATGCCAAACAACAACAGGATTACCAGCCTGTTTGTGTTTCACTAACGCCTCACGGACGCCCTGCGTCAGTGCATGGGTTATTTTCCCCGGATTTGCAAATGCTTCTGATATACTGTCTTTATGTTTCTCTTTTACTTCCATATTCTTTCACAATAGTATGCCAAAGAATTGAATCGGGTACGATCAATCTCTGCGCATGATTACTATAAGCTATTAATGTTGGCTTTGCAACAGAGTTGTCACAAAAAACCCATGAATCTGTCAAAGGACGATAGAGGTTAAAAAAGTTCCAAAGTCCAGCATGATAACGACGTCGTATGGTATCTTCCGGTACATCATGCCCACCCATACGAACCCTCTCAACCACCCGGTTAACGGCAAATTCTTCACTTGGCAGCCAGAGGAATACCAGATGAAAGAGATAGCCAGTCTTGCGTAATTCAGTGATCCACGGAGCAAAGGTCTTGCTGGCTAATGTAGTTTCAAAAGGGAAGTTAACGCGCTTTATTTGCTAAATAATGTATACGTTCCAACATAATACGTCCGGCATGAAATGCAGTCATTTCTGGTTTAAAGGCAGAAAGTCCTTGAGCAATCAGGCCTGCATTGACAAACTCTGTTACATGAAGTGTCCCCTTTAGCAAAGAAGGGGCGGTTGTTGATTTTCCCGCACCATTTGGCCCGGCAATGACAATAAGATGTGGATGCTTCGTCGTCATGACTTTTTACCCATTCCCCTCCACAATCTCAATCTCCTCGGCGCCTGCCTGTGCGTACACGCACGCAGACAGGTGAGGTCGGAGAGTTTGTAAACCATTTGGTCGACTACGTCAGATAACGGACTTGCCTATCTAACGGGGCAAGTAATCCAAGTCTTTTGTAATGGCGTTGTCCTCACGGAACTTGTCCTTACGGAAATGGAGAGCGGGGAATACCTGTCTGCCGACAGGCAGGCGACAGGCAGGGATGTATCTTTGAACGTTTCCATTCAGGTATAACTTGTCAATTTGAAAGATTCGACAGGCTTTCGCGATAGCAAAGAGGGACAATTGCTTAACGTTTAAGATGCAACCCTGTTTCCCTTCAACTCATTGATTAATAGTTGGTTATGTTGTTTGGTCTAATAAAAGTCTAATAAAAAGTCTAATAATCTCAGCCAAGTTAAAGGATTTATTAGACATTCCTAACCCAACAAGGGGGATTAGCCTTGCCCTTATTTGAAATTGATCCTTCTCTTTTCATTTCAGAAAGCAAATTTGCGATTTTATTCTTCTTTCTTGTCGTTGCCCAATCTTCTGGCAGTAAATTCCACAGTAATTCGTCAATTTGCTTGCGGTTTGCTTGGTGATGTTCGTCAAGAAATTTCAAAACCCAGTCTTTAAGTTTTTGTTTTTCAAATGGTTTCCGTTTTGTATACAGGACTTGTTTGCCCGTTAATTTGGCTAAATTTGCAGATATAAAAATATTTGGTTTTCTACCTTCTATTAGTCCTTCTCTGCGTAATAAAGAAATCGCATCATCTGTAAGTTGATGCTTCTTTTGCACTTTATCCAACAATATTACTTTCATTAATGGTAAATCTGCTCTTTCAATCAATAATTTAGAGTAGTTTTCATCAATTACATTCCCGTGTACTTGCAAAACTACTTTTTGTTTATCATTTAAGATGTAGTCTGACAAAGGCAAGAATCTTTTACGTTGTTCGGTGTTTATCGTATAAATACCGTATCCCAACGAATCAATCATATTCAAATTTACCATTGCCTGAACCAACCATTTATTCCTATAGTGTTGTGGAGTTTTTTTCCCTTCGAAATAGTCTTCCGGCTGACCTTCAAAAAAGTTGCCGGCATTTTCAAATACGAGCATTTCTGCCTTTTCAGTTACAATAATTCTTGAATTTAAACGGTAATCCTGATGGGCAATACAGTTGTGCAATGCTTCCAGGACTACCCGTGATTCATATTTATTGATTTCAATAGGAAACAACTTGTTATCAGGAAATAGTTTAAACCTGTAGTTTCTAATCTTCTGGAATACCCTTGTTGTTGAGAGCAAGAATGGTGGATAAAAATGTTCATATGCCTTTTGGTCTGTATCTAATTTCCATGTGATTTCAGCCACGGCAGGCAAGATATAATGTACAGACTCCGGTTTGCCCAGAAGCATAATGGCGGTATTCGTTATTTTACCATTGATAGTGATTTTAGCTTTATCAAGAAAGGTTTTATCTTCCCATGAATCAAAATCCTGCATAAAGGGTTCATTTTGATGCTTTTGTTTATATTTTTCCCTGGCTTTCTTAATTGCATCAGTGTCTAAATCTTGAATGCCTGCTGCTTCAATAACTTGCGCCGACCAATCGGTGCGGGTATTGTAAATCTGGCGGATGTAATCGTGGTAATTTCGCAAGTCCGTTTTATGGCTACTTATGCGAATATAGGGTGTTTTTTTAAATAGGGTCGGTTCTGCTGTAGCTGCTGGAATACGAAGCAGGACAATGTGTTTGTCCTGATAGTCGAACTCAAATATCTCAAAACTGATTTTTGGATGAAGCAACTGCCTCAGCCATAATTCTAAATCCTGGTTACCTTCTTTGGCATTTTTAAAACTGAACTGAGTCCCTTTTATGTCATGAGTTATATCTTCAACACCCCATACCAGATAACCAAACGGTTTGTTGCTGATAGTTGCCCCATTGGATAGAGCGGAAATATATTCACCGATTTCATCATGATGGACATAGTTAAGCTTGAATTCCAGCCCATGATCTTCCTGTGATTGGGCGCATAGTTCAAGTAATAATTTATGCAACTCTGTTTGAGTCATATACTACTCTTTCCCTTCAATGTGTTTTACCTCTGGTATTTCCTGCATTTTCATTAGCGTCACGCTTACCCGGAATTCCGGGGGCACTATACTTAATTCTACGAACTAAAATTAGATATGATGTCACGTGAATTCCCCAATCTCAATCTCCTCCGGTGCCTGCCTGTGCGCGTACGCACGCAGACAGGCGAGGTCGCCTGTCTGCGCCGGAGCTTAGGCAGGCAGGTAAAGTTTGTATACATCCCGTTAGATAGCGGCCATGCCTATCTAACGGGGCTTGTTTATCAGGGTTTTGCAGATAATCCTTGTCTTTGATGATAGCAAAAACACGCTATTAAACTTGTCCATTCAGATATAATTTGTCAATTTAAAAAATTCACCCTTAGTCCCACCCTTACTTAAGGTTTTGCTTTCGCCATGCATTAACGGCTTCGTTGATGCCCTCTTTGTATTCTCTTTCCAACCACTTATCCCAAAAGTCAACTGTGCCACTATTCGGTTTTGCATTTGGCTCTTGTATCCTTACTCTACTGGGTAGTAAACTCGCGTCTCCAACTATTAGGGCTTCACCAGTGTCCAGAAGCGGCAATACATCACTAAACCCGCCAAGACTATCCGGCAGCAATCTCCGAATTACTGACTGATCTTCGGCATTCGTTAAACGCATCGTCACGAGATTGTTGCACTGGCTTAGAACAGTATGGTTGACCTCGGATGGACGCTGACTTATGACCACCAGCCCGACACCGTACTTACGGCCCTCCTTTGCGATTTTCTCAAAAATTTTGATGGACACTTCATTAGCCGCATCTCCTTCCGCACGTTCGGGAATGTATAGGTGCGCTTCATCGCAAAAGAGCGCCA
Source organism: Candidatus Brocadia sp. WS118 (assembly GCA_007618135.1). Classification (GTDB taxonomy): domain Bacteria; phylum Planctomycetota; class Brocadiia; order Brocadiales; family Brocadiaceae; genus Brocadia. The sequence goes on along the minus strand of PHFX01000002.1, from coordinate 100,577 downwards.
TTGGATGCCGTTTCTCCGGTACAGTCCATTGTTGCAAAGAAAACGCCAAACGCCCAATAAGACTAACAATTAATGGAAGAATATCTGATGGTACTTCTGAAAAATCAATAATCTTAATTCCGCCTTTTTTATCCGTTTGCTGGCATGTGCCAGCCAACAAAGTTCTTGATAAATCACTAAGCCACGACAATTGAGTAGCTTCTTCAGACAACTGAAAAAGGAATCCTAAACGCCTATCTGTCCGCTTATTTTCGAGTCTTGCAATCATACGGCTTAATTTCCCGTGAAAATCCCCTTGCTTTTCAGTACCTGCTTTTGCTCCAGGTACCATTTCTGAATTTAGTCGGTTCAGTTCTGTAAGCAACGCATCCATAGAAAACGGAACTGGGCTGTCTATTGTAAAGTTTTCGAGCAGTTCCTTTTGACTGTTCGTTTCAAGAAAGCTTCTTTTCATCTGTACTATGGTTCGCGCAATGATCATTGCCTGATTTGGTGCATTTTGATCGCTACGATCAACAAGCATCGTAATCAATGCCTCATAATCAAGAAGCCAATAAGGCAGATATAGGATACCATCCACAAGTCCTTTTTTATTCCCAAGATCACCAGTACCTGCAACGCGATAATGCTTAATACCATTACCAGTCAGGGGCATGTATTCTCCGTGTATATCAAAAACCAAAGAGTTCACGCTAGGTAAAGCGGCTGCTTGTTCAAGTATTCTCGCGGTTGTCCATGATTTTCCAGAACCTGTACTTCCCACAATAACTGCATGTCGTTGAAAAAATTTGTTTCCGTTCAGAAATGCCTCGGCATTTTCATCCAAAGTGTAGTGTCCAAGAGACAATTTTTGACCTTCGCCAGGAACATTGGTGATTACTCGCATAAACTGTGTCAGCACGTCTCCCTCAACGGCAAAGCATTTGGCGTCTATTTCTGGAACCGTCTCAAGGGTTCGTCTGAAAACATTTTCTTTCATACCAACTCTGTCAATCAAAGTGCCTATTAGTGAAGCGCGCACAAGGTTGAGCTGCGGTGGCAACGCAGGCATTTCAACCTCATCTGCTTCCTTCTGGCCTGTTTGTTCTTGCTCCACACTGCTTCGCGTAATTTTCTGGACGAGCCCTATTAAATGCTGTCCTGGTTTGCTACTCTGCAATACTACAAGACGGTTAACCTGCATTCTTCTGAGTTTATCAAGATCAGCAACTTTTATGATTACCGTTGCCGTATCAACCGAAAGAACTATTCCCAAGGCTTCTTCATCTTTATACTTGAAAATTGCCATAATCAATACTCCTTTTACAGAACACGATCTAGAAGATCTCCAAGAGACCAGAGATTTATTCCCGTCAGTTCTATGCCTGCAAGGTGATTTGGATTAAACATCCGTGTGCCACTACTTCCCCATTGTTCAAAAGCAACAAAACGCTTGCAACGACCGTCCAAAAGTACTTTCTTTGCCGCCTCTGTAAGCTCCTTCGCAAGTACCACGATAGTCTTTTGATATTTTCTGCATTTTTCCAAAAGTTTTGGCTGTATATGTTCGTCATTGAAGCCGTAGCCAATACACAAAAAGCTTCTCCCAGTGTCCATGGCCGAATCAGCGCCAGCAATTATCGTTCTGAATGGTTCCTCGTGTGTTCGTCTGTATTTATCTATTCCAGGCGTAACGATAACAGGAGAATGATCCATAGGTGGTGCAGTAACGGAAGGTAAATAGTATGTATTCCCATCAGGAGCGCGGTACCAATTTAAGGACCCGTGTACCTTCCAGACGTCTACCATCCGAAAAGCCGTGCTACCCTTTGAGATTATTAATGAGTGATTATGGTTATATCGGTTACCAATATAACCATATCCGAAGCCGGTTGCCCATGCATATCCGGCTGCGTCAGCAGCGTATTCAGCAAGACAATCGTAATTGGTAGTAATCAATTGTATTCGATGGTGAGTACTATTGAAAAGGTGGCGATAAAGATGCGAAAGAGGCAAATAGTCTAGATTTTTAATAACGTTCTCAAGAACCTTCCTATCAGCCGGGAAGATGCAATCCCAGGTTTTTAAAATTATGAGATTAGTTAGCTGCTGGCTTAACTGGGTTTCTTGGAGCGCCGCCTCAAGAGATAGACGCTGGAGCTTTTCCGCAAATACCTTCCACGTTTGTTTGTCAGCTGGTGCTACTTCTTTGGGAACTTCAGAACGTATATAGTCCGTGAGTTGTGGCATGCCAGGGATATCAAAAGCACATGAGTGACCACTCCCCAATACAATGATGGGGGCCGAAGCGAAGCAGTCCTGGACAAATTTATATGCAGATTCAAGCGTGGGACTATCTGTATTATCGGTCATGAAGTAATCCTCCAACAAAAGAGGGATGATCATCTCTTGTTATGCCAAGTTGTTTAGTACATCTTCGTCCTTTTGTCACAATAAACATAATAAATCATACCTGTTTATTTCCCCTCCACTATCGCAATCTCATCCTCCGTCAGACCATAGAGTTTGTAAACAAGCTGGTCAATGTGGTGTTCATACTCCTTTACTTTGGCTTGTTTAGAGGGATTTTCGAAGTAGTCGTCGGATTGGGTGAGGGAGAGGATCTCGTCAACCACAGCACTAATATCTCTTTGAGTTTTAACGTTCTTTGTTGGTATTGGCAATTGCGCTAAATATGTAGGCTTTACATTAACATCTGTATAGTAAGCCCGATAATAGCGATTCATTAAAAATGAATTGAGGACACCTAAAAGATACTTTAAATCATGATCAGCACTTTTTTGATAAATATAGCTTAAAGAATTTAATGGAACATATTTCCCTTCAATGTAAGCAGATTCAAGCCAACGAGCATCAATCTCAAGACTGTTTGTCCTTACATACTGTATAATAATTTTTTTATCAGAAAAATACTCTTTAAAATATCCTTCCGGCAAGCCTTCCGTTTTTTTCAAATATTTAGGTTTCCATTTCACTTCGTAAAGGGATGCTATATCAGCACCAGCAATTAGAGGATATTTCGTTTCTTTTTCTGTAATATATTCACTGTTATTTCCTGTTCTCAATCCGTATTTTATATAGTAAAGCTTTTCAAGTGGCTGAGAAATTCCTTCCATTTTGTTAAAAATTCTTCGTTCAACATCAGTCTGATAAAACCGCCATTCGCTTTTTTTAAACCCTGAAATAATGGAATGTGGAATTTCATAATTGCGATAAATTATTTTTGGATTAGATGGGAGCACTTGTTTAACTTTGATATGTAAGTTGTTTTTAGAAATACCCAAGAGAACTGTATGTACTCGTGTATCTTTTGCCTCCTCGAAAGGTTTGTACCAATCAAAGACATCAATAATCGAATGATTTTTGGTCAACCATTCTCTAAACAGGCTCGCTCCTCTATTGGTGAACCAGCTATCAGGTGTAATATAAGACAAGTACCCATTCCTTTGAAGTAAACATAATCCTTTGAAGTAAAAAAGAATGTATGTCTCTATTTCTCCTTTAAGAATAATTTTATACTGATTTGCTATTTGCGGATTTTCTTTTTTTGTTATACTTATACCATACGGCGGATTTGCTATCACCACATCAAACCCACCTTTATGATGAAACACCTCGGAAAAGTAGACTTTAAAGTCAAATGTAACATCTCCAACTTTATCTGAGTATTGTTGTGCTTCTTTGACCAATTTCTTGAAGTTTTCGTCTATCTTGGCTTTTAGTTCCCTTTTTTCCTTTACATCAAATGCTCCAAAATATAATTTTTTCAACTTCTCGATTTCTTTTTCAGTTTCTAAATGTTTCAACACACCACTTGGAAAACCTAATAATGAATTACCGCACACAATTTTATAATCAAGGTTCGGCAAAGGTTCAATCTGTTTAATATCTTCTTCATCTACAACAAGCGATAGCCAAAGTCTGAGTTTTGCAATTTCCACAGCACCGGGGTCAATGTCCACACCGTAAAGGGATTTTTCAATGCAGTGGCGTTTGAAGTCGTAGGTTGTTCTTGGCGTATCACAAGCATCTTGCTTGTGGTTTGTTTTTATTATGCTCAAGCTGGAAGCTTGAGTTACTTTAGAAGCTTGATTTACGATAAAATTCGTCAGCACACTTCTCGCCTTTACAATTTCGCTCATCATGCCCACGGGAAAAGCGCCCGAACCTACCGCCGGGTCGCAGACGGTGATGTCGGCCAGTTTCTGGTCGATCAATACGGCATTCATGCGGATGCTTTCGGGCAGTTTTAATTTGTAATCCGAAGTCTTCTGCTTGCCCTCCAGGATTTTTTGTTTTTTGATCAATGCTATTTCTTCATTTTCGCTAACCTGCTCGCCAAGGTGTATCAGGGTCTCGACGTCTTCTTTGCTTATAGTATCACAAGCATCCTGCTTGTGATCTTTCTCTCTCAAGCTGGAAGCTTGAGTTACTTTGAATATCTGAGTTACTTTGGGGTTGTCTTCTATGTATTTTCTAATTCTTTCTAATTGTTCAGGACTCCGTATAATATGATCAAACGATTCATGCATCCACAACTCGCCTTCACTATGCAATAATTTATTGATTGCATTTGCAGTAAATGATTTCCACGAATGTAAAATCTTTGACAAATCATACCCTTTTTTAGGAATAACAATAGCATGAACATGGTTCGGCATAACCACATAATTATCCAAATAGTATCTTTCATTATTGAAATGATTCAATGCCTCCTCGACAATTTTTTTACACTCTGAATCTGCCAATATACAAGCGCCATGCCCGCTATCCAAAAGTTCATCGTATCTTCTTGAAAAAAGACGGTAATATTCCATTTGGTTTTCACGGGATAGTTTTTCTAACTGAGAGGTGTCTGTAATCTTATTTCTTTCAAACCATTGTTGTCTTTCCTGTCTGATATTTTCAGCAGCTTCTTTTGGAATGGAATCGTATAATCTAAAAGTTACAAAATAGGCTTTCCCATCTTGATCCCAATGGGGGAGATTTCTCCGCCTTATAGCGACAGTTTCGTTTATGTCATAATAAATGTTTTCGAGTGAGTTTAAGCTGGAAGCGGTATCACAAGCATCCTGCTTGTGATTTTTATTAATTGATCTCAAGCTGGAAGCTTGAATTACTGTGTGCAGGTAATTGATCAGGCTCTGCTGGCACATATAGTGGACAATCTCACGGGGCGTGTAATAGACGCCGTATTGCTTGTTGAATTTGCTTTCTTCCCCTTTTTTCCCGCTCTTTAACGCCTTTTTATATTCCTCAAAGTTGTCAGGACGGATGGCATTAAACTTTTCATACGCCTTGCCCAGGAGTTCAGGGTCAATGGCTACTTCCTTTTCCAGCGGCTCGTCTTCCCTGACAGTAAAGTTGTAGCGGTCAAAAATATCCAAAATGCCATCACCATCATCGCCTTCTTTTGTCCTATTTTTATTAGAGAAGAGTCTGTCCGGCAGACAAATATCGGCATGCACCCAGTTGTATCCGCCATTGCTGCCAATGGGATCAAAGAGACCACCGTTTAAGAAGGGGATTTTGCAGTTAAATCGGCTGTAATAGTCATCAGCATGGCTGCGGTCTATACGCAGGGCTTCGTAAAAGAGCGGTTCCAGAATGTCATTGAAGAAATTTTTATAGTCGCCGTGCTTTTTTCCAAAAAGCTCGCGCAGAAAGTGTTTGGAGCCTGTGCCCCATTCGGCATCACGCCCCACACCGAACCAGCCTTTTTTCTGTAAAAAATAGAGAAAGACAATCTGACCTAAGAGTTTTTTGGCAAAGTTTACGGTATCGACTCCCTTCGATTTAAATTCATTCTGCAGGCTGGAGGTTGTATCACAAGCATCCTGCTTGTGGTTTGTATTAATTAAGCTCAAGCTGGAAGCTTGAGTTACCATCTTGTCCAGTTCTTCTTTTGTGCGGATAAAAAGCTCACGGTATTTGATGAAGAATTCTTTGGTAACGGTTTCAATGTCAAATGCCTGTTCCAGCTCTGCAAGGGTTGGACTGTGTTCATCGTTTGCGAGTATGTCCACCAGTCTGCTCTGGGCGGTATGGCTGTTTTCGTTTGCGCCGACCAGAAATGACCAGCGCCGTGCAGGCGTAAACTCTTCTTTTACCTTTGTTTTGCCGGTTTTAGTTTGTTCAAACTTATAGTCCATCTTCACCAATGAAAAACGCCAGTCCGACACATCAGGGGATACAAAGGCTACCAGCGCAGCGTCCTTCATTTCACCGCCACGGCTGCCATTCAGATACCATGCGACAAAGTTGCGCTGCATAGTGCGGGCGCGTTCGAGGGAGGTCTCTTTCTGGAGTTTAATGACAAGAATGTCAATTCTGTTTTCACCATCATTGAATTTGCCTATTCTTTCAAGTGTGCTGATATATTGTCTGTAAGCTTCAGGAATGAATTGCCCCTGATAAGTAAAAGAAGCTTCTTCAGTACGGGTTAAGAGGTTTTTGATAAAACCAGAAAACCTGCCCTTATCAAAAGGTTTTTCGAAGGTTTCTTCAATAAGGTTTCGTGCCTGTTGTTTATCCATAGCATTTTTAACCCTGACAGGGTTTTAAACCCTGTCAGGGTTAATATTACTCCAATATTAGATCATCTGAAATGTCATCACAACCAGCGCTATAGTATTGCCGTGTAAAATCTTTCTTTTTTCGGAAGTTTTTTACACCCCCTTCACACCATACGTGTTAAGTCAAGGAACAACTATCACCGGCAACCCCTTATGCGTGCTGCACCCGCCATGTCCCCCGCTGGCGGGGGTATAGGGGGTGGATTGGACTTCTCTTGTCGCTTCAAATACCCCTTTATTCTGGATACGAATTTTCACTATTACCTTGGAGTTGATTCACCAATCATTGCAAGTACGCCATGGTTTAAAAATGTTTATAGATATTCAGATTATGAGCCTGCCAAAATTCCTGGCTCTGCCAGTCCACCCCCTTGATCCCCCGTCAGCGGGGGACAACAAGAAGATGCCAACAGGGGACAACTATCCGTCACATTTCCGATTGTTTTCATCCTGTTGTAAGTCACATGGGGCAAACATGGACAAACGGGGTTTGTCCATGCCACCAGAAAACCGTTTAACTTAACACCTATGCCCTTCATCCCCCTTGATAGGAGGGATTTGGGTGCGGCTTTGCTGCAGTATAGTATTCCCGTGTAAAAACATCCTTTTTTTGTAAGTTTTTAAACACACCCCTAAATCCCCTCTTGCTAGAGGGGACTTGGTTGCGGCCTTGCTGCGCTATCATTTTTCTTCGTTAGATAATGGTTATTTAATACTTTTGCCTTCCTCCAGGCAACCCAACCCTGTCAGGGTTTTGCCATTAAATATAATGAGAGTATCACTTCCCGTTTGCCAACCACCGCCGGGTTTTGTTCAGCATAATGTTCTTCCAATAGTCTCGCCGGAATGTGGGTCTGAAGCATTGCCAGCACCTTGAGCGGGTTAATGATTTCATTCTTAAGCGCATTGAGCGCTTTCAGTGCATGGGTTGCCGTCTGTTTGGGCAGTCCGCCTTCCTCAAGCTGAGCAAGGACTTTTTTCAGGTATCGTTCCTGGTCTTCTGTCAGTTTTTGGGTGTTCTTCAGGGTTGCCTTTAATATTCTCAGGATATTTGCAGCACTGTCACGCCCGCTCCTTTGCCCGTGATGCGGCATTTCTTCCGTGGTCGCTAAGATAAATGCCTCTTTGTTCTTATCCAGCAACTCATAAAATTGTTCTGGTAGTTTTTCCTTCGTTTCATCAGGATTACTCTCCAGTAGTTTTGCCGCAGTCAAAAAATCCAATTCTTCAGCCACACTATTGTATTCTGCTTTAAAAAATTTCTGCAATTTCCCCCGTCTGAAATAGGTAATCAAGGTATCACAAGCATCCTGCTTGTGATTTTTATTAATCGATCTCAAGCTGGAAACTTGAGTTACCTTGGTGGTGCGCGCCTTTTTGGGGAGGTGTTTTATCCTTTCAAAAAGGTTGGGGTCTTTATCGCGAATCCCTTTTATAACCTGGAGGTATTTCAATTCACTCTCCCCAGATTCTTCCTCGCCTTCCAGTGTTTGTTTGGAAATCAGCCGATTAAAGAGTTCATGCGAACCGATGGGTTCACCTTCAGTCAAAAGTTCTGCGTCCCCACCGAGCAGGGTTAAAAAGGCATTGATTTTCGCTTCTGCTGCTTCTTTCAGTTTTATCTGGTCATTTGATTGTTTGGTCGGGAAAAAATTAAAGGTATGAATCGTGTCAAATGCTGTGTCTACACGGTTGACACGTCCTACCCGCTGCATCATGCGGGTAGGATTCCAGGGGATATCATAATTTATCACCGTATTTGAGCGGTGCAGGTTAACGCCTTCAGCCAGTACTTCCGTAGAGATCAGTATCCGGTAATCTTCTTTAGGGTGACGCGCCCTGGCGTCAAAATTCTCAATGACCTTGTCACGCGTTGCCTCACCTGAATCACCAGTAAAACACAGCACCTTATCTAGATATTGTTGGTTTATATTTTTGAACAGATAGTTTGCGGTTTCTTTCGATTCTGTAAAGATAATCAGATGATTCTCTTGTAAAACCGGATTTTTTGATAATTCCCCTAAAAACTTTAAAAGCTTCGGGTCGCGGTTAACGTAATGCCATAGTTTTTTTATCTCAAGGAGGATGTCATGGTCGTGCTGTAAGTCATCTCTGAAGCCTTCTCTAAATTCATTACTTGCGTATCTTTCCGCCTTGCCTTCGTCTATCAGTCGCTGGACGGCTTCGTCGTCATCGCTCTCGAGCAGTTCAAATATTTTATTGGAGTGTTTTTTACTTACATAAACATTTCCGTTATCAAGCTCTTTTATAAACATCTTGTATGAGCGCAGAAATCTATCCACCGAATTTTTAAATGCAAAGAAACTGCTTTCGAGACGCTTCACCAGCAGGATTTTCATAAACTTAGCCATGTTTCTCTGTGACTGCTGTTCAAGCTGGTCAACTTCACCTTCATAATAAAGCATGGGCATATAACGGGCGTATTTGAATTCCTTTGCTATCAATTCTATGGTTTTGTTGAATACTTCATTTTCCCTATCATTGAGTTCATAAAAGAGAGGGACTGGTTTTTCAACATTGGGGAATTTGAGGTTTTGGCTCTTTATATCGTTGGAAAAGTACCTTTCAATCTCTGTTCGGGTGCGGCGCACCATGAGATATTTAAGGACCTTTTCACGAAGTTCCCGCGCATTTTCTTTTGCCATGTTTATGTATTTGGCATAATCTTTCTGCCTGTCCAGTTTTTTCAACTTTCTATCCAGGCCATGAAAGAAACCTTCCAGGTCCGGCAGGTTTGGGATAGTGCTTTTTCTGGCCTTCTGAAATAGTTTTAGAAGGCTTAGAATATCTTTTGGCGCATTGTTATAGGGAGTTGCCGTTACAAGAACAATCCTTTTGCCACGGCAGATTTCTGCCAATTTCTCATAAGTGACCGTTGTTTCAGTTCTAAAACGGTGCGCCTCATCAATGATAATGTTCTTGTATTTCTCTGTCCCTCTGTCAATAAGGTCGTCCATTTTGCCGAGTGATTCAAAGTCGGCCGGCACCCTGAAATCAGAAAACACGTTAGTCCAGGAACCAGGATTTGATCTTTCAATCAGTACAGGTGGGGCAATGACAAGGGTTCTGCCGTCAAGCTGACCTGCCAGCATTGCCGATATGTATGTCTTGCCTAACCCTACAACATCAGAGATAAAGACTCCGCCGTATTCAAGAAGTATTTTTCGTGCGTTTAAGACTGCCTGCTCCTGATATTCCAGTTTTTTAAATTTTTCGGGAAGATATTTCAAAAACACTTCGTCGGTTTGACGGAGTTCATCCTTGAAATACTCATATAAAAATTTTAGATACAATTCATACGGAGTAATAGTATTATTCAGCCATGTTCTTATCTGAATGGTATCAATGTACTTTTCTCGTACATCAACTGCGTCTTTCCACAGTTCATTGAATTTTTGCAATGCAAACTCATAATCAGCCCTGTTTTTTAACTCAACATTAAACTCAAAGTTATCGATGAGACCCGATTGAGTGAAGTTGCTTGATCCGGTAATGACCCTTCCGACATCCCTGTCACCTGCAACAAAGGTCATAATGTAAAGCTTTGCGTGAATATTTTCGGTTGGATAAGCCCTGACTTCTAGTTTTCTGTTTTTCAGCCATTCAATAAACTTAAGGATGCCTCCTTCAACTTCGGGCCTATCCTCCGATTCTTCTACTTCTTCAGCAACAGACTGTTCAAATTGTGCTTTTACCTCGGCGTGGGAATACGGAAGTGTTGATTGGTGATTAGTTTTTGCCTTTTGAATGAGTTCTATTGCCTGTTTGTTTGTGCTTATTCCAACTAAAATCCTTATTTTTTCGGTATTTTCAAGGGATTTGTAAATGGCATGAAACCCGCTGGTATAGAAATAACCAACGAGCACATCGAAAAATCGGGTGTCTTGAATAAGTACCCTGAATCTTTCTATAAGATTTCTGTTTTCTTCGTTGGTAATGAAGGTCAGGTCTGAATTCATTTTTACTTAGATGCTTTTTAATTTCCACTTCAAAGGTTAATATGTGTCTTGTTTCAAAAAACAAAACTGTTATGAATTAAGGTATATCTTCAACCCATAAAACATATCCTTTGAACGGTGTCCTTTTGATAGCATGGTATAGTTTAAGGTCTGCTGTAACCATTTGGCATGCATTTCTTACGGCAAGCGATAAATACAGACTGTCGTAAAATGTTCTTTTTACACGACAGGCTAGATTAAGGGCATCCTCTGCCAGAATTCTGGTATCCCATATTTGAAAAGGCATGGTTTCAATTGCCCTTGTTATTTTTACTGCCTTGCCATACGGACATTCAGATTTCATTACCCGTTTCCATAAAATATTGCCTGTTTCAGCAAACAAAAGTTCTGGAACAAGCAATTCAAAAAATGGATTTAGCAGGCGATCAGCATCTTCGCTAAAATTTTCAGGCAGATACCATTTAATAGCAACGCTTGCATCTACAACAAATTTATTCAACGGTTACGGTCCTCGCGGATGAGATTTGCGCTGTCTGAAAATATCTTTTTCCCAAAACTTGCGCGTATCTTTCTGGCTTTTATTCGCGCATACTTCATGGACATTTTTACATTTTCTTCCAGTATCTGCTTTACCTCACCCTGCAATGAACGATTATGAAGTTTTGCCTGATTTTTCAATAATTCAATAGTTTCATCTTCAAGGTTTCTGATTAATAATTGTGACATTTTTATCCTCCCTGTTGTTTTTTTAACTACCCATTGTAATAAAAACCTTTACGTTCGATAAGTTCAAAGCCGAAGACTTGGATTACACACCATCTCTACCCAAGCAATAGTATCAATATGATAGCAATATGATACTGGTGGGACAATCAAAATTATTCCGCATTTCCGTGATATTTGCTCACCTGCCTTATAACAGTCTTTGTCGATGGGATTCAGATGATCTCGTTTCCAACACTATCTGCCATCCTGTTTTTCTACTTCTTCCGTGACAGACTGTTCGAATTGTTCTTTTATCTCGGTGTGAGAATGAGGTGTCTTTTACCAGGAATTCAAACCTGTCCTTCAGGCCTTGATTTTTTCGTTTGTTAAAAATGATAAATCAGTTGTCATAAGCATTCTCTGAAATATTTTAAGAACTCTCCAGGTGTAACGATTTTCATGGTTGAGTGAGTATGGATATTTTTGTTTATGAAATGTTTTCTGTCCCATGTAATAAGATAATCAACCTCGGCATTCACTGCAGCAGCAAGAATAGGAGCATCATCAGGATGAATTACCGTTACATATCTTTTGATGTCCTTTTGGTGAGGGTCTTCAACCAGCACAGGAGCAAGGAATTTAATGAACTCTCTGTATTCGTTCAACATCTCCGGCAGTTTATCTTCAATATTTCTGTCTGCTTCAACAATGACCTGTTTTGAGACAAAAACTTCGATCAAACCAATTTCAGCAAGCTGCAAGACTGCCCGTGCAGCGCCTCTTGAAGATACTATGCCGGCAATCAAAGCGCTTGTGTCAAAAAAGACCTTAAGTCTTTGTTTTTGCATAGGTTTCCCTGGAGTACCTTTTCCTCTGTTCTCTCAGGTTGCTCAGAAGATTATCAAGTGTCAGCCCTTTTTTCTTCATAGCGCCCTCCATTTTTCTTGAAAGGGCGTCACCGGCAATCTGCCTTGGCACAAGAACAAGCACATCACCGACTCTTAAGACATTAAGCACATCTTCCTTGTCAAGTCCAAGGGCTTTTCTGTATTCGTAAGGGATAGTTACCTGCCCTCTTTCTCTCAATTTAACAACAGACATACGCAGACTCCTTTCTCATTCGTCGATAAATCTGATTATCTGATATTCGCATTGTAAGCAAATCAGAGATATAGTTCAATGTATTTATTGAAAAGAAGTATTCACGATTTCTGTATTTACCGATGAGTAACGCATGTTTATCGACGGTATTTTTATGATTTTACTTGCTTAAAATCCGTATAATTTTGAACAATTACGCATGTCCCATTAACTCTTCCTTCATATACACCTTATATAACTGGCTATAAAGACCGCCGAAACGCAGGAGTTCTTCGTGGCTGCCCTCTTCCACCTTCTCACCCTTGCTCAATACGATAAGCTTGTCGCAGTGTAAGATGGTGGATAAGCGGTGGGCAATGAAGATGGACGTCCTGCCCTGTGTGACCTTTTGAATGGCATTCTGGATCAAGACCTCTGAGATGGGGTCCATACTGGATGTTGCCTCATCAAGGATGATCACCCGCGGGTCGTAAAGAATAATCCTGGAGAGTGAGATAAACTGGCGTTCGCCTACGGAGAGATTTGCACCCCGCTCGGCAATTTCCATATCAAGCCCCCCGGGCATGCGGTCAATAAAGGGCATCAACCCTAATGCCTCAATGGTCTGCAAAACCTTTGCATGGGGTATGGGATTGAACAGGGTGATGTTATCCCGTAAGGTGCCCGCAAATAAGAAGACGTCCTGGCTCACTAATCCAACGATGTACCGGAGCCCTATCTTTTCTATATTCCGGATGTCAATCTGATCCAGCAAGATCGTGCCCTTTTGAATTTCATAGAGACGGGTCAGGACGCTTGCGATCGATGTCTTCCCGCTGCCCGTTACCCCCACCAGCGCGACTGACTGCCCAGGCTCTATACGGAAGGATATATCTTTCAGGACATAGTCGCTATGGTAGGCAAACCAGACATGCTGAAATTCTATCTCTCCTTTAAAATCTCTCTGAGAAACTTCTCTGGATGGATTGGAAATAACGTAATCCATCTCGGCCGGTTCTCTCATGAGACCAAATACCCGCTCTGATGACGCCATAGCGCCCTGAAAAATATTGTATTTTTCCACAATATCCCGGATGGGATCAAATAAATCATGAACGTATGTCAGGAATGCCACCAGCACACCAAGGGTAAGAAAACCGTGCATGTATCTCCCGGCGCCATACCAGAGCACCAGGCCAACTGCCAACGCGCTTACCATATTCACTGCCGGCTGAAACACGGCGAAATAGCGGATATATTTGACCTGTTCTTTTAAATAGTCGTCATTGATCTCATCAAATTTGGCGTAATTCTTTTTCTCGCGGTTAAAGAGCTGGACGACCTTCATCCCCGTGATATTTTCATTGAGATAGGCATTGATACGCGCCAGCTTGCGCCGTATCTCCCGGAAGGAATTCTTCATGCGTTTCCCGAACCAGAGGGCAATCATCACGATTATGGGAAAAACGGAAAGGGTGACGAGGGCAAGCTTCCCGTTGAGCATCACCATAGCAACAAATATCCCGATGATGATGAAGATGTCTCCGATTACCACGATAACACCGGCAGAGAAGAGTTCTCCAATGGCTGCAATATCGTTCGTCAGACGCGTGACGGTTCTCCCAACGGGGTTTTTATCAAAAAAAGAGACGGGAAGCGATTGGACGTGACGAAACAGCTCCATGCGCACATCCAGCATGACCTTCTGCCCAATGGCCTGAATATTATAGCTCTGCACCACCACTAATATGAGCCGTAATGTCTCGATCCCCAGTATGGCTAATGCCGTATGGTAGACTAGCGCCCTATCGCCTTTGTTAATGCCATGATCAATTGCATATCCAAAGAGGTATGGACAAAGCAGGAACAAAACGGTGGTAATCAGCACGAGAAAAACGGACAACAAACCTGATGCCTTATACCGCAGTACATACGACAGCAGTTTTCTCATCACCTCCCTGTCGTATATTTTGTCTGTCAGAACATCATCAGTGAAAAATTCTTCTTTATCCATACGGTAACCGGGAACTTGAGAAATGCTGAGCCACGTTCTTAATTTTTGGAAACCTCTTCGTTCTTAAAAATAGTAACAATTTAGTTTCTTGAAAAAGTAGGGGCGAATCATTTGCTATAATTGGCATATATGCATTCATACCCAAACTGGTAAATGCTTCGCCCCTACACTGTGCGGCAGACATCGCCATTGTTGGAATTTTTCAAAAAACTAAATTGTTACAATAATTACCGCATGACAACGATTACTTGATATTGGTGTCTTTGCGAACGATGGGTTTTCGGTCGGCGTCTTTCGACTTTTTGCTATGGACGTCTTTGAAATCGGCTAACCGATGTTCGCTGGTAGGGAAATTATCCCCTAAATAGGATTGGCGTGCGACGGGATTATTCAGGATTTCCTGGGTAGTGCCTTTGGCAACAACCGTGCCTTCACTGATGATATACGAGTGATTCGTAATGCTCAGGGCCTCACGGACATTATGGTCGGTAATCAGGAGACCAATCCCCTTATTCTTGAGTTTCAGGAGGATATCCTGCACCTCGTTCACCGCAATAGGGTCGACACCGGTAAATGGTTCGTCGAGAAGGATCATGGTGGGAGAACTGGCAAGCGCCCGTGCAATTTCGAGCCGCCGCCTTTCCCCGCCTGACAGGGTAAACGCCTTGTTTTTTGCCAGAGGTTGTAAGTTAAATTCGCTGAGTAATTCGATCAGTCGTTTATTTTTCTCGTCACTATTGTATCGGTGCGTCTCCAGGATGGCAAGAATGTTTTCCTCAACCGTCAACCGCTGGAAGACGGATGGTTCCTGACACAAGTACCCCATCCCTTTCCGCGCACGCTGGTAAATGGGATAGTCAGTAATATCCTCATTCTGGAAGATTACCCGGCCGCTGTCGGGACGGACAACACCGATGATCATATTGAAGGAGGTGCTTTTCCCTGCCCCATTTTGACCAAGTATCCCTACGATCTCTCCGTCATTCACCTCAAAACTGACCTGATTCACAACGGTGCGCTTGCCGTATGACTTTGTTAGTCCCTCTGCTCTGAGTAAATTCATGGCATTATTTTATAAATTTCATGGTGTTTAGCGGCCAGAATACAAAAAATGCCTTGCCAACAATATTCTTTTCCGGAACAAACTTCCATACACGGCTATCATTGCTGTTTCTGCTATTATCCCCAAGCATAAAATAATCCTTTTCCCCCAACTGAACCGGTTTGGTTGTGCCCCATGCGCCGGCAGAGAGGCTGGTATAATAAATATCATGAACTATGGTAATATTCTCAAAGGTCGCATGGATGCGGTCGCCGCCAAAACGAATCTTACTCGTGTCAGATGGGTGCAGATCGGGTATCACCCCATCGTCATAGTCATGCACAAAAACCTTATTACCATCTATGGCAAGGGATACCACACGATCCACATTTGAAAACTCGATCTTATGCCGATGTCCGGTTTGCAAACAAATATCCTTTTCCAGCACATTCGTTCCGTTCCTCATGAGAACAGTTTTTCTAGCCGTATCGTCTGCAGGAATAAGCACCGTAAAGGTGTCATTATTTTTTTCCAGGACAAGCGTCAGAGATTGAGAACCTTTCAGGAGGGTAACATCAAAGCCAATCTTGGTATCCCCCATTTCATTGTGCCCCGACCGGTTATTGTAACCGTTTTGATCGGAAACACTCCGGCCAAACGTCACCAGGGATACATCTGAACCTTCCCCGGACAGAGTATCCACGGTAATCGCCTTATCCGTAATCTTCCATGCATCACTGTCGGTTATCCATGCGGGAGTATCCTCTTCTTTTACTACATAATTACTGTTATAGACCGGCAGCCAGAACATATCCTGCACGGAATCAGGCTTCCTTTGTATCTTATCATTGATATAAATATCACCATTAACAATCTGAAGCTTTTCTCCGGGCAAACCGACAAGCCGTTTAATATAATTTTTCTTTTTCTTTGAAAATTTCTCCGAGCCACACCGGGGGCACCGGAACCCTTCGCGCCACTCTGTATCGGGAAGTTGTGCAGAGCAATTTTTACACGTAAGATCATACAAGGGATAAATAAACACCATAACATCCCATCGCTTTGGATCGGTAAATTTATACCAGAATTTGTTCACCACGATTCTATTCCCACCATGAATTACCCGGTTCGACAGGTCTGACCAGGCAATTGAAATTTGACACCGGGGACACTGTCCCTTCCTCCATAACCACGCAGGCCAGTTATAGCGGATCTTATTGCTGCAAACTTCGCAATACGCAGAGAGGGTTATCCCGAATTGACAATTGGGGCACAGGGCGTCTTCACTATGGCGGTCGGCATAGAAAAACCAGCCGCAATTCGGGCATTTCACGTTCTTATGCTCACCCAATAAGGTTGGCGCCATCGAGCCGGTGGGAATTTTAAATGCCTCCACGACAAAATAACGGATCGCAAAAGCCACGGCAACGGCAATAGCGATCGACTCGATATTTTCACGTAATTTACCCTTCCTTTTTTTTGTCTTCTCTTTTATCCTGGTACTTGCTTGTTTTTCTTTTATATCAGCCACGCCGCACCTCACTCATCAACGGATAATACCGATAAAAACGCCTTTTGCGGGATTTCCACATTCCCGATGGACTTCATCCTTTTTTTGCCTTCCTTCTGCTTTTCTAAAAGTTTTCGCTTTCGGGTAATATCGCCGCCATAACACTTGGCCGTTACGTTTTTCGCAATGGGGCGTATCGTTTCCCGTGCAATAACCCTGCTTCCAATTGCCGCCTGTAAAACCACCTCAAAGAGGTGCCTCGAAATTTCGTTCTTGAGCTTTTTCACCAGCCTTCGTCCTTTGATCTCTGCATCTTTCCGGTGGACAATCGTGGAAAGGGCATCCACACGTTTGCCCGACACCAAAATGTCCAATTTTACCAGGTCGGCAGGCTCATACCCTACGAAATCATAATCCAGGGTTCCATAGCCCCGCGTAGCAGATTTCAGCTTATCAAAAAAATCAAAGATGATTTCTGCCAACGGCAGCTCATAGCAAAGTATCGCGCGCTTTTCACTGAGATACTCAGTGCTTTTATATCGCCCCCTGCGCCCTTCGGCGAACTGCATAATCGTTCCGACATATTCTGTGGGCAGCACAAAGCTGGCACGCACGATGGGTTCTCTGAATTCCTCAATTTCATTTACCATGGGCACCTTTTCCGGGTTATCGACCTTAACTACCTCTTTATTGGTCGTTAATATCTCATAGGTCACGTTCGGAGCAGTTTGGACAATATTGATGTTGCTTTCACGCTCCAGACGTTCCTGGACAATTTCCATGTGCAAAAGACCAAGAAATCCACACCGGAACCCAAACCCAAGCGCCTGAGAAGTCTCCGGTTCAAAGGTAAATGATGAATCATTCAGGCTCAGGCGTTCCAATGCCTCACGCAACACGTGGAAATCGGCATTATCTGCCGGATAAACACCGCAGTATACCATCGGCATAGGCGCCCGATACCCAGGCAACGCCTCGGCCGTTCTTTCCCGGTTGTGGGTAACCGTATCTCCCACCTTGACATCCCGAATCGATTTTATATTGGCAATGCAGTAACCCACCTCACCCGCAAAGAGGCAGTTTTTGGCTACCATCTTGGGTTTGAAAACACCGACCTCTTCGACCTTGAAAGAACTGTTTGTTTTCATCATATAGATCTCGTCACCCACCTTAACAGAGCCATCAAAGATTCGCAGATAAATTATAACTCCACGATACTCATCATACACCGAATCAAAGATCAAAGACCTCAACGGTGCATGGGAGTCGCCTTTGGGCGGCGGGATGCGTTTGATAACAGCCCCAAAGATTTCATCAACGCCTTCACCGGTCTTTGCGCTAACCATAAGCGCTTCACTGGAATCGATACCCAGGGTTTTTTCCATTTCCGTAAGCACATCATAAGGCCGGGATTGCGGCAGATCGATCTTACTGATAACCGGAATAACTGCCAAATTGTGCTCCATGGCAAGATAGGCGTTGGCTACGGTCTGTGCCTCAACACCCTGCGATGCATCCACCAGCAATAACGCCCCTTCGCAGGCGCCAAGGCTCCGTGAAACTTCATAGCTGAAGTCCACATGACCAGGCGTATCTATTAAATTGAGATTATATTCCTTGCCATCCCGTACCAGCTTCAATGCAACCGCGCTCGCCTTGATGGTAATACCGCGTTCGCGCTCCAGATCCATATCGTCCAGCATCTGGTTGCGGAACTCTCTGGAGGTAATGGTATGGGTCTTTTCCAGCAAGCGGTCTGCCAGGGTGGATTTCCCATGATCAATGTGCGCAATTATGCAGAAATTTCTAATTCTTTCAGTAGACATCCAGCCGCTCCTATAATCCCCGCATCATTCCCGAGCTGAGAAAACACAATTTTCGTATCCTGATATGACGCCTCAAACGCCCTTTGCGTAGTAACCTTTCTGATAGGATCCATCAATAATTGTCCGGAGCCAATCATACCTCCCGACAATACAATCATCTCCGGATTTAATACATGCATGATATTGACAATGGCAATCCCAAGGTAACGACCGGTCTCCTCAATAACATCCAGTGACACCTTGTCACCATGAATTGCGGCCTCGTTAATCATCTTTGCCGTAATTTCATCAGAAATTTTCAACGAGGATGATGCGCCGCCCTTTAACACTTCTTTAAAGCGTCGCACCATTCCAGTCGCCGACGCGTACACCTCAACGCATCCCCGATTGCCGCAATTGCAGAGAGGCCCATCCGTCTGGATCACCATGTGACCAATCTCTGCAGCCACGTTATTGGCTCCCCGCCACAGTTTGTTATCAATAACAATACCGCCCCCTACCCCCGTCCCCAGGGTCAACATTACCAGCGATTTCACTCCCTTACCCGCCCCTGCCCACTTCTCGCCCCAGGCGGCAGCATTAGCATCATTTTCCAGCACACAGGGTTTCGAAAACCGTTCTGACACGATACGCTTAATAGGTATATTACGCCAGCGGGGAAGGTTTGGAGAAAAAAGAATCGTTTCACCCTGTTTATCAACGAGACCTGGCGATCCCAGACCAATGCCGACAACGTCAGATTCCCTTACCTGAGCGCTTTGCATCGTTTCTGCAATAAGTTCGAGTATTTGATTCGAAATGGTCTGCGGATCTGCATTCGAATTGGTTTTTATGGAAAGACGATGGAAAATTCTCCCATCCGTATCAACGACACCTGCTTTTAAATTTGTTCCACCCAGGTCAATACCGACAATACAATAACCCAATTATATATCCTCATTCCAGAGAAAGGCACAATAGGTATTTTACAAAAAACTACAGAATTTACCGGCTAATTCCGTTCATATTGCTTGTGCCAAAATAATTTCTGTAATCTATTTTTATGAAAGGGAAATTTTAACAAATGTCTTATTCTAAGTCAAATTATATACCTGGCATTGGTATACTGAACGGTTTTTCATAAACATTCCTTAGCAATAAAAGAGGTATTTATAGTAAACGCACAAGGAATTTCGTGCTTCTGATTTTGTCTTTTCCGGCTCGTTCGGGTTAGTATCCATCCGTCTCCCTATTGGATGTCCTGATGGTGGTATATTGAAAAAAACAGTCCCTTGCCTCGCCATACCCGGCTGTAGTATAATAAAAATCATGGTTATCCTTCTGAAATGCCGTACATCAAAAACCCTACGGTACAAAAGGACATGAGGGTTTCGTATAGTCCGACTTATACATTTTTTGGAGCAGAACAGATGCTCAGAGTCAGATTCCACGGCAGGGGTGGACAAGGGGCAAAGGTCGCAAGCAGGGTACTTGGCACCGCCGCTTTTCTTGAAGGTTACTGTGCTCAGGACTTTCCACTTTATGGCGCCGAGAGGAGAGGCGCGCCGATAACCGCATTCACACGTATATCCCGCGAACCTATCCTGGAACGAGGGGTAATTTCCGAACCTGACATGGTCATCATCCTGGATGAGACGCTCCTGGATGATCCGCAGGCAAACCCCGTATCCGGGATCAAGGAGGGAGGCATTGTCTTTATCAATACCGCCCATAGTCCTGCAGAGGCAAAGGACAAGCATAAAGTCGCCGAACGGGTCATTACCTTAGACATAACGAAGATCGGCCTCGATATGCTGGGACTGCCTGTGCTGAGCACGTTAGCGGGTGGTGTTGCCGCAAGGATTGCCGGCATCGAAGAGGACTCCTTAAGAAAGGCGGTTGAAAAGGAGGCGTCCGCAATATTGACCGACGAAAAGCTTATCACAAAAAACCTAGAGGCATCACTCTTTTGTTTTCACGCAATCCACTCCCTTGAAGTAAAAACTACGGAAGCCATCGGCAAAGAAAGTCCTGTCATTGATGTTCCCTTCGAACCTGCCCTGATTTCCAGCCCTACCATCAATACCACAGGAAATACCCCGCTGAGAAAGACCGGCAACTGGCGGGTATTCAAGCCTGTCTGGAATTATGAGGCCTGCACCAAATGCATGACCTGTGTTGCCAGATGCCCTGATGGCTGTATTGCAATGAATGAAGACGGCTTTCCCTATACCGATTACGACAACTGCAAGGGCTGTCTAATCTGTGTTGAAGAATGTCCCGTAAAAGCAATAGAGAAGGTGCGGGAAGTTCATACATAGTTATAGTAAACGTATTAAATAAGCTGGCATGTGCTGGTCATTGCGAGCACATGCGCGTTGCGCAGTGTAAACTCCGCGAAGCCGAAGTTGCGAGCCCAAGCGAAGCGCAAACCCATGAGATTCCTCCCTTTGCTCGGAATGACAGTCATAGCAGAGATTGCTTCGGGCTAACGCCCTCGCAATGACAACTTTCTTTATGCGCTTACTATGGTACCAGGACATCTTTAAAAGAAAGAGGCACGGGAGAATAGAAGGCATGAAAAATATCGGGCTTTATGCGGTGGTAACCGGGGATATCGTTGGATCCTCAAAACTCACAACCGGTCAGCGCAGTCATTTATTATCAGTCCTTAAATCTTCATTCAATACGCTCAAAAAGATTCTGCCTGATGGAATCCGTGCACCGTTTGAAATACACCGCGGGGATAGTTTTCAGGGGGTATTGTCCAAGCCAGAGGCAGCCCTCCGGGTAGCTATCGCCATTCGCACCAGTTTACGCCACGGTTTTGAAACAAAGCAACGCCGTAACGCGCTGGATGCACGGATCGCCGTGGGAATAGGACCAATCGACCTGCTTCCGGCAGGCCGGGTAGCTGAAGGAGACGGAGAGGCTTTTCGCCGTTCCGGGCCGATTTTGGATACGATGAAGGGAGATCAGCGTCTCCTGATCAGAACCCCATGGCAAGCGGTTGATGCAGAACTTGATATCGAGTGCGCCTTGCTCGATGCCCTGATAAACAGATGCTCCGGAGCACAGGCTCAGGCAATACTTGGCCAAATCCGGGGTTTAACCCAGGAGATGGCTGCCCAGGAATTCGGAGTTTCTCAACCAGCGGTCCGTCAACGTTTGAAAAGCGCTGGCGGCAGGGCTATTGAAGAATTGTGCCGCCGGTACGAACAGTTAATCCGCGAAAAGGAAGGGCGGGGGCTTATAATGACAGAAAATAAGTGCAGGAGCTTATAATGTATGGTCTGCTGAGTCAAAACGATGTGTTATTGCTCCTGCGCCTTATCGTGGCCCATGTGGCGGCAGACTTTTTATTTCCGTGGAATTCCCTGGCGGGACAGCAGTTCGGGAAAAAATGGCGGTCGGGCTGGCTTTATGCCCATGGAGCGTGTGCCGGAGCGCTCGCATATGCCTTTGCAGGCCTCTGGAATGTCATCTGGCTCCCGTTCGTTATTTGTATTTCGCACATTTTGCGTGACGCTTTAACGTCTCAGGGAGAGGATAAGGCCCGATTCCTCCTGCTGGATCACCTGGGACATGGCGTCATCCTCTTAGGGTGTTGGATAATACTGATACATGGCACTCTATCAGACATCGTTACGTTTTTATTCTCAAGCACGGCAAATATACCGTTTTGGACCGTAATCCTGTCCTATATTGTGGTCATTTGGCCAGCCGGCGCCTTGATCGGCACGATTACAAAACCATGGCGGAATGAAATAACCAAAGAACCATCTTCCCAGGGTCTGGAGAAGGCGGGGCTATGGATTGGACGTCTGGAGCGCGTCTTAATACTCACCTTTATTCTGCTCAAACATTTTGAAGCCATTGGCTTCCTGATTGCCGCAAAATCAATCCTGCGGTTTGGGGAGACTCGGGCGCCGAACAGTCGAAAAGAGGCAGAATACATATTAATCGGCACCATGATTAGCTTTGTCATAGCAATCCTTCTGGGAATATTTACGAGTTGGATGTTGCAATACCCGCTGGTCATGGAACATAGCAACCAAGACAATGCCGGCTCCTTGGATTTATTTGAAATTTAGGCTTTGAGAGGAAAGGACTGTGGCAAGAACACGGGAGATGCTTACCGGCAATACCTCTGTTGCCTGGGGCGTAAGATTGGCAGAGGTTGATTATGTGCCGACGTACCCCATAACCCCTCAGACGGAAATTATCGAAACCCTGGCAAAATGGATTTACGATGGGGTTATGGACGCCCGGTGTGTCTCTTTAGACTCAGAACATTCCATGATTACCGCTGCCGGGGCCGCATCGGCAACCGGAGTGAGAGTTTTTACGGCAACGTCAAGCCAGGGACTTTTGTACGGCTTTGAGATGCTTTACACCGTAGCCGGATGGCGGGTACCCTTTGTCATGGTAAATGTATCTAGGGGATTATCCTCCCCGATAACGCTGGAACCCGACCATAACGACATCCTTGCTGCACGGGATTCAGGGTTCCTGCAGATTCACTGTGAGACCTGCCAGGAGGCGCTGGATTCGATCTTAATGGCATATCGATTGGCAGAGGATGAACGTGTCCTTCTCCCCATCTTTGTAAATATGGACGGATTTCATCTTTCCTTTACCAGGGAACCCGTAGAAATACCAGACATAGACGAAGTGAGAAGGTTTCTCCCGCCGTATCAGTCAAACCATGCCTTTTTTAAGGCAAGCCAACCGATGGCACAGGGCCTGGCAGTCATCGGCGGTTCGTCCTATTCTTATTTTAAATATCAGATGCACCTGGCTAGTATGAAGGCGCTGATTGTTTACCAAGAAGTTTCGGAGGAATTTAACAAAATATTCGGCCGAAGCTATAATACTACCGAAGGATATATGACTCACGATGCCGAATATATACTGGTTATGTCCAATTCCTTTTCAACCCTCGGAAAGGCCGCTATAGAAAAGGTCCGGAAGAAAGGTATGAAAGCAGGGCTTTTGAGATTGAGGCTCTTAAGGCCATTTCCTGATGCGGATTTAAAGGCCATTCTAAAAGGAAAGAAAGCTGTGGCCGTTATAGACCAGAATATCAGCGTAGGCAAAGGAGGCATCTGGTATTCAGAGATTGCCGGCGCATTGTATCACGAGAAGAATAAACCCCTTTTACTCTCTTTTATTGGCGGACTGGGGGGAAAAAACATAAGCGCTCAGGAGTTTGAGTTCATCTTTAACGCCATGATTAAGGCCTTTAACACGGGGGAAATTGAAACACCCCGGCTTCTCTATACCGAAGGAGAATGGAGGGAAATGGAGAGGTTGAAAAGTATCGCTGGTAAGACGTATAATAAATAAGAAATAACCACGGAAACTCACGGAATGACACTGAGTTAATATTAGGATTCAGAAGTCGGAATTCAGAATAAAAACCTATGACTGCCAACGATTGATAGCTAATTATGCAGCATTACTGTCGACGTTACTATGCAGTCTGTCTGCTGAATACCAGCTTCTAATTATTTTTCGTCGAGTTTGGTTGTGGCTATAAATATGAATATGACCCTTATAAAATCCATAAAAGACCTCCCGGCAGAGGAAAACCTTTTTCCCGGTACTCCAACGTGTGCAGGCTGTGGGGGGCTTCTGGCCTTAAGACACTGTCTGAAGGCTTTAGGGAAAAAGACGGTAATTGTCAATGCCGCCGGATGTTTTACCCTGCTTTCGGTCTATCCGTTTACGCCTTTTCAGAATTCGTGGCTTTATACCGCAATGGCCTGCGCCCCAGCCGGAGCGCAGGGTATCAGGGACGCCCTGGATATCTTAATAAAAAAGAGACGGCTCGATCCCAAAGAAGATTTGAAGGTAATGGTACTTACGGGCGATGGGGTTGCGTATGATATCGGCCTTGCATCCACATCCGGCGCTCTACACCGGAATCTCGACTTCTACTATATCTGTTCCGATAACGAGGCTTACGGAAACACCGGTTTCCAGTCATCGGGGGCAACGCCTTTTGCATCAAGGACGGGAACAACACCGGTAGGAAAAACCAGCGTTGCCGGATCTATACTCCCCAAAAAGAACCTCTTTGAGATATGGAGAAGCCACAATCCACCATATCTTGCCACCATCTCCCCGTCACACCCTGTTGACCTGATAAACAAGTTTACAAAGGCAGAAACGTACAAAGGGCCAAAACTTTTTATAAACCTTTCTCCATGTCCCGCCGGATGGTCAACCGACCCCGCTCACTCTGCAAGACTGGCAAAACTGGCAGTTGATACCGGTATATGGTCGTTAAAAGAGGCTATCTATGGCGATGTAAGGCATACCGTTATTCCGAGAAAATTCAAACCTGTTGAAGCATATCTGAAAGAACAGGGAAGATTTGCGCATCTCTTTAAACCAGTGCGACAGGAAGACGTCATCAGGAAAATACAGGAAATGGTTGATCAGTATTGGAATGGAATTCAGAAAAAGGATTTCATACCGGCTTGAGGAATCACAACGGTCCGCTTTTACCCACCCCTCAATCCCCTCCCGAGAGGGGACTTCTCAAATTCCCCTCTTGAGACTTCGTCGTGAGCGCTCAGTCGAACGAGGGGTAATAATGCGTTTATTCATAACATACCTGAAAAAGTTTGCAATTCCTTCACATAAATTTACGTGAACCGTTTTCATTTCCATTCAGGATTCTGAGTTCCAACTTCTGAATTCTGCATTCACCCTAAAGTTGCCGAATCAGCGGTTGTAATTTTTCTGTAAACTGCTTCAGGGCATGAGCGCGGTGACTGATCCTGTTCTTGATCGCCGGATTTAATTCGGCAAAGGTCTGCCGGTGATCAGGCACATAAAAGATGGGATCGTATCCAAAACCGTATTTTCCCTTAGGTTCTTCGGTAATAAATCCCCCGCAACGACCCTCGACGACAAAGAACAGCCCCTGCGGGCCAGCAAGGGCAATCGTACAGACAAACCTTGCCGTGCGCCGTTCCCTGGGCACCCCCCTTAATTCAGACAATACTTTTTCTATGTTTTTCTCATCAGCCGCATTTGCACCTGCATACCTGCATGAATAGACGCCAGGCCGTCCTCTCAGCGCATCGATTTCTAATCCCGAATCGTCTGACATTGCCCAGGTATTACAGGCCTTTGCCAGGATGGTCGCCTTTTTTACCGCATTTTCCTGAAAGGTTGTTCCATCTTCTTCTATCAGCGGTAAAAAAGGAAAATCATCGGGGCATCGCAGCAGGATACCCGGAATATCCTTGAGAATTTCCTTTATCTCCGCCCTCTTTTTTTCGTTTTGTGTAGCAATTAAAATGGTTTTTGCATGTAGGGTATTTACGAATGAAGTCATCTCTGTTCTCCTGTTTGTAAAAAGGATTCTATTTTTTTGCTTAACACTCTATAAATTGGTTCTGCTGTTTGGATGAAATTTTTTATCGTATTCCAGCGGATGTCCAAATATTCATGAGCAAGTATGTTTCTAAGGACAGCCCATTGAGAAATGTCATCACCAAAAGCCTCGTCAAAATACTGAGTAGAACCGAGTTCTTTCAAAACTCCTTTATACGACGGAGGATTCTTCTGTTTTCAGAGGCAACAACAACCTTGGCAATATCAATAGAACAATTAACAATGTTTCAATCCACCGCTCAAGATTTCTCCTTATGTCTCTATCGCTCATATAAGTTTTCCAATCAACCTTAGAGAATTTGGGAAAATCAGATAATTCTGACTTCATAAAGTCAGTATACCGTATAAGCCGCTCTCTATCTTCTGGTAGTAACTCCATGTTTCATTTTTTCTTTAAAATCCCAATATGATTCGACCCATTGCCTGAAATCTGTAGCTTCAGAAGTAATCCTTAAAAGAAAATCCATATAGAGATTTCGGTTTTTTATGATAATGGGAATCCCCTTTAGAGCACTGTCCGCAATGGTTGGGGCAGCCCTGTTGAGTACCAGAAGATCGACCTCTTTTTCAATAATCTTCTCGATGTCTAACCATATAGAATTTTCTTCATCGCTCCAGAAGTCCGTTTTTTCCCATTCAACGGTATGCCATTTCGGTTCAAAATAAATAGCTATATCAACATCCGAATCAATGCCACCCTGGCATTTTGCCCATGAACCGAAAAAAAAAGCCATAGAAATATCTTTTCTTTTATCAAAATAGCTTTTTAGTCTCTCTACGATGTCATCTATATTCATTTAAAACCAAAATCAATACAAACTCGATAATATCTTAACCCGAATAAATCGGAATGTGTAGCGCGGGTGGTTTATCCCCCGCCAAATGCCGACCACAAGGGATCGGCGCTACGTTTTTTTGCCGAAAATGTAAAAATAAATATTGTAAAATACCAACCCCCACCCTCTCAACTTCCAAACCTCTGTAATTTCTAAGACTCGGCTTCCCCTTCATTTAACCTTCACGGTTATTTTTTCTTTATCTTCCAAACCATTTACGGTAAAGGTGGCCTTTGTCTCGCCTTTTTTGATGCCGGTAAACGTAAATTTGACCTCACCATTGGCATCTGTAACAGCGCCTTCTTCAGGTGAGACTGATACCTTTTTCTTACCAGAATCGGTTAGCTGTATATCAGGCGTAAAACATCTCAACATACCCTTTAGCCTTTGGCAAAAAAAATTTCACCATTATCTATGCATCTGTCAATCTGTGGTTTCCAATGCTTTTTTTTGCATCTCAACAATTTCATAAATGCCTTTTTTCGCCATCTTTAACATCTCTGCCAGTTGTTCGTCATCAAAGGCATACTCTTCTCCTGTGCCTTGCAATTCAATAAATTTACCATCGCCGGTCATCACGACATTCATGTCAACCTGAGCGGCGGCATCTTCTGCATAGCAGAGATCTAACAGAACAACGCCATTCACGATCCCAACACTTACCGCTGCAACGCTATTGATGACCGGGTTTTCCTTAATCAGGTCTTTGCTCTTCAGCCACCGGATCGCATCCATCAATGCGACATAACTACCGGTAATAGCGGCAGTGCGCGTCCCCCCATCCGCCTGGATCACGTCGCAGTCAATCCAGACCGTCCGTTCCTTCAGCAACGCAAGATCAATGACGGACCGCAGTGAACGGCCAATGAGTCTCTGTATTTCATGGGTTCTCCCTCCCACTTTTCCCCTAGCAGACTCCCTTGGAGCTCTTACCGGCGTGGAACCTGGCAGGAGAGAATATTCCGCCGTGATCCAGCCTTCACCGGTATTTTTCATATGGGGCGGCACACTCTCTTCGACTGATGCCGTACAGATGACTTTGGTGTTGCCGGTTTGAATAAGTACAGAGCCTGGTGCATATTTGGTGAAATGCCTGTTGATAATCAATGGCCTCAATTCATCAGATACGCGATCATCCACTCTCATGGTTTTATTTACGCAGGAGAAGTTTTAAAAGTGCTTTTTCCACATGAAGCCTGTTTTCTGCCTGATCGTAGACAATAGAATGCGGACCATCAATAACTTCATCCGTAATCTCTTCTCCCCGGTGGGCGGGCAGGCAGTGCATTACTTTGACATCGTCCTTTGCCAATTTCACGATATCGTTATTAATCTGAAAACCCTTGAACGCCTGTTGCCTCACCTCTTTTTCTGCCTCCTGTCCCATACTAACCCACGTATCAGTATACAGCACATGCGCATTTTTTGCTGCTTCTCTTGGATCATAACAGAGGTGTATTACGTCGCTGCTATCCGTTATCTGTTTTGTTTTAGCAATAAACTCTGGCGAAAGCTCATATCCCTTTGGTGATGCAATATAAAAATGGATCCCGAGTTTTGCGCAGATTTGCGCCAATGATCGTGCAACATTATTTCCATCACCAATATAGGCTATCTTCACACTGGCATAGGTGCCGAATTTTTCCTTGATCGTGTACATATCGGTAAGCGCCTGGCATGGATGGAGGTAATCCGATAAGGCATTAATAACCGGCACGGTGGCATATCTGGCCAATTCCTGAATGGTGTCCTGACCGAAAGTACGGATAACAATTCCCTCCACATACCTCGACAGCACCCTGGCGCCGTCTTTTACCGATTCCCTTTTGCCGAGATTGATATCACCCTGGGTCAGGTAAATGGCATGACCACCTAATTGTACCATTGCCACTTCAAAGGAAACGCGTGTGCGCATAGAACTCTTTTCGAAGATCATCCCCAGGATCTTCCCGTTCAGGCACTTCTCATCGTACCCCTTATTGTGCCATTCCTTGAGTTCCTTTGTGACACGAAATATTTCCTCGATGTCAGATTGCAAAAGATCCGCAATTGAAATTAAATCCTTGCATTTCATAAACATTCTCTCACAAATTAAGGTTTCGAAAGGACGGATTTTAAAATGTTCAGCCCTTCATCGATATGTTCTTTTTTTACATTCAGGGGAGGCATAAACCGAATGACTTTGTCGTGAGTACAATTGAGGAATAGACCTGCCTGGATACAATTTTTAATAAGCTCTGCCCCGGCCACATTAAGCTCAATTCCAATCATAAGGCCTACACCACGCACATCATTGATGATCTTATATGTCTTTTGCAATATTTTTAATTGCTCTACGGAATAACTACCCATTTTTCTGACATTCTCAAGCAGCCCCTCCCTTTCAATCGTTTCAAACACAGCAACCCCTGCTGCGCAGGCCAGAGGATTTCCGCCAAACGTGGAGGCATGGCTGCCGGGAACAAGACTTCTTGCAATCTCTTTCTTTGCAGTCATCGCTCCGATGGCGACACCGCCCCCGAGCGCCTTTGCCAGGGTCATAATATCAGGCTCAATATCATAGTGCTGATACGCGAAATATCTCCCCGGCCTGCCCATCCCGCATTGGACTTCGTCAAGGATCATCAATAATCCTTTCTCATCACACAATTTTCTTATGCCATGCATAAATTCTTTCGTGGCGATATTAATACCCCCTTCGCCTTGAATGGGCTCCAGCATAATTGCGCACGTCTTGTCGTCTACCATCTTTTTAAGTGCATCCAGATCATTAAACGGAACATAGGAAAAACCTTCAACGAGCGGGGCAAATCCTTTGTGATATTTCGGCTGTGCAGTTGCGGTAACCGTGGCAATAGTCCTGCCATGGAATGAGTTCAAAAACGTAATGATCTTATATCGGCCGGCGTTTGAATTATGGATACGGGCAAGCTTGATCGCAGCTTCATTCGCCTCGGCGCCGCTATTGCAGAAGAAGCACTGTCCGCCAAAGGATTTTTCAGATATGTGTTTTGCCAGCAACCCCTGGGGCTCTGTATAATAAATATTCGGGGCATGCTGAAGTTTTGCTGCCTGGTTTTGAATGGCGGCAACGACATAGGGATGGCAATGCCCTAACAGGCTCACCGCCCAACCTGAAAAAAGGTCGAGGTAACGCTTACCTTCAGCGTCCCACACATCCACCCCACTCCCCTTTGCAAGTAAAATAGGATTTCGAATATAATTGGGGATGACATAGCGGTCATAAATTTCCTGAATCTCTTTTGTGTTCATCCTTGTATTCCTTAAAAACGAAAAGGGGATTGAAAGAACAATTCAATTTCAATCCCCCAAAATTATACAATATTCATTATGAGATACAACAATCTTTTATACGATAATCTGCGTTCCAACACCTTTATCGGTAAAAATTTCCAATAAAAGCGCATGCGGAATCGTTCCATTGATAATATGGGCCTTTTTTACTCCTGCTTTCACGGCACCGATACAGGCCAATGCCTTGGGAAGCATGCCCTCGCTAATGATCTTTTTATCGATGAGTGCGTGGACCTCGTCTTCGTGCAAGGTCGAAGCAAAAGATGATTCATCTTTCGTCCGTGTCATGATACCATGGGTATTTGAGAGAAATACGAGCTTCTCAGCGCCAAGCGACTTTGCAACAAACGCTGCAACATTGTCTGCATTGACGTTATACACGTCCCCATTGGTCCCCTTTGCAATAGGCGGTACAATAGGAATGGTGCATGAATTACATAAATTCAGGAACCGATCCTTGTCAATTGCCGTAACCTTGCCTACAAAGCCAATATCTAATCTCTTTACGTCGCCCTGCTCTGTCTTCGTTTCAATGTAGTATTTTTCTGCCTTTAGTGGACAATAGCCATTTTCCCAAATACAAGCAGCTTCGTTACCCAGCTCAGAAATCTTTTTTACAATAGAGGCGCTGATCTGATTTATCAGAACATCCCTGGCTATCTCCAGGGTCTCACGATCAGTAATTCTGTGCCCTTCGATAAATTTGGGACTCAAACCCCTCCTGGTCATCTCCTGACTGATATGAGGACCACCGCCGTGTACCAGAATGGGAAAAATGCCAACGGTTTTCATAAAGACGATGTCCTGGAGGACGTTGGTGAGCACTTCATCGCTGGACATTGCCCCTCCGCCAAACTTAATAACAACCACCTTATTCCTGAATGATCGTATGTAAGGCAGGGCTTCTATGAGTATGCTTGCCTTGCGTATGGCATCTTCCATGAGCTAAACACCTTTTCTCTTACTAAAAAGTAGGACGACATGAAAAGAAGTTGAGATTATAACAAAAGAGGTTGCGGTGTCAAGGGCAAATACATCGTCAGGCAAATATATCGTCAAAACAATATAACCGCGGAGTGCCCTATAAGAAAAAAAGGAAGCAGAACAATCAGGAAAGAGATTGGAAGGAATTCCTTCATTTTTGTTTACAAAATTTTATAATTTTCAATCTTTTCATAGAGCACCTTTCGGCTGATTCCCAGCAATTCAGCGGCCTTAGATTTATTCCCTTCCGCTGATTTCAGCGCGTCGGTAATCATCTCAATTTCTAGTTGTTTTTGGGCTTCATACAGGGTTCCTGCGGACTTGTATTTTTGCAACCGCACAGCAGACCGGTTACAAACTTCGTGCGGAAGCATCTCAACCCCGATTACACTATCATTCGGCGCAAGGGTAACCATCCTCTCGATGACATTTCTTAATTCCCTCACATTGCCAGGCCATGCATAATTTAAAAAATTAGTCATCGCCTCGGCAGTAAACCCCTTGACACGCTTGCCAACATCAGCACAACTCGACGTCAAAAAATGTGATATCAGCAAAGGGATGTCTTCTTTGCGTTCACGCAGCGGAGGAACGTGGACAGGCACAACGTTCAACCGGTAAAAGAGGTCTTCCCGAAACTCCCCGCTGCCAATGGCAGTCTTCAAATCTTTATTGGTTGCAGTAAGGATACGCACATCGACTTTAATTATCCTGGTTCCACCTAACCGTTGCAGTTCCTTTTCCTGTAACACCCTCAGCAGTTTTGCCTGGGTATGGACATTCATTTCCCCGATTTCATCAAAAAAAATCGTCCCCTTATCCGCCACCTCAAAAAGTCCCTGCTTTGTTTCCGATGCTCCTGTGAAGGCTCCTTTTTCATAGCCAAAGAGTTCGCTTTCCAGCAAATCCCGGGGAATCGCAGCACAGTTCAATACCACGAAAGGCTGGCCAGCCCTCGGGCTATCATAATGGATTGCCTTGGCGATCAATTCTTTGCCCGTACCGCTTTCCCCAGTAATAAGCACACTGTAAGGGGAGTTACTGACCTTTTTTACGTATTCTAACGTCTCCTTGATCCTTGCGCTGGCGCCAACAATATTGCCGAGTGATGAGTGAACCTTTTGCTGCTTCTTGAGATTTTTATTTTCAAATTCAACACGCTCCTTCATCCTCTTGAGATCATCGAGAAGTTCTGCATTATACACTAACAACGCTACCTGTGACGCGATGCCCGTAAAAAGATCCAGATCAGTCTTGGAAAATTCATAGGTATTGCTCTTGCTCTCTATTTGCAATATACCCATCGTTCTTTGAGGACAGATAAGGGGAGCGCACAAGATCGAACTGGCGCCAATTATTTTTATACTCATGCTAACCCTGGAGTCCATTTGCGTATTCATGATGAGCAACGATCTGCGTTCCTCAATGGCACGGCGGGCAAGCGTTTGGCTCAGGACGCATTCTTCATCAGCAAGAGCCGGATTTTTC
The DNA here is from genome assembly GCA_007618135.1 of Candidatus Brocadia sp. WS118. GTDB lineage: Bacteria > Planctomycetota > Brocadiia > Brocadiales > Brocadiaceae > Brocadia. Next base: position 67,830 of record PHFX01000002.1, on the reverse strand, counting down.
GTTTGAATCGTCCGGATTGCCAATGTGTCCTCTCCGTCGTCTTGCAAGGCGATAAAGCATCGTTCAGCATGGGGAAATATGGCAAAAACAATCTGTATGATCTCTTTCAGCAATGCATCAATATCAAAAACATTACCGGCAGCCCTTACAATTTCCTGAAAGACTTTTAAGTTTTTTTGTAATTTCTCAAACTCCTCTTTACCAACGTTTTCGCAAATATTCTCTTCGGCAGTTCCCGCTGACACCTGATCTTTTGTAGCCACGATAATTTGGGTATACTCGCTGGATGGAGGCACTATGCATGTTGGATGGAGGGATTCAGCGTTTCTGAAGATCAGGGTATGCGGACCGATACAGATTTTACTGCTGTCAGGAAGTGGTTGGGGAGAGGTTATCCGTTCGTCATTTAAAAAAACCCCATTAAGACTGCCCAGATCCTCAATAATATACCCCTCACTCCACTTGCTGACCCTGGCATGGTGTCGGGAAACCATAAGATCGTCAAGTTTTATATCGGTAGTGGATGCCCGGCCAATAATGGTAATATCTTTTAATGAGTAACTTTTTTTTTGCCCTGGAATAGTGATATCAATTAATTCTGCCATGCAAAATTCCAAGGTTATGAATTAAAGCGTTAACAATCGCATAATGTCGTTCCGTGTGGCATAGATGACCAGCGTAATAATAAGACCGAAGCCTATATATTGCGCGATAGAGAGTGTCCTTTGGCTCACCGGGGACCCCTTGATTCGCTCAATAGCCAAAAACAACAGATGGCCTCCATCCAACACGGGAACCGGTAAAATATTCAATAGCGCAAGCTGGAGGCTAAGAATGCCCAGGAAATATACCAATTTACCATAACCCACCTTTGCCGATTCATAAGAAGCTTGAGCGATAAGAATAAATCCTCCGACATTCTTTGTTGAAAGCCTTTGTGAGAAAAATCCCTTTATCGTAAGATATAATCTCTGGACATTAATAATTGCCTTTTTTGTACCCACGACACATGAACCAAACAGGCCATATTGCTTTATTACCGTTTTTTCCCTAAATTTTACTCCAATATTCCCCACAGCATTCTTCTCATCCTTCTGAGGTTCGACAGGAGACACAAACCGCTCATTACCACGCATCCACTCGATCACCATCGGTTTTCCCTGGCTCATCATTACTATCTGCAGGAGGGTATTCCAATCCTTTATTTCCTTCTCATTCAGAGAAGTAATATGATCGCCGGGTTTTAATCCGATCTTTTCTGCAGGATACCCTTCAACAAGAGAATCCACCTTCAGCCCGTAGAAAGGGGTGAGTCCATCCAGAAACGATTCTTTCTCTTTTTCATTATCAAGCGGTACTGACACGAGAGTCACCGCATCATTCCTTTTAACCGTAAAGATGCACGGCTCTTTTCCAGAATCAATAATCATCCTCCTGATATCCGCAAAACCCGTCACCGGCGTTGAGTTGACTTCAACAATTTCATCCCCTTTCCTGAAACCTGCTTTGCTTGCAAGACTGTTATTTTTTACCCCATCTAAAATCGCAGTCGCGCAGGAGAGACCAAGCATCCACCGGGTGGATTTATAAGGAGTTACCTTAAGCTCTACTTCTTTATTATCACGCAGTACGGTAAGCGCCATCTCTTTTCCAAAACTCATGCCTTCAGCCTCCCGAAACTCATCCTCGGTGGAAATCCGTTTACCATTCACCGCAACGATGGTGTCCTTGACCTGAATGCCTGCATCCCTGGCGGGAGAATAATTATTTTCAAAGGCAAAAATCTTATCAATTTCCAGACTGGTAGCCGGCATAATTCCTATGCGCTGAATCCCATGCTCGGCATCATACTTCGGTGTAACATTCACGTTAAAGATCTTTGCATCCCGTTCGACTCCAAGATTTACCCCTGTGGATGGATCGCTCAGGGCAACGATGGTAAAAAGATCTTCAAAATCAGGGTCATTGTCTCCATCAATTTCAACAATCTTATCCCCACGCTGAATTCCTGCCTCCCACGCCGGCCAACCCGGAGCAACCTGACCCACCTCAGAGGTAATAAAAGGTACGCCAATCCGGAAAGCAACAATAAAAGCAACAAAGGCCAAAACAGCATTTAACGCAACCCCCGCCACAAGTACCGAGGCACGTTGTCCTACGCTTTTAGCCGAAAATTCCCAGTGAGAACCGGTCTTTTCTTCCTCAGGATTTTCACCTGCAAGCTTGACATAGCCACCCAGCGGGAAGAGTGAGAGCCGGTACTCCGTTTCTCCCCACTGTTTTTTAAATATCGCAGGGCCAAAACCCAGTGAAAAGGCCAATACCCTGACCCCAATCTTTTTTGCCATAAGAAAGTGACCCAGCTCATGGACAAAGATCAGCAGGCCAATACCCACGATCACAAGAATGACATTGGTTGATACATTTACATAAGGCATTTTTTCATCTCCTGTCTTGCCCAGGCATCCGCCGCCAGTACCTCCTCGAGGCAAGGATTTTTGATAAAGTGATGATGGTTGATCACCTTTTCCACATATACGGCAATCTCTGTAAATCGGATTTGACCATTCAGGAACGCTTGCACTGCCATCTCATTGGCGGCATTGAGTGTTGCACCTGTCGTGCCTCCTTCCCGGACAGCCTGATAACCAAGACGTAAGGCCGGGAATTTGTCAACATCAGGCTTCTTAAAAGTTAGACTCCCGATACCCGGCAAATCTAACCATCGTACACCGAGCGGACTTCTTTCTGGATACGTTAAGGCATATTGGATTGGCACCTTCATATCGGGCAATCCCATCTGAGCAATAACCGACCCATCACAAAATTCCACCATAGAATGAATAATTGATTGCGGATGAATAACAACATCAATTTGTTCGGCCGTGAGGCCAAACAGCCACTTCGCTTCGATAATCTCTAATGCTTTATTCATCAACGTGGCTGAATCGATAGTAATCTTCTGTCCCATCTGCCACGTAGGATGCTTCAGGGCCTGCGCGGGTTTTACCTCGGGAAGTTTATCTGCCGGGTAGTCACAAAAAGGCCCGCCAGACGCCGTAATAATAACCCTCTTAATCTCGCGCGGCTTACCGGAATGAAGGGACTGAAATATCGCGCTGTGCTCGCTGTCTACGGGTAATATCTGATTTTTTTTAGCCAGAGACATCACAAGATGCCCGGCCATAACCAGAGACTCTTTATTCGCCAGGGCTAGGGTCTTTCCCTGCTCTATGGTGGCAATGGCAGCGGGCAACCCTACGGCACCCACTACGGCAGAAACCACAATATCCACCTCTGGTTTTAAAACAATTTCCTGCAAACAATTGTTTCCGGTAAGTATTTTTAGTTGATTGCCTTGAAAACGTCGTTTCAACTTTTCGACCAATCCGCAATCAGTTAAGGCAACATACCGGGGCTTGAATTCTTCGACCTGCTCTGCAAGCAATTCCCACCGGGAATTTGAAGACAAACCAACTATCTGAAATTTATCCTTCAGATTTCGGGCAACCTCTAAGGTGTTTTTCCCAATAGAACCCGTAGAGCCAAGAACGACAATATTTTTCATGCTTACGCCATGTGGGCAATTTCTTCCAAAAGTTCATCTACCATGCGATCCTCCGGTATCTTTCTCACCTTTTCGCCCTTTTTAAAAAGGAACCCAAACCCCTTGCCGCCGGCAATTCCAATATCGACCTCACGCGCTTCGCCCGGGCCATTCACCACACATCCCATGATCGCGATTTGCAAATGCTTTTTATCGCCCGGCAAACGTTGCCTCACCTTTTCTACAATATCCACTAAATCTATTTCACATCGTCCACACGTGGGGCAGGAAATGAGTTCTGCTTCATGGCGCTTGTGAAGGCCCAACGCCTCAAGGATATCATATCCAGCCTTGACCTCCAATTCAGATGCACCGGTGTAAGAAACCCTCAGGGTATCGCCAATGCCTTCGGAAAGCAAACCACCGATACCGATAGCAGACTTTATCGTTGCCAGGCTCGGTGGACCTGCCGCGGTAACCCCCAAATGCAGCGGATAATCGCACTGGGTTGCTATTGACCTATAGGCATCCAGCGTTGCAGGCACATCAGAAGCTTTCAGCGATAATACGATATCTTTAAATCCCAGTGATTCGAAGTGGTCGCAATACCTCAAAACTGTTTTCACCATCAGCGTGGTTAATTCTTCGTCTTCATCACCCGCACCGCGCACAGAACCTGAATTCACTCCGATACGAATAGGAATACCCTTATTTTTAGCCGCAATAACTACTTCTTCCAGCTTTTTTTTATCTTTCATATTTCCGGGATTGATTCGTATCTTATCGACCCCCTGGGCAATAGCTTCCAGAGCAAGGTGATGCCCAAAATGAATGTCGGCAACAAGCGGAATTTGTATCTGTCTCTTGATAGCGCCGAGACACTTTGCAGTAACGATCGTAGGTACAGCCACGCGAACTATCGAGCACCCTATCGCCTCCAATTCTTTAATCTGTTTCACGGTGGCATCGATATCCTCGGTGTGAGTCTTGGTCATGGTCTGCACGGAAACAGGATTATCTCCTCCAACCGGCACACCACCAACGCTAACTACCCGTGTTTTTCGTCGTTGAATCATACGTTAGGAAATAATTTCAGAGAAACTGATGCATTGAGAAAAGCGGCATCATGCAAATAAGATAAAAATGCTGACGCTCAAAGCTCATCGTATCCGTTCAGCACCTCTCATTCTGCTAAAAAAATCAATTATATTGGTATCTGGCTATTTTTTCAAATGTTAATTTCAAGATGTTACCTTCAAGAAAAACTTGCCCATTTCCCGAGTTTTGTCCTCTTGCCTTACTTTATCGAATAGGGCCATTTGCGATTTTACCAATTTTGTCTACAGGAATTATAACGCGTTATTGATATTTCTCGTATAAGACTTGCATAAGCAAGATTTTCTGTTAAACTACCTTTTGTTTCGACGGTGATTCAGATTCGCGGAGAAAGAAGTCTTCACACAGGATTGAAAATGGATAATGTAATTTCGGTAATCTTAGGCGGCGGACGCGGAACAAGACTCTATCCATTAACGAAAGAAAGGTCGAAACCAGCCGTACCCCTTGCGGGAAAATACCGGCTGATTGACATTCCGATCAGTAATTGTCTCAATTCGGAACTCAATAAAATCTATGTGCTTACCCAATTTAACTCGGCATCACTTCACAGACATATAACGAGGGCATATAAATTTGATAACTTCTCCAGGGGATTTATTGAAATTCTGGCGGCTACCCAAACTATGGAAAGTACGGATTGGTACCAGGGCACTGCAGATGCTGTCCGGCAAAATCTTCGGTTTTTTAATCAACCCAACATCGATTATGTCTTGATCCTCTCCGGTGACCAACTGTATCGGATGGATTATGAGCGCCTTATGAAGGAGCACCTTCAGAACAGGGCGGAAGTAACCATCTCCGCAATTCCCGTAAAAAGAAAAGATGCCCCCAGTTTAGGAATCCTCAAGATCGATGAACAGGGCTGTATTACCGGTTTCTACGAGAAACCAAAAGACGAGAAAATCATCGATTCTCTATCACTCAATGCATCCGCTTTCAGCCGGCAGGGAATTAACGCCAAAGACCGTACCCTCCTTGCTTCAATGGGAATTTATCTGTTTAACCTTGAGGTATTGAACGGAATCCTGAAGAAAACCCATACATCAGATTTCGGCAAAGATATCATCCCGGAAATCATAAAAGCAAGACGTGTATTTCCGTATTTCTTTGACGGTTATTGGGAGGACATCGGCACCATCAAATCATTTTATGAGGCAAACCTGAACCTTGCATCTCTCAGTCCGAGTTTTACCTTATATAGCGAAAAGGCACCTATCTATACGAATCCTCTTTTTTTGCCAGGATCAATTATCAACAACTGCAAGATTACTCAATCCATTATCGCGGACGGTTGCAGGATCAATAACGCTGAAATCCATAATTCTGTAATTGGCATCCGGAGTATTCTTGGGGAAAACACCCTGATTCAAAACTCCATCATCATGGGCGCTGATTATTACGAAACGGAATCTAATATCCGGGCGAATCGGTTGAAAAAAATACCCGACACCGGCATTGGCGGCAATTCCCGCATCACAGGCGCTATCATCGACAAGAATGTGCATATCGGGGAGCATGTAACGATAGAAAACGCAAAGAAAATAGAACAGATTGATGCGGAAAATTACATAATCCGTGATTCTATCGTCATTATACCCAAAGGCAGTATTTTACCGTCATACACAACCATATAATTACCGTATTTTCTTATGGCTATTTCAGAAAGGAGCTGAGTTTTTTACCAGTATAAAAAATTTTCTCAACCGGTAGTAATTCTCACTTGCAAATCTATCCAGGTATTGTATAATTCAAATCAATTATTTTGGATAGGAGAGGTGGTGTGATATGAAAAATTTTGTAAGAAAAATCAGGCCTTTAAAAGCAAAGATTATGTTTATGCAAATGAATAACGTTTGGTTCAGGCATCTGCAGGGGATGTCTGCCACGATTCGACAATGGTTTGCACTTGACCTCGAACCTCCGTCGTGTGGGTTGGTCCGGTGTAATACCACATTAGGAGAGAAACCATTTTACAACTCATTGAAACGAGTCTCTCGCAAGTAACAGAACGTAGCATCAGTATCGAAGAAAAATGTAAGCTGCATGGTTTAAAACGGTTAAAAATTGAAGATAAAAGGCTTTTTGACAATTATGTAAAGAAAGAAGAGGTAAATTTATGTGATTATTCTTTTGCAAACAATTTCATATGGAAAGGCTCCATTGAATTATTATGGAAGTTGATTCATAATAATTTTTGCCTTTTTGGAGTTACGTCCAAAGGCATGTGCATGATGCTCCCCCCGTTAGGGAAGAACAATATTCAAAATACCCTCCATGAATGTTTTTCCCTGATGCGCGAAATGAATGACTCCCGCGGTTTTGAATCTTATATTAATTACGTTTACGAAGACTTCCTTACCCTCCTTGACAAGAGTTCCTTCCGCATTGTCGAAGGTTATCCTGATTACCTCTACAACACATCCGACCTCATAAAACTTGCCGGCAGAAAATACGAGAAGAAGAGAAACGAGATAAACTATTTTAAAAAGCATTACACCGCTTCCTTTGAAAAATTCTACCCCCGGCATATTGCAGACGCACTCCTGATGATTGACCAATGGAAAAGGGAGAAGATTCAGGAGTCAAATCTGTCAAGCCATAATGAAACCCACTATCAGTACAGCCTTATTCATGAAGCAGAGGCTGCGAAATGCGCAATCATCTTTTCGGAAGAATTAGGGTTACAGGGGGCAATCATTACGATTGATGGTCGCATTGAGGGTATTACGCTGGGCGAACCAATTGCGGTTCATACTGCATCAGTCCTTATAGAAAAAACCAACAATACCTTTTATGGTATGCCTCAATTTATCTACCAGCAATTTTGTTCCAGTGACTTTTCCGACGTAGCCTACGTCAATGCTGGTGAGGATTGGGGTATAGAAGGACTGAGAAGGGCAAAGATGTCATACCATCCCTGTATGTTGGCAAAAAAATTTCTCATTTACGAAAAATCTTGATTTAAAAACATTCTTTAACGTAAAATCTGGTAAAATCAACACCGAGCCCCTATAGCTCAATTGAATAGAGCGTTGGCCTCCGGAGCCAAAGGTTGCAGGTTTGAATCCTGCTGGGGGCGTTGATTTCATAGGGGCTTTACGCCGGTGCGTGCCCGATGTAAGTACCCAACTGTTTTTTCTCCCTCCGCATTCAGGAAAACGATATGAAGATATCCGACAGAATCGTTTGGTGTGCCAACATCGTAATTGCTTAAGTGCGGAAATGAAAAGAGAGACGTATTTTTGTGAGGCAAAGGTTTAAGATGGGATACCGTACTTTCCCACCAAGATCATGCCTTGCCTGTATTTTGAATCGACGGCAGGTTGTAATGTAAAATAATTTTGCAACCCATCGGTAACTTGTTTGAGTTGCCCACATAACCCCTGTAACAGCTCTATTTCTATTTCTCTGAAATACTTTTGCCCCTTGTGTCCCCGGAAAGTTACCTCATCGAGCGATAGTTCCGCCTTAAATCCGTCATTACCACTCAGTATGGCCGTATAACGGTGTGTTTCCACCATTAAGACCTTTCTCAAGGTTTGTCCCTCGATAGGGAGTTTATGAAGAAGGGGTGGCGGAATTATAGCCTTTTTCTCTTCATTCCAGGCCTTTGTTTCATCATCCGAAAGTTTCCATTCAAATTCCCTGCGTTCAAAAATAGCCCCTTGTTGTTTTTCAGATACTTTATAGGTTCCAACGTAGGCCTCACCTCTCTGCCGGATACGCAAAGCGGCTCCCGTGTGAAGAAGTGTGTACTGAGGAGTATCGAAGTATACATCCGTTTGGAAGCACGGTTCTTCCTTACACGAGCGAAAACCCAGGGTATGGATTCTGCACAGAAGGGCTTCTAAATCAAGCCCGTCAGGGCAGACAAATTTTGCCTCAATTTCAGTCTTTACATCTTTTTCGTTAAAATCGGTATTCATACCCACCAAAGAATTTCTATACTTTCCGCAATATCCGGCCATGCATGGCACCGTTATGCCTGCCTGCAGCAATCGTAATCTTTCCGTTTACCAACACATATTCTATGCCTTCCGAATATTGGTGTGGTTCTGCAAAGGTGCTTTTATCAGCAATCCTTCCGGGATTTAAAATGGTTATGTCCGCAAAATATCCTTCTTGTATCAAACCCCTCCCGTCCAGTCCAACTTTTTGTGCGGGCATCCCCGTCATTTTTTGTATAGCCTTCTCTTCGGACATAAGTGGTCTTTCCCGGCAAAATTTTCTTAAAACACGGGAAAAGGTCCCATAGCTTCGCGGATGCGGCTTGCCATCATGCAGGATTCCCTGATTGGCACGCATAGCGCTATCAGAACCGAAAAAGACAAAATCCCAACTCAGGATCTTCTCCAGGTTTTCTTTGCACATGCTGAATAAAAAAATATCTACCCTTGTATCTTCTTCGACAAGCAAATCAAAAATGGTTTCCAGGGGAGGTTTGTTGAGCAGCGCGGCAATTTCCGTGATTCTTTTTCCTTCCATCCATTTGTTTTTGCCATGATAGACGGACGAAATCATGATTCCGTTCCAGGCGGCATCATCGTATCCCTGCGATACTTCCTTTGCAATGAGTCCGCGGGTATTCGCATCTTTCAGCCGCTGTATTTCCTTTTCGGCGCCACCTTCATACACCCAATGGGGCAATATGACGTCAAGATCAGTAGCAGCGGCAATGTATGGATATCGGTCACACGTAAGGTCGACTCCTTCATTCCGGGCACGATCAATAATCATTTTTATATTTTTAATTTTATGCCAATTTCTACTCCCTGATGTCTTCAGGTGTGATACTTGTAATCTGACTCCGGAGCGTTTTGATATCTCTATAGCCTCGGCAAGGGCTTCTTCAAGGGTATCTCCCTCATTCCGGATATGGGTCGCATAAAAACCCCCGTATTTTTTAACTGTTTTGCACATCTCGGTAATTTCATGAAGGTTTGCATAACAACCTGGGGGGTAAATGAGGCCGCTGGACATACCAAACGCCCCGGCGTCCATGGCTTCTTCCAGATCTCTGCCCATATGGATTAATTCCGTTGGGCCCGGTTCCCTGTTCTCATATTCAAGCGTACATGCCCTGATATTCCCATGGCCAACGAGAAACGCCCTGTTGATAGAACTCCTGGCTTTTTCTGTGATATTATAAAACTCTGTTGCCGATTGCCACGTGGGAACGATACCATATTTCGCTAATCCCTGAGTTCGCCTTTCTAAGAGCTTTCCACGCAGAGGAAAGGCCGACAAACCACAATTTCCGCAAATCTCTGTAGTTACGCCATCGAGTATCTTACTATCGCTTTCGGGACGGGCAAGCCACAAAAAATCACTATGAGAATGAATATCAATAAATCCTGGTGCAACCATCAACCCTGTAGCATCTATGACAGGAGTCTCGTTTTGGGGAATGTATCGATCCATAAAAGCAATCTTGTCGTCCTTGATGGCAATATCGACATTCCGTCTGGGCATACCCGTACCATCGATGACGGTACCGTTTTTTATGATCAAATCGAAATCCATAGACGATCCGGGTGGATTAAGAAAAGATTGGTTTTCATGCCAATCTAAGACTGAACATTGCTTTTAGGAAGGTTATTTTTCTCGTAGTGTTGGCAAGGTCTCTTTTTTTATACTCTACTATTTTTCTTCTCGGAGGATAGAAGGCTCATCCATACCCAGTACATGATCAACGTCCCTGTGTGCTGAGTCAAGGTCTGTTTTTACGTTATCCATGTGTCTTTTGTTGTGATACTTGTCTGTGGAGGAGCAGCTTGCCAAAAACCCAAACAATGATATGCTTACCATGAAAAGGATAATGCTTTGTATAAAGGTTTTGTGTTTTTTCAATTAATACTCCTTTCTCTGTCTTGAGGACGGTATCTTCATAATACGGCGATATTTTGTAACTGTTCTTCGGGCAATGGCTATGCCGGACGCATGCAATTTTTCGGCAACTTCTTCATCACTCAGGGGATTTGCCTTATTTTCTTTTGCAACAATCTCGGCAAGTTTCTGTCGTATCGCTTCCCATGATTCCATTGATCCATCTACGTTCTGAAAACCGCCGGTAAAGAAAAACTTTATTTCGAATATACCCTGAGGGGTTTGAATATATTTATGTGCGATGGCGCGGCTTACCGTCGAGACGTGCACTTTGACAATGTCTGCAACATCTTGCATCTTGAGGGTCCGCAGGCGGTGGATTCCCTCATCGAGGAAATCCTTTTGTAATTCCACAATCTTACAAGCCACCTTGTACAACGTACTCCGTCTCTGTTCAATAGCGTCAATAAGCCATTTTGCCGATTCGATTTTCTTTTGAATATACTGGCGCGTCGAAGTGTCAGTGCCAGACTCATTAAGAAATTTTTTGTAAAAAGAACTGATATGCAAATGAGGCACATTGGTATTATCGATCAGGAATACCTCGTATTTTCCGTCAATGTATTCTACTTTAACCTCGGGAACCACATACGGAATGGTTTCATCACAAAAGAGAGAGCCAGGCTTGGGATTTAAGGTGCGGATAAATTCCACCTGCCTCTTTATTACGTCGAGGCTATAGCCGGTTTTCTTAGCGATCATAGGGTATTTCTTCATTTCAATAGATTCTAAATGATTCAGGAGCAGTTCCTTTGTCAGCTGGTAGTTTGGATCCCGCTTGTCAAGTTGCAACATTAAACACTCTTGCAGATTTCTTGCCCCAACACCAGGCGGTTCCAATGCCTGCACAATCTCCAATGCTTCTTTGATCTCTTCAAGAAGAATGGGTTTTTCGAGAGACTGCAGAATTTCTTCGAGGGGGCTCGCTAAATATCCGGATTTATCTATTGAATAAATGATGTTTTCGCATGCTTCGGTAAGATTGACTGGGACATCAATTAATGACAACTGTCCCATGAGATAATCATGAAGCGACATGGGCTTGGCAGCCGTGTTCTCTAATGCCTCTTGTTTCTGATCGCGGTCTTCTGAGCCAGTATTCCGCCGTACCGTTGTCTGTGAATAGAACTCGCGCCAGTCTTCGGTGATCTCACCCAGTTTATCAATTTCATTACCTTTTTCATCTTCTCTGGTTGTTTGAGCAGCATCAGCCGATTCCTTAAGATTCTCATCTTTCTTTTCATCGACCACCTCCTCAAGGACGGGATTATCCACCAGCTCTTGCTGTATATGTTCAACAAGGGCCATTAACGGTAACTGGAGAATTTCTATTGATTGGATAATTTGAGGAGATAACTTCAGTTTTTGCTGAAGCTGCGGCAATAAGGATGATTGCATTTTCATGAAACATCACCTTCCGTAAAAATTGACTTTAAACTCCTGCCATCTCATTTCTGCCATTGATGGCATCAGCAACAATCGCGGTATTTGCATATTCAAGATAACTTCCTGTGGGCAATCCACGCGCAAGCCTTGTTATCCTTACCCCCAAGGGTGACAGATGCTTGTGAATATACAGCGCAGTCGCATCACCTTCCATATTCAGGTTTGTAGCCAGAAGTACTTCCTTAATATGATCGGCATTCACCCGATGAAAAAGTTTTTCAATGGTCAAAGACTCCGGATGAATGCCTTCCAAAGGAGAAATATGCCCCTGGAGTACATGATAGAGGCCGCGATATTTTCCCGTCTTTTCGATCGTTAGAAAGTCTGCAAGCTGTTCAACCACACAAATCGTTGATCTATCCCTCGAAAGATCGCTGCAAATATGGCACGGATCGTTCTCGGAAACATTGAAACAGGCCGAGCATGTCTTAACAAGTTTTTTTACATCACGGATGGCATAGGCAAGCTGCATAGCCTCCTCTGTTGTCAGCTTTAGGATATAACATGCAAGACGTTCTGCGGTTTTCTGCCCGATGCCAGGCATCTTGCCAAATTCACTCATAAGCTTTATTACGGATTGTGGATACGCATTCAAAATGAAAAACCCCTGAAAACAAATTTCATCACTTACATGCCTCCCAAAAGCCCCTGCATTCCTGGTATATTTAACCCACCGGTAAGCTTTCCCATCTCAGATTGGTACAACTCCTGCGATTTCTTAAGCGCCTGGGAAACCGCCGAAAGGATAAGATCCTCAAGCATCTGAACATCCTGTGGATCCACGACCTCAGGATCAATTTTAAGAGAGAGAATTTCCTGTTTTCCATTCATATGCACCGTAACCATCCCCCCCCCAGAACTGGCTTCTACGACGCGTTCCTTTAAATCATTTTGAACCTCTTCCATCTGCTTTTGCATCTTTTGCGCCTGTTTCTGCGCCTGTTTCATCATTTCCGCAATATTGCCAAAACCTTTCATTGTGTTAACCTCCTTTGTTTACCTTAACAACGTGACCACCAAAAAGATCCAGGGTCTTTTGAACCGCCGGTTCAGAATGGCGCAAATCAACGGGCTGCTGGTCAGAAGAATCCTTCGCGGGGGATGCGGTTGTTTTGCTTTTTTCAGGGATGCCATTTTTTGACACCACCAGCCTTAGTCTCACGTTACCCTGCACCACCTCTTTGGCGCATTGCTCGATCAACTTTTTCTCTTCAACTTGATCAAGTTTCTCCTTATGAAAGGAACACTTACCGGGAAATTCAACCGTGATTTCTCCATCTTTGAATCCAATGAATTGCCCTTCTTTTAAAAGTGCCCAGGTTGACTTTTTTTTACTCTGGATCGACAGAAGAATCTTTTCCCACACACCTTTTTTATCATGCACAACATCTTCATTATCATGGTTGTTTGTCAGCGGCGCGCGATATGCTTCTGAAACCGGCTCAAAAACCATCTGCCGGGAAATAGGTTCCTGGGGCGATATGATTTTTTCATTTTTCTTAACCGGCTCGCAGCTGACGTGCACAAACCTGTATTCTATGGCTGCGACTCTTTCTGCAATTTCATATAACGAACCAACCGACTCCATACGGCATACCTTGATCACAGCCATCTCCAATAAAATACGCTGCAAGAGAGAATCAGTTGTGCGCATCCTTGCATCAGAAAATATTTGCACCATGTACATCAGGGTGTCCCGGGTAAAGGAATTCCCATATTTTTGCATCAACGATGCATTGAACTCAATCCAGTTTGCCTCCTGGCCACACGAAGAAAAGATCAGAAGTTCCCTCACGCACGACAGCACCTGATCGATACATTCTCCGGAAGTCTTTCCTTCACTTAAGATCTCATTTACAATTCTCAACGCAGCAGAGGCATCTTTTTTGACAAAACTATCAAACAAGCCAAGTATCTTATCTTCATCGATGCAGCCCAAAACAAAATTTACGTCTTCCGGAGAAATATGATCCTTGCAAAATGAGAGGATTTGATCTAAAACCGATTGAGAGTCCCGCAGTCCGCCTCTGGCATATCGCGCTATGGTATGAATGGCCGCGTCTTCAACCTGAACCCCCTCAGTCCTGCAAATGTATGACAGCCGTTTTTCAATATCCTGGATCGAAATATTCCTGAAATCAAATCTCTGGCATCGGGACTGCACGGTTTCAGGAAGACGGTTCGCCGCTGTTGTGGCTAAGATGAACTTAACGTGCGATGGCGGTTCTTCAAGGGTTTTCAGGAGGGCGTTAAACGCCTCACGGGTAAGCATATGTACTTCATCGATAATGTAAACTTTATACCGGGCCCGTGACGGGGCATAACTTACATTTTGCCGGATATTCCGGACTTCGTCGATCCCGCGGTTTGACGCGCCATCGATTTCTAAAACATCGATATCGTTACCCTCAGATATGCATCGGCAGATATCGCAGGCATTGCAGGGGGTCTCCGTGGGCCCATGTTTGCAATTTAATGCCTTGGACAGTATCCGTGCCATCGAGGTTTTTCCCACTCCTCGCGGCCCAGCGAGCAGGTAGGCATGGGCAACCCTGTTGGAACGGATTGCGTTCCGGAGTGTTGTTACAATAGGTTCTTGCCCTACCACGTCCTCAAATGTTTGAGGACGATACCGACGCGCCAATACAACATATGACATGAGCTTTCACCTCGATAAGTACCCATACCAAACCTTCGCCATTATTATACTTTTTCATGTGACTCATATCAATATACTTTCTTTCGTCACGGTAAACAACACAGAAAATCGCGGGATAAGCGTGTTGTGACGAAAATCGAATAAAAGGGCCGTGCACTTTTTTTCGTTCCCATTCCCATCAGCTTGTCTATGCAGTAGGCTCAGGCCAGACTGGCTCACGGCACATAAGGATATATGCTTATGGCTGCTTGCTTCCGCACCTGACCAGGTTCGCACAACCTCTTATTGCATGAGATCCGGCCTTCATCACCCCTTACATCGACACAACTCATGTTCTGTGGGTCCTCGAAAAAGCGATTGATCCTGCTATAGCGGGTTGCAGGTTACAAGGAACCGCTAGCTCCCCATCTAGCACGGCCGATTTTACAAACTGGCGGAGAGGGCGGGAGTCGAACCCGCGATACCGATTTTGTCGGTATACGCGCTTTCCAAGCGCGCTCATTCGGCCTCTCTGACACCTCTCCCCGAAATGAGTTTTACAAATTATACCACAAACTTCACACGACTTAAACGTTAAACGGAAAATTGGTGGTTGTGAAGTTGGGAAATTCTCACATCCGCAACGCTCATCTTCCCAATTTCGCTATTTTACTGGCGGAGAGGGTGGGATTCGAACCCACGTCCCGCTTTCGCGGGAAACGGTTTTCGAGACCGTCCCGATCAACCACTCTGGCACCTCTCCTTATAAAAAATTTTGCAGGCAAAAAATTTTATTATTATACAGAGCGGCATAAGTTTACAACTGTCTGTCATTCCGGGCTTGACCCGGAATCCCGTGTTTTTCTGGATTCCCGCTTCCGCGGGAATGGCATATTCGTATCTGATTAATGAAGCGTATGAATATAATTAACCAAACGGGCAGGAATACGTACACTCCATTTGTGAGGCTAGGTAAAAAGCTCATGGCAGTGTCATGCGAAGGAGGAACAACTGAAGCAATCTCCTGTATTCGTTGTTTTAGAGAAAGATTGCTTCACTGTCACTTGCAATGTCAGTTGAGTCTGTGTTTTTTCACATACTCCGGTTTCCAGCCCCGGCAGACCACAAGGGTTCAACGCTACCTTTTCTTTGTTAAAATATCAAGATGTATTTGATAAACGCCCGGTTCGTATATTTTCCAAAAAGAACGTTTGTAAAATATGTTTACA
Source organism: Candidatus Brocadia sp. WS118 (assembly GCA_007618135.1). Taxonomy (GTDB): domain Bacteria; phylum Planctomycetota; class Brocadiia; order Brocadiales; family Brocadiaceae; genus Brocadia. The sequence continues at coordinate 51,965 of PHFX01000002.1, read as the reverse complement.
TTCATCGGCAAGGATACCCGGCACAATTTTCAAACGGTGATTGAACCTGGGCTCCTGCACAAGATTTATCACGGATACGCATGCCCCGGCCTTTTTATCCACGGTTCCGTACACAAGGGTATCTACCCTTGACTGCACTAACGCCCCGGCGCACATTGCACAAGGCTCCAGGGTTACATAGAGGGTCGTCCCCTTTAAACGCCAGTTTTCCAGGTAGGCAGCAGCTTGCGTTATTGCGATCATCTCGGCATGGGCAGTAGGATCATTGAGCATTTCACGCTGATTATGAGCGCGGGCAATGATACGATCCTCATAAACAATTACCGCTCCTACCGGCACCTCATCCCTTTCTACGGCTTTTCCCGCTTCTCTGATCGCCTGTCTCATGAAATATTCATGCTTCTGTACGTCTTCCATAATCACCAAAAACGCTCTATCAGAAATATAAAACGCGCCCAGGAGGATTTGAACCTCCAACCTCCGGATTCGTAGTCCGTGACTCTATCCAATTGAGCTATGGGCGCTAACGATAATTTTCTGGCTTGTAAGAGCACAGCCGTCGTGCCCTGAACATGGACTTCCTCAGCAGTAAATTTGAAACCCATCTTCACAAAATAGCGGATTCTTCAGCAAACTGCATTTAAAAGCAAAGGATTACTACCTTTGGTGGAGGCGTGTACATCGATAAGCGACGAAAACAAGTATAAGCATATCAAAAGTCATTGTCAAGATATAATCCCTCTTTCCTTTAAACTAACATACTTTTCATTGCCGATAATGATGTGGTCGAGAACTTTTATGCCGATGAGTGTTCCAACTTCTGCAAGGCGTTGCGTTATCTGAATGTCTTCCTTGCTGGGTTCCGGATCACCTGAAGGGTGATTGTGGACAAAGATCACTGAGGCCGCAGACTCCTTAATTGCCGGATTAAAAACCTCTCTTGGGTGAACGATGCTGGACGTCAGGCTGCCAGTAGAAACATGTGATTCAATTTTAATAATACGGTTTTTGTTATCCAGTAAAACGGCAAGAAAAACTTCCTGTTTTTTATCACGTAATTGTTCGTGGAAATGCTTGAAGATTTCATTACTGCATTTAAATTGTTGACCGGGAGTTATAAAAGTAGTAGAAAAGCGTTTTGCAATCGCCAGTGCCGCCTTTATCTGTGCAGCCCTTGCTGGTCCTATCCCGTCTATCTTGCATAACTCATTGATAGAGACAAAACTCAACTTCCTAAAGTCACCGTACTTTGAAAGGAGTTCTTTGGCTATGTCAACTGCACTATAATTTATTGTACCATCCCGAATAATTATCCCTAATAGTTCTGCGTCCGTCAGATGCTCGTCGCCGCTTTGGATAAGCCTTTCCCTGGGTCTCTCATGGGTAGGGAGCTGTTTTATTGTGGGACGTTTCTTTTCTTCCTTCATAAATTGCGATGATCATACCATATAAATGGTACGCTAAGGCCATAAAAGGTTTATTTCCCTGAATGCTGCCTTTATGCACCGACAGATTATACTCCCTGAATTGCCCCTGTCAATAAAATGTCTTTGCATACCCGTTGCCTAAAAAATATTTGATTAAACATCCCGCCTTGTTTATAGTACCATGAAATAGAGAGACAATTCTTTAGGAGATTTACCCATGTACACTCAGGATTCTGCCGTGCCTGAATTTCAAGACGCTATTACGCCGCATCAGAACGTTGCTGATGGGTGCAAGGTACTAATCAAAAAAGCGATAGAACTTGGCTGTGAGCAGGCAGTTGTCATTCATCCCGACACCATCATTGTCGGGCGATGGGTACAATTAAAATGCAAATATGGATGTGAGGAATACGGGAAAAAACTCACCTGCCCACCCCACTCACCCTCGTTTGAAGAGATGAAAGAAATTCTCAGGGAATATAACAGGGCGTTGCTTCTCCACGGACACTTGAGCTGGCAGATGCGGTATATTACGGCAGAAATCGAAAAAATGGCATTTTCCCTGGGCTTTTATAAAGCCTTTGGACTCGGAGCCGGTCCTTGCAAGTTATGTGAGAATTGTGATACCGCGCGTTCCTGTATTCGCACCATGGAAGCAAGGCCTTCGATGGAGGCATGTGGCATCGATGTCTATCAGACGGCAAGAAATCATAACCTAAAAATTGAGACGCTGAAAAACCACAATGACGAAGTCAATATATACGGCATGATTTTACTAGAATAAATTGATTAAGGAGGGAAAAAGATGGTGACGGATTTCATTAATAAGGTAATCAACCTCGGTTTTGGGGCATTGCTGATAACGAAAGAAAATATTGAGGAAGTCATCGATGAAATGGTAAAAAAAGGGGAAGTCAAAAAAGAAGAGGCAAAGGCACAGGTAAATGAACTTTTTAAAAAAGTTTTATCAAGTAAACAGGAACTTGAATCGAAGATCGAAAAGATCGTGGAGAATGCGCTCCATAAGCTGGATATACCTACACGGAAGGAACTTCAGCAGATGCAGAAAAAACTCGACGAGATTATCAAAAGAATGGAAGCAAGGGAAGACCAGACGTAGTAACAAGGTACCAAAATAACAGACGCCAAAAACACTTAGTGATGTATAGCCGCAACCAAAAGAGGTTATTTGGTGCGGGTAATAAAATCGCCGCTTGTTTTTTTGACAAATCCGAAATTCAAATATCGAAATCTGAAACGACTCATTCATGCAAATCAGAAAAATAGGACAAAAGATTCGGGATATACGCCGTTTCAATCAAATCCTCAGAATATTGACCAAGCACGGCTTTGGATTCGCCATTCAGCAGCTTCATTTGGAAGAGCATCTTATCGGAAGGGGCATCATCAAAACGCGGATATTGCGCCGTTTTACCGAACCTCCGGAGTCCCGTGCCGTCCGGCTCAGAAAGGTATTGGAAGAACTTGGTCCTACCTTTATAAAATTTGGCCAAATCCTCAGCGTTCGCCCGGACTTGATCCCTTTAGACCTCTGCAATGAACTGAGCAGGCTCCAGGACCGTGTTCCCCCATTTGGTTACGAAGACGTCAGAAAGCAGATCAAGGAGTCCTTTGGGAAATATCCTGAAGAATTATTTGCCTCATTTGATCCGGATCCCCTGGCAGCAGCCTCACTCGGGCAGGTGCACCGGGCACAACTCCAGACAGGTGAGAGCGTCGTCGTAAAGGTGCAACGTCCTGGTATCCGCAGAATGGTTGAAACGGATGTCGATATCCTTTACACCCTTGCCCAACTGGCCAGCCGATATATGCAGGATATCAAATTTTTTAACCCCGTCGGTATCATTGATGAATTTTCCAAGGTAATAACAAAGGAGATTGATTTTACCTGCGAGGCACATAATATTGATAGATTCCGCAAGAACTTTAAGGATTGCGCTACGGTTCGTATTCCCGGTATCTTTTGGGACTACACCAAATCACGGGTCATCACCACAGAAGAGATCAAGGGCATTCGGCTGAATGATTACTTAAACCAGCCACACACCGCCGAAGAAAAGAAAGCCGTAGCTGCACATGGCGCCAATGCCGTCCTGCAGCAAATATTTATTGACGGATTCTTCCATGCAGACCCTCACCCGGGAAATATCTTCATCCTGCCCGATAACGTAGCTGCTTTCATAGATTTTGGCATGGTGGGCAGGCTAGACGAAGACACAAAAGATGTTATTATAAGCCTCCTGATTGCCGTATCCATGAAAAATATCAATGGTATCCTGAAGGCATTGGAAAGACTGGGTACCTTTGTTGAGGAAGAAACCTTGCAGGATTTCAAGAATGATATCGATGATTTCCTGGAAAGATACTATGATATCCCGTTAAAACAGATTGAACTGTCTGTCATACTGCCGCAAACCATTGACGTAATGACTCGGCACAAATTAAAGATACCCCCGCAATTCCACATCTTAATCAAGACACTCGCTACCATTGACGGCGTTGCCAGACAGTTGGATCCGGAATTTAACACCATAGCGCACACGAGACCCTTTGTAGAAAGGCTGGTGCGTGAACGATACGATCTGAAACGCATTATCAAGGAGATAACGTCATATTCATCGGAACTCCTTGATATCCTGAGGATCATTCCAAGAGATACCTATGAAATTGTGAAAAAGATAAAAAGGGGGAAGCTCAAAATCGAATTTGAGCATCAGGGTCTCTCAAAATTTATTTCTGAAATGGACAAATCGAGCAACCGGATTTCCTTCAGCCTTGTCATCTCCGCCCTGATTATTGGCTCTTCCCTTATCATCATGACCAACAGAGGTCCGCTGGTATATGGCTTTCCGGTACTGGGCATTCTGGGATTTGTCTTTGCAGGTTTTCTTGGATTGGGACTCGCCATAGGGGTTTTGAGATCGGGGCGTTTGTAAAATAAAAGAAATTAAATCTTGCAAGTCTTTAATCCGGTAAAAGTAATATTGACAGGATTAATAGGATAATCAGGATGAATTAGGGTAATTTTTAACTTGTTAATCCCTGTATATCTTGTCTAAGGTAGCTGAACTATCCAAAATGATGTTGATGATTCTTTATCACGTAACTACTGTATATTTATTTCTGATAAAAGGATAGATTTTGTTAAAATCTATTTAAAGGAGGTCACATGGAACTGATCAAGGACTATATCGTGGATGAAACAGGAAAGGTAAAAAAGGTTGTTTTGGATTACGATACGTTCAAAAAACTTGAAGGACTTATGCTGGATTTAGGATTGGCAAAGGCTATGGAAGAAGTAAAAGATGACGAAGAACTCTCCCTTGAAGAAACAAAAGTACTTTTAGGCAATAATTAATGCAAGTAAAGTACAAACGTGCTTTCATAAAAGATATAAAGCAACTACCGCCGGAGATAAGAGAAGATGTTGAGCGTCTTTCGCTATATAGTATTACCGTGTAAAAACTTCTTTTTTTGTAAGTTTTTTCACAACCCTATTTATCCCTTATCAGGAGGTACAGATTGTTTATGAGAGAAAGATTGCTTCGCTTCGCTCGCAATGACAACGCACCATATGTCATCAAAGCATAGCCTGTGTCATTGCGAGGGTTTTTTCCGAAGCAATCTCCCGCTTTCACATTTCACAACGGAGAATTGGGTGCGGCTTTGCTGCGCTATGAAATCCCCAAACTCAAAGACATTACCGAAATAAAAAACCTGAAAAAGATAAAGGGACACCCCAGTTTTTACAGAATAAGAATCGGCGATTACAGGCTAGGCATTGAGTATAGGGAGACTACTCTAGTATTTATGAGAGTCCTCCACAGAAAAGAGATATACAGGTACTTTCCATAACAGTTATATGAAGAATCAAAATCATGTTTCAAAGAATTGGTACAATGTAGAATTTGATAGCGTAAAGGAACTTCATGCCAACCTTGCAATTTAAAGGGAAGAATATCATCTGCGGTTGATAATGGACGAAATCTTTCATGAATCCAATCACATTGTAACTTTTGTTTGGTCAGGAAGAAGCGGAAAAGGTGGAACTACAAAACAAGTTGAATTAAACCATGAATATATAGAATGCTATTCCAAGGACACAACTAAAGTAAAAATGAAGCCTGTTGTTAATATTCAAGGAGAAGGTAATTATAAAGACAAAAAGAGTACATATAAAAGAGAGCATTTACGCCAGTGGGGACAAGGTGATAGAAGGGAAGATAGACCAAGTATGTATTTCCCAATAATACTTCCTAATGGAGAAGAAATTTATCCTAAAAGATCGGATGGCTCTGAGGGTAGATGGCGGTTTGGAGAAGAAACTGTAAGAAAATTACAAACTGATAATGACTTAGATTTTGTTAAAGACGAGAATGGTAACGTGACAGTTTACCGTAAAATTAGAGAAGGTCGTGAAAGTATAATGGCTACAGATAGTTTGTTGACAGACAAAGGCACTGCATCAAGTGGAACTTTAGAATTGAAAAAATTATTCGGTGAGAAGGTTTTTGATAATGTAAAACCAACAACTTTAATTAAACACCTGATAGATTTAGTTATATACGATGATAGAAATGCTGTTATCCTCGATTCTTTCTCCGGCTCCGGTACTACAGGTCATGCGGTTATGGACTTGAACAAGGAAGATGGCGGCAATCGCAGGTTTATCCTTGTCCAGATGACTGAGGCAACGGAAAAAGAGCCAGATAAAAATATCTGCAAGGACATAACCCGCGAGCGGATTAAAAGGGCGATTGAGAAATACGGCTATGACAGCGGATTTCAGTATCTGCGGGTTGGACAGGCTTTGGATGCAGAGACCTTGCTGGAAGGCAAACTGCCTGATTACAAGACCTTTGCAAGGTATGTATATTATCTCTGCACAGGTGAAAACCTGAAGGACGAAAACGATACTGTCATTCCTGCGAAGGCAGGAATCCAGAAAAAGAAAAAACTGGATTCCCGTTTTCACGGGAATGACACTGCTAAAAATAATGCAATAAATGAAAGCACTTTCTTTATTGGCACATTCGGCAATCAGGCGATTTATCTGATTTACAAACAGGACTATGAGGCATTGACCAGAATGGCGCTTAATCTTGAGGTTGCTGAAAGGATTATTGCCGAACAGCCCAACAAGAAGCGCATCGTCTATGCCCCGGCATGCTTTCTTGATCAAGAATACCTGGAAGAAAAACAGATTGAGTTCGTAAGCATTCCGTATAATTTATTTCAGAGAAAAGGATAGATTTTGTTAACATTGATACAGAGGAGGAGTAAAAAATGCCTAAGCTTACCTTTGAAATCCCGACAGACATAAAAGATATCATAAAGAGACATGATGAGGTTGACTGGAATAAAGTTGTCAACAAGGCAATCTGGGATTATGCAAAAAAGATAAAATTGCTGGAGTCTATCACAGCAAAAAGCAGACTCACAAAAAGTGATGTTGACGATTTAGACCATGAAATAAAGACTGCTTTGTCAAAGAAGTATCAAAAAGTCTGATGAGATTAGTAATAGATACCAGCATCCTTATTTCAGCGATTCTTAAAGATTCTGCAACAAGGGAAATTCTGCTATTTGCAGATATAGAGTTTCTCCTGCCTGAATACGCATTGGAAGAATACGAAAAGCACCGAAAAATCATTTCCAAGCGGAGTGGTTTAAGTGAGAAAGAATCGGAAGGAAAAATCTTCAGGAACATTTCAGCTTCATTGTCTCTTTGATTGTAAAACATCTGACGGAAGAAAAAGCAAGGCAGGAGGAACGGATTTTTCTCGACTACCTTGAGAATAAAAAACTCCTGCTTGCTGTTTCGGATGACGAAACCATAGGGTATAGAGTTCCCGAAACCGATACGATAACAGTTTCGCGTCTGCCTAATAGGTTTCAATATTATCTGTTTGAGGACGTGGAATTGGAAACTATGAACAACCTTGAGAACAAGGTGGGGCAGATATTGGACAATCAATCAAAAATATTGTGGTGGTTCAGAAATAAGGCGAGTAAGGGCAAGGGATGGTATGAAATTCAGGGTTGGAAGGAGCATAAAATCAGACCTGACTTTGTTGCCGCCAAAAAGAAAGGGAAAGACGGATTTGAAATCCTTTATGTAATCGAGAGCAAGGGCGAGCATTTATCTGGAAATCCGGACACACAATATAAGAAGTCGGTGTTAGAACTGATGACAGAACAGCGAAGAAAAAAGAAGCTTTGTACATACCACCAGAGGAAATTACCTTTTGAGACGATTAATGAGGAAGCAGAGTTTTATCTTGTTGAGGAAGGAAAGGAATACGATACATTGAAGAAGTTAATGAGGTGATGTATGTTTTAAGGAATTAAACACTCGTAACAATTTAGGCTTTTGAAAAAGTAGGGGCGAAGCATTTGCCGGTTTGGGTATGAACGCATGTATGACAATTATAGCAAATGCTTCGCTCCTACACTGCGCTGCGCGGCAAACATCGCCATTATTGGAATTTTTCAAAAAACTAAATTGTTACAAAAACACATATATATCAACAGAAAACGTTAACAATGAATGAATCAAAAATTAACACATTGGACGAATTTGTCGAGTCATTTATAAACTACCTCCTCGTTGAGTGCGGTTTGTCCCGGAATACCATTCTCAGTTACAGCCGCGACCTGCAGATATTTACCACCTTCCTGATATCGAAAGACATATCGGACTTTGACAGTGTCCGTCCCGATACGATTACGAGCTTCATCATTTCCGAAAAAAAACGCGGCCTTTCCATAAACTCCATCACCCGCACCATAGTAGCCATCCGTATGTTATACAAATTCCTCCTCTCGGAGGGAAAACTCCAGTCAAACCCGTTTACCGTAATTGACTCACCAAAGCTCTGGAAGAGACTGCCGGAAGTCATTTCCGTTCACAAGATTGATGACCTCCTTTCAATCCCCAATACCAGCATGAAATTAGGGGTAAGAAATAAGGCCATTCTTGAGCTTATGTATGCTACCGGTGCGCGGGTGTCAGAGGTCGTTGCAATCCAGACGGACTGGGTTAACCTTGAATACCGTTATGTGAAGTGCAGGGGCAAAGGCTCAAAGGAACGCATTGTACCCCTTGGCACAAAGGCAATCGAGTCGATTCAGAACTATCTGAAATGTGCCAGGCCTAAAATAAAGAACAGCGGGGATAGCACCTATCTATTTCTTTCAAAGGCGGGGAAACCGCTCAGGAGAGAGAATATATGGGTTGTCGTGAAGAACTGTGCCCTAAAAGCAGGTATTCATGGCAAGATATCCCCCCACAAGCTAAGGCACTCGTTTGCTACGCACCTGCTGGAAAACGGCGCCGACCTGCGTGCCGTACAGGAAATGCTGGGACATGTCAATGTCTCAACCACTCAAATCTATACCCACGTTGGCAAGCACCACCTCAAGGCCATTCACCGTCAATATCACCCACGGGCCTAAACAGCAGGAGGAGCACCGGTAATTTTCCGTTACGACACATCACACAAAGGATCCGCAAGCACCGACATTTTCCTAAACGCCTCAGCGGGCAGTGGTTTGCAGAATAGATATCCCTGCATCTCGTCACATTGGCGCTGTTTTAAGAATATAAGCTGTTCCTCATTCTCAACTCCTTCGGCAACAACTTTGAATTTAAGACTTTGCGCCAGGGCAATAACTGACGACACGATTATTTTGTCGTTCTGGTCAGTTGCGATACCATTCACGAAATGCTGGCTGATTTTTAGCTTATGAATGGGAAATTTTTTGAGATAATACAGAGAGGAAAAGCCTGTGCCAAAATCATCAATAGAAATTTGGATGCCAAGAGAACTTAATTGTCTCAGCTTATCGATCGTTGTTTCTATGTCTTGCATTGCAATGCCCTCGGTGATTTCCAGTCCCAGAAATTGCGGATCCAGACCGGTCTTTTGTAACACCGACATGACTATTTCCACGAGAGTGGGCTGCTGGAACGTGTGCGCTGAAATATTTACTGCTACAGACAGGGGTTGATGCCCGTCATTCTGCCATGTCTTGCATTGTGCACAAACGGTATGCAGCACTAATTCATCGATGAAGACGATTAACCGGGTATTTTCCGACAGGGCGAGGAATTCCTCGGGGAGGATTAGTCCCCTTTCGGGATGACTCCAACGCACCAGCGCTTCCATACCGACGACCCGTCCGGTGCTGATATTCACGAGCGGTTGGTAGTAAACCGCAAATTCCTCACGTTCCAGAGCGCGGCGAATATTGTTTTCCAGCAGCATCTTTTCAAAAGATTTGGCGTGCATGGCTGCAGTGTAGAATTGGTAGTTGTTCCTTCCCTGTTCCTTGGCGTAGTACATGGCAGCATCTGCATTCCTCAGCAGGGTTTCCGCGCTATCACCATGGTTAGGATAGAGGGCAATACCAATGCTCGCCGTAATATACAGTTCGTGATTACTGATGATCCATGTCCGTTTGAATGCATCCAGGATTTTACCCGCAATAGTGGCTACGTGGTCCGTTTGCGTAATTCCTAAGACTAATATCGTAAATTCATCGCCGGCGAAGCGGGACACCGTGTCTTCATCACGCACACAGCTTTTCAACCGGTCGGCGACCTCACGCAGCAACTGGTCTCCCATCGTATGCCCCAGCGCATCGTTGATGGCCTTGAATCTGTCCAGGTCGACGAACAGCACAGCAAGCATCTCATTCATGCGGTGTGCGCGGGCTAAGGCCAGGGTTAGACGATCATTAAACAATATGCGGTTGGGAAGGGAGGTAAGGTTGTCATGAAAGGCCAGATGCTTAATTTTTTCCTCCATCCACTTACGCTCGGTGACATCGTTCGCCAGCACAACCTCAGCATGTCTTCCTGCAAAGGTTATGGTATGTGAGCTTATTTCAACGTAGATGATGCTTCCATCCTTTTTCCGGTGCCGCCAAATACCTGCGACGCCGAATCCTGTGGTAACCTTTGATACACTATCAAGAAGAGCGGGGACATCATCAAAAGGACGAATATCCTTAATCGTCATTGCAAGAAATTCTTCACGGGAATAACCATAGTGGTGAATAGCTGCGTTGTTGACAGCAAAAAACCTGAGCGTTTCAAGATCGTACACCCACATCGGATGAGGGTTGCTTTCAAACAAGAGCCGGTATTGTTCTTCACTATCATACAGTGCATTTTCTATCCGCCTGCGCGTTTCGATTTCTTTCTTTAGTTTCTTGTTCACCTGCTTTAGCCTTACCGTGCGTTCTGCCACGCGTTGTTCTAAAGATTCGTTGAGTATCCTCAGTTCTTTCTCCAACTGCCTGCGCTCGGTAATGTCCTGGACGGTTCCATTCATCTGAACCGCCTGGCCATTATTGTCAAAAACAACCGCACCCTCTGCGTAGACCATGCGCTCTGAACCATCTGGCAAAACGATACGATAGTCAATACGGTAAGGCTTTCTCTCATATAATGCCTTATGAACAGAATTTTTTACCAATTCCCTGTCTTTGGCATGAACGAAATCAAGGAAGACCTCATACGTTGGACAAAGCGATTGCGGAACCAAGCCAAAGATACGATAGATCTCATCAGACCAGCGCAATTCATTTTTAACGATATCCCAGTCCCAATTTCCCATGTGTGCGATTCGCTGCGCATTGGCAAGACTAGCTTCGCTTTTCTGCAGCGCAACCTCTGCCCGCTTCCGCTTCCGCCGTTCTTCCGCCTCGGCCAATTCCCGCTCAATAGCCGGAACCAGCCGCGCCAAATTGTCCTTCATGATATAATCATGAGCGCCGGCTTTCATAGCAGAAACTGCAAGTTCCTCTCCTATAGAGCCGGAAACGATAACAAACGGAATGTCCTGTCCGCTGAGCTGCAATTCCGTCAGTGCCCCGATTGCGCTAAAGAACGGCATGGAATGGTCTGCCAGAACGATGTCCCACTCCCGTTTTTCAAGCATCATCTTCATGGCTGAGGCTGTTTCGACCCGCTCAAATACCGGCTCGTAGCCTTCGCGTAGCAGTTCACGAAGCATCAATTCACCGTCGTCCGCCGAATCATCCACAACCAATACGCGAAGTGGTTTTTTCATTTAATCCCTTCCCTGACGCCCGGAGGTTTGTTCAGAAGAAGCCAATAAACCCCCAATTGACCCACCGCCTCGGAGAATTGGGTAAAATCCACCGGTTTTTGAACATAACTATTAGCGCCGAACTTATAACCATCAACCACATCCCTTTCCTCGCTTGAGGACGTGAGAATAACCACCGGAAGGTGTTTTGTTCGCTCATCTGCACGCAGTCGTTGCAAAACTTCCAGACCATTCACCTTTGGCAGTTTCAAATCCAGCAATACAACCTCCGGCAATTTACCAATGTCTCTGCCGGCATACTTGCCTTTACCAAAGAGATAATCCAGCGCTTCAACTCCATCACTTGCTATTACCACCTCGTTCATAATATGGTATTTCTTAAATGCACGCAGGGTCAGCTCAACGTCGTCTTGATTGTCTTCCACAATCAAGACGACGTTGGATTGCACCTGTGAGGTTATCGATTGTTGACTTGCCACAATTACACCCCTTTTACCATATCAGGACATGATTCAATCCGCAAGGATGAAACAGCTTTGAGTTTAACAAAAAAACTGGTAACAATTTAGTTTTTTGAAAAATTCCAATAATGGCGATGTTTGCCGTGCAGTGTAGGGGCGAAGCATTTGCCAGCTTGGGTATGAATGCCTGTATGCCAATTATTGCAAATGCTTCGCCCCTACTTTTTCAAAAAACTAAATTGTTACAAAAATTGAAACTTCTCAAAATTTTAAAGCATTACCTCCCGATTTGCAATCTTAAATCGTAAAGAAGAACGTTGCGCCCTGGTCTACTGCACCTTCACCCCAAATCTGACCGCCATGACGATGGATAATGCGCTGAACGGTAGCCAGCCCAATGCCCGTGCCCTCAAAATCAGTCTTTGGGTGCAGGCGCTGAAATGCGCCAAAGAGTTTGTTGACGTAAGCCATATCAAACCCGGCGCCATTGTCGCGCACAAAATACACGGGTTTTCCGTTATGCTGTTTCATCCCAAGTTCTATGACCGCCCGTGGTCGCTTACGGGTAAACTTCCATGCATTGCTGAGTAAGTTCTTAAGCGCTATCTGCAACAAATTCGGGGAACCGTTGACGACTAATTTTTCAGCAATGATAAATTCCGACTGACGTTCCGGTTCTGTTTCCTGAAGCTCCAAAGCGATTGCCTTCGCCAATGCGCTCAGGTCAACCTTTTTACAGCTCATTTCTCCGCGGGTTATACGGGAAAGATTCAGCAGGTCGTCGATAAGCTGCCCCATGTACTTGCTGGCCGCGCACACACGCTGGAGGTAGTTTTTACCCTGTGCATCCAACTGGTCAGAGTAGTCTTCCAGCAGCGCCTTGCTGAAGCCATCGATGCCCCGCAACGGTGCACGCAGGTCATGCGATACCGAATAGCAAAACGCTTCCAGCTCTTTGTTGGACGCAGTAAGCCGGTTCGTTAGATATTCAAGGTGGTCGCGTTGCATCTTCAACTCTTCCTCGGTTCGCTTGCGCTCGGTAATGTCTTCTTTAATCGCAACGAAATGGGTAATCACTCCTTCAGGGTTTCTGATAGGTGAAATGGATGCATACTCCCAGTAAAGCTCGCCGTTTTTTCTCCTGTTATGAAATTCTCCCTCCCATTCTCCCCCGGAGGTAATAGTATCCCATAACCTCTTATATTCCCCGGATGGTTTCTCATCAGATTTTAAGATACGGGGGTTTTGCCCGATTACTTCTTCAGGCGCATAACCCGTTACCCTGCTGAATTTGGGATTTACGTATTCGATTTTGCCTTGTACGTCAGTGATTACCACGGAACACGGGCTTTGTTCTACGGCATTAAATAACTTGCGAAGCTCTTCTTCAGCCCGCCTCCGCTCTGCGATTTTCACCTTGAGTTCCTTGTTTACCTTTACCAGCACCGCCGTTCGCTCTGCTATGCGCTGCTCCAGAGAGTCATTGATCACCCGCAGTGTGTCCTCTATCTTTTTGCGCGCGGTGATATCCCGAAAGATGCCCATGAGATATGTTTTTCCATCAAAAGTTACCCGGGAGGTGTTAATGTCGGCATAAAAAACCGTGCCGTCCTTTCGTTGGACAGGGATATCATTCGCCAATGTCGTTTCTCCCTTTGCCTGTTTTTCAAACTGTTCCAGGACAAAGGGCAGATCTTTCTTTGGATGAATGTCCACAATTCCTAAATTTTTAATTTCTTCGGCAGAACGACCGAGCATCTGGCAAATCGCTGTATTGCCGGTGTAGAATCTTTTGGTTTCAGTATCAGCGATCAATATGCCATCGATTACCCTGTCAAAAATAATTCTGAATCGTTGCTCGGACTCTCTCAACACCTTCTCAGTGCACTTGTGTCCGGCGATTTCTGCCTTGAGTTTCTCAGCCATAGCATTAAAACTCCCCGCCAGGACTCCAATCTCATCCCTGCGGGCTGTCTTTACCCGATAATCCAAGTCTCCGCCTGCAAATCTCTCCGCCGCATCCTTCATCTCCCTGATAGGATTTGACGTTGAAACTGCAAAAGAAATTCCCAGGCTGGTAACTGCTACAGCGCTGGCTATGCCAAAAAACAATGCGACAAGACCAAACCTCCTTAAGGGCGCAAAGGCCTCTGCCTTGTCTATTTCAGCCAAAAGCACACAGCCATATTCAGGCAAACATTTTGAGGCACCAACAACGGCCCTTCCGCGGTAATCCCGGTAGGCGCCAACCATCTCTTTTCCCTCTTCGACAAACTTACGGACTGGTTCCGTATCCATGACGTGTGGGGAGATTGCGTCATCGGAAAACCTTGACCAGGTAAGCTGCAATTTCTCTTTACTCACCAGATATATTTCACCAGTCTTTCCCATTCCGACACGGTTCGTTGTAATCTCATTCAAGGCTGAAAGGGAATATGCATTGATAATCACACCGCGCGTTTCAACCCCGCGTGGTGCAATAATTGGGGCTGAGACCAACATGCACTTTGCATCGGGGTCGGGGGGGTAATGCTGCTGACCAATGGACGTCTCACCGTAACTCTTTTGTATCCCTTGCAGAAATACCTCATGGTCGGGAAAATCCTTGCCGATTAATTTCTCATCGGTGGATGAGACCACTTTCCCGTTTTTATCCACAAGGGCTATTGCGGTAAGATGACGGCTGAGCGGCAGCTTTTTCTTTGAAAGGTATTTATTTAAGCGGAGTACTGCATCGTGTTGCAAATTTCCTTTCCGAAGAATCGTCTCAAAGCACCTTCGTATGAACCCATCGGCGCTGAAGTCTGCCGTACGTATCTCAATTCTTTCCAGAAAAGACAGGATGTGCTGTTTTCTTGACTCTGCAATTGCGCTCAAATCCTCAAGGATCCGATGCTGTAAGGCATTTTTGGCGTGGAAATAGTATACTGTTGTTGTTATCGCAATAGGGATAAGCGAGATACAAAGTGCAAAGGTAAGCAATCTGTTCTTAAGAGATAAAAAAGGATTCATCTGCGGTACACCCCAAAATCCGTAGTGTCATGTTACGTGAAAAGGAACGTACGCTGTCATTGACTCGCTCTTTTCTAAGATTTTTCGCTGGTTCAATCGTCCTCGATTGAACCGAAACGGTTGGTAATTTTCATAACCGGTGCTAGTTTGAAACTTATTGTACGGTTCAAACCTTCTGGTTCAATCTGCAAGTTTGAACCCGCTTTGAGTTTTTTAAATCATCTGTGTAATCTGCAAAATCTGTGGTCACAGATGTTTTTCCTGGTCTGAGGCTTAGCCGTGCTCATTATTGCAAGGCGGTGTCTGAGAGGATATGTAATGCCTGTTCATATTCATCAAGAGCCTCTTTTATTTTCCCGCTTTGCACGTACACGTTTCCCAGATAACGATGGGTAGTATATGAACCAGGCGTTAATTCAACGGCCCTCTTCAGTGCAGCAATCGCCTTCTCCTGTTCCCCGTTTTTTGCATGTAACCATCCTAAGCACAGATAGACTTCCGCGTAATCTGGTTTTAGTTCTATAATATCCATCACCTCACGGAATTTTTGTTCAATCGACGGTATCTTGCCGCGAATCCATCCATAATCATTCGCGATCTCACTTTTCATTGACATGGTATCCAGAGCCATATTGCACATCGCTATTGCTTCCTGGAGCTGATCTTGTGAGGCGTAAAGAAAAGCTGCCAATGCTTGGATATCGGTGTTTTCAGGCTCAATGCGCATTGCTTGTTCCACGGTATCTTTTGCCTGCTCGGACAAGTCACACTGGATATAAATCCACGCAAGGAATGTATATGCAGGGATGTCATCCGGATACCTGGATAAAACCTCTTTGCATACTTCAGCCGCTTTATCTGGTTCGCTATTTCTGTCATACGCCGTAATCAGGAGCCAATATGCCTTTTTACTCCCCGGATATATCTTTAAGGCCTCTTGCGCCATGGTTATTGCTTTCTTAAATATTCCATCATCCAGACACCGTTTGCCTTCCGCAATGAGATTTTCAAGGATGGTCTCTCGGATTTTTTTTGCCTCACCTAACGCTTGTAATGCCTCGTTCAGCATCCGCTTCTTCGCATAAAAACATGCCAGGTAGACTCGTGTATCCACCCGGTCAGGTTCGATGGATACCGCTTTTTGGATATCTGCAATGGATATATCCGGCATCCCTTTCTCTGCATGGGCACAGGCTAATTTGATAAAGGCTTCCACACAATTGGGTTTTAACCGCAATACATCCTCGTATTCCTGTATCGCCTGGTCAATCCCAGAAAGGGTTTCTTTTCCATCGATACGTCTCAGCTTTAGTACGTTTTTATATGCGTTGAGGGCGCCTCCCAGCCTTCCCAGTTGCACATAAGAGAAGCCCAGCACTTCATGGGCCCCCGGAAATTCGTTTATCAGATCAATAAAATCCTCAAACTCTGCCACGAACTCCCTGACCGCATCAGGCGTATCTTTTGTCATAGGATAGTCAAAGGATGTGTTTCGAAGGTCTGGATTTATCTGGAATATCTTCTGAAATTCCTCCACGGCACAGGGAATCAGCCCTTTCTGGCTGTATGCCCATCCGAGATAAGCATGGGCTTCCACGTTATCCGGATAAAGCACGATTATCTTTTTTAATTCCGGTATGGCCAGGTCGAGGTGTCCTCTTTCTACAGCGAGCCTGGCCTTTTCATACCGTGGTTTTTCCCAGATACTGAGAGAAGGGTTGATGGCTCCTGTTTCTTCAGAGGCGCTGACAGAAAAAAATAGCCCTTGCATAACAAGGGCTATTATAGGAACAAGGTTTATGGTATTCCTGTGTAAAGACCTCTTTTTTTGCAAGTTTTTTTACACCCCCCTTCACCCCCCTTGATAGGGGGGATTTGGTTGCGGCTTTGCTGCGTTATGAATTTCACCATACGCACCATAGTTAGTACCCTTTTATCCCTCCGGCTGAAACAAATTCCGGATAGGTTGGCGTCATATGTTCTGAAATATCGAGTCCCATCGTCTCATCTTCTTCACTCACGCGCCCTAACCCTATAGCCTTCAGCCCACCGAAGATAATAATGGCGCACGCACACGAATAGGCAATACAGATGATGAATCCCAGGGCTTGTATGCCAATATGGCAACTGACGCCATGATAGGAAGGCCGTATAAGACCCATAACGCCAGTTGCAATTCCCCCGATAGCGCCTGCGGTGCAGTGGACGCCGCAAGTGCCAACGGTATCGTCGATCCCTATTTTGTCCAGCGACTTTACCACCAGCGGAATAATTCCTCCGCTGATCACCCCAATGACCAGAGCAAAACCCGGATGGGTAAAACCCACACCCGCGCAGATAGAGACCATACCTGCTATCGCCCCGTTTCCCGTGGTGAGCGGGTCTGGTTTATTATTCACCAGCCAACCGCCAAACATTGCTCCCAGGATACCGCCTGCCATGCTCATCGTAACATTGATCGTCGTGGTAGGCAAATCGTTTACCAGGATGTCGATCATTTTCCGGGCAGTTTCCGCGCTGGTTGGCTCGCACAACGATCCAACCAATACCGAGCCAACATTAAAACCATAGAAGCATACACACAAGATAAATACCCCAAGCATCATTTGTGATACATTATGTCCTGGGATGGTATAACATTCGCCGCGGCCAAACTCAAACAACCATGTCTTCTTACTCATGCGTGCGTACTTTTCCATTCGTGGCCCCACAATCATTGCAGCAATAAGGGCTGTTAAACCTCCCTGAAAATGTACCACCACGGAACCGGCGTAATCCACATACCCCCATCGCAACAGCGGCCCCGCAGACCATGCCAGCCATCCAAAAAACGGATACATGAAACCGCAATAGAGCACGACATAGATCAGATACGCCTTAAAGCTAAATCTCTCTGAAATGGAACCCGAAGCTATTGAGCAGGAAACAAGGCAGAATCCCCACATGGTAAACCAATGTCCATACACATTCAGTTTGTCCACATGTCCCGGATCGGTCACCCCAAGGAGACAGTAGTTCCAGTTACCGGAGAAAATAGCATACCCGAACAGCCACCAGACCAGGGAACCAAGCCCTATATTAGCGCAAATCTTCATATAGACATGCGTGGCATTTTTAGACCGCACCTGCCCACTCTCCAGGAACGCAAAGCCTGCCTGCATAAAAAAGACTAATATTCCGGTAATAATTAACCAAAAAATATAGATAATCAGAATGATGTCTCTTGCTAATATATCAACCATAGGGCGTTCTCCTTTTTCTAAATACATCAGATCACAGGCGCAGGAAAGTCACTCAACCTGCTTCGCTGTTCCAAAATATACTACCACTATCATGAAAATAATCAATAGAATATTGGACAGCCTTCTTTTTGTATGGCAATTTGTCTGATCAGCCCTTACACCATTTTGTCAAATCTGATATTCTGCAACAATTTAGTATTTTGAAAAAGTAGGGGCGAAGCATTTGCTATAGTAAACGTATTAAATAAGTTGGCATGCACTGGTCATTGCGAGCGACAGCGAAGCAATCCCACGATAGAGATTGCTTCGGGCTAACGCCCTCGCAATGACAACTTTCTTTGGGCGTTTACTATAAAATTGTCACGTATGCGTTCATACCCAAACTGGCAAATGCTTCGCCCCTACACAGCGAGTCATGCATCGCCATTGTTGGAATTCTTCAAAAAGCTAACGTATTACGGTATTTTCCATTGCAACAGATACAAATTCAATATATCATTATTAATATCTGTTCTACTTCTTCATCTCTTTTAAAATCTTGCACTCTCTGCCGGTAAGTACCATATATTCATAAACCATATGTTAGAGGCGACAAAAAAGACAGAACTCCCGGCAAATCGACGGCGAATCCTCCTTGCTGCAGGGTGGTCTTGCATTGGAATATTCACGGCTACTTTATTGAGCGCTATCGCCCGGTTCTTCTTCCCCAGAACCATTATAGAACCACCCACAAGATATAAGATCGGATATCCTTCCCAATACCCGGTAGGGGTAAGCGAAAGGTTCAAGAAACAATTCAGGATATGGATCGTCAGAGAGATTGACAGGATTTACGTAGTCGAGGCAAAGTGTACCCATCTCGGTTGCACCCCCAACTGGTTAGCGGCTGAAGGCAAGTTCAAATGTCCCTGTCATGGGAGCGGTTTTACCCCGGATGGAATTAATATTGAGGGTCCTGCGCCAAGACCTCTGGAGAGATTTAAGGTTGCATTGGATGCGGATGGACAGATAATCGTTGACGAAGCAATGAGGTTCAGGGGAGAGCGTGGAGAATGGGAGAAGACCGGGGCATTTCTTAAGGTGTAAGATGACGCATAATTCCGAAGAAAATTTCTTGTCAAAGTACAAAGCCATGCTGAAAGAGAAGGGATTCTTCGGCATGCTGAAGGACATAACGGTTCATTCGCAGGTCTGGAAGTCTGTATTCAGGCATACCTTTGCCGATACGCCAAAGAATCGCATGCTGAAGGTTGTTTCAAACGTCTTTATGCATCTGCATCCCGCAAAGGTAAAGAGACACGCGCCCCAGTTGAAATATACCTGGTGTATGGGCGGCATCAGTTTCTTCCTGTTTCTGGTACTCACCATTACGGGCGTGTTGCTGATGTTTTATTACCGTCCTACCGTCCACGATGCCTATTGGGATATTAAAGATTTAGAATATCAGGTGCCTTTCGGCGCAATATTAAGGAATCTGCACCGGTGGAGCGCACACCTGATGGTCATAACGGTATGGTTCCATATGTTCCGGGTGTTTGCAACAGGTTCGTATAAACCGCCCAGGGAATTTAACTGGTGTGTGGGCGTCGTCCTGCTGGTGCTCACCCTCCTTTTAAGTTTTACCGGTTACCTGCTTACGTGGGACCAATTGGGTTTCTGGGCGGTAACGGTTGGTACCAATATGGCACGATCAACACCGCTCCTGGGACATGAAGGACCTTTCGGTGAACAACTGGGCATGACGGCTCACAACGACATACGATTCGCACTCCTGGGCGGGTCACTCGTGGGTGGAAATGCCTTGTTAAGGGCGTATGTATGGCATTGTATCGGATTGCCTCTGATGATCAGCATCTTTATGATGGTGCACTTCTGGCGTGTCCGCAAGGATGGCGGCATTTCCGGGCCACTCTAACGAAGTATTTCATGAATGCAGAGCGACGAGCCTCGTCGCTCTACAAATGGATTTCAACCATGGAAAACGTCTGGGCAATAATAACGAAACCTGATAATATCCCCATTGCCGGTTTGATAATCCTGCTCGTGTTCTTTACCTGGATCACCTTTAAGCAGGCATTTGAAAATGACAAACGGACAGAACAGAAAAGGCGTCAAAAGGGAGAATAGCCCCTGTGAACTATAAACTAAACAAAGCCGATGACCACTGGTTCAGGGAAAATATCAATTGCCAGTATGCATGCCCTGTCAACACACCGGCAATGAATTATATTGAACGCATCACCTCATGCGACTTTGATGCCTCTTTGCGGTTAAATTTCATGGCAAACCTTTTTCCGCATATCCTCGGCAGGGTATGCACTCATCCGTGTGAAACCGCCTGCCGCCGGGGTGCAATCGATAAGCCTATTGCCATATGTTCTCTCAAGAGGAGCGCAGGAGACTTTGCCCTGAAAAAATCTCCTGCAAAACCGGTGCATACCGAAAAGACAGGGTATCGCGTGGCAATCATTGGCTCAGGTCCGTCCGGTCTTGCCGCTGCACACGATCTGGTAATGAAGGGACATACCGTTGTCATCTACGAAGCGCTGCCGGTCGCCGGTGGTATGCTAAGCGTGGGCATCCCTCCTTATCGGTTGCCACGCGCCCAGATAGAGGCTGCAATCAACAGGATAGCAGAACTCGGAGCCGAGATACGATTAAACAGACCCATCGACACTCCCGATGCCTTCGATACCTTATTAAGAGAATATAACGCGGTATATATTGCCACGGGCGCTCACAAATCCCAGATACTGGAAATTCCCGGAGAAGATTTTAAGGGGGTAATGCACGGCGTGACCTTTATGAAGGAGACGAATCTTGGTATGCTAAATGCCGTCCCTGAAAAAGTAGCGGTTGTTGGGGGTGGATTTACCGCCATAGACTGTGCGCGTTCATCACTGAGATTAGGCGCAAAAGTGGTCTCAATTGTGTATCGCAGGACTCTCGGGGAGATGCCGGCTGGCGAGATGGAAGTAAGGATGGCAGAGGAAGAAGGCATAAAGATGCACTATCTGACCTCCCCCGTAAAAATAATCGGTGGGCCTGATCACAAGGTGACGCATCTCGAGTGCATAAAAAACAAGCTGGGCGAACCAGATGAAAAGGGGCGCAGACGCCCGGTACCCGTTCAAGGGAGCAATTTCACCATATCCGTCGATATGGTGATAGCGGCCATTGGCCAATCGCCCGATCTTGGATTCTTTTCAGATAAATTTGGGATAGAGATTAATCATTGGGGTATGCCGGTCATTGACCCAAAAAACTTTATGACCGCCAGAAAGGGTGTATTTGCCGGAGGTGATTGCGTAACCGGCCCCAGGAATGTCATTGAGGTCGTAGCAGACGGCAGAAAGGCTGCACGGTCGATCCATACATTTTTAACCGGAAAAGAGCGAAAGGGATACTCCTTTTATTATAAAGATCAGTCACCTTCGGACAGGATGCCCAATTACGAGTCCGCGCCCAGGCAACACCAGGACGCCATGCCCATGTCTCAGAGGCAAAACCTTGACGCGGAGGTTGAGCTGGGGTTTTCGAAAGAAAATGCGTTCAAAGAGGCTGGACGCTGCCTGCTCTGCCATTACAATATCTTTATTGACGAGACCTGTATCTTATGCGGCGGTTGTATTGACGTTTGTCCCTACGATTGTATCTCCATGGTCTCCCGCGAAAACGTTGAGGCAGCAGATGCATTACGAGAAGAGAATGCTGCTTCCGGAGAGTGGGATGCTGTGATGGTGATCGACGAGGAAAAGTGTATCAGATGCGGACTGTGTGTCAAGCGTTGTCCCGTAAATGCGATTACGATGAGGCGTTTTGCCTGTTCAGAGGAATGAACAAGAATAATGAGAAATTCAAATATAAATCATGCAAAGATACGAAAAAAGGACTTTGCACGGCTGGTATGGAACACAAAACCCTGAAGGGTGCCAAATCTAAAGAATATAGAATTTATGACATCAGATATCGTGCTTCCTAAAAGATAAAATCTCTCAGTTTAATTCAGGGATAGTTTGTTGGTGCTTGTTAGTTATAGAATTTAATAATCTGGATAATTAAAATATGCAGGCAAAAGAGACTAAACTTCAAGATATTATTGAAGGGACAAAGCAGTATGTCATTCCTCTTTTTCAGCGGACTTATAGCTGGACAAACAAAGAATGGGAAATTCTATGGAAAGACCTTATCGAACTTTGTGAAACAGAAAACCCACGGTCGCATTTTATCGGCTCAATTGTAAATATGCCAACCGTTTCGGTTCCCGAGGGTGTCGCAAAATATTTACTCATTGATGGACAGCAACGGCTAACTACAATCTTCGTCCTGCTAACTCTTTTGCGTAACAAAGCACGAGAAAATAAAAATCCAGAATTTGCGGATGAGATAAACAATACTTTACTTGTTAATCCATATAAAAAGGAAAATGACTTTTTTAAATTAATGCCTACACAGGTTGACAGAGACGCATATATAAACCTTATCAACGGAAAACCAAATGGATCAGAAAATCAGATTACAAGGGCATACACATTTTTTGAAAAGAAACTCAGGCAGGTGCAGTTTGAGCATGAGAAGCTGAAGAAAATCATTACGAGTTATTTTTCCGTTGTAAGCATTGTACTTGATGCTGACGATAATCCACACTTAGTTTTTGAGAGCTTGAATGCTAAAGGAAGGCCATTAACGCAGGCAGACCTTATTCGCAGGTTTGTTTGCAATGTGCCAACAAACCAACTCAATAAAATCTTCACGGCGGTTTATCCGCAATTAATCGCAAAGCATCAGGATGACTTTGCTGAAGGGATTAAGATAATATTACAAAGCAGAGGTTATCCAAAAGACAATGAGTTTTTTTCGCGGTTCAAGGAAGCTAAATTTTATGGAGGTGGAGATAGGCAGATAAAAACCAAACTCATTCTTGAAACGCTTGAAGAAAGCTTTGCCCATAAAGAGACTGTGCCATTCGACAACTTGACCATAGAACACGTAATGCCCCAAACATTATCCGAGTGGTGGCAAAATCATCTCGGTGACGACTGGGAGGAAACCCATGAATTATTTTTGCATACAATCGGGAATTTGACTTTATCTGCTTATAACACAGAGCTATCAAATGACGATTTCACAACTAAAAAACAAACATATAACGAAAGTCATTTAGACCTTAACAAATATTTCTCTCCTATCTCCTCTTGGACAAGATCAGAAATTGAAAAAAGAGCAGAAGTATTATCAAAACAATCTCTTGAAATATGGAGCTACTTTGGACAAGAAAAAACCGCTTCATCTGACTTAAAAGAGGTTACAGGCACTACGCCGAGAGAGCTTAAAATTTTGGGACAACGGTTTCAAGTTCAAACATGGCGAGATGTTTTAGAACAAACCCTCAATACGGTTGCAGATTTGGAACCCGATAAATTTGAAATCATTGCTCATAATTTCCCTCGTTACCTCGGTAAGGACAAAAATAAATTTCGGGAAATCCGACGACTTCAAAATGGATATTTCATTGAAGTAAACCTGTCCGCTCAAAACATACAAAAGTTTTGCTATCAAGCGATGGAAACAATTGAGCTTACTTCCGATGACTGGAGCGTAATGGTAACTTGATGCTGAAAGAAAAGATAAAAGTTTATCTTGATACCAGTGTTTACAACAAACAATTTGATGATCAGGACCAAACGCGGATACGGCTTGAAACAGAGTCATTTCTTTCCATATTGGAAAAAGCCGTAGCCGAATCTATAATAAACATAAGTTCATCAGCAACAATTTAGTTTTTTGAAAAGTAGGGGCGAAGCATTTGCTGTCTTGTATATGAACGCATGCATACCAACGATAGCAAATGCTTCGCCCCTACACTGCGCGATAAAACAAATATGGAAAAGAACGATAACAAACCAGAAGAAACAAAAGACAAAGGCAGATACCGGGCTCTGACATTTATTAAAGGATCCACCCTTGCCAAGGAAAAAAACACAGATATATCTGAAGGCGAAATACCCACGTGGCCGTATCTGATAAGAAAAGAATTTCTGGCGGCCATCATTTGCACGATTATCCTCATTGTCTGGTCTATCCTCCTTGATGCGCCGCTGGAGGAACTTTCAGACCCTACCACGACCCCGAATCCGGCAAAGGCGCCGTGGTATTTCCTGGGGCTCCAGGAGATGCTGGTCTATTTTGATCCATGGATTGCGGGCGTCGTTTTCCCCATACTGATCATCATAGGTTTGATGGCCATACCCTTTGTGGATTTTAACCCAAAGGGGAACGGGTACTACACGTTCAGGGAACGGAAGTTTGCCATGCTTACCTTTTGCTTCGGGTTTCATATCTTGTGGATATTGCTGATTATTGTTGGCGTCTTCATGCGCGGACCTGGCTGGCTCTGGTTCTGGCCCTGGCAGGAGTGGGACATCCATCGGATTGCAGCAGAAATCAACTACGATCTGACCAGTTTCATCGGTGTTAATTCCAAATCTTTCCTGGGATTTGTTCTCGGCGGCGCAGTTGTGGTAGGATATTTCTTCATGGGCATGGCAATTCCCTACCGTTTTCTGAGAGCAAAGGGAAGCATGGCACTAGAAAAAATGGGCATGATCAGATATGCCATCGTGGCGTTTCTCTTCTTGTCCATGCTGGCGCTGCCCATAAAGGTATTCCTGAGACTGGTATTCCATGTAAAATATATCTGGGTAACGCCGTGGTTCAATATATAAATTTAACGGCTTCGCTGGTTCAATCGAGGACGATTGAACCAGCCTTAAGGCTGGTATTTCATGTAAAATATATCTGGGTGGCGCCTTGGTTTAATATATTGAATTAGGCCTTCGGCGACCTTCCCCCCTGTTTCCCCCAGTAAACGGGGGGATTATGGGGGGTAATTGAAATTCCTGTACATAAATATAGAGCGACGAGCCTCGTCGCTCTACAACGGCAACTTTGGTAACAATTTAGCTTTTTGAAAAAGGTAGCGCCGATCCCTTGTGGTCGGCTTGTGCGGGGGATATCCACCCCCTAACCCCCGCCAGCGGGGGACACTACCCGCGCTACGCATTCTGTTTCGTGTGGATTACATATAAATGTACGGATTTTTCAAAAAGCTCGATTGTTACCAACTTTGAAATTTCATGTAAGAAAGAAAAGTATGTTTCGATGTTTCGGTGTGTCCTCACACCGAAACACATTCTGAATATCAATGGCTAAATTACTAAAAAAAGAAGAAGACAAATCCTACTTGCTCATCTTTGTCGTGGTTAGTTTCATCCTTGTAGGAGTCACTGCATGGGTGATCGTAAACGAAACCATCGGCAGACGACCCTGGAAGGAATACCAGAGGAAGTTCTATCGTTTAGAGCAGGAAAAGATCAAGCAGAACTACGAAAAGGAACGGGCAACGTTTGAAAGCCCGGACATACAGAAGAAATATGGAGAGGCAAGGAACAATCTGGAACGTGCACGGGAAGATTTTAGTAAACCATCCATACAAGATGAATACAGGAAACTGTCAGAAGAGCAGAAGGCATTGAATGGCGAGTTAGAGGTATTGAAGTTTCAGGCGATAGTTGCCAGAAATGAAGGCATGGAGAAGGAATATCTCTTTGGAAAGACACAAAACGAGCAAGTCAGGCACGAGATTGAGGAGTTGGAGAAAAGGGGTAAGGACTTTACCGGAAAGATAAAAGACATGGAGGATAGGATTGCATCCATAAAGGCAAGATTAAAGGCGCTCACGCACGATATCGACAAATACACGGAAGAGCTGAATGCCTATACCGTTGGTTTAGAAAGATATAAGGCGCAATTAAAAACTTTTGAGAGAGTTCGTCCAGGCCTGCAGGTATATCAGACCTATATGGAAGATGTAAACACCGTCGACCGGTGCATGTCGTGTCATGTGGGCGTCAATAAGACAGAATGCGTATCAACTGAACAGCCGTATGCAAGTCATCCCGACCAGAAATTGTATCTGGGCAATCATCCGCCGGAAAGATTTGGCTGCGTGCTGTGTCATGAGGGGCAGGCGAGCGCCACGTCAGGCGTGAAGAAGGCACACGGCGAAGTTGAATACTGGCTTACGCCCATATACCGTGGTAAATCAGCGCAGGGGTCATGCATGCGATGTCATCACGAAGGCAAGGAGGTAAAGGGAGGCGAATTCCTCTGGAAGGGGCGGCGGCTCTTCGAGGAGCTTGGTTGCTACGGGTGTCATGATACGGCGGGTTTTGGTGAGGATAAGCACCGGATGATTGGGCCGAGTCTGAGGCATATAAAGAACAAGGTGGGGGCAGGATGGATTACGGCATGGATAAAAGACCCGAAGGGTTTTAGGACCACAACCTTGATGCCTGATTTCAGGCTTACCGAAGAGGAGGCTCAGTCAATAGCAGCCTACCTATGGCAACATACCGATGAAAAAAAGATTGCCGATGAGATGCCGTCCTTTAACGAGGAACAATTAGCACAGGGCGATTTCCTCTTCGAACAGATCGGATGCATGGCATGTCACAGTTATCAGGAAGACGCAGAACGGGGATTTGCCCCCAACCTCGCGCGGATTGGACAAAAGGTAAATTATGGGTATCTGGTAGAGTGGATCATGAACCCAAAGAGTAAGGAACCCCTCACGCGCATGCCAAGTTTCAGGCTAACGCAGGAAAAGGCAAGTCTTATTGCCGGTTACCTGATAAACAAAACCAGCGCGGGCGATGCAAAAGAGGGATTAACCGATGCGGTATGGCTAGAGGATAAGGAGAAATCCCATGCCGGTGAGGCATTAATCAAGCGATACGGCTGCTTTGGCTGTCACGAGATAAAAGGTATGGAAGGGTTCGGGAAGATAGGGACGGAGCTATCAGCCATCGGGTCAAAGCAGGTAAACCTGTTTGATTTTGGATTACTGGAGAAAAAAATATTGGGCGAGGCGGGACTCAGACACTTTACTGAAAATGTGGGAAAGGCAAGGCAGTCGTGGCTACGGGCAAAGCTGCACAACCCCAGGCAGTTTGACGAAGGCAAATACAAAAAACCAGAGGATCGCCTGAAGATGCCTGATTTTAGGTTAAAAGACGAGGAGATAGAGTCGTTGGTCGTGATGTTGACCGGGCTGCGGGAAGAAAAGTTGCCGGAGAAATACATCGCCAGGCTGACGGAAAAAGAGCGGTCGATTGTGGAAGGAAAGAGATTGATAGGGAAGTATCATTGCATTGGTTGTCATCAGCTTGATCTGGACAGATTGCATCTTGAGGGGGATATTGAAGTGGCAGGGATGGTAAAGCTGGAGGAAGACGCAGGCATCTATTTTCAACTCTGGGAGGATAATGAAAAGTTCGGACATAAGGCGGGTGAGACGGTACTCATAGAAAACCACCAAATCCTGGACAGAAAAGTGGCCACTGGTGGTGATATTGCCCCAGAAATCATAGAATACCATGTGGAAAACGAGGGGTTGGTGCCGGAAGAGGCAAGGGTATTTGCACCCCCGTTATTACACGGAGAAGGCAAGAAGGTGCAGCCCGAATGGTTGTTCGAATTTCTAAAAGAACCCTTCGACCTGAGACCGTGGCTCGACATAAAGATGCCCACCTTCAGCCTGCCGGATGAAGAGGCCACAGGTCTTGCCAGGTTCTTTGCCGAAATAGAAAATGAGGCGTATCCCTTTGAATATATAATCGAAACAAAAAAGGAATATTTGGCGGCAAAAGAGGCTATGTCTCCGGGGTACCTTTTGGCAGCAAAGAAACTCTTTGAATCAAAAGACGTCAATTGCATCTTATGTCATGTAAAGGGCGAGAAGATGCCGGAAGGTGACAAAACCGGCTGGGCACCAGACCTCATGCTTGCCAAGCGGAGGCTGAAGCCATCCTGGATAAAGCGGTGGCTCCTCGATCCCCAATTAATCCAACCCGGTACTAAGATGCCCAAGTTTTTCAGAGAGGGTGAGTTTCAGGACTACATCCCCGGCACACCCGAAGAACAGGCAGAGGCAATGAAGGATTATCTGATGAATCTGTGGGAATAGCGGTGCTTATAAATAATACCACTTTCGGAAATAAGCTTTAGTAAGATTGGGTTGAACGAAGTGAAACGACGGGTTGAATAGTTAGAACACCAAAGTAGAGTGGAATCTCAATAATTCATTTATAGCCTTGTTTCAGGAAATTTTTTGGTGAATCAGGCCTTCGGCAGCTTTTATAATAATAAGATTAACCCACCCCTGAATCCCCTCCCGGGAGGGGACTTCTTTCGTCCCCTCTTGAGAGGGGGTTGGGGGTGTGTAAGGCAGTAGCAGAAACTTTGAAATTCCAGAACATTAAGTTAAGAGGGCGGGTTATTAGAGGCATGGCCAAATCATAGTCGATTTAAAAGTAATAAAAGTGTATTATTTAATACGAATTTTATGAATTATGAGGAAAGAGAGGCAAAGAATGACCGATGCAAAAGAACTCATAAAAAAAATCGTTCAAGAACAACCAGACGATAGCTCTTTTGATGAAATTCTCAGAGAATTGGCATTTGCTCGAATGATTGATCGTGGGTTGGAAGATTCTCGGGCAGGTCGTGTAATCAGCAATGAGGATATGAAACATAGAATTAAAACATGGCGAGAATAAACTGGACGGCAGAAGCAGAACGATGGCTTAAAGATATTTATGATTACATAGCTGAAGATAATCAAGATGCAGCGGGTCGAGTAGTTGAAGGTATTTATGACAGAGTTCAATTATTACAACAATTTCCGGAGTTAGGCCACAAGTATGACAGGAAACCAGACCATAATATTCGTATTTTGTTGTATGGACATTATCGAATTGCATATCTTATAAAGCCAGACAGCAACATAGATATTTTAGGTATATTCCATAGTGCACTTGAGATCGATCGTTATCTTTTTTAATTCAAAAACGGTTGACATCATACAGCACATAGGTTTTGTAGGTTGAGTTGAGGCATGTCCCGTACGTGATACGGTAAATGAAACCCAATAATTTACTATGGACAGGCAAGGAAATAATGCAATATCGCAGAGCTGTGCTATACACGCAGACAGATCACAAGCACAAGGTATGACTTTCTTTGGTAAAATCACCCATTGCTGGCTACATTCCAGCTTTCATCGTTACGTAAAACAAGGCGCTTACGACAGTAATTGGGGAGCAGGTGCTGAAAATAAATGTTGATGAAAATGTAGGCTATGAATAATCTGTGTTGTTGGGTTTCGCTTATGCTCTACATAACCTACACAACTAAACACATAAAACTCACGGAGCGGTTATGAGCACTCAAAGGACGGTTTGGGTAGTAATTCAATCAGCCTCTGGAGTAATTGTGGCTGTAGCTTCTGTAATTACTCTTATGCTAATGTCTATTAACATATACTATCAATTTGTTATGAAATTACATGAAATTAAGGTATCGATTTTAGCTGAAACTGCAATGATTAGTGGTTGGGTTAAAGATAGTCTTACTTTTCAAACCGTAGATTTCTTAAGGCAGCATGGACACGATGTTGTAACTGCTAAAGAACTCGATCTCCATATGACTTCAGATGAAGCGTTATTAGAGAAGGCAAAAACTGCGGACAGACTATTTATCCCCCGTGATAAAGACTATTGGTGCGTTAGCGTTTTTAAAGATGTTTGATTGATGCAGTTTTCGTTGGGTAGTGCAAGCAAGACCACACCACACGGTGCAATCAGCTCTGCAGGCGGTCGAAAGAAGGAGAGGAAAGAACAGGAGGACACCATGAAGCGCCATCACCGCATCTTCGCTCTTATCGTTGTAATACTTTTTGCCGGATGTGGCAACGTAAGCAAACCAAAGCTTATTGATAAAGAAGAGACCTATGGCACTGACGGGGAGAGTTTATCGATCTTTCATCGTATTGCAGAGGGAGACGGTGGTCTCGGTCTTAAATTCCCCGGATTTATCATTTCGGTTGAAAAGGCCTACCGGAAAAACATCAGGAAAGATATAGAGAAGGACACGGTCTTTGAAATTATCAATGATGAGTATTTCCATGGCAATAACGCATACCAAAAGAGTGTTTCTCGCATCCTGGATGACCGCAAAAGAACGTTCATTTCGCATCTTGTTGAGTACCGCATGGATTCGTATAAGGGATACATAAGGGAAGACTTCTTTTACAATGCATACGATAAATGTTTTGACACCAAAAAGGAAGATGTCTACCTGAAAGGTTTGTTAAAATTAGATGAATTAAGAAACAGGATATTCATGAATGATGGCGAAACCCCCTACACGCATATCTTCCTCTATTGTATGGGGTGGAACACCGACCAGCAGGAATCTATCAGAAATTACAATAGCCTTTTTTCTCACATAATAAAGGAGCACAAGGCGGGCACCACCTTTAGACCATTATTTATTGGGATCTCCTGGCCATCAGAGTGGCGGTCTCGATTCCTTGGAGGGTTCATTAGTGCGATAAGCTACGGCGCTAAGGCAGACGACGCTGATGAGGTTGGGCTCATGTGGGTAAACAAAATAATCTGGAATATCCTGACACCATTGAAAGGAGCAAAACAGATTCCCCTCATCGTGGTAGGCCACAGCTTTGGCGCGCGGGCTGTTACGAGGGCAGTATTCAGTAATGGGTTGATTGATATACCGGTTGGCGAAAAAGGCTTACCTGCTGTGCCGAAAGAAGCATATGACATAGACCTTGTGGTAGGGTTACAGGGGGCATTCAGTATCAGGAGATTTATTCAGGAAGATGGCTACGAGGGGTCGCCATACAGTGACTTTGCCAGGAACAAGTATGCAAAGAAATTTGTATTTACGTGGAGTAGGCACGACTTTGCAAATCCCATTGCAAAATTCTTTACCGGCGCCAGCCATATAGGCGGAGTGTACGGGCATGAATTATCATTGGATCATCAGGACATCTTTAATCATTATAAAATAGAGGTGGAGACAGACAACTGTAATTACGACGTGACGGTGAAAGAAATCCAGAGGGAAGGGGGTGAAAAAATAAAAGAAGAAAAGCAATTAGGGTGGAATGAAAGCTTTCAACACCCTGAAAAAGTCTCAATCGTTGACGCGTCAGAGTTAATAAAAAATAAGCCCTATGGGAAAGGCGGTAATGCCCACAGCGATATTTACACCCCTGGTGTTGCAAATTTTATGTGGAATTGCATACACAACATTGAAAACATTCAACCGTGGCGATAGCGGCCGTTTTTTCAGATTGTCTTTTTTTCGGTATCAGGCAGACAAAGAAATACCATGATACACAAAGTAAAAAACAGGATAGATGAGATTTTGAATGGGGTATCAACCGAAGATGTACCCGCCAGGATATTTCAAGTATTCATCATAACGTTGATTTTTCTGAACGTATTTGCCGTCATCCTGGAAACCGTAGAAGGCATTTCATCGCGCTGTGCGGTGGCATTTAAGGCATTTGACGCATTCTCCGTTTTCGTATTTACGGTTGAATACCTTCTCCGTTTATGGACCTGTACGATTGACAAGAGATTTCACAGCCCCATAAAAGGACGGCTCCGGTTTGCCGCGACCCCTTTTGCGCTTGTGGATTTAATGGCGATTTTGCCATTTTACGTACCCATGTTCCTTCCCCTCGATTTGCGCGTGATGAGGGCATTACGGCTTTTCCGGCTGCTTCGTATCTTAAAAATGGGACGCTATTCTGAGTCTTTGAGAATGCTGGGAAACGTGCTTCGGGAAGAAAAGGAAGCACTCCTCGTAACAGTATTTGGTGTATCAATCCTGTTGGTAGTCGCCTCAAGCCTCATGTACTTTATTGAAAACGCAGCCCAACCCAAGTCATTTTCGAGCATCCCGGCAGCACTGTGGTGGGGTGTGGCCACCGTAACCACGGTTGGCTACGGCGACATGTATCCAATAACTCCACTGGGAAGGTTTTTGGGGGCAATCATTGCCCTTCTGGGAATTGGGGCGATTGCGATACCGGCAGGAATTGTTACCACGGGCTTTACCAAGGAAATTCAAAAAAGACATGGGAAAAAAAGCAAGTGCCCACACTGTGGGAACGATATAAATGAACCGCCGGAAACACGATCAATGACGCATAAAACACCTTGACAATAAACCGAGTGTAAGCCGTAAATTGGTCGACTTACACCCATTATCTGTCCAGTGGGAATCTTAACATCATGATACGAAAGGCATTGCTCCTAAAGATTTTCGATGCTGCCTATATGCAGCGATGGAACGATAAGATACGTCCCATAGAATTGATAGAACTGGATAAACAAGCCCACAAAATGGTAATTGCGTATTTTCTCGGTAAATTCGAGGAAGATAAGCAGGGTTTTAGCTGGATAGACATCATTGAAGGGGGAATTTTTGAACTCTTGCAGCGCATCGTCATCACCGATTTAAAGCCGCCCATTTTTTATAAGATAAAGGAAGATGCAAATAAATACAAACAATTAAACGAGTGGGTTTATCAAGAATTAGAATTCATTCTATCACCTTTAGGCAGGGATTTCTGTGAAAGATTTTGCAGTTATTTTTTGAGGAGTGACGACACGTTAAACAAAAGGATTTTAAGCGCCGCTCACTTTTATGCTACCAAGTGGGAGTTCAACATTATTGAACATGCAAACCCGGATGGCTACGAAATAGATACAATAAGAAAAGATTTACAGGAAAAGCAGGAACGATACTATGATTTAAAGGGCGTGGATCAATTGACAAAGCATTCAAAATATAAAAATTTCATCGACTTGTGCGGCCAACTCAGATTCCAGTCACGATGGGCTCATCTCCACAGAATACCAAAGACTACCGTTCTGGGGCATTCACTGTTTGTTGCTATACTTTCTTACCTCTTTTCCCTGGAAATAAAGGCATGCAAAAAAAGATGTGTTAACAACTACTTTACCGGCTTATTTCATGACCTGCCGGAAGTCCTTACCAGGGATATCATATCCCCGGTAAAAAGGTCGGTCGAAGGACTCAGTGACCTGATAAAAGGGTATGAGAAAGAGCAGATGGAGAAGGAAGTATATGGTCTGATTCCGGAGGAATGGCATCCGGAAATTAAAATGTTTACTGAGGACGAATTTGACAGTGTTGTGACAATAAACGGGAAGAAAGAAAATTTCAGCAGCAAGGAGATCAACGAGACGTATAACAACGACAGGTTCAATCCTAAGGACGGAGAACTTGTCAAGGCCGCCGATAGCCTCGCCGGATTCATAGAGGCATCCGTTGCGATACAGAACGGAAGCGCAAGTCCGGACCTTCAATATGCGAAATTATCCGTAAAAAAGCAGTATGAAAGAGTCAACATTGCAAATATAAATTTTGGAGAAATCTACGCTGATTTTGACTGAGGTGCTAAAATTAAGTCCTGCAATTGTGGTAGGTATTTTACGAAAGCACAACATCCTTTTACGAAGAACCTCTATAACTTTAAACACCCTGTTTCCAATCTCGTATTTCAGGAATATTTTGTAGAGAAAAATGTTAATTTCCTTCAAACATCGCAATTTAAAACCAGTCGTGACTGTCGTTTTTGTTGTAATAACTCGGTCTGTAAATATGGGGGAAATAAAATTGGATAGTCATAATTTGATCAAAATGGTATAAAAATAGCGAGATTTGTAGAGGGAAAAGTTTCTCAGAATTTGTTCAAAGTCAGTTGATGTTCACGCCAGAAATACGAAAGTTAAATGACGTTATTACTATTACGCTGTAACCAAATGAGTAGATGTAGTGGTTTATGAAAAAACGCCATCCCGATAACAAGTTGAATGATTTGACTGGCGATCGATGGATATATTTGACTCAATCAGTGATGAAAACAAATTATCCAAAAAGCTATGGGTTTTCATTACGCCAACGACATGGTGCTAATAAACCACCAGAACTTATGAAAGAACTAATTTCTTTCTTTACAAAAAAGGGGGCGACGATTCTTGATCCATTTGCAGGGGTAGGGGGTACTTTGTTAGGAGCATCATTATGTAGTAGGAAAGCACTGGGAATCGAACTTAATCCGCAATGGATATCAATATATAAGAAAGTATGTCAAAATGAAATCATACAAGAGAAGAAAATTGTCAAAGGTGATTGCCTTGAAGTAATGGATAAACTAATATCTTCTAGAAGGAAATTTAGCTTAATTCTTACTGATCCTCCTTATAATATCAACATAGACAGAACAATGTGTCGTGGAGATTATCCTAATAAAAGGAATAGGCATACGGATTACAAAGAATTTTCTAAATATGCTCAAGATTTCAGCAATTGCAAAACATACGAACATTATCTCGATACAATAACACTTTTTATTGAAAAAAGTTACAAATTATTATACAAGGACAAATATTTAATAATAATGACTAAAAATGCTTACCAAAAGGGCAGATATATATTAGTAAACCAAGACATAGCAAAAATCGCACAATCTCGTGGCTTTACTTTGAAGGGAGAAATTATTTGGTATCAAAATGGTATCCGTTTACGTCCTTATGGATATCCATTCAGTTACGTTCCCAACATAATTCATCATAATATACTCATTCTAAGAAAAGAGGTGTCAAATGGAACCAACAAGTAATCCATTCGACCATATAAGAACAGAAGATTTTAACACTAACTACAAAATTATTGCTGATTATTTTAGTGATCCAAAGGCTTCTTATTATTCAAATCTTGCAAGAAGAGGAAATGTCATTCTCGTTGGGACACGTGGCTCCGGCAAGACTATGCTATTAAAATCGTTGTACCTGCCAGTACATATAGAAATTCTAAAGAAAGAAGGCAAAGACCCACTTACACATCACTTGGATTTTGTTGGGATATTAATAAATTGTGAACGTTATGAGTTTAAGATATTTCGTGAAAATATTTTCGATTATCAAATGAAACGTAATGATGAGAAACTGGTAAAACGCTTTTGGAAACAGTGCATGGGTCACTACTTTGCACTTTTTATAATCGAAGAAATGCTAAATACAATTATAAATTACGGACCCAAAGTAGGTTTAGACTTCGATAATCCATCACAATTGTATGATGGACTATTTAAAGAAATTTGTGAAATATGTCAAATAGATATTCGAACAATTAAACTGACTGCCGCTTTTACTTCATTAAATGCTATATTAAAAGAGAAACGCAAAGATTTTTCACTATTAATGCACAAATCGGTGCTTAATTTAGCTTATTCCATAGCACATAATCGATTTGACCTGTCCGCGGTTATTGAAATTGGAAATGTTCTGAAGAAAATTCCAAGATTCAAAAATGCAAGATTTTATATATTATTGGACGATTTTTTCTATCCTAATTTAGCAGATGAACAACAAAAAATTCTTTTGGAGTTAATTCGGGTAAGGAACGAACCTCTTGCCTTTAAAATAGCAACATTGCCGGGAGGGATGGTATTTAAGGACGATAGTGGATTCGAATTAATGGCTCGAGGTGATGAGTTCACTATCGAATCAATAGAGTACCCCGATTTAGGCGAAAAAAGTGATTATTATAAACTTGTTAAAGATATAGTTAACAATCGCCTGAGAGACTATAACATAAAGGCTGATGATTTATTTCAAGAAAGTAATGATTCTATAGATGATTTTTTATCAAAATTAAAAGGAGTGGTAGGGAAAGGTCATGTCCGACCAGAATATGCAGGATTCGGCACATTAATTCACATGAGTTCGGGCGTGATTAGAACTTTTTTAATATTAGCTAAGAAAATTTTAGATGAATGGTTAAGACAGAAAAACACAGAAGGATTAAGCAAGTCCATCTTGCCTATACCGATTGATATTCAGACAAACGTTATAAATAATGAATCTTCATTATTTTTGGATGCAATCGAAAGTAGAGAAAAAGGATTGCTTATGTTGAAGCTAGTTTATTATGTTGGACATGAAGCAAGACAAAAACTTCTAAACAATGAAGTTTCTAAAGAACATATTCAATTTCAAATAAAAAACTACGAAAATATTAATACAGAAGCGCAAGATATACTCACGCGAGCAGTAACTAATAATATTTTTCATACATACCAATTGGCTCATAGAACAACAAGAAGGGGAGTAATATCCATAAAATCACTTATCCTTAACAGATTATTAACCCCTGTTCTAAGAATTCCCTATCGCGACCGTTGGATAATAGATATTGAAGCAAAAAAAATAAACGAAATTCTTGGTTGTAATTCACCGATGGATACTTCTTATCACAAACCTCAAATACAAAAAAGTTTTATTAATAAATACTGTCCAGTAATATCTGGTAACTGTGATAGGATAGATCTAGACTTTAAAGGAGACGGTTGTTTCTATGCTTCACCAATAAAGCACGATTGGACATCTTTGGCTAGGGATATATTTGGAAAACAATTAAAAAAATTTGAAGTCGCAATCGAACGCCCGCCAAAAGGGGATTTAACCTGTAAAATCTGCGAAATGATTCATAAAACCAATTTTGGTATATATGAATTGACCGATCTCAACGAGAATGTAGTTTTTGAACTTGCTCTTGCTCTATCTAGAGAAAAGCATGCTTTTAGTATTGTTAACACTGAGTTCCCGGTTCAGCAAATTGAAGCTATGTTAGGAAAAGAATACATACCTTATCAGGTTATAGAAGATGAAATCGAAAAACTGTGTAAAGATAAAATATTACCTATTATAAATTCTGGTAATAAACCGTGGAATGCTGAAATAATAAAAGACGTTAATACTTCACTTGCAAAGAAAACTGTATTGCTAACAATGCCTCGGAAATCAAACTACTATGAAAAAACATTAACTGGCGGGGTTACGAATATTTTGGAGAAAGACCTGGGGTACCAAGTTATTTCTACCACAGAATATTTCACGGGCAATTGGTTTAGAAATTTAATTAACGATTTGAAAAAAGCACAGTATTGTTTTATTGATACAACTAAGTTGCCAAGCCAATATGATTCATTTGAAGGAAGATTTTCTCCTAAAGACCTTGACTATTTACAAAGGGTATTTATCTTTGGGCTTGCTGTTGGTTTTAGAAAAATAATTTTGCATGGATACAATACTGCATATAACAAAAAGATATTTACAGATATGCAGGGACACTGTCATTTTGAATATACTGATTCCAGGCTATTTGATGAAATTAGAAAACGAGTACCAGAGGTGTTCCATGAATAATATACATAAATATTTTAACGTTGATAGCCCGATTGTATACTTTAGCGGATACGGTTTTGAAGAAAGAACTATTGGGGTGCTTTCTGCAATAAAAGGAAAAGCATCCATTGATTATGCTTTTTCTATTGGATTCCCATCATCTTTTTTAGGCAACACACTTCATTGGAAACAAAATAAGGCGTTTATTGATGATAGACTTGCAGAGATATCTAAAAACTATGATATAGTTAATATCTCTGTAAAACATCCAGTAGAGGTAAGGCAGTATATAAGAGAAAGAATAGAAAAATTTAAAATAGATCTGCAAAAATTTAAAACAATTGTAGATATAACTTCATTCCCGAAGTCAACTTTATTCATGCTCTTAAAAGAATTAGTTGAATCTAATGCTTCTGGTTACCTATTTTATATAGAACCTATTGATTATGAACTTCCGATTTCTTTGGGTGTTAAAGATGTTAGAACATTACCATTTTTTGGAGATGATTACGATCCAAAGAAGCAAAAACTACTTATTGAAATTTTGGGATTTGAAGGACATAGAGCCTATGCAATATGGGAGACATTTGACCCACATAAAACTGTAGCTCTTATAGGAGTACCTTCTTCATCAAACCAAAAATGGAAAAATATTTCTGAAAAAGAAAATGAATTGCTTCTTTCTAGACCGAATGTAAACAAGAGAGAAATTTCTTTTGTAAGTATTAAAGAAGCCACTAATACTTTAGAAGAAATATATAAAGAAGCTGGTGATAAATACAATATAATTGTAAGTTCATTAGGAACGAAACTTTCTGCGATACCTCTTTTTTATTTTGCCAATCGACATAAAAATGTATTTATTACATTTTCAAGAGCTGAGGAATATACTGAACATTACTCTTACGGTTGCAACAAAATAGTTATTATTGCTTTTAACACCAAATCAGCCAATATTATTGATTCATATGATTTAAACATTCAATAAAAACGGTAGTCTAACATACAATACAATGTGCACTTGTCAAAAATTTACCCTCGTCATTCCGCTGACAAGCAACAGTTGCTTTTAATGGCAAAATTGTGCTTAATATTTTTTTTTGATTAACCAGCATTAAAAATAAGTGATTTGGTGCAAAAAACAGCAAATAAAGAGACTTAATTAACGTAACTATTCAGCGAATATATTTTAATATTCAGGAATTTCAATTACCCCCCATAATCCCCCCGTAAACGGGGGGAAACAGGGGGGGGAAGTCGCCGAAGGCCTAATTTAAAATTTACCTGACACGTAATAAGAGAGAAAACAAACAGTCGTTATGGCAGGCAATATGGGGGCTGTAGATGAGTCCATCGTAGTCTCCTGGAAGCCTTTGTAAAGAGAGGTGTGGTGTTTGTTCAGCCAGAGAATTCCATGCATGTGTGATGCGGTATAGAGCGGAAGAAATGGGTGAAAAAGCCTGTGGTATACTGGCCGCAGCAGATGAATTCAGGCTATTGATACAGGAATCACCCATTGGGGAAAACAAAAACGGAGCGGCTGAGAGTGAAAATACGATGAATAGTTACCAATTAACTACAAAAGAAGAAAGAATTATGAGCAAAAGTCCTCAGGAACGGTTGAAACAAGCTGATTATGATATGAAAACAGCCTGAATTATGTTCGAAAAAAAAGATATTTTTATGCTGTATTCATGTGTCATTTATTCATATCGTAGGGACACAGTGCTCCGTGTCCCTACAACGACATACATCGGCATATCTGTATAACGGTATAATCGGAAATGAAAATGACATATGATCCAGACAAACACCATCGAAGGTCAATCCGATTAAAGGAATATGATTATTCAAAGGCAGTCGCATATTTTATAACGATATGCACACATAACAAAGAATGTATTTTAGGCGATGTAATACATGGTGAAATGAGATCGAATGAATATGGTATGATTGTTGAAAACGAATGGGTAAAAACGGCAGAAATACGGTCGAATATTATCATAGATAAATACATTGTGATGCCGAATCATGTGCATGGAATAATCATTATTCAGGATAATGGTAGGGACACGGTGCACCGTGTCCCTACATTTGAACAATTCGGCAGACCGACGTCCAATTCCATCTCAACGATAATTCGATCGTTCAAGGCGGTAACAAAAAAACGGATTAATGAAATACGAAAGTCCTATGGCAAAGCAGTATGGCAATCTCGATTTTATGAACATATAATCCGTAATGAAAAAAATTTGAACCAAATCAGGGAATACATTATCAACAATCCCTTACAGTGGGAACTTGATAGGGAAAATCCAAATAACAAAGAATAATAGTGAAAAGACAATGGGCAAAACTCCCCAAGAATGGCTGAAACAGGCTGATTATGATATGAAAACAGCCGAAATTATGTTCGACAACAAAAGATATTTTTACGCAGTCTTTATGTGTCATCTGTCCATTGAAAAGGCCCTAAAAGGACTTTACCTGGAACGATTGAAAGAAATACCACCAAAGGTTCATAATCTTGTTTACTTGCTCAATAAGATCGGTATCAAACCTTTAAAACCTGTTGGAAAATTTCTCATAAAACTTAACGAAGCCAGTATCGTTACAAGATACCCTGAGGAATTGGACACGCTACAAAAGGATTTTACACAGTCTGTTGTAGGAAATATACTATTGAGGAGCAAGGAGGCGCTGGAATGGATAAAAACGCAGTTTTAGAAATTTTGTCCCGTTTTAGAAAAGCCTTAGAATCCAAAAACATAAGAATAACCAAAATGATACTGTTTGGTTCTTATGCCACGGGTACATACAAGGAAGGAAGCGATATTGATGTGGTTGTTATATCCGGGGACTTTTCAGGTAAGGATTATTGGGAGAGAATAGACATCCTCTCTGATGCCATTTATGAGGTCTTCGAGCCAATAGAAGCCGTCGCTATGACCTCGGAAGAATGGGAAAAAAAAGAATCACCGGTTGTGGATTATGTTAAAGAAGGTGAGGTAATCTATGGCTAGCAGGGCATTGCCTCAGACGCGTATAAAAAACATTTGAGACCACATATTACACAGATTTCGCAGATGGTAAAGATAATACTATTTAACAAGTAACGGTATTTTTTGCGGTATTCATGTGTCATTTATCCATACCGTAGGGACACGGTGCACCGTGTCCCTATCTTTGAACATTATGCGCGAGGAATCGGACTACGGTTTAAAAGGTATGACATTGCTGATCTATGACGATATTTTCCTGCAACACGATACGGGCTATGGCCATCCTGAAAGTGCCAAAAGGATTGAGAATACGATAACACATCTCAGGCAAAGCAACCTGTGGAAGCAATTGCGGGTAGAGAAACCACGTGCGGCATCTGTGGAAGAAATTGGCCTCGTTCACCCGCAAGCCTATATTGAGGCGATCAAAAAAATCTCGGATACCGGCGGTGGATATCTGGATGCCGATACCGTGGTTTCTGCCGCATCATACCAGGCCGCTCTTTATGCAGCAGGGGCGCCACTAACGGCAATAGATTTGATCATGAAGGGCGAAGAGAAAAATGCCTTTTGCCTCGTACGTCCGCCGGGCCACCACGCCACACCCGCCCGCGGCATGGGATTCTGTCTCTTTAATAATATCGCCATTGCCGCAAAATACCTCCAGTCCCAATACCGGCTGGAAAAGGTGTTTGTTATTGACTGGGATGTGCATCACGGCAACGGCACGCAGGATGCGTTTTACCCTGATCCAACGGTATTCTATTGCTCCCTGCACCGTTACCCGTTTTATCCGGGTTCCGGCAGGAAGGAAGACACCGGGCAGGAGAAAGGCAAGGGATTTACCGTCAATGTACCCCTGCCGGCAGATACGCTGTCAAAAAGTTATCTGGAACTATTTGCGGATGTCATGGACCAGAGCACAGCTCATTTTGTACCGGAATTTATTCTTATTTCAGCAGGTTTTGATGCTTATAAACATGACCCTATCGGCGGGTTAAACCTGGAAATTGAAGATTTCAGGACGCTAACGGAAATTGTTGTGAAATCTGCAGAGAAACATTGTCATGGCAGGGTCGTATCATGCCTTGAGGGTGGCTACCATCTGTCAGCGCTTCCGCTCTGCATAGAAACCCACCTCAAGGCATTACTTCGGAAATAATTAGCTTTTTTGTTGAGCTGCGGCCTTTGTCTGATTCAGCTTCGTTGTGAGACGTGATTTTTTTCTGCTTGCAGTCTTTTTGGGTATAATTCCCTTAGCGGCAGCTTTATCTATTTTTTTCACCGTGAGCCGGAGTTCCTCTTCAGCCGCCTGAACCTTTCCCGTTTTTACGACGCTTAAAAAATCCTTTATCTGTGTTTTCAGCGCAGAGCGATAGGCCTTGTTTCTTAAATTATGTTTTATATTCTGCCTGAGCCTTTTTTTGGCTGACTTCATGATGGGCATAGTATGCACTCCTTTAACTAGCGTTGATAAATACAATAACCGGTATAAATGTACAAACTAAAGTTTTATAATTTATGTAATTTATGATTCAAAGTCAACAGGAAAACGAAAGAAACTTGCATTCTTTAAAGTTTTTTAGTATATTTGCTTTTTTGTAGGGCAACTCTTCAGGGTTGCTTATTGGGGCTGTCCAAAAAGTTTGTAAAGCTAATTTCTGCATGAAAAATTATACCCATGAATATTGTCTTTTATCCTGACCCTGTGCTTCGTCAAAAGACGAAACCACTCACGGAAATTAATAGAGAAGTATGCAAGAAAGCAGAAGAAATGATGGAACTAATGCATCAAGCTCAGGGTGTTGGGCTTGCAGCGCCGCAGGCAGGGTGGCCTGTCCGCCTCTTTATTATTGACGTTGATGGAACCAGTTGTGGTGAAAAGGTATTTATTAACCCGGTCATTGTTGAAGAGCAGGGCGATCTGAATAAGGAAGAGGGTTGTTTAAGTTTTCCCGGCATTACCAGCAAGATTATCAGGGCACAACGGATTAAGGCACATGCTTATACCCTGAAAGGCCAAAAAATAGAGATAGAGGCTGAAGGGTTAGCCGCGCGTGCATGGCAGCACGAGTTGGACCATCTCAACGGAGAGCTTTTTATTGACAAGATGAGCCCGTCAAATCGGTTGGCGATATCTCATCAGTTAAAAGAATTCGAACGGCTCTACAAAGGCGCCAAAGTCCCCGTATAATTCATAAGGTTCACTGATAGAGAAAAGGCACATTTCAAACAGAGGCTGGTCTATTCAATAATGAATGTCGTTTTCATGGGAACGCCTGAGTTTGCCGTTCCCAGTTTATGCTCATTGGCAAGATCAACGCA
Source organism: Candidatus Brocadia sp. WS118 (assembly GCA_007618135.1). Lineage (GTDB taxonomy): Bacteria > Planctomycetota > Brocadiia > Brocadiales > Brocadiaceae > Brocadia. The sequence continues at coordinate 9,242 of PHFX01000002.1, read as the reverse complement.
TAAAATTACTGCGGTTGTCACACAGCCGGACAGACCCAAAGGAAGAAGTAAAATACCGAGCCCGTCACCGGTGAAGGAAAAGGCACAAGAGCTGGGACTAAAGATCCTGCAGCCTGTCAACATCAATGATGAAACGGTAGTGAAACACCTCCAGGATCTTTCTCCTGAGTGCATTGTTGTTGTTGCCTTTGGCCAGTTTTTATCCAATGCAATCCTTCATCTTCCGCGATACCGGTGTCTTAATATTCACGCGTCTTTATTGCCAAAATATCGCGGGGCGGCTCCTATTAATTGGTCAATCATGCACGGCGAAACCGTCACAGGCGTTACTGCCGTAGTTATGACCGCCAGAATGGATGCCGGTGACATCCTTGCTCAAAAAACAACGCCGTTATCCCCGGACGAAAACGCAGGAGAACTTGAAAAAAGGCTGTCCGTCATGGGCGCTGAACTTTTAATTGACACTTTGCGCCTTATAGAAACGGGAACCGCTACTTACACACAGCAAAACGAACACGGCGTATCCTTTGCGCCGAAATTAAAAAAGGAACATGGATTAATTCTATGGCGCCAGGAGACACAAAAGATTCATAACCTGGTACGGGGCATGACGCCTTCACCCGGGGCGTATGCATATTTTCTCAAAAGTGGTTCAAAAGAAAAGATAAGAATTATCATACAAAAGACACAGATTCATAACGCACCAGAAACAAAACCGTTTCTCGACCCCGGCATGATTGGCGAAATTACCCCCTGTGGAATTCACGTGGCAACACTGAATGGAACCATTTGTATTACCCAGGTACAACCGGAAGGCAAGCGTCCCATGGATGCACAGGAATACTTACGGGGCCATACGATAACCGTTGGAGATATGCTGGTATCGTAATTCCTATTTCCCGGGTATGGCAATAATTCACGGCAGAGGATCAATTTTTTTTAATTTCCCTTTATCGGTAGGACAGGCGTCCCCGCTTGTCATTATGATGTCAACCGGGGACGGTTGACCTACCTTATGGGATTAAGAGGTGTGTACATAATGCCATAACACACCCCCGGGCCCATGGAGAGCGACCAGTCTGGTCGCTTTACAATGAGAGGGGAGATTAAAATCGCTGCCGGAGACAGCCTAACTCATAGAGTTCTATTGCATCAAGTATATCTTACATTACCGCAATCCTGATGGTTTTTGCGGCAAAATAACCTTTTATCATTTACACAAAGGCAGGTGTTATGGAATTTATTGATAAAAAAGTTGTTTCTATCAATAACCTCATGATGAAGTTTCGCAAGAAAAAGTGTTCGCCGAAAAATTTGCTGATTTTATTTCCCCACTGCATTCAGAGTTCGCAGTGCAAGCAGAATGTTAAGAATGATTTGAATGAATGTAAGCGTTGCGGGAAATGCAAAGTCAAGGACTTGTTAGAATTTTCTGAAAAGTACGGGGTTCATATTACCCTTGCCAGCGGCGGACGCGCCGCCCTGCAAAGGGTGATGGATGAAGATATCCACGGGGTAATTGCGATTGCCTGCGAAAAGGAACTCAGGACAGGTCTGATGGCGGCCATGTCGAAGGCAATCTTTGCGGTACCCAATCTGAGACCTCACGGATATTGTAAGGATACGGATGTATATCTGGACGAGGTAAAAGAGGCGATTGAAAAATTCCTCACCTAAGACCGATGTCCGCTACGAATGTGTCCGTATCCTGCGTGCAATTGATGAACAAGAGGTTTTTGCCCGGGAATTACTCTCCGAAAGATATTCACGCGGCGATCTGTCTGGCCGGGACAAAGGACTCCTTACCGAATTGACACATGGCGTTATCCGCCACCGTCTAACTCTTGACACCATCATTTCCGCTTTCTCAAAAATTCCGCTTGCCAGGATAGAGCCCTGGATATTATACGCCCTGCGGGTGGGTCTCTATCAGATGATCTATTTAGACAGGATTCCCCCATCAGCCGCAGTAAACACAGCGGTAGAACTGGTAAAAAAATTAATCCGCCGTGCAGATGCCGTCAAATTTACCAATGCAGTCCTTCGGTCTGTCGAACGAAGCATTCACAACAAATCCGAACCTGCATCAAAAATTACCGACCCGCAGAAAGCCTTGTACCGACGGGAAAATACCTGGTGTACCTTTCACATTCCAATATTCCCAAATCCTGTCGAAGCGCTCTCCTCCTATCTGGCAATGCATTATAGTCATCCGGAGTGGCTCATACAACGATGGATCGGCAGGTATGGAAAGGAGAATACCGTGGAAATCTGCCGGGCCAACAATCGTGCGCCAAGTCTGTTCCTTCGTATAAATCAAAGGAAAATACCAGTCCGGGAATTTGTTGCGTTACTCGACCACAAGGGTATTCCTTCACACACCGTCAATAATGCGGTCATTGTTGACGACATTGCCGTTTCAGAGATACCGGGATTTTCGGAAGGATTATTTTTTGTGCAGGACGTTTCTGCCATGAAGGTAGCAGAATTCCTCAAGGCAGAGAATTCACATACCGTATTAGATCTGTGCGCCGCACCAGGAGGAAAGGCAACCCATATTGCAGAACTCCTGGAAGGGACGGGCTGGATATATGCGCTGGATATTTCTTTCAACCGTTTGCGGCTTGTGAAAGAGAACTGCCGGCGGATGGGAATTCAGAACGTTTCCCTCGTGTGCGGTGACGCATCTAGTGACAGAGTCCCTTTCCATATTCAATTCGATCGGGTACTCATCGATGCGCCATGTTCCAATACCGGCGTGCTTGCGCGCCGTGCAGAAGCACGGTGGAGATTAAAAGAAAGAGATATTCAAACCCTGGCCTCTCTTCAATATTCGATCCTGAAAACCGGCGCCACCATGATGAAACCTGACGGTTATTTAGTATACAGCACCTGCAGCATTGAACCGGAAGAAAACCAGGAGGTAATAAAAAAATTCATAGACAGCGAATCACAATGTTATCTCGACGCAGAGGATTATTATTTGCCCGGTATAAATACCGGGGATGGCGGTTATATGGCAAGGCTTTGCAAGAGACGAGGTCACCGCTGAACGGCAAAGCCGCCAATCATACAACGATTGGCGCTTTTCAAAGACCGCCCTGTTCTCTCTTAACCGCACAATAAACTCACGCCGGCATTGCAGATTTCGTATATCCCCTCCGGTTTATTTTCCCACAGGGAAATCTCAAGGTGCGCCGGTGTGTGGTTCTTATAGGATTACTTTTTGCGTTTATTGTGCTTATGACATTTTCTTTCGTCTACCAGATGGGTTTGCCACCACCAATAGTTATCATAGTAAAAATAGGGATAGGGATAAAGGTAGGGATACGGGGCATAATCACGATCATCATTTACCGGCCAAAGGTACAATTCCTTCACCTGAATCAGTGGGTACGTATACTCCGTCTTATCCAGAGGCAAAGTCCGCTTCCCCTGAACTTCTCCTGCGACCGTAATTTCTCTTTCCTGAGCATATACATAGGTATCCAGGTACTGGCTGTTAAGCGCCAAAAACCTGCCTTCCGTTGCATCCACACCTTTTGGTTGGCCACGAAAGCCAGCAGGACGCTGCAATACCTGCAATATGGTTCCCTCCTTCGTATTTTCGGCACTAACAATGACCCCGCTTAAAACGATCATTTGACCCTGGTAACGTTCGGGATCCTTCAATACCTCAGTAAAAGTAGTCTCCGGTCTGACTTGATCCCTGATTTGCTTTGAGATAACCGGTGCACAGCCCGCCAACAATACGAACAAAACAATCAACCTGTATTTTGAAAACACAAAGGACATCTTGTTTATTCTCATAGATAACTCGCCGTATTTGGGTATGAGAGGCATCAGTAATACGAGTACCGGCTCCGCCACCACCAATAGTCATGAGGGTAATAATAGTAACGGCTGGGATACGTCTTTTCCACAGGCCAGAGGTAGATTTCTCTTACTGAAATCAGCGGATAGTGATATTCTATCCGGCCCAAAGGGGCGACCTTCTTTCCCTGAATCTCACCGGCAATCGTAACTGACCGCCCTTTGCTAAACACCGATACGTCCAGGTAACGGCTGTCAAACGCAAGAAACCTTCCGCCGGTCTCATCCACGTTCTTAGGCTTTCCACGAAATCCGGCAGGACGCTGCAAGACTTGCAACAGCGTTCCCTCTTTCGTGTTTTCAGTTTCAAGAATGACCCCGCTGAGGACAATTATTTGCCCCTTGTGGCTTTCGGGATCATTGAGTACCGCACTGAAGGTAATGTCCGGTCTGACTTGATCCCTGACTTGCTTCGATATCACCGGCGCACAACTGGCCATAAAGAATAATACAATGATCGGCATTCCATAAGAAGTACCAAAACCTTTGCCGGTTTTCTTCATCATGAGCTTCCCCTCGCTTTTTCAAAGACATGGTGCATGATAAAAACAAACATCTTTATATTCAATGATAATGCTTTATAACCAGGTCATCAACAAGATTATTGAGCACGAGAGGATATAATCCGCTTTTGCAGAAATACCTTACGCTGTTTTTTGTCACAAATCACATTGCCGGTATTTCAAACTTTACCAGCGGGAATATCCAACGCCAAAACCGATATGCACCGAAGGATAAGGATCATCGTAATTTCTTGTGGCTGGCCAAAGGTATATTTCCTTCACAGAAATTAACGGATATGTATACTCTGTTTTATCCAGCGGGAGAGTCCTCTTCCCCTGGACCTCCCCTGCAAGGGTAACCGATCGTCCTTCAGTAAATACATTCACATCTAAGTAACGGCTGTCGAGCGCCAGAAACCTGCCACCGGTTTCATCCACATCCTTAGGCTTTCCGCGGAAGCCGGCAGGGCGCTGTAATACTTGTACCAGGGTTCCTTCTTTGGTATTCTCGGTCTTGATAACGATTCCGCTTAAGATGATCGTTTGACCTTTGTAACGTTCGGGGGCATTGAATACCTCCGTAAAAGTAAGATCTGGTCTCACTTGCTCTCTGATTTGCTTCGATATCACCGGTGCACAGCCAGCCATGAGAAGCAAGAGTATCATCGCCGAAATTGAATAAAAAGGATTGAAGCCTTTGCCGGTTTTTTTCATCATTATCATTCTCCAAAGGTAAAATAATCCCGTATTATTTATGGTAAATAAACAACCAACCAGGGAAACCTTATCGCTGGATCAATCTTGTAGATTGATCCATATATTTAGCACTGCGCTATAGTTCCCAAATGCTATCAGCCATGAAAAATGCCAACTGTTTCGGTTCAATCGAGGACGATTGAACCAGCGAAAGGGACGATTGAGCCAGCGAAGAGTCGTTCACCATAGGATATGCGGTGAAAGGTCAGAGTGCACTCCTTAGTCGTATAAATACTCATCTGGAATAATATTTCCCCTGCCTAAAATGACGCATGGGTCGAGTTTCTTTTTCATTGCAGCCATTTCCCTTAGCCCCAATGGGCCAAACATGTCTAAAAGATATTCACGTTTGATCTTGCCCACACCATGTTCAGCAGAAATAGTACCTCCCCACCGAATAATTTGAAGTGCTATCTTACGGTAAATCTGCCATCCCCTCTCAGCTTCCCGGTCGTTCTCCGGCAGGAGATTTATATGAAGATGATTATCTGCAATGTGTCCAAAGATACAATACCGAAGGCCTGAGTCACTCAGATTCTGCCGATACAGTTCAAAAAGATCAAAAAAGCGTTCGTTCGGAACCGTAAAATCAGTGCCGATCTTCTGTTGATTATACTGTCGCAAGATTTTATTAACGAGCACCGGGATGGCATGACGAAACACACGGTATGCATCATGTTCCTTCATGCCCTGACTGAACCAACTCTGATCTAACAGGGCATGGCAGCCCTGACACACATGAAACCATTGATCCACAGCCTTCTTTTCAAAATCTGACGGAAGTTCCTGTTCAAAAAAGAGAGCTGCCTGGGCTTTTTGGGGAATTTGGGCATAAGCCGGGCGCAAGATATCAAGGGCGTGAGAGTCGAAGTATTCCAGGGCTCTAGCATCAATCTGGCCTGTTGCCCGGGAAGCACGATTTTTTAACGATTCTTTTCTTGCCCGACCAACAAACTGCAAGGCATCCGCTTCCCGCTCAAAGAAGACAATACCGCTGAAGAGTTCCTGGGGTATAGGAATTAATGCAAGCTCAACCTCCGTGATTACCCCTAAGGTGCCTTCTGACCCGATAAAAAGATCAAGAGCGCTCATGCCCGGCGCTACATAGTAACCGGCAGAGTGCTTCCCCTCAGGCATCCGGTATTGAGGCAGCTTCAATTCAAAAACATTCCTGGAGCCTTTCAGGAAAAGACGCTCTTTTTTGTCTGCAAGACATTCTCCACGGCGCAGGTCCAAAATATCGCCTGTCGCGAGAACGACTTTTAACCGCCTTACCCACCTGCGAGTAACGCCGTATTTGAACGTGCGCGACCCCGATGCATTCGTTGCCACACTGGCACCAAGAAAGGCATTCTCTTCCGTCGGGTCCGGAGGATACAGGAGTCCTTTTGCAGAAACTGCTGCCTGTAACGCCCGGAGGGTAACGGCTGGTCCTGTTACTGCGTAACTGGTATCCCCGGCGGTTTGATGAATGTACTTCAGCCCGCCCAGTTTTTCTGTAGACAGGACGGTTCCGCCGAAGGGTATTCTTGCCCCGACAAGACCTGTTCCATTCCCCGCAACCGTGACAGGTGTTTTCGTGCAGCAAGCCTCTTCCAGCACCTGAACAACGTCTTTTTCATCCTCCGGAAACACCACCTCTTGTGCATAGCCACCAGTGAGGTTAGAGGCATCTTTCAGGTAAGGACGTATCACCCCGGGATCGGCGCTGCGGATCATATTGATTTTATCGTACCCTCTTTCTTACCACTGCTTAATTTTACCAACATATCCCCTTATCATTTCAGAAACACATCCATCAATATTGTTTACAATCCGTGTATGCTTGAAAATCCTCTTTTTATGATGACTCTTTTAATCTATCGCGAATTATTCTTGCTGTTTTTGCAAGTGAAAGTATGACCGACTTTTATCTTGCATTCAACCATGAATTTTTATACATTAACCCCCTACGAAACCATAAGGTTCTTCTGAAGAATGAATTTCATCATGAAGCATTAAATCATATCTGGATTCAAAATGGTAATAAGTTCCATATTGCATAATTATAACAAACATTTCAGGTTATCAGCAATTATTTGCGTCGTTGTGTTTTAGAAAGGAGAAGAAATAGATGCGGAAGAGGCAAATAGGTATCTTGGTATGTGCGATGTTTCTCGGCTTTATTGTCATGATTTCCCATGCCAGCGCCTGGACAAATAACACCCTGGACAGTGCCGGTGATGTAGGCGAGTTTGGAGCTATAACGACGGGGACGTCCGGAGACGCGTATATCAGTTATTATGACGGTACAAACACCGCTCTCAAGTATGCCACGAACGTCTCCGGCACGTGGACGACCACCACCTTGGAGAGTACAGGTGATCTAGGCAGGTGGACATCCATAGATGTGGGCACCTCGGGCGCCTCGTATATCAGCTATTATGACTTTACAAACCAGGATCTCAAGTATGCCACGAATGTCTCCGGTTCGTGGATATTCAATACCCTGGACAGTGCTGGCGCTGTCGGCCGGTTTACCAGCATAAAGGTAGCGCCAACCGGCGCTTCCCATATTAGTTATTACGACACGACAAACGGCGACCTCAAGTATGCCACCAACATCTCCGGCACATGGACAGTCACCACAATAGACAGTCCTGATGATAGGGGCCAGTATACCTCCATAGATGTGGGGACGTCGGGCGCTGTTTATATCAGTTATTATGCAGTTTTCAATGCCAATCTCAAGTATGCTACTAACGTCTCCGGTACATGGGTGACCACCCCCCTGGACAGTGCGGGCGATGTTGGCCAGCATACCTCCATAGCGGTGGGGACGTCTGGCGCCGTTTATATCAGTTATTATGACGTTACAAACGGCGACCTCAAGTATGCCACCAACCTCTCCGGTTCCTGGACATACAATACCCTGGACAGTGCAGGTGATGTAGGCCAGTATGCCGACATAGAGGTGGCGACGTCAGGCGCTGCGTATATCAGCTATTATGACGCTACAAACGGCGACCTCAAGTATGCCACCAACCTCTCCGGTACATGGACAACCGCCACGGTGGATAGTACAGCCGATGTAGGCGCTGACAGCACCATTTCCGTGGGGCTGTCGGGCGCTGCCCATATCAATTATTACGATCGCACGAATTTTACCCTTAAATACACGTTCAACCCCACCCATTCAGCAGTGACGGAAGCTGCATCAGACATAACGACAAGTGATGCAACACTCAACGGAACGGTAAATGCCGGTGGACTCGCCACAATGGCATTTTTTCAATATGGCACCGCGAGCAGTTTCTACACCAGCACGTCGACTTCGCAGGCAGTGAGCGGCATAAACGACACACCGGTAGGCATCACAATTGGCGGGTTAAGCCCAGACACGGTTTACTACTATCGCATTGTAGCGCAGAATTTTGTGGCTACGCTTAATGGGAGCGAGTTGTCATTCACCACATCCGAAGACGGTGGAGGCCCGCCTCCGGAGAAGCTACTCGTAAATTTCACAACCCCTTCCAATGGGGCGGCCGATGTGGATATCAACACCGAAGTGTCTGCCGTATTTTCCCTGTTAATAAACGGCTCAACGGCTACCCCGGAGACGTTCCTGGTGTCAAGCGAGTCTGGCGGTGTGTCAGGACAAGTAAGCACGGATGGCGACAAGGTAATATTTACCCCGCTGAGCAATCTGGCATACAACACCCTCTATACGGCGGTGCTTACCAATAAAATCGCGGCGGCAAATTTTGCAGGGACGACGTTGGAATCAGAGTATACGTGGAGCTTTACCACAAAGGCGGGCAATGGGGCCACCCCTACTCCGTCACCAACACCAACGCCGGGTACGCCGACACCGACATCCACTCCAGGTACACCAACGCCTACACCATCCTCTACGCCAGGAACACCTGCGCCGACACCGAAACCCTGCGAAGCAGCCGAGGTTGATGCCCCACCTGAACCGCTGAGGCTTTTAAGGGAAGCAAGTGCGCCGGAAACGGTAACGGTAACCTGCGGTGACGGTGCGCCGTCTGCAAACCGGTTAGTGACGGTCGAGGTAAAAACCGGCAAAAAACGCGTGGTTGTTTCACCGCCAAACGCCTTAACTGACGA
>PHFX01000001.1 GCA_007618135.1 Candidatus Brocadia sp. WS118 | reverse complement strand
GCTCGTATTCCTGACATCTCCTTTCTTCCCTACTTCTTCCACCATCTCCATATTCCTCACTTTGGCTTACTTTTGGCATCATGTACCTTAGTATGACAGGGAGACGTCATTTTGTCCAGCAAAAAATTTGTCCAACTGTAAGCCGTAAACGGGGGGATTATGGGGGGTAATTGAAATTCCTGAACATGAACATTTAATTAGATTCTTCGCTCCGTTCAGAATAACATTTTCGCATTATTTTATCATTCTGAGGGAGTGAAACGACCGAAGAATCTCAACTTTGAAATCCCTAAACCCGAGGTAACGACTTACCGGGGTTTTTCACTTTTATCCCTTTCTTTTTTTGTCTGTCGTTCTTTTATCCGGTAAGCTTCCTCTAAGCTATACAAGGCATCTTTCATCTCTGGCGATATTTCTAATGCCTGCTTGTATTCACCGATTGCATCATCAATGTGTCCCTGTTTTTGATAAATATCGCCAAGTTTACAGTGGGCAGCAGATAACTTTGGGTTGCGCTCGATTATTTTTTTCATGTCTGCTGAGGCATCGTGTAAGTTGCCATTTTCTAAATGGAGTGCCCCACGGTTATAAAGCGCCGAAAGATCATCCGGGGTAAGTTTTAAAACCTCGTTGTATTCGTTGATGGCTTCTCCTGTCATCCCTTTTTCAGAATAAATAACCCCGAGGTTAAAATGTGCCCCTGCGTGATTCTTGTTGAGAGACAGCGCCTTTTTGAATACAGAAACTGCATCATCATACGCCTTTTTTTTGGTATAAGCCACTCCCAGGTTATTGTAAACCTCTCCAAAATTTGGGCTGATTTCAAGTGCTTTTTTATAGGTGGCGATTGCATCGTCAATCATTCCTTTGTCGACATAAGCAGCGCCAAGGTTGTTGTATACTTCACTAAAATCTTCTTTATTTTGCAATGCTTCTTTATATGCATTGATTGCATCGTCCTTTTTCCCCTGGAGTGCGCATGACACCCCTTTATTGTTATACAGCATAGCAAGTCTATTTTTCGTTTCTTTATGTGAGGGATCTGCTAATAGCAATTTTTTATAGGTAAGAATGGCATTATCTTGCGACCCGTTTGCTTCATAAGCAGAAGCCAGGTCAAACAAAAGCACGGTATCTTTGGGATTGTAAGTGGCTGCTTTTTCAAAAGAAGAAATGGATTTTGAGACTTCCCCTTTTTTCTTGTAAAGGTATGCCATGTTTTTATGGCTTTCTGCGAGATTTGGATCTAAATCAACAGCCATCCGGTAAGAGGTAATAGCTTCGTCAATCATTCCCTTATTGGTATATGCATTCCCGATATTATGGAATATTACCGCATCGCGTGGATGAATAGCTAAGGCTTTTTTATAAGAATGGATGGCGTCATCATAGAGAGACTTTTTATTATAAATATTTCCAAGGTTGTAATATGCTTCTGCGTCATTTGGATTAATTTCAATGACCTTATTGAACTCACGGCTGGCTTCATCAAAGCGGGCATTTTTATAATAAAGAATGCCAAGATTAAAATGTGCATTCAGATTGGACGGTTCTTGTAAGAGTATTTTTTGATATTTTTTCATGATTTCTTTCTCGGGGATATCATGAGGTTCTCCGGCAGAAGAAAGGGTAATTTGAAAAGAGAAAAAGAATGAAATACCAAGAATTCCGAAATAATGATATCTTCTCATTATCGCATTTCCCCGTAAAAATAGCTTCTTCATAAACAACCCTTTTCTTTTCTCCTTGTTTCTGAAAAAGCATTGGGATGAGTTTGATTACGGCAATGATGCGCTCTTAAATATCTGCACATAGTAAGGTTCGCTTTGGTTTATAATATTTTTCTCAACAAGGTACGCCTTTCATGCTCTAAGAACTTTTCTTTATTGATGATTTCTTTTGTTTTATGAGGATGTTTTATCCCCCGAAACACATGACTGTCGTGATTCGTGCTTATCGTAAGGTTACCAATTTTGAATCGCCTTTGCATGCTTCCCTGCATTACTGAAATATTATTAATTTCACCATAGGTTACTTCCTTCAACGTTCTTGAGAAGGGGCCTTTTCGAAACAGAATTCCCTGATGAGTAATTACATACGTAGTTGTGCAAACAGAAAGAATATGATAGAGGATCAAGAGACTGCTAACAGACAACATGCTCAACCCCGTAACGGCTTCTATACCAAATATTGCTATCGCCAAAAAAATGGCAAACGAAGAGGCAGCAAACACGAACCAGTTTTGCCATGCACTTGGTTTAAAAGATTGAACAATTCCGGTTTCTGTGTCCTTATTGAAAACAGTGTCCTTATCTCTTGCATTTATATTTGCCATTGCACGTTATTTGACCTTAGGTAATCTTTGAGATATGCGGTTTCTGATAATCTTCCGCTGGTTTTCAGCAAAATACCTTGTCAGGTTTTCAAAAACCGGAGATGTCATCTGATTTGAATTATAGGCAAGGAATACAGCCCTGTCAAGGTAAATGCAAGGTAATTCGGCACACAGTAACTGCTAAGGACTTGAAAGGAACGGTATCATTGCCGGTCTGTTTATATCCGCATCACGGTTATTACCCTCAGAGAAATTTTTTCTCTTGGCTTTGATCTGCCATATTTTTACTGACTCACGTAAAAAGGGAAGACCGGTTTTATGTAGTGAAAGATCCAACTGCCGAAAAAGGCAAAACATAAGAGCGTAGCCCAGAAGTATTTTAAAAAAGCGGTATAGTTGTTATTTTTTGTATAAAATTCAAGGCCTTTTACGATAAGAGTAATGAGCGCCGGGTTCATGATGATATCATTGGTTCCCGGTGGGGTCTGGCAGCCAATGTAATTAATGAGTGTGCCAATAACAGCGCTAACGAGCAAAGAAAGGTATTTTTTCCCCTTAATAAGGGTAATACAAAAGATAATTAATGTGTGTGCCCCTATGGATTCTATTAAAGCAATAAAATGCCGGTAAAATTCGTAGGAGGTAACAAAGTATGGTATAAGAAAGATAAGCAATAATACATCATCTTGCTGATCTTTACGGTAAACAAGCAGGTAGAAAGAAATAGGCGCAATGAGCTTGAGCACATCGTTGTCACTCAAATAACCGATGTCACCCAGAAAAATACAGGCGACACCGATAACGGTAGACAGGCACACAAGTACTACCTGCCTTGAATTCCAACTGATAATCCACCAGAAAAAGAGGAAAATTAACAAGGATTTGAAGGCGATGAGACATTCCTTCAGCCAAAATACTTCGCCGTTGATATAAAGCAGGCTTTCAATAAGCTGTAGGACAAATTCCATACGAGTGCGTCAAAGTTAATCAGACTGTTGAAATAAGAACAAAGGGAATTATTATCTTACTAACATTAAAATATTATCAGTTTACCAGCTATCTTAAAAATTTGAAATGAATTTTTGTGACACACGTACGAATCCCCTTTCACGTAAGAATGAGCATTAAATCTATGCTGTATATTTCGTCTGTTGCTGAGGTATGGTAATTATGAATTTCGTTCCAACGTTCACGGTGCTTTCAACCTGAATGTGTCCATGATGGAGAAGCACAATATGCTTGACGATGGAAAGCCCTAGCCCAGTCCCTCCCATTTCACGCGAGCGGGCAGGGTCAACACGGTAAAATCTCTCAAAAATACGCGGAATGTGTTCTTGTGGAATGCCAATCCCCGTGTCTGATATTTCAAACCGGATGGATTTATTGGTTGGTTCAACCTTCAAACAGATTCTGCCGCCGGATGCCGTGTATTTTATGGCGTTATCGAGCAAATTGGTCAACAATTGGCGAAAAAGATACTCATTCGTCTCTATCAGGGGTATTTGATGGGGTATGTCCAGATCAAGCGTTTGATTTTTTCTTCCACAGTGTTCCTGGTACTGAGCAGAAATATTCTCTACACAGAGAAGGATGTCTGTCATGGCAAGTTCTGTCTTTAAATCGTGCGAATCGAGTCTGGATAATTCTAAGATATCTTTGATGAGGTTATCAAGCCGCTGTGAATGTTTTAAGATAATATGAAGAAATTCTTGTGTGTCTTCCTGCCTGAGGGAATTGTTTTCGAGCAGGGTTTCCACATATCCCTTAATAGAAGCCAGCGGGGTTCTCAGTTCATGCGACACATTGGCAACAAACTCTCTGCGGGCGTTTTCCAGCTTGCGCAATTCAGTAATATCATGAAATACCAGCAGGACACCTTGGCTATTTTTTTCAACCTGAAGCGGAGCAAGATGGATGTGTAATAATTTTTTCCCGGGCGCAGGAATCTCAATCTCGGATGTCCTGACCGTTTGTGTTTTGATTGTTTCTCTGACCAGATTGCGTAGTTTCTCATTTCGTATCTTTTCCCATAGATAATTCTTATTCAAAACAACCGCTGATATGTCAAACATCGTTTTTGCTGCATTATTGATAAGAATAATTCTTTCCTGCAAGTCCGTGGCAATGACGGCATCATTCATGTTTGCCATGATGGCATCCAGTTTGTTTTTATCGTCCAGGATCGTTTGCATCCTGGATTGAAGTTCAACGCCCATGACGTTGATCGCATGTGCCAGGTCTCCCATCTCATCCGAAGAGGCGATCTCCGCCTTTCGCGCAAAATTGCCCCGCGCAAAATTCTTTGCTATTTGAGTAATATTTATGAAGGACGAGGTATTGATCCTGATGAGGATAAAACCGATAATCAGAGTAATCGCAAAGGTCAGGAGCATATAACCGATAATGATTTTCATATCGGATTCCAGGGTTCTGGTTAATGGGTTCAGGTAGTATGCTCTTAGTACCCTGCTCACAAAATATCCTGTTAAAGCAAGACATAGACATAAAAGGCCAATATAGCTGATAAATATTTTCCAAAATAGTTTATTTTTAAACACCCGCTTATTCCTTAAATTTATAGCCAATTCCCCGTATCGTGATTATACGGTTTGCAAAGGCCTTTAATTTTTTTCTGAGAGAAGCCACGTGTACATCAATCGTTCGATCAATAACGATTGTATCGTGTCCTGAAATTGCATCAAGCAATTGATCCCGTGTAAATACCCGCCCTGGCTTACTGGCGAGCTGATGAAGAAGCTTAAATTCAGCAAGAGTTAATGGAATGGATTCATTCTTTATCGTCACCTCATGTTTATACAAATCGATTGTCAGGGCGTCTATCTTAATATATTCTTGTACTGCCGAATCACTTTTTGTTCGTCTGAGGACTGCCTGAACACGCGCTACGAGTTCTTTCGGGCTAAAGGGCTTTGTCATATAATCGTCAGCGCCCAATTTTAACCCCATGGTTATATCCGCCTCCTCCCCTTTTGCTGTTACCATTACAATGGCAGTATGAGCGAGTTCCGTGTCTGCTTTTAATTTTCTGCATACCTCCAGACCATCAATTCCGGGCAACATGAGATCTAATATGATCATATCTGGTTTTTCTCTTCTGGCCAGGAACAGTGCATCTTTACCATTGTAAGCGGATATGACTTTATAACCGTCTTTTTCAAGATGATAGCGGATTAATTTTACGAGGTCTTGCTCGTCATCTACAACAAGGATTGTTTCTTTCGTCATGGGATTTTCTTATGCCTCAATTCAGCAACAATCTGCTCAATGTGTTTTTCTGCCAATCCGGAATAACGCCAACTTCCGTCTGCTTGTGCCCTTTTGGAAGTTGTGTACGCTTCATCTCTCCTCCTTCTTTTGCTCAAGATCGATGGAAAGATGGGATTCCAGTTCTTCTATCGATGGCAAGCATGTATCGAGGGGTTTGGGCAAAGACCGGACCAACTGGTATTCAGCCACACCCATAGGTTTGTCAATGCCCGATAAAGCGTACTCTGCCACCATTTTCTTTTTGGTCTTGCAAAGCAAAAGCCCGATAGTCGGCTTATCATCAGCATCTTTGACCTTGGCATCCACCGCCGATAGATAAAAATTCAGTTGTCCGGCATGCTCGGGTTTAAAGGCAACCGACTTAAGCTCCACCACCACATAACACTTGAGCCGGATGTGGTAAAACAACAGGTCAATAAAAAATTCATCGCCCTCAACTTCCAGACGGAATTGCCGTCCCACAAAGGCAAAACCTTGTCCCAGTTCCAACAGAAAGTGTGTAATGTGGCGAATAAGGGCATTTTCAATATCCAGTTCATGAGCTTCATCCCCTAATCCAAGAAAATCAAGGCGATAAGGGTCCTTAAGCAGAGCTTGGGCACGATCAGCATAAGCAGGCTCAAGGCGTCTTTTGAAATTTGTAACTGCCGCACCCTGACGCAAGTGGAGTTGATGCTTGATATGTTGTTCAAGTGTTTCGCGCGACCAGGATTGATGAATTGCTTCCCGAGCGTAAAATTCGCGGATTGCAGGATCGGTGATTTTTGTAATCAGAATGACAACATGAAACCATGGCAATTGGTCAGCAGACTGCTGACCAATTGTGCGGTCAGGGCATTCCTGCGCAAAAAATCGCATATATTTAAGATTCGAAGCGGATAAACCTTTCATATCCGGAAATGCCTCCCGCAAATCCGCCGAGAGCCGATCGATCACCTTGGTGCCCCACCCCTGCCGGTTCTGACGGTCCAATATCTCACGACCGATCTCATGGTACAGTTTGATCTGTTCAGCGTTTGCGGAAAGCAGGGCTTTCTGTCGAGCTCCGGTGATTCTCTTTTTCAGAGAAACAACCCATGCGGCATAATCTTTCGGCAAGACCGCCGGTTTTCTGCGTATAAATTTTTCTTTGCTCATATCTTAAACCCCATCTGAGTCAAATGCCTGTAACCCTGTGCTTTCCTGAGACGTAAGATGCAAAATGCTCAAAAAAAGTCTATAAATAAATATGCCAGACCTAAACCACTACGCCAGTTCCCCGCTCTAACCCGCTCCTTACGCCCGCAGGAGAGACCTTTTCGGATTGGACGATTTCTATTTATTCGTCCCGCTTTTTAGAAGGACTCATAGTCTCACGCTGTTTGGCGGCAAATTCCTTTTGAATTCGGTATTATTTGAAAATGTATTGCCTTAGGCGCAAACACGACATAATTCATCTTGTCAAACTTCTATATCCATCTGTCTCCTCTTTTATTTTGCGATGTTTTATTTTATTCCAAATGTTGTCTTTAGAGCATTATTAATTATATCCATATCGGATAAAATGCCGATGGTTCGTTCTATTTCAAGAAATCTTATGGTTGTCAGATTGCCTGTCATTATTATTGAATCCGTAAGTAGCCCTGCTTTTTTCCCTTCATCCGAATCCTTGTTTACACGAATACGGCTGGGATGACCATCGCGGGAAAGATTGCTTGTTATCATGGAAACGATCACCTGCTCTAAACCTGTATGCAATTCATCTGCCTGAACAACAACTGCGGGCGGTGCTTTGCTGTAACCAAGTCAGAGTTTGGAAATAATACCAATACGACTGTTCCCTTCTTATATTCTGTCATAAAGCCCCATCCCTTCTGCATTCCAGTCTTCTTCAAAAGACCGCAGTCTGTTCTTCAGGTCTTGTGCATCCTCTTTCGTTATTCCCCTTGCCTGAAGGGCGACTTCGCCTGTCTCTTCTGAATTCAAGAAGGTTATAATTATATCGCTTTCCTTCACCCGTGGCTTTTCATATAATTCAATATGTCCATCTTTAAAATGTCCTTTAACAGTTTTTAGCATTCTCCATCCTCCTTTTTAGAAATATATGGCTCCGAGATATTGCAAATAAAACTTCTGCTTCAGATTGAGTAAGCATTTTAAATTCTCCTCCTTTCTCCACACTTCCGCAACAATCTTTTCAATACGCTTTTCTGCCTCTTGCCGCAGAAGCCTCATGCCTTCCAGTGCCTCAATTTCGCTGTCGAGTTTGGCAACGATTTTTATGAATAATGACTTAAAAACTCATAAACTGTAATAATTCTTCTCATTGCATCCTGTCGTAACTGCTTGAAATTTCAAGCCTAACCCGAAAAACTCATTTAAAACTCATTTAAAACTCTTTTAAAACTCTTTTAAACAAGAGACCATTCAGAATATCCGTTGTTACGTATTGTTCCTTTGATTCTTAATGCAGAGAGCAAGTTAGTAACTTTGTTCTTCTTTTGGGATTCAGTTAATATGTCCAGCAATTTATCCCGAAGAAACTTCTCAATGTTTTTTCTTGGCGATTCCTCAAATTTTTTTAGATATTCAACGATGAGGTTTTTGTAGTGTTCATCATCAAGCCCCCGCTGCTTAATATACTGTGCCTTTAATTCATCATTGGATAGCGATGCAGTAATTTTGGCGGAGATAATGTAATTGGGTTTTCTCCCCTCTATCAAGCTAAGCCCTTTCAAATATTTAATCTCCTCATCAGAAAGTGGTTTCCGTTTTTGTATCTTATCCAACATGATAATTTGCTCCAAAAACAAACTCGGATTTCGTGCGAGTACACGCGCAAAATCCATATCGAGCACCTTCCCGATTACCGTTACTTTTACCTTATCCTCTGACAAGTCATATTCCGGCATTGGAAAAAATCTTTCACGCTGATAATGAAACATCTTCCTTATGCCACCGCCTGCGGTGTCAACCATTTTTAAATTGAACATGGCAGTTGAGAGAAACCTATTGCGGTAGTGTTCTTCCGGCGCATCTTCTTTAACTACTTTCTCCACGGAACCAGGAATGAAGCTACCGAGATTAGTAAATATCAATTGGTCTTCCATTTCAATAACATTAATACGGCCGCCCTTTGTGTAATCCTGATGTGCAATGCAATTGTTGATAGCTTCACGGATTACAAACGGCTCGTATTGATCGACCTCATCAGGGAATAAAGTACCGTCTTTGATATAACGGTATTTCAGATTGCGGATTTTTGCGTATATCTTATCAACAGCCAGCAGTAAAGGACAACTCTCAATGTGATAGTCCTTGTCATTTCCTTTGGCATCTTTCAGGAGCCAGCGTATCTTTGCCTCTGCCGGACTAGCAAAATGCTCTGATTCCGGTTTGCCTAATAAGATTATTGCTGTACGGGTAATCTTCCCTTTAATGGTTACTTTGGCCTTATTCAAAAAGGTAATGTCATCCCATTGATCTACGTCCTTTGCTTGCCCAGGAAACTTATTTTTGTAGTTTTCTCGTGCCTTTACAATAGCCGCAGGGTCAAGGTCATCAACTGCGGCATCCGGCACGATGGCAGTGCTCCAATCCTCCAAAGCAGCTTGTGCCCGAATACGTTCAATCTCCTCCAGATTCAATGGCGATAGGTCTTCTCCATCCCTTCCATAGTAATGTCCATCAAAGGCAACGGGTATGCCTTTTGGGGCAGCAGGAATTTGAAACATGACTATGCGGCCTTCGGGCAGGGACAGTTCATAGATTTCGATAAAAGAAATGCGATTGGTGGTTTTATTGGCTAACTCTCCTTTAAGGCTGTCAAGGTCTTTACGGTTCTGGCGGAACTGACTGCCGACTATTGACCTGCCCTTATCCTTAATCCCGAAAATTAGCCATGCGTGAGATTTGCCTTTAAGATTTGCCTCATTTGAAAGAGCAGAAAAATATTTACCCAGCTTATTGGAGTCATAATTATTCTTGGCCTCTTTAAATTCAAAGACCTCCGTTTCGGCAGGCAGGCTGCGAAATTCGTTCAATTTAATTATCAATTCTTCTTCCGTCATACGTTATATTACCTTTTTTTACTATTGCAATAATTCTATCAATCCGCCTTTCCGCTTCTTGCCACAGGAAACGCACGACTTCTAATAGTGTCACGCCTACGATGGAATATTGCAAAATAGTTTGCGACTATTTATCAGTCATTATTTACCATTTGCCATAGCATTGCTCAACGCTACATCAAGCTCCGAGCGAAAGCCGATAAGATCATTATTCCGCAATTTCTGAAAATATCTGTTGTAATCTTTGGGGGTCAAAAAATTGAACTGATAACGGATAGTGAGCTTCTCATGTTCAAGCCATTTATTGAGACGCTCAAAATGCGCAAGCGCATATTCATTCTTCTTAATATTCTCAGGAGAAGGGTCAGCTATCTCTTCATCGCCCTTGATTTCAACGACAAAAATTACATCTCCTTTCTTTATAAAAAAATCCGGGCTAAACTCACCACGCTTCGGATGTTCGCCTTTTTTCCATGCGTATTCTATAGGGTAAAACCTCTGAGGCGTATTTTTAATATAAGCATCAATTGCCTGAGCATGCTCTCTTTCGCAAAGCAGCCGGACGAACTTGCGTTCAGGTTTGGCATCTGCAATAACCAGATTCAGGGGTGTCTTAAAATCATGTGAGTTCTCTATGGCTTCACGACCACCCCTGAAATCACCATCCGGGTCTAAGACCTCTTTAAAAAATTCGATCTGATCATCCGGAATAGAAGCTTCGCAATCAGGACCAAAGAAAATAGTCTTATCTCCCCTCCTGAGTTCTGCAGCACTGCAACTTTCAGAATGACGCTCTTTTGTATTTACGATGATAAGAGCCTTTGGATTGAGTTTGTAAATCACCCGTTTTGCCTTTTTCCGTTTCAATGTACCAAGCGCTTGTAAGAATTTTTGCTTATTAGCTTCAGTGATTCGTCCGGTTCTAATCTTTGCCCTTTTTAAAGATTCCTTGGCTATCTGCTCCAAACGCTCTAAAGGGAACTTCTTTGTATAATTGGTTCTATCATGGGGGTCTTCAGCATCCTTTGATTCTTCATCAATGGATTGGAGCCTTCTGTACATCTGCTCCGCCGCTTCTTCAATACTGTAAGTCTTATGTTCAATACGAGTTTTGAATTTGTTATGCTCTCCGGACACAGCCCGCTCAAAATCAATGGTAACATCCTCCGCCTCCACCTGAGTGGGCAAATCTACAAAGCCACCTTCCAGTAAACGGTATTCTCCCTTTTTCGTGTATTCACTTGTGTCTTCATCACGGTGATAATCGAGATTATGAATATCAAAATGATACGGGGAAGATGCTATTACATCAGAAGATAAGCGGCGCTCTATTTCCAATATTTCATTAACCAGATGCCTTATCCTGCCGGACCATGCATCATGATTAAAAACCGTTACGATCGGCTGTTCACCTTTCCAGCCATCAGGGACTCTGAGACCCCGGCCAAGCACCTGAGCTACAAGGAGTTTACTGTTAAATGCCCTTTCCTCATGAGGCACGATCAGGAAGACATTCTTTACATCCCATCCCTCGCTGAGCATAGATACAGAAGCAATCCATTCAACCTTGCTTGCAGGGCTATCAACAACCCTTAGCCTTGCTACATTCGGTTGGTGTTCTTTGGCAGAAGTTACGGGCAAAACTTTATCCTCCGCATCTTCAGGCGAAATCCCTTCCCAGTCTTGCAGGAATCCTTGCAGCTCCTCGGCAACCCGCTTACAGTCTGAGATTCCTTTTGTCACTATAATGGAGAGTGGCTTAATAGCATGTTTTTTTAATTTCCTTTTCCAATCCTTATGCCGGTTATAGATAAGCTGCCATTTTTCTTCCGCGTCATCTGTTTCAGGCATCTCGGCCACATATTCAACCTTTTTTACAAAACGGTCTTCAATGGCTTGCCGCAATGAATACCGGCTGACCACATCGGCAAAATATTCATCTCCGACATAGCATGTGCCGGATACGCCAACTAAAATCCTAAATCCATATTCAGGATTAAGCAAAAATTCCTTCCACTTCTTTGCCTTAGCGCCTGTCTCATTTGCAACATGATGGGCCTCATCGCTGAAAACAGCAACCCGCCCACCCTTTCCTATAAGACTGTCACGGATTGATGACTTTACATGCTCAAGGATTGCGTGATAATTCTCCACACATATTGAACCGTCAACGATGGTTTCAGAGGCGTTTATTATCTTGGGTGATTGAACCTTTATTCCGTTTGGCAATACATCCCGCAGATCGGAATTGCCGGCAAGATCACGGAACTTCTCAAGCAAACCCGCCTCTATCGTATTCGATGGGCAAAGAACAAGCACTTTATCAACCTTGCCTTCTGCAAGCAATATCGCAGCAAGTCCATACATCACATAGCTCTTGCCGGTGCCGGTAGCAAGGTCTATTGAGCAGGATAGTTGATCCGGCAGCTGCAGATGCCGCTCCATGCCTGTCCATGAGCCGTAACGCTGCTGAATCTCATCATTGCTTTCAAAATTCTCTTTTGCAAGGTCACGGAGATTGGCGTATTTACCGCCGAGGAGATACATTAACGTTGTCCGGATGGCTTCTTTCTGATATTCCCGCATTCCGCAGAGTTCATCAAGGAATGCCTCGTATTTAGTCTCATCCCATACAGTGGGATCAATATTCGTTGTGACCTTAAGGACAAGGTCTTCATTCTTGAAGGTTTTCCGGTCGCCGCGCGTTGTCATGCTTATTATTTCCCCTTCTTTTTCTTTGGCGAACTAATTCCGAACTGCTCCGGCTCAATAACAATACGCGCTTCATTGCCATAAATATCAATAAATACCGCCATTATCTTTTTGCCTGTCGAATCAATGGGAAAGTTAAGCGCCCAACCATCCTTTTCAAGTGCATCGGCGTAAAAGACGGCATCAAGGTCAAAGACCTGTGAATTATCATCAAAGTCGTAATCCAGCATAACCATTGAAAAAGTCTCCAGATTTCCTTTTTTGCGCATAGGCTCTCTGACGACCGCCTCACTCTTGAAGGTCTTGATTTTTATATATGCTGTATCCTGAGTATCTCCCTTCCCTTTCCTAATTCCACATTCAAACTTCAATTCCGGTGTCCTGATAAAATCAAACCCGACAGCTTCAACAGTATCATTAACAGCCATTTCATCCGAAGGCTGCTTCAGACAGGTAAACTCCCGCTGATGAAGCTCGTTAATAATAGAATACGGTATTCGTAAGGCATAATAGCGGACATTACCTAATGTTATGTAATCCTGCTGAAAGTCAAAGGTCAAAGCAGGCGCGATAATAAATAGCCTGTTGCCGATACGCGTGCCAAGCGCTTCATGAAGGCTCTCAATAGTTTCCTCGTCAATTCTCACACCTTTCTCCTTCATGTGATTAAAGACAAGGACACTTGCGCCTTTTAGATAGCCGCCAAGCTTAATGCCTCCAATAGTATGAGGTTCATCACGACATTGGAAAAGCTGTAAGGCAAAGAAACGCCAAGAATCCCACGAAAGTTCTTTCAACCTTGAAAAGTCATAAAGACCGGCATTATAGAGGGTGAACGGTTTGCAGTGTTTGTTATACTTCTTATTTGGATTTTCTAAGTCTTTGCTTTCGGAGATATTCAAAAGACGTTTCTGCATCGTATAAATTGCCAGCTTGCCGCAGTCTACGCCAATCCATCCTCTACCAAGCTTTTCTGCTACGGCAAGAGTAGTGCCTGAACCGGCAAAACAGTCAAAAATAATATCTCCCTTATTAGAGGCCATTTCAACGACCCTATGTAAAAGAGTTTCATTTTTTTCTGTTGGATATCCGGATGAGAAAGAATAGGCATTCAGGTCATCCCATAAGTTAGTGCAAAGCACCTTATCGCGTGCGGGTATTAGATACTCTGGCTTTCCAGTATTTGGATTAGGTCTTAATTTTCCTTCTTTAATTGCTTTGTTTGCTTTTTCCTTAACCCACACCCAACATCTATTAGGTGGCGGCATATGGCCAAATAATTCATAGATAAGATTAGGCCGAGTTCCGGACCAATTTGGTGCATCAAATGCATGCCATGGTTCCATTCGTTTTTCTTGCCTAAAAACTGGTTTAAACTGCGTATCATATGTCTTTGCATAAATAAGAAGAGAATCATTTCCAACGTTTAGGGATTTAATACTATCTCCTTCCAAGTAATTCTTCTGTGTCCTTCTTATAACGATTTCATTTCTGAAATTTTGTTCGGATAGCAACTCATCCAACAACAATATCTTAACGTAATGGATTTTTTTACAATCCAAATGCACATAAATACTGCCATCATCGCTTAATAATTCGCGTAAAAATACCAGTCGTTTTCTTAAAAACTCAAGAAACTGTGCGCCAGCAATTTTATCCTGATACGCCTTTTGATCTTGGCTTCCTCTGAACTCCTGTTTCGTTGCAAACGGCGGATCAATATAAATGAGTCTCACGCCCGGTGTGCCGTCAGCATTGCATAGCCTTCCGGCTTTTTTCATCTCTAGTAAAGATTTCATCACCTGAAGGTTATCGCCGAAGATGAGCATATTAGACCAGTCACCGTTGCTTCCAAAAGTTCGCACAGGTTGCAAAGGCACTGCAAGCGTATTGGCAAGGATGTCTTCTTCCCGTTCCTTGCCGTGATAGACAAGCTCATATTCCCGCTTCTCTGGCGGGAAAAGGATTCTTGCCCATTCAGGAGATAGTTCCTCACCCTTTTCAAGCAATCTGATGATTTCCTGCCGCTGCTCAGGCGTCATAATGCCGACTCCTTAATTTTCATTTGTTTTCTTTTTGCCGGATACGGTGAAAAAGATTCCAGTTCCAGTTCATCAAGCAATCCGCTATCTGTAAAGCTGTACGTTGTTTCTTCTCCAACGATGATGTGATCTAATATCTTCATGCCAAGCGGCCGTGTAGCAGAAATTATATCACGGGTCAGTATTATATCTGATTCGCTTGGCTCAATTGCCCCGGAAGGGTGATTATGCGCTGCTATCAGGCTGCTTGCATTTGTCCTCAGGGCATGGGTAATTATACTTCTTACAGGTGGTTTGACGCCATCAACAACGCCTTGAGCAATGAGCACATCATCAATCAGACGATTTTGACGATTCAGATAAAGAACCCTAAAATGTTCATCGGGCAAACCCCTTAGCCGTTCCTTCACATATTCACCTGCTTGCGCAGTGCCTTTTATCTGGAGTCGTTTCTTACCATCAGGCAGTGAAACACGCCTTGCAATCTCCATTGCAGCCGCTAATTGAGCGACCTTTGCACCCTTTAATCCCTTAACATCAAGCATTGCAGATAATGGCGCCTCTGCCATTGCCCGCAATGAGCCAAATTGTTTCATCAGGTTGCGCCCCAATTCAACAGCATTAGTCCCCTGAAATCCAACCCTCACCAAAATCGCAATCAATTCTGCATCCGTCAAAGAGTGCGGCCCTCTGCTTAGCAATCGTTCTCTTGGACGCTCATCAACAGGCCATGAAACAATACCTTTTGAACTTCCTTTATTTTGTTTTTTCATAGCCTCTCCATAAAAAACTCACAATCTTTCTATATCCTTTAAATCTGTATCTGTGGCTTAGTTGATTCCGGGTATAAGTATTTTGTAATAGTTAACCACACAAGCCCGTATTTCTTACGCTTTTTCAGCCGCTTTATTTCCTGAATTAAATCTTCTTTGGTCCAATCCTGATAATTATTTTTGCCCATCATCTACCTACAATCCTTCTCTTTTTTCTTTGGAGTAAATCCAATCCTCTGGTGCTTTGGCTCTGGAGGAGTCATTAACTGTCGAATAGCGTCAAAAACAACCTTGAATTGAGCATCATATTTCTTTTCCATATCATCAACTTACGAGCAAGGTCTTTATTGCAGGCTATCATTTCCCTAAGCTTAACGAATACCCGCATGATTGCAATATTGACCTGCACAGCTCTCTCACTATTCAAAACAGTGGCAAGCATTGCAACTCCTTGTTCAGTGAAAACGTAAGGCTTATATCCTCCGAGATATTTACGTGATGGTATCGCATTTTGCGATACCATGCTGTCAATCTCCTTTTCATTCAATTGGAACATACGATTTTATCCTTTTCATTCACCAAAATATTTCTTGATGTTCGAGGCTCAAAGCATACTCCTGCTGATAAAGCAAGGTGTCTCCCCGCTCCCAGCCGAGTTGCTGTAATTTCTCAACATACTTTAAATCTGTATTATTTGCTTCGTTGATTCCTGGCATATTAACAAGCAGTAACTATTATCCTTATTCAATCTCCGGTGGCATTTTCCCCTACTTCATAGCAACTATATTCTTTGACATGCAGTGTTTATAACAGGTATTACTTTTTACATGGTTTCTTTGAGACACTTTTCAAAAATAGACAATGCAATATCTGCGTCGTCTTTCGAAAGAATCAGGGGCGGACAGAATCGGATTGCGCTGCATCCGCAGCCCAGGGGCAAGAGCCTCCTTGAAAATGCCTTTTGGATGATACGATCCTGCTCTTCGGATGCATATGCTTTGGCTTCTTTGTCTTTCACAATTTCAATGGAAAGCATGAGCCCCAAGCCTCTGACGTCTCCAAAGATGGGATAGGTGCGTTCTAATTTCCTTAATTCGTTTGTGAGATAAGCGTCCTGTTTGGCCGCATTGGCTATGAGTCCATCCTCAAGGAGCTTGATGGTGATGAGCGCAGCCTGACAAACGTTTTTTCCTTTTCCAGATATTGGATAGCCCGTGGCCGGGAAGTTTCGTTTGTATGCAAGGATAATTTTTTGTCATCAGCGCCGACCTCCTGCTAGGATAATTATCACGTATGGTTTTAGTTTTTCTTTTGACAATAATATTTGTACACTAAATCGGCAAATGCCTCTAATGCGTAGGAACCCTTTCCAAGGTCTGAAAGGCATTTTCTGAATTCGCGCGTGTTCTTAAAATTTTCTGATATATATTGGGCAACAAATGTCTCAGCAGATATAAAATTAAGCTCCGGACCTTTGTCCTCAGGACTTTGGTAAATTTTATAAGCTACAATATCGGTGATCATTTTTAAATTAATGTCTTTTACCGTGGAAATCATATTCTTAACGATGTCAAAGCTCAAGAGTTGTTTGTCCTGATAGTAATTATACACCGTATCAGCGAACTGATTAATCGATTTCATTCCCTTATCAAGCTGGGATAAATGGTTTTTGAATGCATCTAAATCCTTAAATTTTTCAGATATATATTGGGCGACCGCCTCTGTGGCTGCAACAAAATTTGCCTCAGGTCCCATACTTTCGGGACTTTCGTATATTTTATATGCTATAATATCCGTGATAGTTTTCAGTGAGATATCTTCCTTGCTGTGGATTTTGTTTTTTATGACCTCTTTATCGATAGGCATTTTTTGCTCCTCCGTTACCCCGTGAAAGAAAATATTTTTCCTGAGACTTGACAAGCGCATATTTTATAAATATATTGAAAGAAGCGCAACAATTATCAGTGATAATAATGAGTATGCTCATCATGAAAACAGAAACGAAAAATAGATTTTTTAATCCGATTACCCTGCCAAATTACGATTTTATTCTTAATGCTCCTGAATTTAAAAAAGAAGGAGAGGAATTTACTATTTGGTTTTTTGAAGGTATCCTTGAACGAAATCCAAATTATATCGATTGTCTCATGTATCTGGGCAATACGTACACCGCACAGGGGATGTATGAAAAAGGGCTTCTGGTGGACCAAAAGCTGTGCCGCCTTAAGCCAGAGGACTCCCTGGTTCATTATAATCTTGCTTGCAGTTACGCACTGCTGAAGAATGTTAATGCCGCTTTTGAAGCCCTGGAAAGGGCAATTATGTTAGGCTATAAGGATATCTACCATCTGGAAAACGATGAGGACCTGGCTCATTTGAGGAATGATGCCCGATATCAAAAATTGGTTGAAAAAATAAAATTATGCTAATGCGGCTGCCGTAATGCAAGGTTCATTTTGTACGCAAGATGAATTCCCTCCAGTGTCAGATGGGGGAGTATCGTGGCGATAGCGGGAATTTCCTGCGCCAGCAGAGCTGCATTCCCTCCGGTTGCAATTACCGTTGGCTGACATTTCATTTCATTCCTCATCATATCAATCAAGTGGCGTACCATCCCGATTGTCCCCCAATAAACACCTGATTGTATTGCTTCTTCCGTATTTTTCCCAATGACATTTTTTGGTTTATGGATCGGTATTAGGGGTAAAAACGCCGTAGCATGGTGAAGCGCCTTTGAAGATGTCTCTATCCCGGGTGCAATAATTCCCCCCAAAAACGCCCCTTCCTCGTTTATTCCGTCAATGGTTATTGCGGTGCCTGCATCAACAACAATTGTCCAATTTTTCGTCCTTTCAAATGCGGCAAGTGCATTTACCAGCCGATCAACACCTACCCTTCCGGGAGATTCAGTCAAAATCGGGATAGAGATGGGAATCTCTTTCCCGATGCGAGAGGGTTGTACAGGACTATGTTTCCCGGTGTATTCGATAACATATGCCTCCACCTCGGGATTAACGGAAGCGAGGATAACAGCCTGTGCCCTGGAAAAAATGGCAGGATCAAGAATTTTTGTAGAATTTGTCTGAAGCAAGAGTCCGCTTCTTACGGTATGCGCGCTCTGCAAGCAGTCTTCTTCAAATACCCCGATATGGATGTTGGTATTGCCAATATCAATTGCTAACCGCATACAGATTCATTGAGAGCAGACGGTGATCCGTGTAATGCGTTTACCATAAGACCTATCAGTTGGTCAATATTCTTTCCCGTAATCATGGAAACGGGACACACCGGCTTGGATATTTTTTCTTCCAGGGTTTGGACACACTTCATGCCGGTCTCCTTATCAAGAAGGTCCATTTTATTTGCAACAACAATTTCTGCCTTTTCGGCAAGGACAGGATTATATTGTTTTAATTCATTCCGTATAATGAAATATGCATCAGCAGGAGCCACCGTCGCACATGGTGAGACATCTAAGAGATGAACTAAGAGTCGTGTTCTTTCAATATGACGGAGGAATTCGTCTCCAAGCCCTATCCCCCGATGCGCCCCTTCAAGGAGTCCGGGAATATCAGCAACAACAAATCTCCGGTAATCCGCAACTTCTACGATTCCTAATTGTGGTTGCAATGTGGTAAACGGATAATCGGCAATTTTAGGCCTGGCAGCTGATATCCGGGAAAGCAGCGTTGATTTTCCGGCATTCGGCATTCCGATAAGACCAACGTCTGCAAGCAACTTGAGTTCAAGGATCAGCCACCGTTCTTCGCCCGGCTTCCCCTTTTCCGCCTGGCGGGGAACCTGATTCGTGGAGGTTGCAAAACATTTGTTTCCTCTTCCCCCCCGTCCTCCCCGGGCAATAACAATGGTTTCCCCCACGGAGTTCATGTCTTTCAGGATACGGCCACTTTCTCTGTCCTTGATTATCGTCCCCCGGGGCAAATCGATACAAAGGTCTTTGCCGTCTTTACCTTTTTTGGTAGAGCCTTTTCCATGCGCCCCGCTTCCTGCAATATATTTTACCCGGGAAGTGAGGTCGAGCAAGGTATCTTTCTTATCACTGACACGAATAATAACATCCCCACCCTTGCCACCGTCACCGCCGTCTGGCCCTCCGTAAGGGACGTATTTCTCCCTTCGGAAACTCACACAACCATTTCCGCCATCGCCTCCCTTTACATAAATAACTGCTTCGTCAACAAACACCGTTTAGCCTGCTATAATCTGCACGAAAGAGACCATGATACGAATTTTGGGAAAGACCTACAGAAAGAAGACCCTTGTGGTCGTGATAAAAAACGGGAAAAGGAAAAGGCTCTGTCAGCCATATTCCTATCCCGTTTCTTCACGTTACCTGAGCACTATTGGCGAGAAAAGTCAGATTTTATCACTTCGTGGCCGGTAATCCAGGAAATCACAGAGAGAAGATACCTTATGATTCGGGTGTTGCATAAACACTTACCCGCTGTCTCGTTTCAAATTTTACCGTTCCGTTTATCATGGAAAAAAGGGTGTCGTCCCTGCCAATTCCAACGTTTCTTCCAGGCTTAAATTTTGTTCCGCATTGGCGGACTATTATGGAGCCAGCGGTCACAAATTGCCCGCCAAATCTTTTAACCCCACGCATTTGAGGATTACTGTCTCTTCCATTTTTTGAAGAACCCTGTCCTTTTTTATGTGCCATGCTACTAACCTCCGTTTCACAAAATAAAAATCATACTAAAATTTGGGGGGGCGTCCGTCACGCCAGCTACGGACACGTCGACTTTTTCACGTCGTCCTTTCCTCCTTGAAATTCTCGTACCGCATGTAACTCCTAACCACAAATAATTTCCTTAATTTTTATGCGGGTATATTTTTCTCTATGCCCTCTTCTGGTCAAAGATTCCTTTCTTCTGCGAAATTTTATGGTCATACATTTTGCGCTCTTTTTCACACCTTCGACTTCTGCAATAACCTTTGCATTTTTATTGGTGTCAGCCCCAAAAGTCGTCTTCCCTTCTTCGTCTGAACACACCAACACATCATGAAACTCCAGGATTTGTCCAGCTTGAGCATCGGCTTTCAGGTCGATAAGACAGCGCTCGCCAGCCCTTACCTTGTACTGCTTCCCCCGGTCTTTTACAATTGCATACATTACGATTTTCTCCTTTCCTTATCCATTGCAATGGCACTTTTGAATGAAAAAATGTTATAGGTATTAATTTACCATATTTACCGGCATCAAGCAAATCTTTGCTAATATAATTAAATTATAACAGGTTCGTCTTTCTGGTTTAAATAGCGAATGTCGATCTTGCCGTATTCGTGATTCGACGTGCTTAAAATGTATATCTTTTTATTATAGGATTCTTCAATCTCTATCATCTGCTTTCTTTTTTGATTTTGCAGGTA
This sequence comes from Candidatus Brocadia sp. WS118, assembly GCA_007618135.1. Taxonomy (GTDB): domain Bacteria; phylum Planctomycetota; class Brocadiia; order Brocadiales; family Brocadiaceae; genus Brocadia. Next base: position 128,812 of record PHFX01000001.1, on the reverse strand, counting down.
ATTTGCAACCGCAGGATTCGCAATGATTTCGATTTTGGCAATTTGTGGCGAATGGATGGCAAACTTCAGATCTCTCATGGCATTTAAACACAGACTCTCAACGGTCTTGGCATATCCGGTGCCTCCGCAAAACTTGCATTCTTCAAAAAGGACGTCCCGAAGGCTTGATCGGATCCGCTGCCGGGTAAGCTCAATGGTGCCGAATTTTGACATCTTGAGCATCTTGGTTCTGGCTTTATCTCTTTTCATGGCGTCCGTGATGACCTTCTCGATAGCATGAATATGTGATTCTGTCCTCATGTCAATAAAGTCGATTACAATCACACCGCCCAGATCTCTCAGTCGTATCTGGCGCGCAATTTCCTTAGCGGCTTTGAGATTCGTTTTAAAGGCTGTTTCTTCCGGATCGCACTCTTCTTTAAACTTACCACTATTAACATCAATTGCTACCAGCGCTTCAGTCTGTTCAATAACAATCGATCCCCCACGCGGTAAACGGATTTTTCTGCAGTTTATTTCCTCAATCTCCTGCTCAATATTGTATTTGTGGAATAACGGTTTATCCTCGCTATAGAGGGTTAAGAGTTTTTCAGATTTCGGCATAATCATACGAAGAAAATCGCGGGTTCTTTCATAGACGGCTTCTGTATCGACAATAATTTCCCGTATGTTTGTCGAAAAGATATCCCGAATAACACGAATCACCAGATCACTTTCCTGATAGATGGTTGCAGGAACTTTAACGTCTTTTGTCCGTTTCTCAATATTTTTCCAGAGTTTTAAGAGATAATGAAAGTCCTTATGGATTTCTTTTTTCGTCTGCTGTTCTCCCGCTGTCCGTATAATAAAACCGACATCTGATGGAGGATTTAAGCCTGCAAGGATTTTTTTTAATCTGATCCTTTCCTCTTCACTTGCAATTTTTCTGGAAACTCCGTGACGTGGAACATCAGGCATCAAAACCAGGAACCTTCCCGGCAGGCTGATATACGTTGTCAAACTGGGGCCTTTGGTGCCAATGCTCTCTTTCGTCACCTGAACCAGCACTTCTTTGCCGGGATGCAGAATATCCCGTATTTTACGGAACTCCCGGCGAGGCTTGCCATGTGCATCGACATCAGACGATTGACTCCCGTTCTCTGACGGAATGAGAACGTCCGATGCGTGAAGGAACCCGTTTTTTTTGAGACCAATATCAACAAATGCCGCTTCGATACTTGGTTCGATGTTAACGACCTTTCCCTTATAAATATTTCCCGCAATCTGTCCCCGGGAACTCCTTTCGATGTAAAGTTCCTCGAGAACATTATTTTCTAAAATAGCAATTCGGCATTCTTCAGGTTCAACTGCGTTAATAAGCATCTTCTTATCCATGTTTTTCCTCGAGTTATTCAGAAGAAGACAAATTGACTTTTATTCTGGTAATTTTAAAACCCTCTTTTTCCCCGTTTCCCAATAAAGAATGGACCACTTCTTCAGGTTTCGCCATACCTTCATTTTCTACTTTTTTTATTGAAACGACAAGACGATCCGGCTTAACCATAATTTCCTGAATAGACGGTCGGATATCAAAAGGCTTCTGGTGCCCGTTTTTAGAGCGGACTACCATCACCGATGGTTGTTGCAATAATTCGTTAATCTTTGCCGTATTTAAGCATCCTGGATCATCAAAAACCACTTCATAGAGTACATCACGAATCCAACCCTTCTCGGTGTCGGCGATAACTTCCCCCAAAAGAAGAGATATCTCTTTTGGTAATTGAAGACGTAACTGTTCAATGAAAACTTCAGGAGGCATTGACTTGAGCAGTTCTAGTTCCAAAACTTCATCTTTACCGGATATTCCAACACTCAACGCAAGGGGAATGGATAATTTCGGGTGAGGATTGAAACCTTTGGACATCGCAATTGGAATGTTAGCCCTTCTGATAGCCCTCTCAAAAAGCTTCATTAAATCGTGATGAGAGATAAAACGAATATCACCTGACTTACTGAATCGGATACGTATTCTTGATATAATTGATCAACCTTAAAAAAACTTCAACTATAATAAAATAAAAGAGTTATGAGGAATTCTAATAAGGATGTTTCCTGGTGTCAAGGATAATTTTGCCCATCAAACGCCTCTGGCAGGATATCGATAGCAATATTTCTCAGGTAATGAATTGTTTTCTCCGGATCATCAAATTGACACGCTGTTTCTGCTATTTCTTTTGCCTTTTGAAAGGTAATCGACCGTACAATCTTCTTTATTTCCGGTATAATCGTCGCTGGCGCCACACTAAACTCCGTAAGGCCCATACCAATAAGAGGCGCAGTATATTCAATTTCACTTCCCATTTGTCCGCATATCCCAATAGGAATATTGTTGTCTGCCGCGGCTTTGATAGCCACCTTTAAAAGTCTTAAGATGGCAGGATGTGTCGGGCAATATAAATAAGCTACCCGTTCGTTATTTCTATCAACAGCCAGAGAGTACTGGATAAGATCGTTCGTGCCGATACTGAAGAAATCACACTCCTTCGCCAATAGGTCCGCAATAATCACAGCGGAGGGAACTTCCAGCATTACGCCCATACTAATATTTTTGTTGAAAGCGATCTTCTCCTTGTCCAGCTCTTCCATAGTTTCCCAAACCATCTGTTTTGCTCGTTGTAGTTCTTGCAGGGACGAGATCAGGGGGAATAAAATTTTTACATTACCCAAAGCAGAAGCCCGCAAAATTGCTCTCAGTTGTATTTTAAATATCGAAGGATTTTCAAAACAGTAACGGATAGAGCGACATCCCAAAAAGGGGTTTCCTTCTTTTCTGTCATCCAAATAATCAAATTTGTCGGCACCGAGATCCAGGGTTCTGATGATAATCGGCTTGTCTTGTAACTCCCGCACCACGGTGGTATACGCCTCTAAATGCTCCTCTTCAGTCGGCGGCTTGGGTGCACCTAAATAAAGAAACTCTGTTCTATAAAGACCGATACCCTCTGCACCATATCTTACATTTATATTAATTTCTTTCGGGAATTCTATATTGCCAAAAATAGAAATATGCTTACCGTCCCCCGTTGTTGAAGGCTGGTCTTTTAGCTCAGTGGCAAGTTTTTCTTCAAAGACATGAATGCTTTTCACCCTGGTTTGATATGCCGCCAATGTTTCATCATCCGGCCTGACAATAACAATGCCGTTATTACCATCCACAATGATCATATCACCCCCGAAGACATCCGCGGTAATTGTTCCAAGACCCACTACGGCGGGTATCCCCAATGCCCTGGCAACGATGGCGGTATGAGACGTCCTGCCTCCTACGTCAGTAGCAAATCCCTTAACTTTCTCGGTATCGAGCGAAGCCGTTTGAGAGGGGGTAAGGTCATGGGCAACCAGAATTACTTCTTCGGCAAGGTTTTTCAGCTCCTCCCTCTTTTCACCCAATAAATTTTTTAACAGTCGCCGTTCGATATCAAAAATATCACTTACCCGCTCTGCAAGATACGAATCGCGGATATCCTGAAATTTTCTAATGTAAACACGCAAGGCAAGGGAGACGGCAAATTCCGGTGTAAAATTGGCTTTTTTTATTTTGTCAACAATCTCATTTTTTAACCGCGCATCCTGCAATACCATCCGGTGGGTGCCAAAGATCGACCCAATTTCAGAACTCATGTTTTCAGAGACCTTCTGCTCTAAATCATGAATTTCCTTTTTCGAATCTTCGATGGCCTTTTCAAGTCTATGGAGCTCCGCTTCGACCTCGTCTTTTCTTATGATATGACGAGGAATGCGGTATCCTTCACTCTCAAACATAAAAGCCCCACAAATGACCACTCCGGGAGATACGGCAATCCCTTTTCTAATTTCCATGAATTCTTCTTCAAATTTGCTTTTTACTAATCCTTCCAGGGCATCCAATGCCTCTGCTGCATCAGTCCCTTTTGTGCAAATAACGATTTCCGTGCCGTTCTCTGCGCCAAGTGTCAAAAGTTCAATAATGCTTTTTCCGTCAACCTCTTTATTTTTTGTTTTTATACGGATTTCTGAAATATATTTATTGGCAATCTCTGCAAATTTGGTAGCAGGACGGGCATGCATCCCATTGGAATTTGAGATTTTTACTTTTCGTTCTAATAACTGAGAATTTTTTGCGTAAATATCCATAATTTTATAAACGTGCTGTGCAGAGTTTTTCCTGTATACAAAACCCTCTGCTTTTAAAAATACGATACAAACAGGAAACGGTTTGCGTATTTTTCGTTTTGTCTGGTTTAGAGATATAAATTACTCTTCTTGTTCCGGTGTTATTGAGGAAAGAGAGAATGCCTTTGGATTAAACCTGGATACCGTCAACCTCACGCAATATTTCAACCATACCGTCTTTACCATTTGCCTCACGCATAAATCGGCGGAAATCGTTATCGCGTATAACGGTGGAAATCCTTTCTAATGCGGCAAGGTGAGCTCCTGCAGAATCATTCGGGGAAAGCAGGAGAAAGAAAAGATAGACAGGTTCTCCGTCGAGGGCGTTGAAATCAACGCCATGTGTTGACCGTGCAATCGTTCCCATAATCTTTTTTATGCAATCATGTTTTGTATGAGGAACCGCTACCCCTTTTCCAATGCCGGTACTACCCAACTCCTCCCGTTTTATAAGAGATTTAATAATATTTTCAACATCCTTACTATTGACTTTCTGCGTATCTTTCAGAGAACATACCATTTCTCGAATAACAGCCTCTTTTTCCGTGGCTTTGATTTCTGTAATAATAGCTTCCTCTACAACAAAATCAGTCAATTTCATACGGTAAAACTCCTCCTGTAGAATTGTTATTCATAATCCTTCTGGTTCACCTTCAAAACCTTCCATTTCCCTCGTTGCAGGCTTTTTTCTGCGGACGATTCTGGATTGAATTTTGCCTTTATGCTTTTTCAGTTGAGCCTCGATCTTATCCACGACAAGGTCAATTGCCCGGTACATATCAGGATTCGACACCTCTGCAACCAGCGTAGGCCCTCTTGAAACTGAAACAATCATTTCAACGATGTGGCTATTGTCACCGCCAATATCTAAAGTAATTTGTATTTGCAGAATCCATTCAAAAAATTTTTTAACCTTTTTTGCCTTGAGCAAGGCATAATTTTTAATGGCTTCCGTTATGTCTAAATGTCTTGCAACAATGGTTATGTTTTCCAAGAAAGCGTCCTTTCTAAAAAGTACCAGTTTCTTAGTAATTCGCAACCACTAATTTTACTTATTAAAAAATTATCAGTCAAGGAAATTAACCGGAAAAGATCACCAAGCTGTTTTAAATCCGCGGAAGTTTATGTAAAGTGTATAGATTAGAATAACTTTATCCTTTGTGTCTTTGTCAGTTTGTGGCATAATAAAATTATTTCAGGCTCATGGCCTTGAAAAAAGTTTCTTTGCTTGGCAACACAACACCAGAGAGACATGCCGAGACACTATTGAAATAGATTCCGCATGACCGAAAATACCCAAAAATTTCTCCGTTCAGATAAATCATGAAAACGACTGCCTGGTTGGTCAAAGAATATATCCTGCCCGATGCCATTTCTTCCATCAAAGACGCAATAGAAAAGGCAGGGGGAAATGAGATATTCATGGTGGGAAGGCTTAACGACGCCCTCATGGTGACGGATGTTGATGTCTATGCCATGGGCAATAAAACGGCTGCGCCCGCTCTGATAAAAGAGGCAAAATGCAGGGATGTTATTATCCACAACCACCCGGATGGGATTTTGGAACCGTCCGAAGCAGACCTTGAGATTGCATCATATATGGGGTCTCAGAACGTAGGGTGCTATATCGTGGATAATACCGTGGAATTCGTGTACCCCGTGGTAAGGGTAAAGAAAGAGCGGACATGCGAAAAGCTAACCTTCAGCGAACTGTCCGCACAATTTCAGCCCGGAGGAAATTTTGCACAGCACTTGCCTCACTATGAATACCGCAAGCCGCAGGTCGAGATGCTGAAGTCGGCCGTTGACGCCTTTAATGAAGACAAAATTGCCGTGATAGAGGCGGGGACAGGGACGGGGAAATCCATGGCATATCTGGTTCCTGCCGTATCCTGGAGTATTAAAAACCAGGAGCGGGTAGTAGTTTCCACCCATACGATAAACCTCCAGGAACAATTAATCGAGAAAGATATCCCGATACTCAGAACCTGTTGCGGACTTGACTTCAAGAGTGTCCTGGTAAAAGGAAGAAATAATTACGTGTGCCTGAGAAAGGTTTCCAATTTGCGTTCTGATGGCGGCACGCTGATTGAGGACAAAGATCGCCGGCAACTGAACGATCTGTTAGCATGGACAGCAAAGACGCGGGACGGGAGCAAGGCCGACCTTAATTTTGTGCCACAGGAGGACGTTTGGGAGGCAATACAATCTGAGGCAGACCAGTGCACACGGCTGAAGTGCCCGTTTTATGACGAGTGTTTTTTTTATATCGCCCGTAGAAAAGCAGCCAGCGCGGATATTTTGGTCATAAATCATTATCTCCTGATGGCTGATCTGATAGTACGCAAGGAAACGAAGGGGTACGATGCCGTGGCAATTTTACCTCCCTTCCAGAAAATTATTATTGATGAAGCGCATCACCTCGAAGATGTGGCAACGTCAAATCTCAGCACGACAATTTCGAGATTAAGGATCGTAAAGCTCCTGGGGAGACTGGTCAATCTCAAGGATGCGAGAAAAGGCCTGTTACAGTACCTGAAGAGCAAATTCAAAGAAGTGAGTTCTGTGCATGACAAGGATATTGCAGGAAAAATTACCGACAGAATTAACACGGAAATCCTGGAAGCACGACAACTGCTCTATGATACCGTGCAGGAAATTTTTGAAGATATGTCCCAGGCGGTAAGTAATTATGGCATTCACACCGGATTGCAAAAAGAAGCGGTGAAGGATGAAGAAATCAGGTTTCGCATTACCGACAGTTTTATTGCCACCGATCTGTGGCGGGATGTTATTGAGAATCAGCTCAGAAAATTAAGCGCTGATACCCGGAGATTTATTTCCCTTTTAACGTCACTCCTCGATGAATTGGCGGAACTCTCAAAGAAATCACAGGAAATTCTGTCGTCTGTGCTGATCGATATTCTATCGTGCAAGATGCGATTGAAGTTAGTGGCAAACGAGATTGACGCCTTTATTGTTGAGAATGAAAAGATTTGCAAATGGATTGAGATGAAGAGATACGCAGGGGAACCGGCCATCAGGTTTTGCGCTGCGCCGCTTTCAGTCTCCGAAGATTTAAAGACCTGCCTCTACGATCATTACCGTACGATACTCCTGACATCAGCTACCCTGGCAATCAACAAGACCTTTACCTTTTTCAAAGACAGTGTTGGCTTGCATCTGATTCCAGAAAAACAATTATCTGAACTGATCCTGGATTCTCCCTTTGATTACCAGCGCCAATCGATGCTTGGCATTCCCACAGACATTGCTGAACCCGGCCAGGCAGGGTATGTTTCGGCGCTGGAGGAGAGCATCTTGCAGGCCATAGAAATCTCAGAAGGCCGTGCGTTAGTCCTGTTTACCTCATACAGCCTCCTCAATGACCTTTATCAGAGGCTAGAACCACAGATTACACGACTCGGTTATGTTTGTCTGAAGCAGGGAGCGGGCAGTCGCCATAATCTCCTTGAGACCTTTAAAAAGGACGCGACGTCGGTCTTGTTTGCTACAGACAGTTTCTGGGAAGGGATTGATGTAAGAGGAAATGCGCTGGAATGCGTCATCCTCACCCGATTGCCGTTTAAAGTACCGACACAACCCATTATTGAAGCACGAGTGGAGGCTATTGAAAAGGCCGGGGGTGATGCTTTTTTTCAGTATTCCGTACCTATGGCTGTGATTAAATTCAAGCAGGGCTTTGGACGGCTCATACGCAGTCGCGCGGATAAGGGCGTAGTGATTGTTTTCGACCGCCGGATAGTTACCAAAAGATATGGACGTGTCTTTCTTCAATCACTTCCGGACATCAGGTGTATTAAGGATAAGAGAGACGTTGTCTTTCAGGAAATGAGGCTCTTTTTCAGTGGCGGCACTGTCTTTCCCCGGCAGGGAAAAGAGAGTCCCTCCGGTAAGACCTCGGAATACTCTCTCCATAAATAGTAAGGGAATTTGCAATAATACTATATCATTTTAGGGGGTATATCGTAATGAAGATTTTTTTGACCGGTAGTACAGGCTTTGTAGGAAAACAGATACTCCATGATTTACTCGAAAAAAAGTATCAGGTGAGATGTATCGTCCGGCAGGGTTCCGAACAAAAGATTGCGCATCACAAAGAGGCAGAGATCGCGCACGGAGATATTACCGATGCAGGCAGTTTACAGGGCAAACTGGCGGGATGCGATGCCGTGATTAACCTTGTTGGTATTATCAGAGAGTTCCCCGGAAAGGGGATTACCTTTGAGAAATTACATTATGAAGGGACGGCACATCTTGCCAAAGCAGCGCGGGAACAGGGCATCCGGAGGTTCATTCAGATGAGTGCGCTCGGGGCGCGAAAAGACGGAAAGACACAATATCAGCAAACCAAGTTTCGCGCGGAAGAATGTATAAGAAATCTCGGCTTTGATTACACGATCTTTCGCCCGTCAATTATCTACGGAGCGGGAGATAAATTCGTCAATCTCTTCGCCGGCATGCTGAAGACACAGCAATTTGTGCCCGTTGTCGGCAACGGCAGGTATCAGATGCAGCCCGTGTCCGTGGAAAATGTGTCGATGGGCTTTATAAAAGCCCTAGAGCAGAAAGATTCCATCAGAAAAATTTTTGCCGTTGGCGGCCCGGAAAAGATTGAGTTTAATCAAATTATTGACATCATTGGCAGCGTCCTCTGCGTGCCCCCGCATAAACTCCATATTCCGGTCTTCATTATGAACCTTGCAGCGGAAATGCTTGATTGGCTGCCCGCCTTCCCTGTGACGAAAGACCAAATTAGCATGCTTCTGGAAGGCAATACCTGTGATGAAAAGCCATTTTATGATCACTTTGGTATCAAACCGATTGAGTTTAAGCAAGGTATCTCCAAATATCTTACGTCATGAGAGGTATTGATATAGCACATGACTAACACGAACTATTCCCAGGTTGATTATCTCCTGCAGCTCAGTTGTGGCTACTGGAAGTCGCACGTCCTCTTTACCGCGGTGGAATTTGATCTCTTTACGATGATGAACAAAAGGAGGCTTACCGCAAAAGAAATTTCTCAAGCCATCCGGACAAATGAACGGGCAACCGAGATGCTGCTCAACGCGCTTGTTTCCCTTGATTTGCTTACTAAACAGGAGGACTATTACGCAAACTCCTCGCTGTCGAATTGCTATCTGATCAAGGGAAACCCTTATTATCTCGGTGATTTTATCCATCATTTTCACAATATGACGGATACCTGGACAATGCTCAGGGAGACGATCGAAACAGGAAATCCGGTTACTTTGAAGGATCTGCCTGAAGAAGTTGACCCCCATGATCTGCGGGATTTTATTACGGCCATGCATAATATGGCGTCGGTAAAGGCGGATGAGCTCTGCAGCAAGATCGATTTAAAAGAGGCAAAGATGTTGCTGGATATTGCTGGCGGTCCAGGTACCTATGCCATTGCCCTTGCAAAGGCCAATCCGGGGCTTCATGCCGTTGTCTTTGATCTGGAGCACACCATTCGCCTCACCCGTGAATTTATTGAGGCGGCAAATATCGAAGACCGCGTCACCACACAAGCGGGGAATTGTCTGGAGGATTCCTTTGGTGAAAATAGGTACGATGCAATTCTGGTATCAAATCTTTTGCATATCTACAATCCTGCAAACAATGCTTTAATACTCAAGAAGTGCCGTGATGCGCTGAAAAACTGCGGTCAGATTGTTATCCATGAATTTGTCCTGGATGAAACCAGGACACATCCGCAATTTGCCGCACTTTTCAGTCTCAATATGCTCATTGGTACGCAAGAGGGGGCATCTTACAGCGAGACAGAGTACCGGACATGGTTAGCAAACGCCGGGTTTGAAGATATCAAGAGGATTGATCTCGATTCCAATTCAACCTTGATTCTTGGTAAGAAAAGGGTAATAATTTAGTTTTTTGAAAAATTCCAATAACAGCGATGTTTCACGCGTAGTGTAGGGGCGAAGCATTTGCTATAATTTGGCATACATGCATTCATACCCAAACCAGCAAATGCTTCGCCCCTACTTTTTCAAAAAACTAGATTATTCCAGAAAAGGTAACGTCAGCGTTATTCAACAGTTACACTCTTGGCAAGATTCCGGGGTTTGTCAACATCACAACCCCGCATGACCGCCATATGATATGCCAGTAACTGAAGCGGTATTACGGAAAGGATCGGCGTCAGCCAGTCGGCAGTCTTTGGTATATAAAATACGTGATCCACTTTTTCTCTGATAGAATCGTCGCCTTCCGTCGCAATTGCTATCAACTTTCCACCCCTGGATTTTACCTCCGCAATATTGCTCAAAATCTTTCCGTAGACGCTGTCCTTTGTAGCAATAAAGACCACGGGCATATCTTTGTTAATAAGAGCGATGGGACCGTGTTTCATCTCTGCCGCCGGGTAACCTTCGGCATGAATATAGGATATCTCTTTGAGTTTTAAGGCGCCTTCAAGCGCCACGGGGTAATTATATCCCCTTCCCAAATAGAGAGCATTTTCCCTGTCTTTATATATCCGGGCAAGTTCCACGATCTTTTCTTCCCTGTCGAGAATGGTCTGGACCTTATCGGGTATTGACTGGATAACCTTAATCGCATCGGAAGATACTGGATTATGGGGATACTTCAGATTCATCATATACAAGGTAAACAAATATAAAACGGTAATCTGGGCAGTAAATGCCTTGGTGGATGCAACCCCGATCTCTGGACCGATATGCAAATAAATCCCGCAATCAGCCTCCCGGGCAATCGTACTCCCTACGACATTGCAGATAGAAAGCAACTTCGCTCCTTTGTGCTTTGCTTCCCGCATCGCAGCCAGGGTATCTGCCGTCTCCCCTGACTGGCTTATGGCAATAATGACCGTGCCTGCTTCAATTACAGGGTTTCGGTATCGAAACTCTGAAGCATATTCAACTTCAACCGGCATACGCGCCAGTTCTTCCAGCATGTATTCACCTACAAGCCCCGCATGCCAGGAGGTACCACAAGCGACGATAACGATGCGCTTCGCCTCGCGGAGTTCCTTTTCGCAGCTTAACAATCCACCCAGCTTAACCAAGCCATGATCGCTTTCTATCCTTCCGCGCATAACATTCCGTAATGCCTGGGGTTGCTCATGGATCTCTTTAAGCATAAAATGCTCATATCCACCCTTCTCGATCATATCGATATTCCATAGCACCTCTTCCACCTTTTTGTACGTGGGAATGTTTTCCATTGTTTTGGTTTCATAACGATCCGGGGTAAGTATAGCCACTTCATTATCATCCAGATACACCACATCTCTCGTATGCTCCAGAGAAGCAGAAACATCCGAGGTTACGAAGTATTCTTTATTGCCGATTCCTATTACCAGAGGAGAACCCTTTCTTGCTGCTACAATCTTTTGTGGGTCTTTCGGAGAAATTACAGCAATTCCATAAGTTCCTTCTACCTCTTTCAATGCTTCCATGACGGCTTTTTCGAGGTTATTCTGAAAGTATTTTTCGATCAGATGTGCCAGGATCTCGGTGTCGGTTTCACTCTGAAAGACGTGCCCTTCCCGCACCAAACTTAATTTTAAATAATCATAATTCTCGATAATTCCGTTATGCACCACGGCAATTTGTTTGTGACAATCCATATGAGGATGGGCATTTTCCATGGTCGGGGCACCGTGCGTTGCCCATCGTGTATGGACAATTCCTATATGCGTATTGAAATTGCCCCCATCAAGTTTTTTCTCAAGTTCGGCTATCTTCCCCACGGCTTTTTCGCATCTCAATCTGCCGTTTTCAACAAAGGCGATCCCTGAGGAATCGTATCCCCGATATTCGAGCCTTTTAATGCCATCCAACAAGATATTGATGGCCTTATTTTGTCCAATATATCCTACAATTCCACACATGGATTTATCCCTCAAAATTAAAACGAAGTTTTTACGAGTTTTTTGATGGCACTATACATTTCTGGCAGTTTTTTGATTAATACCTGAATGCGTTTTTCTTCCGTAATGGGTTTAGCCGGCGATCCCCACACAATCGACCCAGGCTCTAAACTCTTATAAACGTTAGAACCACCGCCAATCTTACAACCGTCTCCTATCAATGCATGGTCGGTGATACCAACGTCTTCTGCAATCAGGACATTCTTCCCGATTTTGGTGCTTCCTGCGATTTTGGCGTATGCAATGAGCATCGTGTTGTCTCCTATGGCGACATTATGGGCAATATGGGAGTGGTTGTCTATCTTTACTCCGTTTCCAATGACGGTTTTGTCGAGGGCAGCGCGGCAGATCGTCACCATGGCGCCAATTTCGACATCATCTCCTATTTCAACGATCCCAATCTGTGGTATCTTGACGTGTTGTTTCTCCACCTGAAGATAGCCAAACCCATCATCGCCTAAGACACTGTTACAATGGATAATAACCCGTTTCCCGATAATTGTGTTTTCCCGGATAGAAACATTGGCGTAGATAACTGAGTTGTCTCCAATGCGGCTCCCCTTGCCAATAAATGTGTTTGGATAAATGGTAACATAATTACCTATCGTTACTTTTTCATCCACGACAACATGTGCCCCGGCAGAAACCCCTTCTCCCACGGTAGCTTCTTTACTGATGATAGCCGTAGGGTGAATGCCTGCAGGACGCATATATCGCTCTTGTGCTACAACCTCCAGTAATTTTGTAAAGGAAAGGGCCGGGTTTTCTAAGACAATTTGTGGTTTTTTGAGGTGCAGTATCTCGCGGTGTATAACAGCTGCTGCAGCGCGAGAGGTCAAAACCTGAGGAACAACGGAATCATTCCTGACAAAGGTTATGTCTCCTTCTTTTGCAGCTTCAATGCTAGCGATTCCCGTAATGCAGGTATTCCCATTGCCAACGATTTTTCCCCCGATAATAGACTGGATTTCATTAAGGGTAAATTTCATGTATCTGCGGAGAGACTTGCGAACACCGGAATTACCATGATTTTACTTCTTCACCATATCAAAAACAGCGCTATCTGTAAATCTTCAATGTCCAGGAGTTGATGACGCGACAGCGTTATATTTCAGGTTGTGTGATTATACCTGTCCAAGGATGATGCATGCATTGTGGCCGCCAAAGCCAAATGAATTGGAAAGGGCCTTTTTAACCTTCTTTTCCCGGGATACCTTGGGAACAAAATCTAATCCGGCGCATTCGGGGTCAGGTGTCTCAAGATTAACGGTTGGTGGCATAACTCCCTCCTTAATTACTAAGGCACAGATGATGACTTCGACACTTCCCGAAGCACCGAGTTGATGCCCCAGCATAGACTTTGTAGAACTAATAGGAACTTTTGGCGCATGAACTCCAAATACCTTTTTTACAGCCTTCATTTCGATATTGTCACCGATTGGGGTTGAGGTAGCGTGGGCATTAATGTAATCTATTTCTTCCGGGTTACACTGGGCGTCTTTCAGGGCGCTTATCATGCACCGCATGGCGCCATCACCATTGGGCTCAGGCGCTGCAATATGATACGCGTCTGAGTTGAGTCCGTAGCCGATTACTTCGGCATAAATACGGGCGCCTCTCTTTCTTGCACTTTCAAATTCTTCGAGTACAACAACCCCGGCACCTTCTGAAAGGACAAAACCATCCCGATCCCTATCAAATGGACGGCTGGCTTTTTGTGGTGCGTCATTGCGGGTAGAAAGGGCTTTCATCGAGATAAAACCACCCATCGCTAAAGGGGTAACTACCGCCTCTGAACTTCCTGCAATCATTATATCCGCATCTCCCCTCTGGATAATCCTGACGGCCTCTCCAATGGCATTGCCACCGGTAGTGCATGCCGTTACCAGTGCATAATTAGGTCCCTTGAATCCGAATCGTATTGCTACTTGCGCTGGAGCGGCGTTGACCATTAATTTGGGAATCAAAAAAGGAGATATTCTCGAAGGGCCCTTTTCCAGCAGAATTTTATGCTGCGCCTCAAGCTCTATCAGACCACCCATGCCGGAACCAATGATCACCCCTGCTCTTGCTTTGTCGAAGCCTTCTACACTAAGTCCAGCATCTTTCACCGCCTGGACAGCGGCAGCAACAGCAAACTGAGAAAACCTGTCTAACCGCCGGGCGTCTTTGGCATCGAACCAACGGATAGGGTCAAAATCGCTAACCTCTCCCCCAAAATGTACATCAAAAGCAGAGGTATCGAAAGACGTGATGGGCTTTATCCCGCTTTTTCCTTCACAGAGCGCTGACCAGATGTGTGCTTTTTCATGCCCTAACGAGGTAATCGCACCTACGCCGGTAATAACAACCCTTTGCCGTTTCTGCATCTATTTGTGTTCCTCAATGTATTTAATCGCGTCCCCCACCGTCCGTATCTTTTCCGCATCCTCATCAGGGATATTCATATCAAAGGCGTCTTCAAATTCCATAATCAGCTCTACGGTATCCAAAGAATCTGCTCCCAGATCATTGATAAATGACGTTTCTTTTGTAATCTGTTCGGTTTTTACTCCCATTTGCTTTTCAATAATTTCTTTGACCTTATTTTCAATTGCTGACACGGTTTACCTCCTTATGCTAAAATTAATTCGATTTCCCTATATTTTCAAATGCCTCTATGGTGTCAATGCTTTTGATTTCCTGGTTAGCGTCAATCCTTTTCATGAGCCCTGCCAGCGTCTTGCCAGGCCCGATCTCATAAAACTGATTGAATCCGTTTTGTATCAGCAGAGAGATCGACTGATGCCACCGCACCGGGCTATTTAATTGTTTTGACAAAGACGCTTTTATCTCGTCAGGTTCTCTCACATATTTCGCGTAAATATTCGCTACAACCGGAATACTTGGCCTCAAGACGGGCGTTGCTTCAAGTTCTTTTGCAAGTTTATCACGTGCGGAGATCATTAAATCTGAATGAAATGCCCCGTCGACTTTCAAAGGGACAACCATTCTTGCTCCCCGTTCCTTGGCGAGAATGGATGCCTTTTCTAACAGCGGTTTTTCGCCTGAGATAACAACCTGTCCCGGACTATTGTAATTTGCTGCACAAATAACTCCCATGGACATCATCTCTGCGCAAATCTGCTCTGCTTTTTCGTCTTCCAGTCCAATAACAGAAACCATTCCGCCCGGATTTGCATTGCACGCTTCCTGCATAAACAGCCCACGCTTACATACCAGCCTCACCGCATCCTGAAAGGCTATTGAGCCTGCAGCGACATGCGCCGTATATTCTCCCAGGCTGAGCCCTGCAGCTGCCTGACACTCACTTCCGGAACCTGCCGGATTTCGTTTTAAGACTTCCAGGATTGCCAGGCTGGTTACGAGTATGGCAGGCTGGCAAACAGACGTCTTGTTTAATTCCTCCTGTCTTCCCTGGAAACAAAGCGCTGCTATATCAAACCCGAGTATTTCATTCGCCTGATTAAATATCTCTCTTGCTTCTTTAAAATGGGTATAAAAATCCTTACCCATTCCCACATATTGTGATCCCTGCCCGGGGAAAAGAACTGCTGTCTTTCGTACGCGCTCTACCATCGAATGACTGACGATCCCCAGGTCAACCCGCCGCCAAATGCTACCAGCATAACAAGATCTCCCCGGGAGAGCCGCCCTTCCTTTCTAGCCTCATCAATTGCAATGGGAATAGATGCCGATGAAGTATTTCCGTATTTATCGATATTTACAAACGCTTTTTCCATGGGTAATCCAAGTTTTTCCATAGTTGCTTCAATAATTCTCAGGTTGCTCTGATGGGGAATAATGAGGTCGATATCGCCGATCGTAAGATCGTTTTTCGTTACCGTTTCCAGAATCAGGTTTGTTATATTTTGAATCGCCAGTTTGAATACCTCTTTACCCTTAAATTGAATATAATGCGCCCTTTGTTGAATTGATTCTAACGACGCAGGACTCTTTGCTCCCCCTCCTGGCATGATAAGGACGTCTGCCTGTGAACCATCTGCCGCCAGGGTAGAAGAGAGAATTTCATGATGCGTGGGGCTTTTCTGTATAATGACAGCACCGGCGCCGTCTCCAAACAACACACAGGTGGTGCGGTCAGTATAGTCGGTAATTGTCGATAAACACTCAGCTCCTACCACCAGGACGGTCTCCATTGCCCCTGAATTTACAAAGCTTTGCCCGATCGACAGTGCATAAATAAATCCGGCGCATGCTGCCAATATATCAAACGCACTCGCCCTGGTTGCGCCGAGTTTTTGTTGTATAAAACATGAAGTCGAAGGAAAGATGTGATCTGGGGTAATTGTCGAGGTGATAATCATATCTATATCGTGGGGGGATACTCCGGCGTCTTCCATCGCTCTGAGTGATGCCTGAGTGGCAAGATCAGAGGTTATTTGCCCGTTTTCAACGATTCGGCGTTCTTTAATACCTGTCCGCTGGATAATCCAATCGTCGCTGGTATCAACCATCCTTTCTAAATCATAATTTGTCAAAACCTTACCCGGCAGGTAAGATCCTATACCCGTAATAGACGCCCTTTGATTTTGTCGCATGTATAATTGTAAATTATCCAGAGGAAATTAATAGGGGCACATCAGTTACGTAACACTTGCCGTAGGCGCATTGGCCTTTTCCAGTTCGGAAACAATCTGATCGTTGACTTTATTTTTTGATAACTGCAATGCAACCCTTATGGCATTATAGATAGCCTTGGAATCAGACCTGCCATGACAGATAATACACACCCCGTTGACCCCCAGCAAAGGAACACCGCCATATTCAGTAAAGTCCATTTTAGCCTTTAAGGGAGCAAAGGCCGGTTTACACAAGAACAAACCCAATTTTGTCCAGAAACTTTTCATTGCTTCAGTCTTAATCGTCGATAAAAGTCCTGCAGCAAGGCCTTCTGCAAATTTCAACATCACGTTTCCCACAAAACCCTCACAAACAACAATATCAGCCTTCCCATCAAATATTTCTCGTCCTTCTACATTTCCCACAAAGGTTAACTGCGAATGGGAAAGAAGGGCAAACGTTTCTTTCGCCAGATCATTCCCTTTTGCATCTTCTTCACCGATATTCAAAAGCCCTACCCGCGGATCTTTAACACCAAAGATATATTTGCTGAATATCGTTGACATAACGCCATACTGAAAAAGGTGTATTGGTTTACAGGCAATATTTGCCCCCACATCAATAACCAGACAGACGCCATTCCGGGTAGGAAACGGAGCAGCGATGCCGGGACGACGCACCTCTTTCAACGTTCGTAAATGCAATGTTGATGCTGCAACGGTTGCTCCTGTATGGCCTGCACTCACCACAGCAGCAGCTTCACCACTCGCCACAAGCTCGACACTTCGTGTGATTGATGAATTCGTTTTCTGACGTATGGAATACGTCGCAGGATCTTCCATACTAATCACTTGAGATGCGTGATGCGTGGTTATGTTTTTCGGGACAGTGCTGTAAGATGCTAATTCCCGCTGTATCGCTTTTTCATCACCAACCAACAAAATCTCACTATCCCGAAATTGCTGTGCAGCTAGGACAGATCCCTTAATAACCTCGTGGGGAGCCTTATCCCCACCCATTGCATCTACCGCAACTTTCATAGCTTATATTCCAACGGAAACGACCTGTTTACCCCGGTAATAGCCGCAGTTGTGACAAACCGTGTGTGGTTCGTTTACCTGTTTGCAATGGGAGCAAATATAACGCTTTGATCGTATGCCAGCGCCTTTTTCGATGTTTTCAGCAAGCGGAATAACCGGCGGAGTTAATTTGTCGTGAGTTCGTCTCTTTCGAGTCCTCGAATTCGAAAACCTTCTCTTTGGATTGGGCATATATCACCTCTAAAAAATTTCACACAAAATATCACAAAACTGATACCAGTTTACAAAAACATCACACTATCTCATTCTCTTTTTCCCCGGTACCCCAGACATAAGTCCTTGTGGCTTTTAACCGTAAATCTCTTATCATGTTTTAGTCAGAAGCAGATAAAATTCTTATCCACATAAGAATTCAAACGGAAAATTCTATAGATAACGACATCCAATGTCAAGCAAAAACTCAGAGGCGCCATGAGGTGTTCTCAATTGCGTGCCGATGTTTTGTTTGTGTTGTATCATCAGCGAAAATTCTTGTTAGCACGCTATACAGCAGGCAAACTTACCCCGGCAAGTATTTTTTTGCTTAAAAACTCGGCGGCAAAATTAAGCGCCTCATCGAGTTTTTCAGCCCATTGCCCTCCTGCCTGTGCCATTTCTGGTTTGCCCCCACCCCCTCCACCAACTACTTTTGCGATTTCCTTTGAGATATTCCCCGCATGCAAACCGCACTTGACCAGCCCAGGACTTAAGGCGGCCACGATCGTTACCCGTCCATTCTGCGCAGTGCCTAATATGATTGCCATTTCTTTGGCAGATTTCATTAACAGGTCTGCCGTTTTTCTCAGGTCGTCTGCAGTCGCATCCTCTAATTTCCTTGCAATAATTTTTACTCCGGAAACTTCTTTTGCATTCCCGACAAAGGAATCAACCTTGCCGCTTATCTCTTTTTGTTTTACTCTATGAACCTCTTTATGAAGATTTTTTAATTCACTTAACAATTCCTGCGCTTTTGGAATCAGCTTTTCCTCGGGAGTATTCAGAATGCCACACATCTCCTGGATAAGACGTTCTTTTTCCCGGTCCCGGTTTAATGCCGCCATGCCGGTCATTGCTTCAATACGCCTAATCCCGGCAGCGACAGACGATTCCCCGATAATCCTCAACAATCCAATTTCCCCTGAGTAATTTACATGGGTGCCGCCGCACA
This sequence comes from Candidatus Brocadia sp. WS118, assembly GCA_007618135.1. Taxonomy (GTDB): domain Bacteria; phylum Planctomycetota; class Brocadiia; order Brocadiales; family Brocadiaceae; genus Brocadia. The sequence goes on along the minus strand of PHFX01000001.1, from coordinate 109,848 downwards.
GTTCCCTGCTGAAATCGCCGATCGAAGCCATCCTGACCAACTCTCCGTATTTTTCTCCAAACAGGGCTATCGCGCCGGCATTCCTTGCCTCCTGGATAGATAATTCCTCTACCGCTACCGGTACGTTCTCCAGAATGATCTCATTTACCAGATCTTCGATCCGCGTAACTTCTTCTTTTGTCAGACCGGAGAAATGGTGAAAATCAAAACGCAACCGGTCCGGAGCCACCAGCGATCCGGACTGCTCTGCATGCTGACCAATCACTTTTCGCAAGACATAATGGAGAATATGGGTTGCCGAATGGTTCCGCCGGATGGAGTTTCTTCGTTGAATGTCAATGCTGGCATGAACCGAGCTCCCTTTTCTGATCTCTCCTTTTACCACCTTTCCTGAGTGCAGGATGAAATCATTGTTCTTTTTCGTATCAGTAATTCTGACCTGGCTTTCATTTGTTTCCAGAACCCCGGTATCACCAATCTGCCCGCCGGATTCTCCGTAAAAAGGCGTTCGGTCTAAAACAACCGTAATTTCATTCCCTGCGGTGGCCGCATCAACCAGTTGATCGCCCCGGATAAGGGCAATTACCTTCGCTTCGCATGCGCCTTCCTTGTAACCAAGAAATTCTGTGCCTTTCGAGATGTCCTTTATCTTGCTTAGTGGTCCCGTGTCAAAGACCCGACCCGTCATCTGTGACGACGTCCTTGCCTGTATCCGCTGCTTCTTGAGTTCATGCTCAAAACCATCCTTATCTACCGCAAATCCTTTTTCACCGAGAATCAATTCCGTCATATCCAAAGGGAAACCATAGGTGTCATATAATTTAAAGGCTTCCTGGCCGGAAAGAACTGTTTGTCTGTTTTTTTGTAAAATATCCATCAGCTCTTTCAACCGGGCAGTCCCCTGTTCTAAAGTTTCATGGAATTTCTCTTCTTCACTTTTTACAATCCGCGCAATGTTTTCCCTGCGTTGCCTGATATCGGGGTAGTATTCCTGCATTACATTGCTTACAACCGGCACCAGTTTGTATAAAAAACAGTCTTGTATGCCTAATTGCGTGCCGTCCCGTATAGCGCGCCGCAACAGCCGCCTTTCGACATAGCCTCTCCCTTCGTTGCCGGGCAGGACGCCGTCAGAAATACAAAACACACACGCCTTCACATGGTCTGCAATCCGGCGCATGAGTATGGACTGCTCCCGTTGCCCGTTATATTTTATCTGGGCAATTTCTTCTAAAGATTTAATGATGGGACTAAAGATATCAATGTCGAAGTTGGTTTGCACTCCCTGTATGACCCGCGCCATCCTTTCCAGCCCCATGCCAGTATCAACATTTTTATGGGGCAGTGGTGTTAGTTTGCCGCCTTCTGTGCGGTCATATTGCGTAAATACGAGATTCCATATCTCGACAAACCGGTCACAATCGCAGGCAGGTTCGCATGCTCTTCTTCCACAACCGATTTTTTCTCCCTGATCAAAGAATATCTCAGAACACGGGCCGCAGGGTCCATTGGGACCCAAGAGGGGTGCGTTCGCCGGCCAAAAGTTGTCTTTTTCACCGTAGCAATAAATCTTTGCTTTGGGGACACCGATCTGTTTTTCCCAGATTTCATATGACTCCTGATCATCTTTATAAACACTTACCCTCAGACGCGCCTCGGGAATTTTCAATTCCTGCACCAGAAATTCCCACGCCCATGCAATCGTCTCTTTTTTAAAATAATCACCGAAGGAAAAATTTCCCAACATCTCAAAAAAGGTATGATGCGAGGCGGTCTTCCCTACATTATCAATATCGCCCGTACGGAGGCACTTCTGGCAGGTAGTTGCCTTTTTAAATTCCAAATTCCCTTTGCCCAGAAACATGTCTTTGAACTGATTCATCCCGGCGCCGGTAAAGAGGAGCGTGGGGTCATTCTGGGGAACCAATGAGTCGCTGGGCCAGATTACGTGGGATTTTCTCTCAAAGAATTTCAGGAATTTACTACGAATCTCGTTTGTCTTCATAACGATGAATTACTTTTCACCCTTTTTTAGAAACGGGCTCGGCTTTCACTTTTTCGGGGGCTTTTTCTGTAACCATGTCCGGTTTTATCTTTTTTAGGATCTCCTTCTCAAGTTCTTTCATCAACTCAGGCTTTCCTTCGATAAACTGGCGGGAATTTTCCCTCCCCTGCCCTAATCGAATTTCACCGTAAGAAAACCAGGTGCCAGACTTTTCAATGATTTGGTGTTCGACGCCAAGATCAATGATGTCGCCCGCACGTGATATGCCGGTATTATAAAGAATGTCAAACTCCGCCTTCTTGAATGGTGCTGCAACCTTATTTTTGGCAATCGTTGCGCGCACCCTGTTCCCAATGGTCACCTCGCCGTCTTTTATGCCGCCAATCCTTCGGATATCGATACGCACCGAGGCATAGAATTTTAATGCCCTGCCGCCGGGAGTTGTTTCCGGGTTTCCGCCGTACATAACTCCGATCTTTTCGCGAATCTGGTTAATAAAGATGACGCTGGTGTTAGACTTAGAAATACAACCGGTTAACTTGCGCAGGGCCTGCGACATGAGCCTGGCCTGCAAACCCACATGCGCATCGCCCATCTCCCCTTCAATTTCAGCGCGGGGAACCAGGGCCGCAACAGAATCGACAGCGATAATATCCACGGCATTGCTTCTCACCAGCAATTCAGCAATCTCAAGCGCCTGCTCTCCGGTATCGGGCTGGTTAACCATAAGATTGTTCAGGTCAACTCCTAATTTCCTGGCATAATCAGGGTCGAGGGCGTGTTCAGCATCAATGAAGGCTGCCATACCACCCTCTTTCTGGGCATTCGCAATAATATGGAGCGTCAGAGTAGTTTTTCCCGAAGATTCGGGGCCAAATATTTCAATGACCCTCCCCCGCGGAATACCCCCCACCCCTAAAGCAATATCCAGAGACAATGCGCCGGTCGAAATGGTCGGGACGTCAACTTTCGTCTGTCCACCCAGTTTCATGATCGTCCCTTTTCCATACTGTTTTTCAATCTGCGAGATCGCCCGTTCCAGCGCCTGATGACGCTTTTCCTTATCTGCATCTTCTGGTTTGGATATCATAATTCACCCATACAAAAAGTCACACGTATTAAATCAGACCTTCGGCTACTTTTTAGCGCAACCGAGACGGGTGCGCTACCAGTTTGAAATTTATAAACGTTAAACTAAATCAACACCCTGTAATTTCGTATAACGAGGGCCTTCCGGCAACAGATCGCTCTTCATTAAAACCACCTGCGCCACATGCTCTGAGCCAAAATCAAATCCATGATACGAATTCAGATTTTCTATCAGTCTTCTTACATTCCTGCGCGTCTTGATACGCCCTACCGTAAGATGCGCCGTAAATTTACGATCCTCATGTTCCGCGCCCAACGCCATGAGTTGATTGTCCAGCCGTTCGTGGATTTTTTCCAGGACTCCGCCTGTATCTATTACGCCAGTGAAAATAACCCGCGGATTCTTCTCTGCCGGAAGAACACCCACTCCTCTGTAATCCAGATCAAACGGCTTTATATGAGTCACAGCATCTTTTATTGTGTTAGCAACTGCCTCAATCTTTTCTTCGCCGAGAGAACCAATAAACTTTACCGTAATATGAAGATTTTCAGGGGCTACCCAGCCTACGTCTGCATCGACTCTTTTCAGCTCGTCTTGAAACTCCGCTAATTTTTTTCGGATTTCCTCGGTAATTTCAACTGCGACAAAGAGCCTTACGTTCATAGTGTAAATAATCTTCATAACTCAAAAAGCACACAACCACAGATTGAACAGATGACACAGATCGTTATATAAAAACCTGAGAAATCTGCAAAATCTGTGGTTGCCTTTAAAATCAAAACCTGACTGCTTCTGATGTTTCACACAGATTTTTCACGGCGTAGTCGAGCCTTTTTAAGGTCTTTTCCCTTCCCAGAAGCTCCATCGTTTCAAAGATACCGGCGCTCACGCTCTTTCCCGTAATGGCCACCCGCATCGGTTGCGCAAGCTTCAAAAATCCAACGCCAAGCCTTTCGGTTAAGGCCCGCAGGGAGTCTTCCAACGTTTTCTTGTCAAAAGTATCTACCCGAAAAATAGCCGCATGCACCTCTTTTAACAACTCACCAACACCTTCCTTTTTGAGGAATTTATCTACCGCGGCCTGATCGTATTCAATGGTATCGGCAAAGAAGAACCTTGTCTGGTTCAGCAAATCCTGAAAGGTCTTGAACCGTTCGTGATAGAGTTTTACGAAGTTCATCAGCCACTCTCCGGGCATTTCTGTCATAGCAACACCCGATTTTTCAAAAAATCTCTTTACTTCCTGGGCTAATTGTTCAACAGGGGTATTTTTGATATATTGACCATTCATCCAATCGAGTTTTATGTTGTTGAATTGTGCGCTCGTCTTATTTGCGCGCTTTAAGGTAAACTTTTCAATCATTTCCGGAATGGATATAATCTCCTGGTCATTTCCGGGCGACCACCCCAACAAGGCGAGGAAATTTACCAGGGCATACGGCAAATAACCCTTGTCCCGGTACTCAGTTACGGAAGTTGCCCCATGGCGTTTGCTCAACCTCGATCCGTCTTCCCCCAGGATCATGGGGATATGGGCAAATTCCGGCAGGGTAAATCCAAATACCTTGTAAAGGGCGATCTGTTTCGGGGTGTTCGATATATGGTCATCTCCCCGGATAATATGGGTAATCCCCATCTCGGCGTCATCCACGACACAGGCGAAATTATAGGTAGGAAAGCCGTCTGCCTTGAGGATGACAAAATCCTCAATCAGCGACGTATCAAAGGTAATGATACCGTGGATAAGGTCATTAATTTCCGTCACCCCATCCTGCATCTGAAAGCGAATCGCCTTACGCCCCTCGGCATCGGTATCATAAAACGCCTTCCCTTGCTCTACCAATTTCTCTGCATATTGCTTATAACGAGGCAACCGCTGGCTTTGGAAGTATGGGCCTTCATCCCAGTCCAACCCCAGCCATTTCATACTATCGAGGATGGCCTGTGTGGCCTCTTCGGTGGAACGCTGCTGATCGGTATCTTCTATGCGCAGGAGAAAAACACCCTTATTGTGTCGTGCAAAAAGCCAGTTAAACAGCGCCGTCCGTGCCCCTCCAATATGAAGGTAACCTGTAGGACTCGGTGCAAAACGAACCTTAATGTTGGAACTCAAACCTTCTTCCTTAACTATAAAATCCAATGAAATTTATAAAAGAATATGATAACGAATCCGGAATAAAAGTGTCAAGCGTTTTATTGGTTTTGAGTAAGAACGACCTGAGGCAAGGCATGGGGTTTTTGTCCTATCACGAGAGAGGTTGTCCAGGAGTGTTTACACATTTGTTTCTTTTCAAACTAGAAGTTCATCATCGAGTTCAACTTTCAGGCGTTTTTCCAAAACAACGGTTACACATTAAAGAAATGGAGCAAGTATCTTGGATTGTGAATTTTTGATAGACTATTGTTTCTTCAGCTTTTCATTATACAGGCTATTTTGTGAGTACAATAACCATGTATAAAAAATAACCCCTCATGATGAATTTATACACAATCTCATAAACCTTTATCAATATATTGTCCATCAGATTTCACATCATACTGTATATCGTAGCTTTATCAATGGAATAAAAATAGCTTATACAAAACCTTACAGATTGAAATAGCAATCTTTAATATAAGTCAGAAAAAGGGAGGTCGACATGCCAGAATTCGTGTAAAAAATACCTTTCTCTATGCCCTGGGAAAAAACTTGTATAACGTGTATCACTTTATTATTGTATTAAAAGCCTATCGTAAGTTTCGTTTAATCGTGAATGGTGCTGGTTAAGATCGTCTCACAAAAACAATATCAGATTGATGTACTGAAAGGAGTTAAAAAATGCTTAGGTTTAAACCGGGAATTACTTCGATGGTTGTATCGGTGTTGTTATTTTATTTAGTATCCATCACCAACGCCATGGACTTGAAGATATCAAATGCCACCATCAAATTCGGGACATCTGGTTCTCCTTCCTCGGATTCCTTTAAATTTATTGGAAAGTTTAAGCATACACTTCAGCCGGTAGACCTTACGAGCGTTCCCGTAACTATAACCGTTGGAAATTACTCCGAAACGATTCCGGCAGGTTCCTTTACAGGAAATAATGCCGGTGACACTTTTAAATATGCCTCTAATCTCCCTGGTATAAATAAGGTGAAATTAAGTTACAAGACGAAGCAGTATGAGTTTTCAGCCACGGATGTGGATCTGTCGGAACTGGATACCCTTGTCTATGTTAACATGGATCTTACCGATGATTCAGGCTGTATTTATGTAGAGATGAAAGAAAAAAAAGACGGCTCATTAAAGGCGAACAAAAAAAGCCAGTCAATCGGATGCAGCAGTTTGCCACAATTCCTGGGGAAAACAACGAGTAATCCGGATGTTGTTTTCGTGAGTGAATCGACAAATATCGTTTTCCGGCAGGGAATATCTGCAACTGCCGATCTCGATTCAACAAGCGTAAAGCTCGTGCAAATAACCGATGACACGAATACATCGAGCACTACTCTTGAAGTTGCACAAATGTACGACGACGGCGATCTGGATCACGGTGATGATATACAAGGTGACGGCGTATATAGTTGTATTGTAAACTTATTAATTCCCTCGGAAACCACCCTGGAATATCAGGTGATTGCCAAATCTCTTAACCTCCCTAAGGTTACTCTGAGTTCCAAAGGCGTGACACTTCCTGTTATTGCCCATTTGACCACAGAGCAGGTCGATAACGCAATAAGCACAGCAGACAAAGCTAAGAGCGATTACGAAGCCTTTCTTGCACAAACCGGAGATCAGCAACAAGCCCTTGATCTCCTTGTAGATGGGTTGGAATCTGATCCAAATATCTCAGATGCCGGTATTGAAGAAAACGGGCAAGGTGCTTGGTGGGTCAGTGCGGATGGCATCCTGGGCGCAATACCCGTATATGATAACACCCAATACAGAGGAGGCTCTTTAAGAGAATCGGCAAGAAAAGCCCCGGAAGTGAATCTTAAGTCTGATATAGAAGGTGTAGGTAAGTATGCCGCTCCACGTGTGAGTTTCAAGTCGACAGACGATGATACAGAAAAGGTAGGCAGCAAAAAGGCTGCAATAATCTCTCCATTTTTTTACACTGACGAAGCTGATGACATTGAGGCGTTACTTGAAGACTCCTTATGCCCGGAATATGAGGTGGAAACATTTGTAGACCCGAACGGCACCGTGGATGTGTTTAAGAGTCTGCACAAGTATGGAATTATCGTCATAACCTCACACGGTGATACTTATTACAACGGTCTCCTGTCACTGTGGCAAGATAAATTCGGATGGAACTTCATAGGAGGCCAGGTCATTATCTTGACCAATTCTTTCCTTACCAATGGAAACAAGGCAAATTACGAATCAGATTTGAAACTGGGCCGTTTATGTGTTCTTGCAAATGGAAGGCTTGCAATATTGCCCTCTTTCATTACCTATTACAACGCAAATTTTCCCAAAAGCCTTGTGTATGTCGGGTCATGCAGAAGTACGTACAACAGCTCGATGTCCGATGCGTTTCTGAATTCCGGCGCAAGGACTTACTACGGATTCACTGAATATGTCCTTTCCAGTTTCTGCAACACCGTTGGTAAGCAACTTTTTATTGACCTGGTGACTAATGAGGAGACTACGGGTGAGGCATTTACGCCCGGACAAAACGACGGCAGTATTCCCGCATACTTTACGATGCATGGGAGTAACAATTTATCCATAGCTGACACGGATCTTATAAATGGCGGCTTTGAAACCGGAAACCTTGATGGTTGGACAACCTCAGGTGATGGGAGGGTTATTACCCAGCTTGGCAGCACAATTCCGACCGAGGGATCTTTCATGGGTATTATTTCTACCGGTCTCGGATTCACCACGTCCTCCGGTTCTATATCACAACCGGTTTGCATACCATCGTTGTCTGAGGATTCCACGAGCGTGAAACTAAAATATGATTGGAATTATTTTTCCGAGGAGTTCCTTGAATATTGCGGTTCCCAATATCAGGATTATTTTACCGTAACCCTCCTTGGTACTATCTTGCAAAATAACACCGTAGATTCTCTTTGCGGAAGCGTGTTTGCTTCGGACGTGTCGTTTGACCGGGGGGATGTTTATAACACTGGCTGGCAGAGCAAAGAGATAGATGTTACCGCTTTGGAAGGGGAGAGCGGAGAAATAATCTTCAGCGCCGGCGATGTCGGGGATAGCATTTATGATACGGCAATTCTTATTGATAAGGTACGATTTGAAGTGGAATAAAAGGAAACAAATTCTATAAAGGTATCGATAGCCACTAAAATGATGTATTTTATAGGAATGGTGTCATTTTCATTCTTTTTCCTTAGTTCATGTACCGCTTACGATGAGATTCCAGCAGGAAGGAGCACGGAATATGAGATATTTCATTATCGCAAGGGTGACGTTGAAAAAGTGTTAAAAAATGAAGAGATGATAATCAAAGAGGCAGAATGCCTTTTCCTGGGTTCCGACGATACCTATCGGCTCATTGTTGGAAACGAGCTTTTAGCTGATATAAAGAAGTTCGAGGCTATCGAGGTGGTCTATAAAAGAGCGAAGGTATTTCAATCGGATTTTCTTCGCAAGGAAATAGAAATATCCAGACTGCTTATTCCGCTCGAAGGCAAGTTTGCATCGCCATACACTACCGTATTCTATGGCAATCCTGACTACGGGGAATTCAATGTCCTGGCAAATAAGAAAGGCGTTCCTGTTCTCGGGCTCATAAAGAAGCTTTTAAAATAACCAGCGCCCTTTCATGCGACACAAGCATTATGAAACGGGAAAAGGGATATAAATTTTGGTTAAGAGGAGATTCTTCACTCCCTCAGAATGACAGAATAATGCGAAAATGTCATTCCGAGGGAGTGAAACGACCGAAGAATCTCAATTTTGAAATTCCTTGCATAAATAAAAACCACGCGAGAAGGATATCTTTTCCCCATCCAGGCTGCAAGTAAGGCATTGGTGTTCACCAAAAGGTTGGCCAAAGAGAAATGTTTCAGAGATGAAACCGCCACACGATACGCATCGTGCAGCATGTGGTAAAACAGGATTTTTTCCATAATATCCCAGGGTTTCTATCTGCGTACTGACGATTTCCTTCCTTCTCTCAAAACCGTAACAGGTCTCCAGGAATTCCTGCATATGAAAACGTTTTGATGTCATCATGAAAACGGAAAATTCCGTATCGGGTTCTTTCGTTGGCTGGGTTTTATGAATCCTCGCATGAAAAACAACAGCATTCTTCCGGTGTTTTGTGTCTACCATAAAGATTGTCTGTCCATCTTTTTTAAACAAGGTATGTTTGACATAATTTGCGTGCAGATATTCTCCCAGTTTTTGTTGGATAAAAGAGGCCGTAAATTCTTTAGGAAACCATATTTTATACAGGATACCGTGCACATCCGGCATCCCACCGGGATCCAAAACAAATTCCTTAATCCTGAATCCGTGACAATATGCCTGTATACGATCGAGCCTTAAGGAAACTGCTTCATGATTCAACAGGTCTTTTATCGTGTTGTCTGATAAAAACGCCAGGTGATAAACGTTGATACCATAAGTAAAATCTGCACCAGATTCCGCTTCTCCAAAGTCCCGCAAATGCGCAGACAAGGATTGATAATATGGCACAACTTCTGGTATGGCAAGCATGAGGGCACGCGCAATGGCCACACCAATAAATCGCTTCGGAACCAACCGCAGGGTGGGTTCAATCTCAACAACTGCCCGCAGGATACGTCTGTTCCGTTTCCTGTCTGCAAGCCGGAGAATTTCTTCCATGAGAAATGGTTGAGAGATCGTATGATGGATGAGTTTCCTTATATGTGCAGGTGTTGGACACGCCCCGCATCCCAGGCATCGCGCTTCAACGTGCGGGCGCCCCAGGCAGTATTCCCGCTCGTTAAAATGAATTGAACGTTCATACTCTTCCCACAAAAATTTCTTTGAGATGCCCAAATCGATATCGTCCCAAGGAAAGACACGGTCTTTATCCTTTGCAGAAAAGTAATTTTCTTCAGACAATCCCAATTCCATAAGATAAGCGCGCCAATTTTTGATTATCTGTTTGGGGATGACATGGTAGTACACAAACCCATCGGTAACCGACGATCGGATAAGGGCGGGGGTTAGCCGCCTGTCTCCCATTGCCAGTAATTGTGTCATCCATATCTCCTCATAGGATGCGCTTTCCCGGAATTCCATGTCATTCAGTTTGCATATGCGTTCAATTTCCCTTCTGATCTTCTTTTGGTCTTCAAGAGCTGTTAAGCACTCGTGAAATTGCAGCGGGGTATGAGGCGGATAATAGAGCGGTGTCAGGCTGAAAATAATGCGTACCTTACTATCCGACATGCTTTTTAAATTTCCCAGCCGCTTTACAAATTTTCCGAACTCCTCAAAATCTTCCGGTTCTTCTAACCCCGTACAGATCAGAAAAATCTTGAGCTCCCTGATGCCCCTTTCGAACAAAAATTCGCAGGCTTTATAGATCTGTTCTTCAGTAAGATTCTTGTGCAGGGAACGTCGTAACCGTTCACTGATTCCTTCCATCCCACAGCTTACCGTTGTTTTTCCGATTATTTGTTGCACTTCCACAAGGAACCGGTCGGTCGACAGCAGATCAAACCGCTGACTTTTCAGGCTGACACCGGCCATTTCCCGGTAAAAAGACAAGATCATAGGATACAGCTCGGCATGGGTGTTAAAATTAAAACTGAAGAGCGTGACCGTATCAAGCCCTTGTTGCGCTTTTGCCGCTTTCAGCGCCTCTAAAAGCTTTGACAAGGATCGTTCCCGATATGGCTTTCTCTCCCAGCTTTCAGCGCAGAAAGAACAGAAGCACGGGCATCCGTTACTGATTTGCAGACTTCCCATGCCGATGCCTTCGGTTTCATACCATACGGGGCCAGATTCCAGAGTTCTCACCTGATCAAGGTCGTACACCGTTGCACTCTTCACCGGATAAGGTACCAACGGTTCTGTTGGTGCAATCCCTACCAAAACTTTTTTATACCGATGCTCATACTTATCCGGCTCATAAAATCCATCTACCTTTCCATGGCAGGCATGTAAAATCTCGGCCTTACATAAGCCAGAGGATTTCCCCTCTTTCACAATCGTTAAAAATTGTTTTATAGAATATTCCCCTTCCCCAAGAAACACAGCATCTACAAGGCCATAGTTCTTTTTAAAACCTTGTTCTTTTATCGGGCCGTGTAATACCGATGTAACTGCTGAACTTGCACCCCCAAGCACAACCAATGGAATATCTGAGCGCGACATGCGTTCCTCTTTAAAGAGGGGAATGCCTGAAAAATGAAGAAGTTTTGGCAGGTTCAGTAATTCCAGGACAAAGGAATTGCTAACCCCGAGGACATCAAACGCACAAGGGGGTTCTTTTGTGGTGGTGCCAGTCCAAAGGGGGATGTTGGAGGCAATCATTACCTCAAGGTCTTTGGGAGGGGGCAGGAAGGCGAAATCGGTAAAGACGCCTTCAACCTCCTGGGCAATCTGGGCCAGCAAGGAGTGAGTGATAGAAACCGATACATCGCGATACGTTGACAGCCTGCAGATCAGAAATCGTAGTTCGGCAGGATAAAACAAGGCCGGGCTCATGGTGTTGGGCTCCTCCCCTTTCAACCATAACCCAGCCAGCGACAGTAAGTGATAATTCTTTTCATACCACTGCCTGATTTCCTGAGAGGATTTTAAGCAATCGTAAGGTTCAATGGGAAGCATGTGCATTCAATACTGTTTTCGCGGCGTACAGAAGTGCGGTTTTTGCATCCTCTTTCTTTCATGCTGTGCTATTCTAAAAACACTTCATCATCTAAGTTCGGCTTATCTCCGGCTATCCACTTCACATCATATCCCATCAAAGAGATTCTTGTATGTGTGAAAACTGAAAAGTCATTACCATATTCTCAAAATCACCCTGGATATGATCAAATGAACCGGATGGCGCCCAGCATACCAGATCGTAAACCTTATCTCCTATCCTGATGACATACGAGTCGATCTTCAATCGGCAATTATCCATTTCCCCCTCTAAAACCATACGGAGTGCACGTTGATTATCCACAAGCACAGAGTCCTTCGACACGACTTTCTTGCCGGCAACTCCCAAAAAAAGGTGTCTATTGAGCATCTCCAGCGAAAATCCTTTATTTTCTATATCGCTGGAGATGATGGCAATCATAGCCTTATATTGTTTATGCCACAAGGCTATATCTTCTTTATCTGCCTGAATTGGTTCCCACCCCTTCTCGGTTCCCGGTATCTTTATTACATAGTTTTTGTCCCGCGGAGAAAAGACGCCTTCTTTGATTTTCACGGTAGTACAACCAGAGGTATATAATAAACTTGATACACTTAACCAGAGGATTACTTTTTTGTTGCGAAAATACCACATGGTTGCCCCTTTTGTTTCAAAAAAGAAGTTTTTACAGATTGATCCTATAAAGGCTTATATCCATTCGATTTCTTCCTGTCAAGCTTTTTTCAAAAGAAAGAATGCCGCCTTTTGAGTAACAATACTTGACTTATCATTGTCCTTCATTTAACATAATGCACTTATATCATACTGGTTATGGACACGTAACCCGCCTGTCTGCGTGTGGTAACGCACAGGCAGGCATGAATAAAATGAAAATTCGTATACAATTAAATTAAGGACACAGATTTTCGCAGATGCCAATTGAATGGGCGGGTTGCAACGCGCCCCGGAGAATTTTAAAAATCCTGACAATCTGTGTTTATCCGCGCCCGAAAAGGAACTCTTAAAAATATGATTTCAGTCGATACCGCCAGAAAAATTGTTGAAGAGACCATCAAACCCCTGCCGGTCAAGACAATCCCCTTTGAAAATGCCCTGGGATTTTGTCTGGCTGAGGACGTGCAATCTGACATTGATATGCCTCCCTTTCACCGCTCGGCAATGGATGGGTACGCCGTCATTGCTGAGGATACCGCAAATGCCCCTATTGAATTAACCGTTATTGAAGACATTGCTGCCGGCCATATGCCCATAAAAAAGATCTCGTGTGGACAGGCGTCTAAGATTATGACAGGAGCCGCCGTACCAGAAGGGGCTGATGCTGTGGTTAAATTTGAGGAGACAGAAGACCTTTCAACAACCAATCGGGTAAAAATCCTCAGACCCATTGACAGGGGAAGAAACATCTCAAGCCGCGGCGAGGATATGCAGGCCGGGCAAAAGGTTCTTTGCAAAGGCATGCCCATCCGTCCTCAGGAGATTGGCATTCTTGCCACGACAGGAAAATCCCGCGTTGAGGTGTTTTCTGCGCCAACGGTAGGTATCATCTCCACCGGCGACGAACTGGTGGAGGTTGGCCTTAAACCCTCCATTGCCCAGATCAGGAACAGTAACGGCTATTCACTGTCTGCACAGGCAAGGCGTATGCACGCAGAGGTTGAACTCTTAGGCATTGTTAAAGACACCAGGGAAGAAATTTCAGGCATGATGCAAAGGGGTTTCCGGAAGGATATCCTGATCCTTTCGGGAGGCGTTTCTATGGGGGAATACGACCTTGTGGGCGATGTGATGAAGGGCATGAACACCCAGATCTATTTTGAAAAGGTGGCATTACGACCGGGGAAACCCGTCATTTTCGGCAAAAAAGATACGACCTTTATCTTCGCCTTGCCGGGAAATCCCGTAGCATCCTTTGTCACCTTTGAATTATTCATTTATCCTGCCATCCGTAAGATGATGGGTTTTACGAATGTTCACAGGGCGCTCTTCAAGGCGTCTTTGGAAACGGAGATCCTTGTCAGGAGAAAGCGTCGCGAGTATCGCCCCGCATTTCTTCGCATGCAGGACAACACATGGATAGTTTCCCCGGTTGAATGGCATGGCTCGGCCGACCTCCTGGCCACCACCAGGGCCAACTGTTTGCTTGTCGTCCGTGAAGATGCAGAAAAACTTACGGCGGGACAATTGGTCGATGTCATATCTCTTGATTAAATTATGTCTTCGGCGACTTTCCCCCCTGTTTCCCCCCGTAAACGGGGGGATTATGGGGGGTAATTGAAATTCCTATACATTAAATTAGGTTGGGTTTTTGTCTTTTAAAACCCAACAACTTCTTTCTTTGAATGCATCTTTTGAGACGTAGCGCCGATCCCTTGTGGTCGGCCAATTGCTGGGGATAAACCCCAGCGCTACGATTTTACATTGAAATTCCTTTACCTTAACTTAGGCCTTTGGCAGTTTTCAAAACCTTGAGCAAAGCAAGTTTTGTAAAAATCATCGCCCTTTCTTTTTTGACCATCACTCCGTTATGCCTTTCCTTTCCACCGGCAGACCTTGGCTATCTTGCGTGGATCGCCTGTATCCCGTGGTTCATCCTTATCATAACGGAAGAAAAATATATCTGCCTTTATTCGCTGGGTATAGGCATCATGTTTTTTGTTATCCAGATGTCGTGGCTTCGCCATGTCACCTTCATTGCTTGGGTATTGCTGAGTTTGTATTGCGCCGCATATTTTCTCGCCTTTGCGTTCTGCACCCGGTTTATCACATCGAACCTGAAACTTCCCTTTGTCGTCGTTACGCCATGTATCTGGACGGCATGTGAATTCATCCGATCCTTTCTGATGTCGGGCTTCCCATGGTTTTTTACCGGACACACCCAGTATCGGTACCTGCCAATAATACAGATTGCCGATATTGCCGGTGTTTACGGCATTTCCTTTATTACCATGATGGTCAATGCAGCGATTGCCGACCTGCTCATCCGTAGTTTTACAAGCCAAAGGCGAGCCTTTTTCAGACTGACGTGCATACTGCCGCCCGTACTTGTGGCAGCCAGCCTTCTTTACGGATTACGCTGGCTCAGGCATTATCACCCCGAAGAAGGGCCTGTTGTGTGCATGATCCAGGGCAATATACCTCAGGATTTAAAATTCGAGTCTACGGAAGAAGATGAAATACAAATCCTGAAAAAATATACCGACCTGTCGATGGGCATGAAAGGCACACCAATCGACCTCCTGGTATGGCCGGAGACCATGATGCCGGGGATCCTCAATATCAACCCCGAACTTACCGGCAGAAAGATCGATCTTTTATCGCAGCTTACCGCCACCAGCCTCGCACAGGAGTTAAACACAAATCTGCTGTTGGGGGGCATTGCCCTGACTTTTACGGGGAATGAACAAGTCTATTTTAACAGCGGGTATTACTACAACAGGAAGGGGACATTACTCAATCGCTACGACAAGATTCACCTTGTGTTGTTTGGAGAATTTACCCCACTGAAAACCTACTTCCCCTTCCTGGCCAAACTCGTCCCTTACGAAATCGGGTTAACCCATGGTCACGAACGAACCGTATTTTCGTTAGATACCCTTCAAAACGGGAGTTTTACGTTTGGGGCGTCTATCTGCTACGAAGATACCGTACCGTCTCTCATCAGAAAATTCAGGAAAGACGGAGTGGACTTCATGTTAAATATAACGAATGATGGCTGGTTCCGTGATAGCGCAGAGCTTGACCAACACCTTGCCATTATGGTATTCCGTTCAGTCGAGAACCGCATTTCGATGGCGCGCGCCGCCAATACAGGCATATCTTCATTTGTTGCGCCCGATGGCACCATCTATGATACGCTATCTGACTCAACAGGAAAATACCGGGAGATTAGCGGCACGCTTACCAACCGTATAAAATGCGTCAAAAAATACCTGCCTTTCTATGTGCTGTGTGGCGATTGGTTTTCACTCCTTTGCACAGCGGCAACAGGGATTGCCTTCAGTATGGCCATAGGTAAATTGCGGCCTATTGCCGACAGGAAACCGGGCAAAGGCCATTGAAGAGGCATCCTTCGAAAAGACATCTTGTACCTTGATTTCTTTCTGATTCGTTCAGTCAAGAGGGACTTTCCCCTTGACATTTCATAAAGATTAACCGTATAATTCTGCCTTTATAGTGCTCTATTACTAACTATAAAAAACTACACCACTTGTGAAAAGCTGAACATTAACAAAAACGCCCTCGAGAGAGATAAACATCCGAATGCACCCGTTAGATTTTATATTAGGCTTTGTTTCCACAGATATGGGGATTGATCTTGGTACGGCCAATACCCTTGTCTGCATACCGGGACAAGGGATCGTATTGTCAGAGCCTTCGGTTGTTGCCGTGAAACCGGGGACGAATAAAGTTCTTTTAAACGGGAATGCAGTAGGAAACGTTGCAAAGGCCATGCTTGAAAAGGCGCCGAGCAGCATCTCCGTTATCCGTCCGCTCAAAAACGGCGTTATAGCGGACTTCGATATCACTGAGGCCATGCTCAAATATTTTATCACGAAGGTGCATAAACGCAAATGGGGTGTCCGTCCCAGGGTATTGATTGCAATTCCTTCCGGTATTACTGCGGTGGAGAAACGGGCGGTAGTAAATTCCGCCGAGCGCGCCGGCGCTCGGGAGGTGTATCTGGTTTCCGAACCAAAGGCGGCAGCGATTGGTGTTGGCCTGCCGGTGGGCGAACCGATAGCCAGTATGATCGTTGACATCGGAGGCGGAACCACAGAGGTAGCGGTTATATCCCTCGGCGATATTTTTACGCATGAGAGCCTCAGGATTGCGGGAGATGAATTTGACGAATCGATCCTCCAATACATACGAAAAACCTATAACCTGGATATCGGGCACCGCACATCAGAACAAATAAAGATAGAAATTGGCTCTGCCTACCCTTTAGAAGAAGAACTCACGATGGAAATACGCGGGCGCGATGCTATCGCTGGTTTGCCAAGGGCGGCGACCATCACCTCTGAAGAAATCAGGGAGGCGTTAAAAGAACCCTTCGATAAAATATTAGGCGCGGTAAAATCTGCCCTGGAAAGGACGGCGCCGGAATTGGCGTCAGATTTAATAACCAATGGGCTGGTAGTGGTAGGCGGAGGCGCATTGATCAGGGGCATAGACAAACTCCTGAGAGCAGAAACGGGTCTTCCGGTACAAATAGGCGGCGACCCTTTAACAGCCGTTGCAAGAGGAACGGGTTATCTCCTCGAAAACCTTGATTTATTTAAATCTGTTCTGCAGGATGAGGACATCCACCCCTAGTTTTAGCAATCTCATTAAACACCCCCTTGCAACAATAATTACCCTTTTCGTAATATCTCTGGTTCTGTTATTTTTACCACCGGCCGTCTCAAGCCGTGTAAAAATGACCTGTGCTGCCCCAATGCGGCCGGTACAATGGGCGACCTGCTTTTGCAGTAACAAAGCCAGTGCTTTTTTTGATAAAATTATCTCTGCATTACACGACGCACAAGGGAAGAAACACCTGGAAGAGCAAGTCCTGCAGTTCAAAAATAAGCTCGTTGAACAACAGGATACCATTTACAAACTACAGAATAAATTGCGTAACCTTTCAAAATTCCAGGCAGAAAACACAACCATGAAAAAAAGTCCCATACCGGCGGATATTGTTGGATACGACGCGTCAAATTTCAGGAAAAGCATAACGATTAACGCCGGCTCAAAACATGGGGTAAAACCGAACGACGTCGTCGTGTCAAATAATGCGCTCGTTGGAAAGATTACTACCGTGAGTGGAAGGAATAGTGTTGTTCAACTTATCACGGACCCCGCCGCGCGCATACCAGGAAGGGTTGTTCAAACGCGCGAGCAGGTGATTGTTGAGGGAAATGCAACTGCCTTTTGTAAATTAAAATATGCGCCGCGCTGGGCACAGTTGAAAAAAGGAGACGATATTGTTACCTCTGACATTGGCGGGCTTTATCCACCCTCCTTACCCATTGCTACCGTGGTGGAAAATGAATTGAAAAGTGGCGCACTCTTTCAATCAGTAAAGGTATTGCCCCGGGTGAATATTTCGAAAATCGAGAGTGTGCTCGTTATTACAAATTCGCACTAAGCACCTGTATAGGCATTTTCATTTTAATTAAGAAGAAGGAAAAAAATATTGAGAAAACGTCGGCCTTTACAAAGGAATACCGGTATGCGGTGGTTTACCTTTTTGTGCATTCTGTTCTGCATCTCCCTCTTTCAGTCAACCCTGATGTCTTGGATTAACCTTGGGTCAGCAGTACCCGATTTGTATTTTCCCTTGGTGGTGTTTTATTCCTTTCTCACCGATATGAAGCGAAATACCCTTGCAAATTGGCTGACGGGCATGTCAAAAGACTTATTTTCAGAAGGGAGTTTTGGAATAAATTCCGTACTCTTTGTTGCAATAGGCTTTTTCATCTGGTCCTTTCGGGAAATGCTCTTCAGAGGACATTTGGTTACCCAAATCCTCATTACGTTTATTTTTTCGCTCATATACAACGTTGTTTATACTATTCACCTGGCAATATTCTTTCATTCACTCTATCTTTCATCAACCCTCTGGATGATCTTTTGCTGTTCTTTCTACACGGCGCTGTTTGTCCCTGTTCTGTTTTGGATATTCGATAAATTTCAGCCCACCCAGAAACTTTTTTTGTTCAAGGATCATTAGTTTATGTATCCTTTCCGTTTTAAGGCGATACTTGTTTTTTTTGTTTTGTTTTTTATCTGCATCGTTGTCAGACTCTTTCAGCTCCAGATTCTGGAGAGCGATAAATACAAAGGCATCTCAAAAACCCGCCGGATCGCCACGTATCCTTTAGATTCAACACGGGGTTCGATTTTCGATAGAAACGGGAAGGCCCTGGCTATCGACCAACATGCCTTTGACATCTCTGTGAATTATAAGAACCTGCTCTATTGCTCTGTAACGCGCATGAAAAAAACCATTCCACGAATTACGGAAATGGACGTGCATAAAAAGGCAAAAAAATCGTGCGGTGACTGCCATGAAAATCAGGACATATGGTTAAAAAAACTATCCCAGCTGCTGAATATTCCGCAAATTAAGTTATTAGAATACACGGATGCGGCCATCGAAAAAATCGAGAAACTGAAACGGAATATGGAACAAAAATATGGCAGGGCAATCCGTATAAAAGAGGAAACGGATTTTTATCCTATTGTTTCTGAAGTCGCGTGGGAAAAGATTATTCAGATAGAAACAAAACCAGATGAATTCCCTGGCATACGTGTTACTCCCCGACCAGAAAGAATATATCCGGAACAAACACTCGCCTCGCACATCTTAGGGTATATTGGCAAACTCACCGATGATGAATGGAAAGTTCATAGCAATAACTGGAATAATTTTATCCTGGCTTCCAGCAGCGCCGGCAACGAAACGACTTCATTGCTCTATGACGGTTACGCCGAAAACGACACGATCGGCAGAACAGGGGTTGAAGCGTACTATGAAGAAGAATTGCATGGACTACGGGGGAAGAAGTTTGAAGAAATTACCTGCAAAAATACCCAGATTGAAAAAACGGTGCTGGAAAGACCTCCCGTTCCTGGAAATAACCTCTATCTCACCCTCGACAGCCAAATTCAGGCCCATGCAGAAAAATCACTTGGCACAAACTCAGGCGCTGTTATCGTTATGAACCCCTGGAGCGGTGAAATATTGGCCATGGCCAGCAATCCACGCTTTAACCCCAATACGATTGAAAAGGATTTTCGCAAGCTTATCAGGCACCCTTCAAAGCCTTTCCTCAACCGGGCTATACAGGGCGCATTACCACCCGGCTCCATTTTTAAACTCATCACGGCAACTGCAGCCCTGAGTTCAAACGGGATAACAACGCAAACGGTTTTTGAGTGTCCGGGCTATATCAAATACAAAAACATCCTTTTTAAATGCTGGGCGGAGTATGGCCACGGATTAGTTGCCATAGAAGACGCTATTCCTTATTCCTGCAACGTATTTTTCTTTGAGACCGCAAAGATCCTTGCCGGAGATACTTTATATGCATGGGCTAAAAAGTTTGGCCTTGGTGAGAAGACGGGCATTGACCTCCCTCATGAAAAAGCAGGCAATATGCCAAAATTAGCCACCACGGCAGCCACCATGAACGTTGCCATCGGACAAGGGGCATTGCTTACCACACCACTTCAGCTGGTCCGGATGTATGCTGCCATAGCAAATGGCGGCACGTTAGTTCAGCCCCACGTCTTATTAAAAATTACCAATAGTCAGGGAGAAACGGTTCGGACATTTCAGTCAAAGCATAAACAGAAACTCTCCTTGCCCCCTGATATTATCACCCTGCTGCGTACTTCTTTGCAGGACGTAGTTACCCGTGGCACTGCCAAAGACACGGGCTTGGATATATACAAGGTCGCCGGGAAAACTGGCACGGCAGAAACAGGACGCCATAAAGACAACCATGCCTGGTTTGCCGGTTACGCCCCTTATGAAAACCCGCGGTACTGCTTTGTCATTCTTGTGGAACATACTCCGGGACATGGCGGAGATATTGCAGGGCCTATTGCCAGAGAACTTATGTCGTATTTGTTTCCTGAATTAAATCATGCTTCATAGGGTATAGAGTCAAAGATGAAACTTTCACCATGCAGAACGACGCTTTTTTCTCAGAGAAGGGATGAACCATGAAAGGTATCGTTTTGGCCGGCGGCAGGGCAACACGCCTGTATCCGGTAACGAAGGCTATTTGCAAACAACTGCTCCCTGTTTACGACAAGCCGATGATTTATTATCCTCTGTCAGTTTTAATGTTGGCAGGGATACGGGACATCCTTATTATTTCCACCCCTGAGACGCTGCCCAGATTCAGAGATTTATTAGGCGATGGAAGCGACTACGGAATAAAAATATGCTATGAGGAACAACACAAACCACGGGGACTGGCAGACGCCTTTCTTATCGGAGAGCATTTTATCGGCGATAACCGGGTCTGCCTCGTTTTAGGCGACAATATCTTTTTTGGACATGGTCTTTCAGATATGTTAAAAACTGCCGCATCAGAAAAAGAAGGCGCCACCGTCTTTGGGTATTACGTGAAAGACCCCCAGCGATACGGAGTTATTGAATTCGATAAGGATAACCGAGTAATCTCCATCGAGGAAAAACCAAAAAATCCACGCTCACATTGGGCGGTTACGGGGCTTTATTTTTATGATAATGCGGTGGTCAGACTTGCAAAAAAAGTGAAACCATCAAAAAGGGGCGAATTGGAGATTACCGATATCAATAATGCGTATCTTTTGAAAAGGCAATTAAACGTTCAACTCATGGGACGCGGCTATGCCTGGCTTGACACGGGAACGTATGATTCGTTAATCGACGCGTCACTCTTTATCAAAACCATTGAGGAGAGACAGGGGCTGAAGATTGGCTGTATTGAAGAGATCGCTTACCGGATGGGTTTTATTACCGCCAGGCAGGTGAAAAAATTGGCAAGCCAGATCAATACCAGTTATGGAGAATATTTAACAAAGATCTTACTCGAAGAATAATAACGTGCCCTTCTCATTTAAAAACCTAGCCATACCAGAGGTGCTTCTCATTGAACCCAAGGTATTTCCTGATGCCAGGGGGGTTTTTGCAGAACTTTATAAATACCCGGATTTTTTTCATGGTGGCGTAACAAAACATATCGTGCAGATCAACTACTCAAAATCTGAAAAGAATGTCCTGAGAGGACTTCATTATCAGAAAAATCCCATGGCACAGGGCAAGATCATGAGCGTACTATCGGGCGAGATCTTTGATGTCGCTGTAGATATCCGGCAAGGGTCGCCCTATTACCGAAAATGGGTTGGCGAAACCTTATCATCGGAAAACATGAAAATGCTGTATATACCGGAAGGTTTTGCACATGGTTTCTGCGTACTCTCTGAAAAAGCGGAAATTACCTATCAATGCACAAACACCTATTCTCCGGAGCATGAGCGGGGTATTCTTTGGAATGATCCGGAGGTAGCGATACCCTGGCCATTGAAGAATCCGCTGTTATCTGAGAAAGATGCCCGATTCCCTCTCTTAAAAAATGCGGAGAACAATTTTGTTTACGGCAATTAGTGGCGCCAGGGTATTCATTTCCACAAACCCCTGTCCAGATTTCTGTACTGTATAGCTTCTGATACATGCTCGAGTTTTATACGTTCGCTTTCATCCAAGTCGGCAATGGTGCGCGCAACTTTGAGAATCTTACTGTAACCACGCGCGGAAAGCCCCAATTCCGTCATTGCCTGATGGAGCAACGTTTCTGCAGCTTTTTCCACCACACAGTACTTTTTGATTTGCTTTGAAGACATGTGTGCATTCACCATGATTGCCTGATCCCGAAACCGTTCTTTTTGCATCGCGCGGGCTACCGCAACTTTTTCCCGTATATCAGCAGATGATTGTGCATCCTTCTCCGAAATAAGCTCACTATACCGGACAGACGGCACTTCTATTTGAATGTCAATCCTATCCAATAATGGCCCCGAAACCTTTGACATATAATTCTGGATTTGATGAGGCGTGCAGCGGCACACCTTCTGGTTATCGGTGAAAAAGCCACACGGACACGGATTGAGCGCCAAACAAACAAAAAATTTAGCCGGATAGGTGACAGAATTTATGGCGCGCGAAATTGTCACAGAGCCTGTTTCAAGCGGTTGCCGGAGCACTTCAATCGTCTTTCGGTCAAATTCCGGAAGTTCATCTAAAAACAATACCCCATTATGTGAAAGGCTAATCTCCCCGGGTCTTGGGAAAGAACCGCCGCCAATTAATCCGGCAGTGCTAATCGTATGGTGTGGTGCACGGAAGGGACGCGTTACAATCAACGACTGTCCAGGATTGAGAAGCCCCACAACGCTATAAATCTTCGTTGTTTCCAATGCCTCCTCTAAGGTAAGAGACGGCATGATGGTAGGAATCCGCTGCGCAAGCATGGTCTTGCCGGCACCCGGTGGCCCTACCATGATTACGTTATGATTTCCTGCAACGGCAACCGTCAGCGCCCTTTTGGCATGCTCCTGGCCTTTCACGTCTGCATAATCTGTATCATAACCAGCAGATTCCCTGAATACCTCGCTCAGTTCAACTTTACAGGGCACAGAAGGAATCGATGTAGTCAAAATTCCCACGGTATCTGCAAGGGTTTTGACAGGAATCGCGTCAATTCCCTCAATAATAGCCGCCTCGGATGCATTTTCAGAGGGCACGAGAAATTTTCTTATTCCCAGCTCTTTACACTTAAATGCCATTGATAAACAACCCTTGACCGGGCGGAGCTTGCCATCTAAAGATAACTCACCGACAATAGCATATTCATGGATATCGGGCACTTCAATTTGTTTCGTTGCGACAAGTATCCCGATTGCTATCGGTAATTCAAAGACCGGCCCTTCCTTCTTGCGGTCTGCGGGGGCAAGATTTATGGTCATGGGTCCATAGGGAAAACGGTAACCGCTATTATTGATCGCCGCCTTTACCCGATCACGGCTCTCTTTAACCGCCGCGTCCGGCAACCCGACGATGGCAATATACGGCATATCACCCGTGGCAATATAAACCTCAATATCCAACAAATATGCATCAATACCAAAAACTGCTACGCTTTTGACTTTTGCCAGCATGAATTATGATACCAAAGACCATAACAGCATGAAATTTCATCCTTTTGTAGAAAGAACACTATTTTTCCTTTTCCAGGAAAAACGCAACGACAGAAAAACACGTATTCTACGTGTTTGCCAGCGCAACTTTATTTAATGCCGCAAGCAAGGCATTCAGGTCTCCCCCGCTTGCACTCACGGTCTTTTCAATACTGAAACCGCCGCCGCAACATGCATCCACTTTAAAATTACTGAACACCGTAATGGTCTTCGGATACTTCTTTATAACGTCATTAATAACCATGTCTTTGGTAATCATTTTCTTTTCCTCCCGAATTGCCCAAAAATATTTTTCTTTTTCAAGCCTCCAAGCCTAAACATGCATCAATTATCAGATAAAACTCGTTCATAATAAAGCAAAAGCTCATCAAAAAGCAATCTATTTTTCTTGAATTTTTCCCGAAAAAAACTTATCTTATTTCCAAGATGGTTTTCCATCCAACAAACGAAAAAAGCAAACACGATCTTTTTTTAAAGATAATTCTTTGAAGTAATAAAGAATTAAAATATTCAGTATAAATAAATTATCTTATAGTAATTAACCTGTCCTTGTGATAGGATATTTTACTTTTGGATAATGAATCTACCACAATTTTATGCATGAAGGGGGGGATATATGCCTGGTACGCAGGATAACAGCACGACTCCAGAGTATGCTGTGCCCGTTTTGGAGGTCGATGCCTATGCACCAGCAAAAATGGCGGATAGGGTAGGGATGGTTGGAGTATCTAAATCAAAGTTAAGTACTCTAACCCTGCTAGCCCTTAGTATTCTTGCCGGTGTTTTTATTGCATTAGGTGCTCAACTTTGGATGCTTGTAGTTCATACAGCTACTTCTAACTATGGCTTAAACCAGTTAGTAGGTGGTGTCGCATTTACCCTGGCTTTGGTTCTGATTGTAATTGCTGGTGCAGAGCTTTTTACGGGAAATTGCCTTATTGCAATGTCTTTCATGGCCAGAAAAATTACCGGCAGAGACCTTGCCAGGAATCTGATCATTGCTTTTATCGGCAATTTCATCGGTGCACTTACCCTTGTGTTGTGGATATACAACTCTGGACAATGGATGGCAAGTAATTATCTCCTGGGAGCAAAAATAGTTCTCACTGCTAATGATAAAGTGAATATTCCCTTTGGCGCTGCTTTTACAAGAGGAGTGCTTTGCAACACCCTGGTATGCCTGGGTATTTGGTTGTGCTACAGCGGCAGAAGCAATCTTGATAAGATGTTGGCATTACTCTGGCCTATATCCTGTCTTATTGCCTGTGGATTTGAGCATTGTGTGGTCAATATGTGGCTTATTCCCATGGCGCTTGTGCTGAAAGGTAATAGTTCAGTAATTGCAGCCGCAGAAAAGGTAACCGGGGGAAAATTGGACATCTCGAATCTAACCTTTTTTAAAGGGTTTTTAATTGATAACATGATACCGGTAGTCCTTGGAAACCTTTTTGGTGGTGTTGTGTTGATTGCTGGTGTTTACTGGTATATTTATTTACGGCCATCAAAGAAGGCATTATAAGAAGGAGAAAGAGACTATGGCAGAAAATAACGCTCCCAAAACGATTCAACTTATTGATATTGATGCCTACGCGCCTCCACAAATTGCTGCAAGAATTGATAAAGTAGCTACCGTAAAAGCACAATTAACCTTTGCTAAGACATTTTTGTTAGGTATATTAGCCGGAGCCTATATTGGTATTGGTGCACAGTTTGCCACGTTTGTAACAAGTGATTCTACCCTGCACTTTGGGCTTACCTCTATGATCGCAGGAATTACCTTCTCCCTTGGACTTATGTTGGTTGTTATTGCCGGTGCAGAGCTTTTTACAGGAAATAATTTGATTATTATGGGATACGTAAGCAAGAGGATTAGAACACGTGACATGCTTAATAACTGGATTGTTTCGTATGTCAGCAATCTTGTAGGTAGTCTTACCATGGTCTTCTGGGTATATAACACACATCAATTTGAATTCTTTCATCATATGGTTGGCGCAAAGGCACTCCTGATAGCTAATACGAAGGTTAATTTGGATTTTAAAGTTGCCCTGGCCAGAGGTGTTCTTTGTAATTCAATGGTATGTCTTGCTGTGTGGTTGTGTTTTAGTGGCAGGAGTGTCGCAGACAAGGTTATTGCTATCGTTTTTCCTATCGGGGGCTTCGTTGCAAGCGGCTTTGAGCACTGTGTTGCAAACATGTACTTTATTCCGATGGGTATATTCTTAAAAGGGAATCAGGCTGTTGTTGCTGCCGCTGAAAAAATGGCAGGGAAAACGCTGGATCTCTCACAGCTTACCTGGAAGGGTTTTTTCTTAAATAATCTTATTGCTGTCACGCTCGGCAATATTGTTGGTGGTGTTATTCTGGTCGGCGTCATGTTTTGGTTTGTTTACTTGCGACCCGATATCAGTTTGTCTTTTAAAGTAAAACAGGATTTCTTCGGTGAAAAAAAATAAAGTTTTGTTGCCAGAGAAATGATTAAGTCGTATTGAAATTTTCATTTTAGTTAAGCGGGTTGTGGGGTGGCACGGACAAACAAGTTTGTCCGTGTTTAACTCGATGTACAGGAATTTCAATTACCCCCATAATCCCCCAGTAAACGGGGGGAAACAGGGGGGAAGGTTGCCGAAGGCCTAATTCAAAAAATCCTGGTAGAGAATACGCTACTTTTTCAAATACTGGGAATTTTTCATGATAAAGGAATAGATGGTCATCACTTCGAATACGGCTAGGTGGTAAGGTGCCGCCTTATCTCTTACTTATCGTAACGTTTGTAGCTTTAGTCGCCTCTGCGGGAAGTTATTTCTTTGCCAAAAGGAGGTTGTTGACGTTATTCCTTAGCCTGTTTTATACAGGGAGCACGCTTCTCTCTGCTTCATTATTTTCACATCACCCCCTCTTTCTTTGCATAATCATAATCGTCTTTATTGCCCTGCCGGTCACGTGTCTTATCCTCTTTGCCCTTGATGTACAGTATGGACTCTTTTGCACGGACACATCCTTTGTTTTCATTCTTGTCTGGTTATTGATACCTGCACTTTTCTTTATAAATTTTATCAAGTACCTTTTCAAGGTTCTCTATGCCTGACATATACAAAGTATTTATCAGTGCGGGCGACTCCTCGGGCGATATTCACGGGGCAAATCTTATGTCCTGCATGATGAACAAGAATCCCCGGATACAATTTTATGGGCTGGGGAAAAGCCGGATGAAACAAGCGGGTTTGCATTGCCTTCATGATATGTCCGACAAATCTTTGATGTGGCTCCACGTCCTGACAGAGCTAACCACCTTTCTGAAAATGAAAAAAGATTGTACCCGCTTCTTTCAACAAGAGAGGCCAAGCCTTGTTATTCTGATCGATTATTGCGGCTTTAATTTTCACCTGGCCAGGGCAGCAAAGAAACTGAAAATTCCTGTTGTTTATTATATCTGTCCGCAGCTCTGGGCTCATGGACCGTGGCGTGTAAAAAAGATGAAAAAACTCGTGGACAAAGTAATCGTAATTTATCCCTTTGAAAAGCCCTTGTATGAAGCGGCGGCAATTCCTGTCACTTACGTGGGGCATCCGTTATCCGATGAAATTCATATCAAGGACGCAGATGGAGGGACTGTCTCAGAACTCAAGAAGACTGGAGAGCCAATAATTGCTTTTCTTCCGGGAAGCCGTAGACAGGAAATCGTCCGGTTATTGCCATTGTTCCTACGGGCGGCGGAACTCATAAATCAGGCAATCCCTACCGCACAATTTCTTGTCTCCTGTAGTGATGAACACTATTTTCCGCTTATCCAGGATATTACCCGTCAGGCAACCATCCCTTGTAAAATTATTCAGGGAAACGTCCATGAGATCATCAAGGCGTCCAGCCTCTGCATCGCCGGCGCAGGAACGATTACCTTGCAGATTGCCTACTACCTCAAGCCCATGATCGTTCTTTACAAAATATCCCCCTTCGCTTACTTCATTGCCAGGCCGTTCCTGACAACCCCTTACATTGGACTGGCGAATGCGCTTGCAGAAAAGACTATTGTGCCCGAAATCCTCATGCTAAGAAAAAATTACCGCTGGCTGGCACGTGAGGCCATACAATTCCTCAGGAATGATCAAAAAAGACAAACCTGTATAAACGAACTAGTCTCTTTAATAGATACGGTTGGAAGGCCCGGGGCATCTGAGCACGCGGCGGAAGAGGTATTAAAACTGATATGAGGAGCTTAATTTACAGAACGTTCTATTTTAGCAAAAGATTCCAACACTCGGATCGTTTTGCATCTGTTGTATGGCTTCAAAAGG
Organism: Candidatus Brocadia sp. WS118; assembly: GCA_007618135.1. GTDB lineage: Bacteria > Planctomycetota > Brocadiia > Brocadiales > Brocadiaceae > Brocadia. The sequence goes on along the minus strand of PHFX01000001.1, from coordinate 81,918 downwards.
AGATTCATGACTGCGTTATCAATAACTGACGCTCACGATCAGCAGCATAACCCAAACAAGCCTGAATGTCTTCCTTCGTCAGGTAAGGGAAATCTTTTAGTATCTCTTGTGTAGTCATTCCCGCCGCTAAATATGACAATACATCATACACCGTAATGCGCATACCGCGAATACATGGTTTCCCGCAACGTTTACCAGGTTCGATTGTTATTATTTCTTGATATTTCACAGATAGGTTAAGAATCTTAAATAAAGTATCTAAAAGCATGGTAATTAGTACAAGAATGATGTTTACTATAACTAACTACAGCCATGTTTTCAATATAAAGTTGACAGTTCCAGCATCCCTGAACATGCAGCGAAGCAAATACTCAAATTGCGGAATTAGAGCAACGCTTCTTGCCGTAGAGAACACCAAGACCAAAGGAAAACCAAGAGGTTGAGCGGTGAGAAAGCAAAGTTTCTCATCTTCAAATTTTTCACATGGAGTCAGACAATTGATATGATTTACACTATTTGTAATATGATAATAATGTGTTTACTTTAGGGTACTTTGAATGTATTCCATTGTTAAACTGATTTTTAAAAACCAGGTTACAAAAATCATCTTTTTGTTTTTCCGACAGAGAATTGTATAATCTCCGCCAATCAGCAGCACCATTATCTTTATGGTCTTCTCTATAAATAATATAGTCATCCGGCATTAAAAGTAATTTTTTGAATGCCCTTAAATTTTTTCCGAAGGCAGCTTCAAAAAATTTTCTTTTCGGCCCGACTACTCCGTGAGTCGCATTAAGAATACACTGAATACTCCTTAAATATCGAGGATTCCATTTTTCACCCACAAATCTTCTATCTTTACTATGCTCTCCCAGCACAGGAGAGTATTTCATTGGAAATGACCAAATTCTCGTTGAATATCCCGCCTTTTCAAATTCCTCATTGAGTTCAACGTTTATTTTGAGCCTTTCGTAAAAATCTTTGGGTGTATCATCGTAATTAAAAAGAATATAATTCGAGAGATATTTGATACCGCATTTCGCTGCTAATCGTATTGCTTTAACGTAGCTATCTTTCAGATTATACCTGTCAAAGGCGATTCTTAAAGGTTTTATTGGTATTTCTGCTAGTTTTTGCATTCTTTCTTTTGTTAATAGCCTTAAGTCTATTCCCTGATTAAAATCAACGTATCTTTTTCTCTCATTTAGCTTGGCTCCTTTGTGAAAACCGATATCTTTAATTTCATCGATTATATTGTTGAATTCGGATGATGCGAGGATGTTGTTGTCAAGCAAGAGTAAATCCTTTTTCTCCATACTTTTCATTGACTTCTGCTATTTGCTGTCTTAAAGGAATATATTTTATGTATTTTGGCTCTATTACATAAACCATACAGAAGGGACACCTTCTTACTCATCCTCTTGTCATATATGCAAAATACACTACTTCAAGCAGTAGATAGCAAGTGTTTGTTTAATATAAGTTTTTCTTCTATGCCATTCGGAAAGATGAAAGAATATTTCTCTCTTTCGAAAACAGGGTTTGCTTTATGTATAATCCGGTGGTGATTGGGACAGAGAACTATTATATTGCTGGCATCATTATTCAAGGAACTCACGAAGAAAACGATATGGTGTGCCTCAGCTATTACGCAGTTATATTTCTTAGCAAAATTATCACCACAAACTTGACATCTGTAGCCGTAGAACAATTTTAAGCTCTCCCCAATTGCCCTATCTAATCTACGAACCTTAACTATTTGCTCTTTCGTTTCGATTCTTGCAGAATCATCGACTTCCTTATAGTTAGATTGGTATTCAAAATCTTCCTCATCTATCCCAGAGATGGACTCCTTGATTTGCGCTGACTCAGACGAAGTAATATGGTCGAAGAAAAAAGTATCTTCAATCGGCGTCATATATAAGACCATATATTCTCTTTTTTCTTCGGGGACCCGTATAATTCCATTGGTATTAGCTTTTTCTTTCTGCAGGCAATTGAAACTTGTCTTAAATATTTCTCGCAGTCTTACCGCAAATGGGTTTTGTGGGGAGTATCTGATTTGTAATATGTCGGCATGCCCTGGATACTTTTGCTCGTTAAAGGCCTGATTTATAAATTTTACCTGATATGTGTTATCATCAAGGATTACATTTATGTCTCTCCTTTCTCCTCTTTTCAAGTAATTCTTTATCCGTTCTTTGAAAACCATTTGAATTGAAACTGGAATAGAGAAGCCTTCACGTAAGACCGACCAATCAATCTCTTTTTTATAAATGTAAGACTGTTCTTTAACCATTTATTAGCTTCTAAACTTTCCTTCACCAACCCAATCACAAAACTCCAAGAGAGATAAATTCCCTTCTTTTATAAGTCTTTTTAGCTCTTTATTTTTTCTAAATTCAACAAAATAGCTGAATTTAAGCCTTTCCGAAGGTTTGTTATATTTCCTAAGATATTGCTCCTCCATATCCATATAAGCCTGGATATTATTTTTTATTTCGAAGGAATTCAATTTTGTAAGTTGTTCAAGCCGCTTTAAAGAGTAATCTTCTTGAGTATTGAGACGATATAATTCTCTAGCCTTTTCATAAGCGTCCCAAGGAGTTGGACCAAAAAGGTGTTTTTCCAATCGGATAAAATTTATTACATCACGATTGATTTTATAAGGCAATACATAGGCGTCAATTGTTTTCCATTTTTCATCATTCACATATTTCTCAGAAAGTTCCTCATAAACAAATGCCCTCGTATTACCTTCAATTACAGTGTAATAATCGTCTTTCGGTACTGTCCATATCGGATCGTAAATGCCACCGTTACGTTCTATATGCTCTTTAAGTTTCTCGTATTGGTCATTACCTTCTGCAAGGGCGAATTTTATCTTTTCTTGAGTTATGTTGTCGTTTAGTCTGGTATCGAGGTAATACTGAATGCGTGGGTTTTCTATGTCGAGGATGAGCAGTTTAAGGGAAATTTTTTGTCGTTTTATTTCTATTGGTATGCCATCCAGATTAACAACTATGTTACTCATGTTTTTATCCTAAGAACGTTCTATTTTAACGTTTCATTGACAGACGTCCATTGATCTTATGAGCAGTTTTATATCATACTGGCCTGTAAATAACTAGTAAATTGTTTTATTAGAGACGAACACTTTAGCAAGCCACGGGAATTTTATAAAGACATTTGTGAATCTGTTCGGGGTGCAAAACCATATGTTCCGGGCGGCTATAATGCCAGTCGTTTCTGTCGGGAACGTGGTCATCCAGATATGGCCACTTGCGAAAAGGATCGGTTCCTAGTGCCTGGATAAGTTTTTTGTTGTTCATGGTAACATTTCCTGCCCGCGGTGGCATTGGTCCTGCTTCCTTGCGCATACAACCTTTGAGAAGATCCGGGGCGTAACCCCCAACTTTATTTACAATTTGTCCGATCTGATACAGACTAAGGTGCCGGTGCGAACCAAGATGATAAATACCCCTGAGGTTGTTTTCCAGGGCAAGTTCCATAACCTTATTAAAATCCTCACAATAAAAAGGAGACCGCAATTCATCAAAGTATAAGGTCGCCGGATTATTCTTTTTAAAACGTGACAGGATCCAATCGATTGCCCCGGCATGTCCATTTACGCTGATACCCATAGGAAGTGATATGCGGAATATTGCCGCAGACGGATAACGGAGCATAATAGTCTCCTCGGCTATGGCCATCGTCTTGCCATACATGGTGACAGGTGCCATGGCGTCCTCTTCCGTATATAAACCTTCCCCTTTTCCAGGGAATACCAGATCGGTGGAAAGATGAATCAACCGCACATCACGACGGTCGATCATTTCCAGCACATTTAGAACCGCTTGCACATTCACCCGATAGGCCAGAACGGAATTCATCTCGCAGGATCTTAAGGCACAGGAACCTGCCCCATTCAAAACAGATCTAAACTGCTTCTGCTCTATCAATGCTGCAAGCCCGTCACGGTTTTCTATATCAAGAGGAATAATCCCTTCCCCTTTCAGTGGCCAGTATCGAACAGGACGAATGGCGATAACGTGGCTTGGGTACTTTGCGTGAAAATACTGAAAGGCGCTGTAACCGGGCACACCGGTTACACCCGTAATGAGCAGGGGCAAAAAGGACGGCAATGGCATGGTATTTATTTTCGATGTATAAATAAAAGACCTGTCTCTTCCTTCACAAAACTACTGGCGAACCAGAAGCAGGTTTTTGACGTGCGGTATCTTAAACATTTTGGTTTGCAGGACCTGAAAATTTCTCTTCTTTCAATGCCCTTTTTAAAATCTTTCCGGTAGGACCATGGGGTAACTCTTTGTGGAATACAAAATATTTTGGCACCTTATAATGCGGCAACCGTGACATACAGTAATCCCTGATTTCGTCTTCGGTACACGTTGCATGCTCACGTAAGGCGATAAATGCCTTGGGGACTTCACCCCGAACCTTGTCAGGCACACCAACGACAGCCACTTCGAAGACCTTTTCATGTCTGCTGATTACATGTTCAATCTCCGTGGGCGATACATTTTCTCCGCTAATAATAATGAGTTCCTTTTTTCTTCCCGTAATCCATAAAAACCCTTCTTTGTCAAGCTTGCCATAGTCTCCCGTCTTCAACCATCTGTCGGGGGTAATGGTCTCCGCCGTTTCTTTGGGCAATTTATGATATCCCTTCATCACGTTCGGCCCTTTTACCCATATTTCACCCTCCCTACCCACTGGTTGTTCCTCGCCATTATCGTTTACAATCCTTACCTCAATGTTGTCCAAGGGGGGGCCAATGCTTCCCGGCCTGCATTTTTCAGGAAGATTTACTGAAACAATCGCCGTGGCTTCCGTTAAGCCATAACCCTCGGTTAAGGGAACCGGAAATACTTTGCTAAACGCCTCTAAAACGTCGCCCGGCAAGGGCTCTCCTCCGGACGTGCACAATCTTAATGTGTGCAAGTCATGTCTGGTGGATTCTGCGGTTCGCAGGAGCACCCGGTACATGGATGGAATAGCGAATAAGGACGTGACCTTATATTTTTCAATCATTTCCAATACCTTTGCCCCTGAAAATCGCGTAAGATAGATCATCGTAGCACCAACACAGACTGGCAATATGAGTGTTGTAGTTAAGGCATAGGTATGAAAGAGCGGCAGGATGCCAAGTAATATGTCTTTCTCTGTGAAATGAAAGGCATGCATACACCCTTCAAGATTGCTCAGGAAATTGTTATGCGTTAATATTACTCCTTTTGGATTAGCATTCGTGCCTGATGTATACAGCATTGCGGCCTGTTCTTCTTCCTCACCGTAGGTAATACTCCCTTCATTCAACAATGTGCCTGAATGTTTCTCTTCTGTCAGAAAGATATGTTTTATCTGCTTTCCCAGGTGAGGCACAAAAAGGTTGCAGGTAAATACTGTCTCTATTTCAGCATCCCTGATTACATACAGCAGTTGCGCTGGCGAGAGCAAAAAATTCAACGGAACCGGCGTCTTCCCGGCAATCAGAATCCCATAAAATGCGGTCACGAATTCTTTTCCGTTAAGGAGGAGTATTCCTATATTATTTCCGGTACCGCCGGAAGATACCTCTTCAGCGTATCTTAAGGCTTCTTGGCGGAGGTCTTCGTAACAATAGGCGCCATTTTGATCTATAACTGCAGTTTTCCGTGCATATTTTTTACACGTATGTAAAAATGTATTAACGAGTGTCATTCGTCTGGAATCTTTCAAGCGCTAGTTTCTCTTATCATGGTACTCGATTTCAATTATTTTCTTTCTCAGATACCTTGTATCATTTTCGTCAGTTTCCCGGTTTTCTGGTCTGTTAACATTTTCTTCTGCTTCATGTCGTGTCTGGAAGTCTTTCTCATCACACATCTTTTCTTCTTCCTCTTTACACCTTACACACAGTGTAGCAAAGGGAATTGCCTTTAACCGTGCTTTTTTTATCGCGCGTCCGCATTGTTCGCAAACCCCATATTGCCCTGCTTTCATTCGGGCCAAGGCATCTTCTATCTGTTTCAGTTCCTTTGCATCTTCTTCTACAACTGCAATTTCCAGTATCTCACTTGAAGAACTGGATGCAATCTCAGCGATGTCCGTTGCTTTTTCGGTGCCACCATCCCGATATTTTTTGACCCTCTCCTCAAATTCTTTCAACAGTATATTTTTTCTGCTTTTCAGCAGATTTTCTATCTGTTTTAATTCTTTCTTGTGCATAAAACGACTCCAGCTTTTCTTACATCAGCCAAACTAAATATCCAAATTTCTCACTTCCAGCGCGTGTTTTTCTATAAACTCTTTCCTCCGCTGAACATCCTTGCCCGCAAGGGTGCTAAAGATAGAATCTGCTTTTGCCGCATCTTCAACTTTTACTTTTAAGAGCGTTCTGGTATTCACATTCATGGTGGTTACGGCTAATTCTTCCGCATTCATTTCACCGAGTCCTTTGTAACGCTGGATTTCCAGGCCCCGCCTGCCGATCTCGCGTATTTTTGACAAAACCTCGCTAAGGGACTGGGCGAATATCTCCGTGTCTTCTGAAATTAATTTATACCCTTCTTTATCACCATTATGACCAACAAAGTACTCGTCTGCCGAAAAACCATAGGCTTCTATTTCTCTTACGGTTTTTTCGATTTCTCTGCTTTCGTGATATTCTATGACTTCCATTACTCCTTCTCTTGCCTCCGCAGCATCTTCCTCTTCCAATATCTCTAATTCTCTCCCCTCGGCCTGTTGTTTCTCTTTTATAAATGTTTCCATTTCTTCTTCTGAATAGATATAGAAGACCTCGCCTTTGTAGGATACCTTGTATAAGGGAAGATTTCCGTTCTTCTTATGCCGCAGTCCTAGAAATTTATCCAGAGATATTCCCTTTTTCCTTAGTATCTTTATATACTCTTCCATTTGTACCAGAAGATGCAACAGCCTGGTCAATTTTGAGTTATTCAAGCCCTCTTTTCTTTTACCATGAAATTCCATAACTGTCCCCTCCCCACCAAGTACAATAAGCCTCTTCTGGAGCTCTCTGTCATCATAAATGTACTCTTGTCTCTTGTTTTTTGTTACCTTATACAAGGGTGGCTGGGCGATATAAATATGCCCCTTTTCTATCAAATCTATCATTTGACGGAAAAAGAACGTCAGTAAAAGTGTCCTGATGTGCGCCCCGTCGATATCAGCGTCTGTCATAATAATAATTTTGGCATACCGCAAATTGCCCACATTAAACTCGTCCGTTCCTATACCTGTCCCGAGGGCCGATATCAAGGTTCGGATCTCCTCGTTACTCAGCATTTTGTCAATACGCGCCTTCTCTACATTTAGTATCACTCCCTTTAATGGCAAGATTGCCTGAAACGTACGATCTCTCCCTTGTTTTGCCGTACCTCCTGCCGAAATGCCTTCTACAAGGAATAATTCTGACGTCTCAAAATCCCGGGAGGAGCAGTCTGCCAGTTTCCCGGGAAGGTTTGAACTGCCAAGCGCCCCCTTCCTTCGTGTCAGATCTCGAGCCTTTCGCGCTGCCTCTCTTGCCCGTGCAGCATCTATCCCCTTGCTGATAATCGCCTTTGCTGTTGAAGGCGTTTCCTCACAATAGGTTCCGAGTTGTTCATTTATTACCGCTTCTACCAGGCTTTGAACTTCACGATTCCCGAGCTTTGTTTTGGTTTGTCCTTCAAACTGAGGATCTGGCAACTTAATGCTTACAACAGCTGTGAGTCCCTCTTTGTAGTCATCCCCCAAAGGCGCCTTCTCCTCACTGAGGAGTCCTTTGCTCTTTGCATAACCGTTAAGGGTTCTCGTCAAGGCAGCCCTGAAACCACTCAAATGCGTTCCGCCTTCCACCGTATTGATGTTATTTGCAAAAGAGTATACATTCTCACTATACCCGTCATTGTACTGCATAGCTACCTCAACGATCGTACCCTTACTCTCTTTTTCGAAATATATTATATCTTTATGGATTACCTCTTTGCCTTCATTCAGTTCTTTTACAAAAGCCTTTATGCCTCCCTCGTATCGGTATGTTTCACTCTTATCCGTTCTCTCATCCGTTAATGTTATTTTTATTCCCTTGTTTAAAAAGGCATACTCTCTAAGCCTCTTTGCTATTGTCTCAAAGCAAAAACTTGTATCCTCGAATATTTCACGGTCCGGTTTAAAGACGACCTTGGTCCCCCTTTTCTTAGTAACTCCCCGTACCTCCACCGGCGACTTTGCCTCACCCTTCTCGTATCGCTGAAAATATACATGGCCATCCCTTTTAACCTCTACCTCCATCCATTCACTGAGCGCGTTTACGACCGACACCCCAACCCCGTGTAAACCACCGGATATTTTATAGCTCTTGTGTTCAAACTTGCCTCCCGCATGGAGCATGGTCATGACCACTTCCAACGCAGACTTATTTGTTTCTTTATGCAGGTCAACCGGAATGCCCCTACCATCGTCCACGACCGTTACACTTTTATCTATATGTATCTTTACATTTATATTTTCACAAAACCCTGCAACTGCCTCGTCTACGCTGTTGCAAACGACTTCTTCCACCAAGTGGTGCAATCCTCGAATCGTCGTATCACCGATATACATCGCCGGCCGCTTCCTGACAGCCTCAATACCACCAAGCACCTTTATTGAAGTCGAATCATAGGTATCCCGTCTAAGTGCTGCACTATTTTCTTCTGCTATCATTCAATATTCCTACCTTAAATCGTATATCATTCAAATATTTCATACGTGTTAACTCATTAATTTTGGAAATTATAGCATCCTTCTCAAAGTTAGTCAAATGGTGAATCAGCGCAGGCGACTCCACGTTTACGTATAAAATTCCCTTTCTCAATTCCGTTATTTCGGTACCCTGACATACCTCTTCGCCAACAATTTCTTTCCATGCATCCTTCACCTCCCGGCAAATTTTATCCCCACCGCTTCTTCTCGGAAACAAACCCTTCAACACCTGGCCTACTTTTACAGCACTGCTTCTATTAAAAAAATATCTCTCCGGCAATCCTTCTAACATGATAACTATCCTCCGACATGAAAACCCTATTTCATCTCAATTGGCATTATGACATCGATTTGTTCATAACCTGTCCTAAACAAAGCAGCACTGCCACCATCGCCGAGTTCTATTATAACGGTGTCGCTATCAGAAACCTTCAAGGCGTCTATCACATACTGCGGATCAAAACTTATTTCGAAATCCGGCCCATCATAACCAACGGCGATTTCCAGCTCCGCCTCTCCCACATCTGCAGTCCTGGACGAAAGCATCAGCTTCCCCTGTTTAAACACAAATTTTACTATCCGGTACTCCTCGTTCGTCATAAACGATGCCATCCTCACCCCTGACAATAGCTCATTCCTATTAACTTCCACTCTCTTATCATTCTCTTTCGGAATAAGCTCTTCATATTTTGGATACTGACCTTCTATTAACTGCGATACAACCTCACCCTTATCACCTGCAAAATAGACCCTTTGCTCACCCATTCCTAACTTTAAAATCCCTTTACACTCAGATACAAAACGCTGCAGGAACAGTAAGCACTTCACTGCAACTATCCCATCCATTGATATCGCATCAGCATTATTCACCTTTCGTTTTACACTAGACATCCTGTTTCCATCTGCAGCAACCATAATAATATCGTTTCCGGTAACCTTCACAAAAACACCACATAACATACTCCTCACCTTAACTGTTGATGCAGCATGAACGACCTTTCCTATCATATCGCTGATAACTCCCCCATCTACTTCAACAAGACCTTTGGTCTCTACCCTGCCTATCTCTGGAAATTGCCTGAAGTCTTCCCCTGCTATCTTAAAATATCCACCCCCGGACCTCAGGGTACAATTACCCTCTTCAATCGATACCGACACCACTTCATTCCCAGCCCACTCTCTTAACACATTACTTACACGAACCGCAGGAACGATGATTCCACCCTCCTCTTCACCCTCTCCTGCCGGCAAGAGATATTTCACCAATACCTCCAAATCCGTAGCAATAAGTTCCGCATATTTATTTTTTACCACCATTTTAACACCCTTTAATATACCCTTTAGCTCAGATGATGGAACTATACCAGCAACTAAATTAAAACCACAATAGAGGTCTTTTCCGGAAAAATTTAATTTCATGTCTCATTCCTAAATGTTATTATATTTTAAAAGAATTTATAAATCGTAAACGTATTATGTTGTGTCATATCTCATTCAAAAAAACGTAACTATTGAAAAAATAAAAATATGCGTCACTTGGTCACTGTAGAAAACCTGTAGAAAGATTATATTTTGCAATATCCTGTGCTGTGGGTCAGAAACTCATGACATCTTATTTCTGACATCGTTGTTATAAATTTCAGCAAATATTCTACATACTATGAACATACTGCTTACTTCCGTAATTCGCTTTCCAGTTTTTGAAGCGTGATATGGAGGTTTTTGTCTTTTCTTGACATCTTGGTTATTTTCTCATCTGCATGTATCACCGTCGAATGATCTCTTCCGCCTAAGTATCCTCCAATTTCCATCAATGACATCCTGGTTAATTTTCTTGATAGATGCATTGCTATTTGTCTAGGGAGTGCCAGACTTCGTGTTCTGCACCTTGATTGAAGCTGGGAGACACGTACATTAAATCTTTCAGAGACTGCCTTAATGACCTTTTCTATGCTGACGTACTTTTTATTTCCTGAAAGCTCCCAGACTATTTTTCTCACGCGGTCAAGGGCAATGCTATTTTTGGTTATTTTTTCCTCCCGGCTCAGACGTGCTATAGCACCTTCCAGTTCACGGATGCTGCCGGTTACATTTTTTGCAAGATATGAAGCAGCTTCGTGAGATAAGTTGATGCCCCATAACGACGCCTTTTTCTCGGCAATCGCAATGCGCGTTTCTCGTGATGTATTATCAATACTGCAGAGAAGTCCCCATTTGAAGCGGGAAATGAGTCTGTCTTCAAGGGCAGCAATAGATTCAGGAGGACAATCGCTGGTAATAACAATTTGTCTTTTAGCGTTATAAAGGGTATTAAATGTATGAAAAAACTCCTCTCTGCTTCCTTGTGAATTTTCAAATGCCTGTATATCGTCTATGAGAAGTGCATCGATATTTCTGTAGAAACTCCTAAAAGAATCCCAACTGTTGGTTCGTATTGTAGAAATGTAATGATTTATAAAGCGCTCACAGGGTAGATAAAGAGTCTTCATTCTGTGTTTAGACAATAATATGTTATTTATCGCGTGCAGAAGATGAGTCTTTCCCAGACCTGAAGCGCCATGAATGAACAATGGATTATAAGCGAGACCGGGAGATTCAGAAACGGCGATTGCCGCTGCATGCGCCAGTCTGTTACATGGACCTGCAACAAAATTTTCAAAGCTATAATACTTGTATAGTGGTGCTGTATAATTTTCCTCATGCGATCTCTTCCCTGGAAAGACCTCGCCCGGAGCAAAGGAAACCGAGGATAGTTGTCCAAAAACCTCTTCCTCTGTAGAAAATATAATTTCTCTTGAGGAATTCAATACCTTATATACCGCACTTGAGAAAAGGTCATTATAGTGACTATTAAGCCACTCACGAATAAAAGAGTTTGGTGCAACAAAGGTAATACTGCTGCCGGTAACAGATGACACCCGAAGACATGAAAACCACATATCAAACTGTTGGGCAGTAACAATCTCTTTTATCGTAGATAATACGCCTTTGAGTATAAAATCTCTTTCGCTATCAGAAACCGCGGATGTCCCTACCATTGCCAAGTACTATGTTAATTTCTTTGAACTTCAATTGGTAAGTAAGAGTTTGAAGAATGAGCCAATGCTTGTATTGAAAGAGCCAGATAAAATAACAGGAAAGGAAAAAGAACGTTGGAAATTGAGACATACTTTGTAGTAAAATCCAACTCTTTCCAAAGAAAAATAGGCTGAAATAATACCAAGAAAAAGACAGCAAGTCAAACAATAATGCATCATAACTTTCATATCGATATGGTTAATAAATACTTAAAGAAATATAATATATTTTTTCAGCACGAAAAATTTTAATTTTTTTGTTGACTGCACTAAATTTGCGTGCTATATTGCTCCTACTAAATAATACCAATGGCATGTGTCCATGATAATTTTAGCTTAAATCTCAATGGTGTAAAATACTAAGAAAGGAGGTAATTATCGGAAAAACAACAATTGATTCGACGACAAAATCAGTCATATTTTGTTGAGAATCAGGCCTTGCTTTTCCAAGCCTAAGATTTATGATTTGACAGAGAAGAAGGCAGCGCATGGGCGATAAGGGGTCAAACGTTGATTGGGAGATCGATTAAGTACATTTGAGTAATGTTCAATTTTTTAAAGAATAGGGAACGTTCTTATAAAGGTTTGAGTTTGCATCTAGTTTGGGTCTCGATGGTCTTAGATATTATAAAAAGGAGATTGAATAGATTATGAAAAGACCAAGAAAAATGAGTAGTAATAAGGGAAAATGGTTTAGTATAACCAGCATATTTCTGCTGGTGGTTGCGTTCGCCTTGAGTATGAGTTCAAACTCAATGGCGGCAACAGGTAGTTTAGACAGAGGAAGTTATTCGCCATCTTTCAGCGATACAAACGATTTTGATCGTGCTTGGATTTCTGTAGTCGATTCTACAGCAAATACAAGCAGTGCTGTGGAAACAATTACCGTTACCGTTAAAACGAGCACTAACGCGGCTTCCTTTGTGCTAAAAGAAACGGGTACGGGCACGGGTGTGTTTACCAGTAGTGCTGCCATACAACCGGTAACTTATCCGGTAGGTACAACTTCCGGGTATGTTGAAGGTTTTAATTCCGGCAGTCACAACTTCCCGGCTCTTGGTTCCAGCGTAACAGGCTTGAATCTAAAAGAATTGTCGGCCAATAGCGGAGGCAACGCTGATACAGGGTTAAGTGGCGAGCTCACGGTTGCAAATGGCGACACCCTCGAGTTGGTATACGCAGGCAGCACGTTAGACACAGCTCCTGTTGCCAATTATGACGGCGCTATCGTTTTCTCTCCAAGTGCGGTATCTTCTGTATCAACAGATACGCTATCCAGTCCGAATATGATACTTAGTCTTACCGATCAGGATGAAAATCTTAATCCTGTATCACGGGATGTAATTGGTTTAGCTGATGGTTCTGTTTTATTGGCTGGCAATCCAGGGACTGGTACATCAAGGGTAAAGCTTGAGGCTATTGACCAGACAACAGGGCAGCCATTATCGCTTGGTGGGACGCTCGTTGTTTCAAGCAATATTATGCTTGTTGAAAACGGGAATAATACGGGTGTCTTTGTTGCAAGTGGTAAGGTGTTTGGTTCATCTACACCCAGTTCTTCAAGGGGGAACGTAAGTCTTGATTCAGTCGCTTATGCAGGCGCAAATGTTACCATTGGTGGTACTGCCACAGTTACATTTAAAATCATAGAAACGAATGCAAGCGGCAAACTTGGTTTATACCTTGCTGATACGAATCTGCCGGTACTCGGCTTTGTTAGCCCATCAACGAAGTCTTTTCCTGCAATTGCTTCTTTAGGCATTAGTAGTGTAGTTGCCTCCGGCACGAATACCAGCCTCTTTGGTACGGCCGTGTCTGGCACCACTACCTCAACAAGTGCGTCTGGCCTGATTAAGTTAATTGATGGAGGCAATTATTGCTTGGTGGCTATTTCTTCCTTTACGGTAGGAAACGGCAGTGCGGGTGATATCGCAGGTTCCAAGGTCGTGTCCCTAGACAGCTTCCAGCTTACCGGCCCCAGGAGCGGGGATACCTTAAAATTGTCTTACCTTGACGAGATTAGAAATACGGGTGTATCTGGTACGGTAACCGGAACGGCTGCATATGGCATTTCCGGTGCTACTGGCACGCTTGCCAGAGATCTTGATGCCCCGGATATTAATGATTGCCTGACGGTTACCGTTGTAGATGGGAATTTAAACTCAAGTACCTCTACCCAAGAAAGTGTTTCGGCAGGAAGCAGCCTTTGGAATGGTACAACTACGAATACCAGGGGTGATATTTTAAAGGTAAAATCGTATACTCAAAACACCAAGACCATAGGTGTTGCTCATCCCGATGGCTTTGGAGTTGGTACTCAGTCTGTCAGAATTTCAAACACAGACAACACGTTGGTATGGGTAGTCCCAACTTCTGCTGGTACCTTTGGAAATCCGCAGGTTTTTGGAAATACGAGTTTTAGTTTAGGTACAGAGTCAGTAAGTGCTATACCGCTGGTGAAGGGTTCTTCGTCTGATGCAAATTCATTCCTTAGCTCAGCAAGTACTTCTTCATTTGTGGCAACGCTTGATGGCGTAGATAACACCGTAGAAATATCACCAGATGGAACACGCTGGGTTTCTGTGCCTATCGTGGAAACAGGCGCTAATTCTTCTACGTTTGTGGGAACCGTGTGTTTTGATTATACCGCCGCACGGTTAACAACGAGCACTACGAAGTCAATTACGACGCTTATTTCTGATTTTACTGGTACATCAACCATATTTTTTGATGGCACATTTAGTGCGGATGTCAGCAGTATCATCGGAACGGGTTCCGTGGTAAGGATCTTTGATGGTTCTTCACAGGAATTCGGAGAGGTTTGTAGTACTGGTGGCACGACAATTTCTGTTACAAAACTTTCCAACTCCACGATTTTTAACCCAAGCAAAACGTGGGTTCAGGTTATTGGAAATGATATGGGGAGATTAGATACGCTCTCTGATGGTACAGAGCTTGCCCGTATCGGCGGAATTTGTAATGGAACATACCGTGTCAGATATAATGATGCCCTTGGTGCAGGGAATGTTTACATGAGCGGCAATACCCTTGCTGTAACAGCATCAAATTTTGGTTTTACTACGTATGACGGTGTTTTGTCCACAAATGTAACTGGAAGCACGGGCCCTGACACCGCGGTTGTTGTAACTGTTGTTGATCAGGATCTTAACACTGCGAATGGCAGCAAACAGTCTACCGGTGAAAATGACGCCGCCACCGGCAAGCAAATTTTTAATGAGGACGGTCTTGGTGTTCCGTCGGCTGCATCTGCAGACAATGCGTCTCTTATCAATGGCGGTACCAAGAAGATTATCTATGCAAGCAAGCTGGGATCACTTGGTGACTCAAGTCTGGATATGGGCGTAAATACGATAGATTTGACCCTTGCCGAAACGGCTAATAATTCCGGGACGTTTAAGGGGTCATTCTTCTTGTCCAGCGGCACAACGTCCAGCAATAGTTCAGATCTTTTGAAGGTTTCCAATGGCGATAGTGTTTTTGTCAGTTACATTGACGGCCCAAGAGGGGCTTGCGATACAGAGAATGTAGTTAGTGACCCAATTGCTATTGTCACTTCCCTGGGGGCATTAAGTCTTAGCAAGGACTCTGCCTATTTGTCTGGTGATACCGTAGTTGCATCCGTAGTTGATGCAGATAGAAATGCCGTATCAGGTTCAAACGATGTTTTAACGTCAGCAATTAAGATAGCAGGGGCAAACTATAGTATAGGCGATGACGTATTCCTGAATCTTAATGAGACGGGAGTAAATACGGGTTCATTTGTTGCAACATTTACAACTACCTCTGGTGCCACAACGGGTAGTGCAATAAACACCATCCAGGGCGGTATCTTGAACGTTGTATACACAGACACGAGTCCTCAGTCTGCTACGACAAATAAGTTACTTGCTTTAAGTGCTTGTGATGCGAGCCTGGCATTTGATGCAGATTCTTTTGGAATCAACTCATTTGCTACGTTAACATTGTCTGATTGCGAGAGAAATACGAATAGCGGTAATATTCAGACTCTGTTAAATGATGTATTCATCACCAGCTCCTCCGGCGGCAATACAAAGGTGAGGATGGTTGAAACAGGAAACGATACAGGTGTATTTGCGGGATCTATTAAGCTCGTTTCCACGGGTGGCACAGTAGAATTTGTACAATTACAAGCCGCCGAAGGTGACACCTTGCTGGCTTCATATTTTGACACGATTACCATTGGCGGAACGACACAGCAGGTTACTGATACTGCTGGTGTTACTGGTGAGCAGTTTGGAAATATCGCAGGTCAGGTCACAAACGAAGCAACAGGCGCCGGTATCAATGGTGCTACCGTGACCGTAGAGGGTACTAGTCAAACGGCAACAACCGGAAGTGTTCAGGGCCAGGATGGTATTTACGCTATTCAAAATGTACCTATTGGTGCGCAGAAGTTAACAGCTGATGCGACAAATTTTACATCTGAGTCTCAAGATGTAACGGTAGAGGCAGGCCAGCCAAATCCGCAAACAGGCAAGAATGTATTTAACTTTGCCCTTGCTGGTAGTGGCACACCAACACCAACACCGTCTGGCTCGCCAACTCCAACACCAACGCCAGTGGGCACCCTTGCTGGTCAGGTTACTGATGCCGCAACCAGTGCTGGAATTAACGGTGTAACGGTTACGGTAGAAGGTTCCGGTCAAACAGCTACAACCGGGACTTCCCAGGGACAAGATGGCGTTTATATTATACAAAATGTACCGGTTGGAGCGCAAACAGTGACGGCAAGCACAACGGGATATCTGCCATCTTCTAAGGAGGTAACCATAGAAGAAGGCCTGCCAAATCCGCAAACTGGCAAGAATATTGCTAACTTTGCCTTGACGGCTGGTGAGCCTTGCGAGGTGGCAAATGTTGATGCAGAGCCTGAACCACTGAAGCTTTTGAGGGAGGCAAGTGCTGAAGAAACGGTAACATTAACTTGCGGAGATGGTTCTTCTGCAGGTGCTAACCGGTTGGTAACTGTTGAGGTAAAACAAGGTAAAAAACGTGTGGTGGTTTCACCGGCACAAGCCCTGACTGACGATAATGGTCAGGCAACATTTACCATCACAGCTACTACGAAGACAGGAGATGCGAAGGTACAATTCAAGCATCAAAACCTGAAGGATAATGTGACGGTAAAGGTAAGAAAGAAGTAAGAAAATATCCCTCAAGAGGTAAGCAGGGATAGAAATAAGTTGTTGTAAAAGTTTAAAGAAAAGGGGTGTTATGTCGAGAGATATGACACCCCTTTTTGTTTGGATGGTTATAAAAGCACAGAGTCTAGTACGGTTATTAAATATACGTTTACGTTTAACATTTAGGAATTTCAAAGTAGGGACACGGTGCACCGTGTCCCTATAGGCTGATATATTTCGCGATAAAAAATTGCCAAAGACATAATTTAATGACAGTAGATGACAAACAGTAAACAACGCAAGGGAAAAAAAGGAATTGCAAAAAGATGAGTCTAGAATTACCAGAACAATTTGTTAACATAGAGAAGGACATTTCCCTAAAGGAGCGCCGTGGTTTTACCCTCATTGAATTAGTTGTTGTTCTGGTGATTATCGGTATTATTGCTGGTGTTGCAGTCCCAAGATTCACAGGTTCTCTGGACACAATCAGGTTCAGGAAGACTATGTCAGACCTGGTGTCATTTCTCAGGGAGGCGCGTATTAAGGCTATGGGGACTGCAGGGATATATCACGTTACTCTGGATCTCCATAGGGGTTTTTGCTGGAACGACGACAAAAAGATCCTTAAACTACCCAGGAACATTGAGGTGTTTACCGATACGATTGATGCACAGGACGAGCGCACGAAGATATTTGCCTTTTTCCCAAATGGTACAGCGATGGATGAAAAGCTTGGCTTTATCTGCGATAAGACGGTTGCCGTGTTGCATGTGGAACCGTTGGGTGGGTTGTCCTATTATACCATGGACGAGGCAATGGAGCAAGTCGTACGGTACACGAGGGATGAAACGGAGATGAGTGAAGAGGAAATGGAAAAAGTTATTGATATGCTGAAAGATTCTGGTACAGTAACAATACAAGACAAGAGAGACCGTGGTCTTGATGATATAGATTTTGAACAAGAGGATGATTATGAATTTGCTGATGAATCAGAGTCTTTTGATGAAGAAGACGATGAAGATGTGGAAGAATAGCGTGGAACCTTTATTACCTTAATATGGAGTGAATGAATATGGGAAATAGGCTAAGGCTGGAATTGTTAAAAAAAGGTGGTTTTACCTTACTGGAATTGCTCATTGTTATGATTATTATTGGATTACTTGCGGCATTGATAGGGCCGAAGATGATCGGTCGTGTTGGTGAGTCACGCCAAACGGTTGCCAAACAGCAAATCGAAGGTTTTTCGAGCGCCCTGGAGATGTTTAAACTTGATACGACAAAATATCCCACACAGGAGCAGGGATTGGATGCATTAGTAACAGAACCTCAGGGTGTTTCTAATTGGAAAGGACCGTATTTAAAGAAGAAGTTTATTCCAAAGGATCCATGGGGGAATAATTATACTTATATATATCCTGGTGAACATGGAGATTTTGACATTGTCTCGTACGGAGCAGACGGCAATACAGGGGGAGAAGATGAAGCTAAAGACGTGGCAAGTTGGGAATAGAGGTAAAGGGCTGCAAATTTTTTTTGAGGACATCACAGACTTTGAATATGAACCAAACAACAAGTAATACTATCGGGGAGGTGTTGCTTGAAATTGGCAAAGTGAATCGGGCTGATTTGGATCGTGCTCTGGAAGTTCAAAGACAAACGAAACAAAAGCTCGGACGCATTTTCATTGATTTAGGGACGGTTTCTGAGGAAGACCTTCGGCTTGCTTATAGCAGATTATTGCAGATACCGATTTGGGAAAAAAAGAAGGATGACCGGTATCCACTGATAGAAAATGTCCCCAAGGTCTTTCTCATGGCAAACCGTGTACTTCCTCTGTGTTTGGATAATGGCGTACTGGATATTGCCCTTGCCGACCCTCAGGATTCGTTATTGGCGGAGACGATTGCGCTCGCCACAAATAAAGAAATACGGATTTTCGCTGGTTGTGAAAAAGATATTTTAGCCTCTCTTGAAACGATGTATGAGGGTGAGGTTAAAGAAGAAGATGGAGCGGCCTCGAGCATCGAGGTCATGGAGGACGTAGAGCATTTACGGGATATGGCCTCAGAGGCCCCCGTGATACGTCTGGTAAACAGTATCCTGACAAAGGCTATTGAAATCGGTGCAAGCGATATCCACCTGGAGCTTTTTGAGAGGAGCGCGCGCTTGCGGTATCGCGTGGACGGTGTATTGCAGGAACTAACACCACCACCCCGCGAGCTTTACCATGCGATTATTTCGCGTATTAAAATCATGGCAAAGCTGAATATTGCCGAAAAACGGCTGCCGCAGGATGGCCGGATCAAGATGAAAGTAGCTGGCAAAGAGGTAGATTTACGGGTTTCAATCATTCCCATGAGCTGTGGTGAGGGTGTGGTAATGAGGATTTTAGACCGGACGGCAGTCACGCTCGATTTGGAAAAACTGGGTTTTAACCAGGAGTTTTTAGTAAAATTCCGACGGATGGTAAATAAACCAGAGGGAATGCTGCTGGTAACTGGTCCCACGGGAAGCGGAAAAACGACAACGCTGTACGCCGTTCTTAAAGAGCTGGTTTCTCCGGAGATCAAGATTATAACCGTGGAAGACCCGGTAGAATACAGCATGGAGGGGGTGAATCAGATACAGGTAAATCCTCAGATTAATTTAACCTTTGCCTCCGGACTGCGGTCCATTTTACGACATGATCCTGATGTTGTTCTCATTGGAGAAATCAGGGACCGGGAAACAGCATCGATTGCCATACAGGCCTCGTTAACCGGACACCTTGTTTTGTCGACGCTCCATACAAACGATTCGGCATCGGCGTTTACCCGCCTGATGGATATGGGGATGGAGGATTATCTGATCTCTTCGTGTATTATTGGTGTTCTTGCACAGCGATTGGTGAGAAAGATGTGCGAGAAGTGCCGTGAGGCGTTTGTGCCAGGGGAGGATTTACGCCAGACAGCAAGATTAAATGCAGGGGAATATTTATTCAGGGCCAAAGGCTGCGACGAGTGTGGTAATACCGGATTTAAAGGGCGAAAATGTATTGCCGAGTTTCTCTGTGTAGATGACGCTATACGCCGGCTCATTCTTGCCCATAAGGATTCCAGTGAGATTATGAAAGAGGCTGTCAGGGGTGGAACAAAAAACTTATGGACGGACGGACTGGAGTCGGTTCGCAAGGGAGAAACGACGCTGGAAGAGTTGTTGCGGGTATCGTCAGATACACAAGAAGAACAGAGATTGTTTGTGCCGGCAAGCTGAAAAGGGCACAAACAGCCGGAAAGCAGCGACATATTTTTTTGTTAATATAAATGGTATTTATGCCGATAATTTCCAGTACCCAACCGCGGACGTGAGCAGTGCAGCGGTAGATTTTTATTGTTTTATCAGTAATGGTTTAATCTAAGGAAGGATAAGCATGCATAATAAATTTCTGGAATCTATCGGTGTAAATGGAATAGATCTAAAAAAATACCCAGTGGAACATCTTCCGCGTATACTTCACCTCAGTATGATT
The DNA here is from genome assembly GCA_007618135.1 of Candidatus Brocadia sp. WS118. Taxonomy (GTDB): domain Bacteria; phylum Planctomycetota; class Brocadiia; order Brocadiales; family Brocadiaceae; genus Brocadia. The sequence continues at coordinate 61,417 of PHFX01000001.1, read as the reverse complement.
ATCAAAAATACCTGTTTCTGGATGAAAGATGCAATTATCCCATACCGTTTGTTATCGACAGAAGAACAAACAAAGATCATCGAGGAATATGTACAATGTATCATTACCTTTCAACTGAAGGAAGTTTAGAGTAAAGCCTTTTAAAAAAGGCGTACGATACACACCGTTACATCACCTCTCAAGATTGCACAACATCTTCTACATTTTACCCTTGCTTGTCTACGAACCCTGGTCTGTATCTCCCCCCGGTATCCGCCCGCTGCTAATCTTTATCCCGATGCAAAAGACAGATTCATAGAGAAATGCCCCCCAATTATTACATTGACATGCACGGCTGCTTAATGCTAAATTTATTGTTTTATCTTTGTGCTTTCTCTCCGAGAAAGGTAAAGAGACACAAAGGATGGATAATAATTACCATATGAAAACCAAGGGTGATGGCGGATAAGGCGCATCTTTATTGAAGATTGGCTACGCAAGCAAATTCGGGAAGGATTGGTATGAAAATTAACGTAAAGGTTGGGACCGTTGAAAAAGAAGCTGCAGAGATACTGGTTTTTCACGTGTTTGAAGATATGAAAATCACGAACGAATCGCTTGCCCGTTGTAATAAAGCCTTGCACAATAGTATCTCTGAATTAATAAAGAAAAAGGAGTTTATTGCCAGACTTAGTAAAACAATAGTACTGCCTACCTACGGAAAGATTTCAGCAAAACGCATTATGTTAGTGGGTTTGGGAAAGAAAAAAGACGTGACGCTTGACAAAATAAGACAAGCGGCAGGCACTACAGCCAGCATTCTGCGCGATATGGGCATCAGTGAAAGTACCTGTGTGATGGACTCCATAGATATTACTGCGCCGTTAAGCGAGTGGTTCCAGGCTTATGCGGAAGGCGCCAGGCTTGCACTGTATAAATTCCAGAGATATAAATATATCCCACCTGAAGAACGGCATGAACTCAAGGTATTAAACCTTCTTTTCTCTCAGAAAGACGTTTTAACGACCGTTCGTGTTGCCGTTACCTGCGGAGAAATTATAGCTGATGCTGTCTCTTTCACCCGTGATCTCATCAACACGCCCTCCCGGGATAAAACCCCTGCTATTTTAGCCGATTATGCGGTAAAAATGGCAAAGGAATATAGCATGCAATGTAAAGTGATGTCTTTGCCGGAGCTGAAAAAGCTCGGGATGGGTGGTTTATTAGGAGTCGCGCAAGGAAGCGTTCAACCTCCTAAGTTTATTATTCTCGACTACAATGCCCGCGCTAAAAATCAGGATACCCTGGTATTTATCGGGAAAGGGATTACCTTTGATTCGGGTGGAATCTGCCTGAAACAGGCCAAAGATATGGATCTGATGAAGAGCGATATGTCCGGCGCTGCCGCTGTGATGGGGGCGATTATGGCCCTGTCGAAGATGAAGGTGCCTCAGCGTATTATTGGCCTGATGCCATGCACTGAAAATATGCCCGGTGGTTCAGCAATGAAACCGGGCGATATCATTAAATTCTCTTCCGGCAAGACTGCTGAGATTGCAAATACCGATGCGGAAGGTCGCCTGATTTTAGCTGATGCGCTGGTATACGCAGAAAACTATCGTCCGCAGGCGGTGATTGATCTTGCGACCCTGACAGGATCCTGTGTGGTGGCTTTGGGCACGGTTGTCACCGGTATGATGGGAAATAACGAGGCGTTGAAAAAAAGAGTTCAGATTGCCGGTGAAAAATCATGGGAAAGGGTCTGGGAACTTCCCTTATGGGAAGAGTATCAGGAACAAATCAAGAGCGACATTGCAGATATAAAAAATGTGGGCGGCCCTCATGGAGGAGCTATTACCGCGGCCTGTTTTTTGAGTAAGTTTGCAGAGAAATATCCCTGGGTGCACCTGGATATTGCCGGCACGGCATGGTGTGAAAAGGGTGGCGCCTATACCCAAAAAGGGGCTTCTGGCGTTGGAGTTCGATTGCTGGTACAATTAGTCAGGAACTGGGCTAAATTTCCAGAGAAACATTCTCTGTGAGTAATACGACAGAAGCAGAGGCGAAGGAGTTATGACCATGGAAGGTAGCGATTGTAATAATGCCATTGTTATCAAAGGCGCCAGGGAGCATAATCTGAAAGGGATCAACGTCGATATCCCCCGCGACCGGATCACGGTTATTACCGGCATCAGTGGATCAGGGAAATCTTCCCTTGCGTTTGATACCATTTATGCAGAGGGGCAACGGCGTTATATCGAAAGCCTTTCTACGTATGCACGGCAGTTTTTAGATCAAATCCAAAAACCAGACGTTGAACTTATTGAAGGACTTCCTCCCACCATTGCTATTGAACAGCGTACCTGCCCGTCTAGTTCCCGTTCTACAGTGGCAACCGTTACAGAAATTTATGACTACTTGCGGTTATTATACGCGCGAATCGGTACACCCTATTGTTATCAGTGCAAGTGCATTATCTCCCGACAGACTATCGACCAGATGATACAGAGAATCATGGAAATTCCCGCGGGGACCAGGATCATGCTTCTTGCACCTCTCATTAAAGGAAAAAAGGGAGAACACCGGGAGGTGTTTCAATCGATACTGCAAAAAGGTTTTGTGCGCGCTCGTGTCGACGGAGAGCTTCTCGATCTTACAACAATTCCGAAATTGGCACGGTATAAAATCCATAAAATTGATGTAGTTGTCGACCGGCTGGTAATAAAAAATGATATCAAGACACGGCTATACAATTCTGTGGAAATATGTCTTAAAATTGGAGAAGGGGTCATGTTGGTAAGTCAGGAACGCGAAAAATCATTAACAGACCTTATCTTCAGTGAACGATATGCCTGTCCCTCATGTGGAATCGGTTACGATGAGCTGACGCCGCGTATGTTTTCTTTTAATAGCCCTTATGGTGCCTGTCCGAGCTGTAATGGACTGGGAAATAGCCTGGATTTTGACCCAGAGTTGATTGTTCCTGATAAAAGCATGAGCATCAAAGAAGGCGCCATTGATGCCTGGAGGCGATGGGGATCGCTAACCCAGAATCATTATGATGACCAAATCAAGGTATTTTCAAAAAGCTTTTCCATTCCTTTGCATAAGCCTTTTGAAAAACTAACAAAAGAGGCATCAGATGCCCTGCTCTTTGGCACGAAAGATTTTGAAGGGGTGATTCCCAACCTCAGACGAATCTATGGAAAAACGGCGAGTGAAAGCATTTTAAAACGTCTTTCCGGCTATATGAGCCACAGGTCATGTAATACCTGTAACGGAGCCAGACTGCGAGCGGAGTCCCTTTCGGTAAAAATAGATCACAAGTCCATTCGTGAGATTATGAATCTCACGATAGAAGAAGCCCTTGCATTTTTTACCAAGCTGAAATTGGCTGGACAACAGGAGATCATTGCCAGGCCGATCCTCAAGGAAATTCAAAACAGGCTCCGCTTTATGATAGATGTCGGATTACATTATATAACCCTGGGGCGCAGCAGCGATTCTCTTTCCGGAGGCGAAGCCCAGCGGACGAGACTCGCCACACAGATTGGCTCAGGTCTTGTCGGAGTTTGTTACGTACTGGATGAGCCCACCATAGGGCTTCATTCACGAGACAACGAACGGCTTTTACGGGCATTAAAAAGTCTTCGTGACCATGGGAATACGGTCATCCTCGTGGAGCATGACGAACATGCCATTCGCCATGCGGATTATATCATAGACCTTGGACCGGGAGCCGGTGAGCGCGGTGGCAGTATCGTCACGTGCGGTACCTTACGTGAAATCGCCGACAATCCCGATTCATTAACCGGGCAATATCTCAATCAAACAGTGAAAATCGAGATTCCTGCCAAGAGGCGTAAGATTAATTTGAAACATTCTCTTGAGATAAGAGGCGCCAGGGCCAATAACTTAAAGGCTATTACCGTGAAAATCCCGTTGAAAACTTTTTGTTGTGTTACGGGAGTATCCGGTTCCGGCAAGAGCACCCTCGTCAACGATATTCTGTACCGGGCAATTTCCCGGTTGTTGTATGATAGTCACGAGGCGCCGGGAGAGCATGATGCAATTTTTGGCGCAGAACATATTGACAAAATTATAGAAATCGATCAATCACCCATTGGACGTACACCGCGCTCGAATCCCGCAACATACACAAAGGCATTTGATATGATCCGTACTCTTTTTGCACGTACGCCGGAGGCAAAGGTTCGCGGTTACAATGCCGGAAGATACAGCTTTAATATCAGCGGCGGACGATGTGAGGGTTGCACGGGACAAGGGATCAAAAAAGTAGAGATGCATTTTTTACCCGATATGTACGTTATGTGTGAAGAATGCAAGGGGAAAAGGTATAACAAAGTAACCCTGGAAGTTACTTATAAAGACAAAAGTATTTCTGATGTCCTGGACATGCGCATTGAAGAGGCCCACCAGTTTTTTAAAAATATTTCCACAATCGAACGGATCCTGCGTACGCTCAACGAAGTTGGGCTGGGCTACATTAAATTAGGGCAGGCAAGCACTACGTTGTCTGGCGGTGAATCGCAAAGGACAAAACTTGCAACGGAACTTTCCCGTCAGGAAACAGGAAAGACCCTTTATATTCTTGATGAACCGACAACAGGTCTCCATTTTGCGGACATTCAGCAGCTTTTGAAAATCTTACATAGATTAGTCGATTTGGGGAATACGGTGCTGGTCATAGAGCACAACCTGGAGGTCATTAAAACAGCAGATCATATCATTGATTTGGGGCCGGAAGGAGGAGCTAAGGGAGGCGAAGTTGTGGAGGCAGGCACGCCGGAACAGGTTGCGAAAAATGAACGATCCTACACGGGGAAGTTTTTGAAAAAAGTCCTGCAGCGATCTGCAAAATAATGAGAAATTACCGGTATGCGGCTAAAATAGCCTGTATCTTGGCAGTATGCTCGCTCCGTGAGACAGCTTGCCGCGTGATGAGCAAGCACGTGCGATGAGCAAGCTTGACATTCGAGGTATAAAAGAATATATTTAAAAAAATTCATGTCATCTTGTTTAAGACGTTTACTATATAAGCACAGAGTACTCATTATAGATGTTATTCTGAAAAAAGAAACGGTAGAAAGACGAAAAGCTGGAAGGCTTTTCAATAATTAGTTTGGAAAGGAATACAGCGTGTGGGATTATTCTGAAAAGGTAAAAGAGCATTTTTTTCATCCAAGAAATGTCGGTGAAATTGAAAATCCGGATGCAGTTGGTGAAGTAGGCAGTTTAGCCTGCGGAGACGCTTTAAAATTAATGCTAAAACTGGACAGATCTGGCCGCATTGCTGACGTAAAATTTAAGACATTTGGCTGCGGCAGCGCTATCGCCTCCGCGAGCGCGTTGACGGAGATGGTGAAGGGAAAGACATTGGATGAGGCGGGGAAAATTACGGATAATGACATCGCAGAATATCTTGATGGTCTGCCGGAACAAAAGATGCATTGTTCCGTGATGGGCCGGGAAGCCCTGGAGGCAGCTATTGCAAATTACCAGGGAGTTAAAATAGAGAAACCCGTTGATGAAGGGACGATTGTTTGTAAGTGTTTTGGCGTAACGGATAATAAGATTGCACATGAAGTGAGGGAGCATAAATTAACGACCATCGAGCAAGTGACAAATTTCTGTAAAGCGGGCGGCGGATGCGGCTCATGTCATCCTCAAATCCAGGCTATCATAGACGAGGTATGGCAAAAAGAAAAAGAGAAGACCATATTTGAAATGGCAAGGAAACCGGTTAAAAAACTGACCAATATTCAAAAGGTGAAATTAATACAGGAAACCATCGAGCGAGATATTCGTCCAACCCTTCAATCGGACGGAGGCGATATTGAGCTGATTGATATTGACGGTGACCGTGTTATGGTTTCATTTCGGGGAAGTTGTGTGGAATGTCCCAGTTCAAAAGTTACTTTAAAATCTACGGTGGAGGCGAAATTAAGAGAATTTGTTACAGATACGCTTATCGTTGAGGAGGTGGCTTCATGAAGGTTGTATACGCAGATAACAATGCTACGACAAGGGTCGCCCCTGAGGTTGTAGACGCTATGTTGCCGTATTTTACTGAGTACTATGGAAATCCTTCAAGTATGCACACCTTTGGAGGCCAGGTAGCGAAAAAAATGGATGTCGCACGACAGCAAGTGGCAGAGCTCGTTGGCGCAGATCCTGTAGAGATAGTATTTACGAGTTGTGGCACGGAAAGTGATAACGCGGCGATTTGGGGTATACTTCGGGCAAATCCGCGGAAGAGACACATCGTAATTACGAGGGTAGAGCATCCTGCCGTTTATAATTTGGGTAAATATTTGGCCCAGAGCGGGTATCACGTTACGGAGGTGGGTGTAGATAGCAACGGGATGCTTAATTTGGATGAATTATCCGACGCAATACGGGAAGATACAGCAATCGTGTCAATTATGTATGCCAATAATGAGACAGGAGTAATTTTTCCCATCGAGGAGATTGGTCATATTGTGAAGAGTAAGGGCTCTGTCCTCCATACCGATGCGGTTCAAGCCGTGGGTAAGATACCAATTAATCTTTCGAAAAGTACCATAGACCTGTTAACTCTGTCGGGGCACAAATTGCACGCTCCGAAAGGGGTAGGAGCTCTCTTTGTGAGAAAGGGAATTACGTTTGCTCCTTTTATTGTAGGGGGGCATCAGGAAAAGAATCGCCGGGGAGGCACAGAAAATGTTCCTTCGATTGTTGGTCTTGGTAAGGCATGTGAACTGGCAAAGAATTATATGGACAAGGAATTGACCCAGGTAAAACATTTTAGGGATAAACTGGAAGGAGAAATCCTGGAGAAGGCACCGGATGCCAGGTTGAATGGACATAAAACACATCGTCTTCCAAATACCACGAATTTGAGTTTTGAATTTGTGGAGGGAGAGGCTATTTTATTATTGTTGAACGAAAAAGGGATCTGTGCCTCGTCAGGTTCTGCCTGCACCTCTGGTTCTCTGGAGCCATCACACGTATTAAGGGCTATGGGTGTTCCTTTTACTGCAGTCCATGGTTCTGTAAGGCTCAGTTTGAGCCGATATAACACGATAGAAGATGTTCATTATATTATCGAGCATCTTCCTCCAATCATCAGAAGATTAAGGGAAATATCTCCTTACGGCAGGGAAATGAAAATGAAAGAACAAGCCAGTAGGGTATCGGCAGGGATATAGTACTGCATTCACCTGTTAACCTATATCTTTTTCACGGTAGATTGGTCAAAATAGTCAAAAAAATAAGGGCGATCATAGAGATCGCCCTTTAGAAGTATTTCGTTATGTGGTAAAACAAAAGAAATTATTTTTCCTTCGCCTTAATAATAACGTATCGTGAAAACTCCCCTCGTTTTATCAGCATCAGGACGCCTTTTTCCTTATCTGCTTCGCTCAAAGCCTTTTTAAATTCTGTAACATTACCAATTTTTTTCCGGTTTACTTCCTTAATGAGGTCTCCTTCCCGTATCTCAGAGAGAGCTGCCGGACTGCCGGGCTGAACCTCGGCAACGATTACTCCACTATCTTCTTCAACACCAAGACTTTTGGCAAGTTCTTTGGTGAGGTTTTGTACGGTCATTCCGAGATCTTTCCCGGATGGAGCAGCGCCAGGCCCGGCAGCAAACAAATCGGCTGGCTGTTCGCCAATCTTGACGGTCAATTCTTTCTCTTTGCCATCCCTCAGAACTTTTACCTTTACTTTTTTATTAACCTCCGTTTGCGCAACTGAGTTACGGAGGTGATTTACGTCCCGGATAGATTTCCCGTCGTATTCAATGACAATATCACCTCGTTCAAAGCTTGCCTCTTTTGCCGGAGAATTTTCTTGAATATCACTTACCAGGACGCCTTCCGTAACGGTAACGTTGAATGATTTTGCCAGAGCAGGATCGATGTCCTGGATAACAACCCCAAGCCAACCGCGGGTAACTTTACCCTTTTCCACAAGGTCTCTCATGATAATTTTTACCATATTGATGGGGATCGCGAATCCGATTCCCTGATAACCACCACTTCTGGTAAAGATCGCGGTATTGATTCCAATGATTTCGCCTTTGATATTCACAAGGGGCCCGCCACTATTGCCGGGATTGATGGCCGCGTCTGTCTGAATCATGTCTTCATACGCTGCAACGCCCACATTTGCCCTCCCTGTAGCGCTGATAACACCGATGGAAACGGTTTGTGATAAGCCAAAAGGGTTTCCAATGGCAATTGCCCATTGTCCAACCCGAATGGTGTCAGAATCTCCTAATTTCGCGGAAGGCAGGTTCTTTCCTTCGATCTTTACCACGGCAACATCTGTTTGAGGATCGGTACCAACGACCTTTCCGTCAAATTCACGCTTGTCACCTAAATTAATCTTAAGCTCATCGGCATCTTCCACAACATGGTTATTCGTTATAATGTAACCTTTTTCGCTATCAATAATTACTCCGGAACCAAGCCCTTGTATTTTGTAGTCACCTTCGGGAAATCGTGGCCTGAAAAACCGGTCAAAGAAGTCGTCGCCAAAAAAGTCCCTGAACTGCTGAAACTGATCGTCATCCTGTTCTTGTTCCTGATTCGGACCTGGTCTTGGTTGAGAATGAAACCGGTCATTTGGCATTTGCCGTTGCTTTTGCTTGCTGTGTTTAAAGGTCTTTACCGAGGTGATGGAAACAACGGCAGGTTTAACCTGGTTAACCACATTTTCAAATACATGCTCAAAATGGAGTGCGGTGTTTAATTGTTCCGTAGTGGTTTCACTTGCCTGCTTATTTGCGGCATAGGTTTTTGTGGTTTGAGACAAACAAATACCTATTCCAAAGCAGAAGCTAAAAATGAAAAGAAGACAAACACCATATCTTTTTGAACGGTAAATCATAAACGAGGCTCCTTTACATAAAAATTGAGATTATTAATGGCTAAAGCGATTTTATGTTAGATATAACTTTTTGTCAAATCAAAAGTTGGATAAGACTTCCATAAAGCTTGCATTCTCTCTTATGCATTGATAAAATCATGGAGTTTTCATTCATTACGCTGTGTAATGCATTGCAGCTAAAATAGCCCTCACTTCTTTCCCTTATAATAAAGGAGGCGAAGTCAGGGAGCGTAAACGCGTAAGGAAGATATATTTTCTGTTAAAAACAGGAATCAAACCGTATTTTGTTCCAGGAAACATCACGAAAAGGGGAATTATGAATTTTAAGAAAGTGTGTTGGCCTATTATTATTACAACATCGATTTCATTTTTTTATATGCACGAGAGGGCCTTTTCTTCAGATGTGTATTTTGCATCCCAGGAGATTAAAGGGCAAATTTTAAGCGCTATTGAAGGGTGCCGCGACTCTATAGATATAGCGGTTTCTGATATAACCGCTCATGATTTTCTCAATGCCCTTGTTAAGGCGCAGAAACGGGGGGTTCATGTCAGGGTCATCGTTAGTAAAAAACACGCCTTAACGAAAGGACCGTTGGCGGGTCTTGACAAGGATAAGAAGTTTGCAATAAAGGTCTTGTCTCAAAAAGAAAGCATGCAAAATAATTTTGCTATTTTTGATGCTCAGGTACTGGCTATGGGGTCATATCCCTGGAGGAAAAATGTTAGCAACGATAATCGTTATGATATGATTTTTAGTGACGAAACAAAACTCGTGGTTAAGTATCAAAGGAAATTTGACCAATTATTTCAGGAGAGAGGAACCACGGGTAGAAAAGAGCGTGCGGTTATTGAAGGAAAAGAGGTCGGGAGACCTGCAGATACAGCGATATCAGAAATTGTTCCAAAAGAATTGGAACCGGAAAGTCAGGTAGTAGCATCGAACTATGGGGTTGTTATAACAGAGACCGCTCAGGGGTTTATCAATATGAGTTTTGAAGAATTTGATAAAGTCTTTGGAATGGCAAGTGACTTATCTGATGAGCAAAAAGAGAGTTTGTGGAGTCGATGTGAGGGTAAAAGAGTTAAATGGAAGGGAGAGGTGGCATATATTGGATGGGGACTGGTTACCGGCTGGATGATGAGTATAAAGTACGGGGATACCAGCGTTGAGATAAAATTAAATTCAGCACACAAGCAACATTTTTCTCATGCGAAACTTGGTAATACCGTGACTTATACCGGAAAGCTTGCTTCTCGGGTAACCAGGGTGTTTCCGTATAAACTGGAAGATGGTGATGTGCTTGAAATCGTGAATACCCTTCCCAAGCCGGCGCATGGCAGCAATTTAACTGAGGATCCTTTTGTTGTACCTGTTTCGCAAGGACCAAAAAAAATATTCCTTATAGACTCGTTTGAGGATCTGGACAGTATCTTTGGCAAGGAGAGTAAGGTATCAGAAGCGCAAAAGGAAATTGCATGGGAGAAATACAAGGGGAAATATGTTAGTTGGACGGGACAGATTGTGTATAAAAATGTAAATGTTGCTACTGGTTTGCGCATGGGAATTATGCATAAGGAAAAAGGAGACGTAGAGGTAAAGATCAGTTTGGCTAAAAAAGATAAAGTATTAAAATTCCATGACGGTGAAACAATACTTTATACCGGTAAATTGGTGGAAAGGCGCGGAAATAATACGCCGTTTATTTTGGAAGACGGGGATATCATAACGATAAAAGCATCGAACACAGGGTTTGGTGGTTTATAGTATTACGGTGTAAAAACTTCTTTTTTTTGTAAGTTTTTTCACAACCCTATTTATCCCTTATCAGGCGGTACAGATGGTTTATGAGAGAAAGATTGCTTCGCTTCGCTCGCAATGACAACGCACCATATGTCATCAAAGGCATAGTCTGTGTCATTGCGAGGGTCTTTTCCGAAGCAATCTCCCGCTTTCACAACGGAGAATTGGGTGCGGCTTCGCTGCTGTATAGTATTACTGTTTAAAAACTTCCTTTTTTTGTAAGTTTTTAAACACACCCCTAAATCCCCTCTTGATAGAGGGGACTTGGTTGCGGCTTTGCTGCGCTATGATATTATGCGGAATTTTTTCATTTCGTGCGTAGCGAAAGGAGGTAGCCATGATGAAAAAAGTGATGATAGTACCAATTATGGTGTGCGTACTGCTTGCTAACATAAAAGGCATAGTACACACCGCTGAAAATTATGAAGCGTTTATGGAAGAGGGGGATGCGTACGTTCGAAAGCAGCTGTATCAGGAAGCCCTTGGTGCTTACGAGGATGCAATACGGCTGAAACCCGATTCTGCCGAGGCGTGGTGTAGTAAAGGGGTTGTGCTTGATTATTTTGGCAAATATCCGGAAGCTATCGCATCGTTTGAAGAAGCGCTTAAGTACAAGCCGGAATATTATGAGGCATGGTATATGAAGGGAAGATCTCTGGACCATGCGGGTAAGTATGATGAAGCAATAAGGGCAGTCAACAAGGCATTGGAAATAAAACCCGATGATCTGATGGCGCTTTACAACAAGGGGAATGTACAGGATCATATCGGTGATATTGAGGGAGCAGTTGAGACCTATGATCGGATTCTCAAGATACGGCCAGATGAGCACGAAGCATGGAATAACAAGGGATTGGCTTTGGTAAAAATCCCTGAGAGGAGAACAGAGGCGCTGGCGGCGTATGATAAGGCCATTGCTATTCAACCAAAGTATTATGAAGCGTGGATAAACAAGGGAAACTGTTATGTAAGATTACGGAAATATAAGGAGGCCGTTGAGGCTTATGATAAAGCCATTGAGATAAAACCCACAGAACACGCAGCGTGGGCGGATAAAGGTTTTACTCTTGCCGACCTTGGCAATTACGAAGGGGCTGTGCATGCATTCAACAAGGCAATTGAATTAAAACCTGATTCTTATGCCGCCTGGAACGGGAAGGGGCTTGCCCTGGATGCCTTAGGCAGGTATGAGGAAGCGCTTGCTGCCTACGAAAAGACCATAGATATTCAACCAGACTCTTATGGAGCATGGACTAATAAAGGATTGGCATTGTCTCGTCTCGGAAAATATACAGAAGCAGTTACGGCGTATGACAGGGCATTAAAAATACAGCCTGACTCATATGAAACGATGACGAACAAGGGCTGTGAGTTGTTTAAATTAGGTAAGCCTGAAGATGCAATAAAGGTTTTTGATGCTGCTATAAAATTAAGACCTGATTATCCTCAGGTATGGAATAAAAAGGGATTTACTTTGTTGAGTTTGGGAAAATATACGGATGCTGTGCAGGCTTTCGATAAAGTGTGCCAAATCGTTACCGATGAAGAAGCGGCAAACATACCGCGACTGGCGAAGATCAAAAATGAGGCACTGGTAGAAAAGGGTTATGCCCTCGTACAACTTCAAAAATATGAAGGCGCGATTAAGACGCTTGATGAGGCACTGAATATTAAACCTGATTCTTTTGACGTCTGGGTCTATAAGGGGCTTGCTCTCAAGCAATTAAAAAAATATTCCGAAGCGTTGCAAGCCTTTGATAAGGCAACGACACTGAGCGGGAATGTTCATGAAGCATGGAATTATAGGGGATATGTGTTTGAGGAAATGGGGAAAAAACAAGAAGCGCTTGAATCGTATACCAGAGCTGTCCAGGTTAAACCGGACTTCTTTGTGGCATTCAACAATAAAGGGCTTTTATTGGATACCATGGGAAATCATAGGGAGGCGATAGCGGAATATGATAAGGCTTTAAAAATAAAGCCGGATTTTGATGCGGCATGGTTCAATAAGGCCTGCGCATACGCCTTGCTTTCAAATAAGGAAGATGCCTTGGTTTCTCTAAAAAAAGCAGTCGAGTTGAATCCTCAATACAAAGATTTAGCAAGGAAGAATCCTGATCTTGTAACCCTTGGTGAAAATCCTGAATTTAAAAAGCTGGTAAACGAATAGTTGCTCTCATGAAAAATATTTGAAACGGCGAAATCCACTTACAGATCGGTGAAAAGGGTATTTCATAGTATTGTTTTCTCATAGTGCCTATGGAAGGTGAGGGTTAAAATTTTTTTCGTGTTGGCAGTAACCTTTACCTTGTTGTCAATACAGATTCCCATAACGCAAACCGGCTGATTATTCATTACAATAATGGGGATAGCATCGCGTTCTTTTGCCGGGACTTTTTTATCAATAAAGAGGTCTTTCAGTTTTTTGTGTCCCTGGGTACCGAGCGGGGAAATCGTGTCCCCGTCTTTGCGCATCCTTACAGAAAGCGGCATAATGATACGCTGCAAATCAAGCGCTTCTTCATCCCTTGTTTTGTGCTTTTTATAGGTTTCCAGGGAGAAATTTTGTATGTCTGAAATTTCAGCGACCAAATGTCCCGAAGGCGGAACGGGTGTTATGCCTGGTATTTGGATCGTGGTTTCTGATGATGGTCTGCTTCGTGTAGGGAGGAGGTCTTTTTGAAAATGAAGCATGCCGTGTTCGTACCATAAGGAAAGTCTTTCGGGTAATTGGAAATGGCGCCCCTTCCCTTTCCTGGTTATTTCATCCAATATCTTTGTATAGTGGCTATACGTGATCTCGTTTAATGGGGCATGCAAGGTGTTCAAAATTTCCCTCAATGCGAAATACTGCAAGATCTTCGGATATTGTGTTAAATAGCGGGTGTCAAGGGTATACGAATCATGCTTTATTTCCACGGTAGAAGCTTGCAATATTTTTTTTGCTTCCGTAACGAAAAACTCATTCTGTAGATTGAGAATTTGGCATAGTTGTATCAAGAGGTTTTTAACATTGGGGTTATACTGGTTTTCCAGGAAAGGGATCAATTCGAGCCGTATCTTATTCCGGAGGTATATCCGATCGTCATTGGAGGCATCTGTTCTGTAGTTGCAGTGCTTTTCGCCGAGATATTCAATAATTTCTTTTCTCCAGACGAAGAGAAGGGGACGTACAAGGTATATCGGAGAACCTGTAGTTAATGGACGTTTAAGGGGTATTCCTCCGAGTCCCAGCGTTCCTGTTCCCCGGATTATCCGGTGAAGAATGGTTTCAGCGTTATCATCTGCAGTATGCCCGGTTACTACGGCAGAAGCGCTATGTACTTGTGCCGATTCCATAAAAAATTTATATCGCTCTCTCCGGGCGGTTTCTTCAATTGAACGCTTCGTTTGGGCTGCAATCTTTTCTATATTTACGCTTTTTAGGATAAAGGGCAGGGAAAGTTCGTTCGATAAATTTTGGACAAATTGTGCGTCCTCTTCGGAAGACGTTCCCCGTAGTTGGTGATTAAGATGCGCTAGAAATATACTGAGATGGAGGTTTTTTGCCGAGTTAATAGCATGGAGAATTTTAATGAGAGCTACAGAATCGGGTCCCCCAGATACTCCGACAATGAGGGAATCACGAGGCTTAATAATCTGGTATTTCGTTATGGTGTTGAAAATCTTATAAGAGAGGTTATCTAAGCGCATGATCAGAACTATATCTGGTTGGTTGGAGTAAGTCAAGTTTAGAAATAGGTTGACTTTAGTTTTGAGGTTCGTAAAATATTCTCTGGGTATAATTTTTAGAGAATGATGATATGGATACAGAAAGAAGGTATGGCTATATTTCCCTCATGATACTTTTCATTTGCACCGTGGTAATATGCGCCGGTAGCAGAGAGATTTGTTGTGATGCGTCAAAAAGAAACAAAATGGTGCCGATAAATGTAGCCGGAATCGAGCTGGAAATAGAGTTGGCAACTACTTCTGAAGAGCAAATTTTAGGTTTGATGTATCGTGATATATTAGGCGATAATGAAGGAATGCTTTTTATTTTTCAGAAAGAGAAGCATGTATCTTTCTGGATGAAAGACACCCGTATTCCCCTTTCTATAGCCTTTATTAAGGCAGATGGCCGAATTGTGCAAATAGAATCCATGAAACCCTATAGTTTGGATACCCATGTTTCAAGGGAAAAAGTCAAATATGCCCTTGAGATGAAAGATGGCTGGTTCAAAGCACATAACGTAAGAGAGGGTGATACCGTAAAGATACCACGGGCTGAGGTACGATAATTCTTTATAAAAAAGGATATGTTGCATGGATACAAAGCGAGCAAGAATGTTTGGCATAAATGGGGTCTTTTTTCTATGCATTATTTCATGCAGTTTTCAGGGATGCAAAAAAGAGCCGTCCCGGACAACAGGAGAGGAAACGTTACTGTCAACGGGAACAACAAAAGGACATAAGGAACTCGGTTTATCACTTTATGAGAATGGAAAAAACCGAGAGGCAATTGAGGAATTTAAAAAAGCGCTGGCAGACAATCCGGGCGATGCGGAGGTGTGTTTTGAGCTTGCATCAGCATATTCTGATGAGGAGATGATAGATGATGCAATCACCATGTATAAAAGAGTTATTGAATTAGAACCAAATCACATCGAGGCGCATTATAATTTGGGTTTTATTCTTTTAGACAAAGGCTCCTGTGCAGAAGGGATTGAGGAGTTAAAAAAGGTCTTGGAGATAGACCCAAAATATGAAGACATTTCGTATAGCCTGGCGGATGCGTACTACGATTGTAAAAAAGTAGATGATGCAATAGTGATATGGGAATCGCTGCTCAAGGAAGATCCGGACGACAAGGTGCTTCACTATAATCTTGGTGTTGCTTATCGTGATAAGGGACAACTGGAGCGTGCATTAACTGAGGCAGAAAAAGCCCTCGCAGGTGATGTAAAAGATGCAGATGCAAGAAAACTCTTTCGGCAACTGACTCAGAAGAGAGGGAAAAAAAGCTCCGGTAAAAGCAAGAAAACAACAGAGAAGAAAGAGAAATAATCTTAAACCATTTCTTTGCTATAGGTGTTACAAGCATGACGATGTTGGCAAATATCATTAATGAGAAAGACGGCTCGGAAATGGTTCTTGTGCCGTCGGGGGAATTTATTATGGGTGAGGAAAGAAAGGTTGTTTCTGTTGAAGCTTTTTATATTGATAGATTTCCCGTAACGAATTTTCAATATAAAAAATTTCTCGGTGAGACACGGTCGCAGGAACCGTTATTTTGGAACAACGAGCGATTTAATAAACCAGCGCAGCCGGTGGTGGGTATTAGCTGGAAGGATGCTGTTTCGTATGCAAAATGGGCAGGCAAGCGACTTCCCAGGGAAGTGGAATGGGAAAAAGCGGCACGTGGAACCGATGGCAGGGAGTATCCGTGGGGAAATATACAACCAGATAGTATGAAAGCTGTTTATAATCAGGATCCCAATACGGGTGCCCCGGCGCCGGTTGGCAACCGAAAAGAAGGTGCGAGTCCGTATGGTTGTTTTGATATGGCTGGCAATGTTTGGGAATGGTGTGAAGACTGGTATGAAGAAGCAAAGTTTCGCGTGGTGAGGGGCGGGTCATGGCTTAACCATCATTATATTCTGAGGAGTGCCTATCGAAGTTGTAGCTATCCCGAAGGGAAAGATAACAATGTCGGATTTCGTTGTGTGAAAGATGCTTAACGACTATCTTTTCTTGATTCCCAATGCTTTGAGCGATAAATGGATATCATATTTCCCGTCAAACTTGAATCCTTCATCAAAGGCCTTTTTGAAATCGTAAGTATTTTTAAAGTCATCCGGTGAGTCTGTTTCGGTTTTCCCCATAAGGCCGCTTTCCACCAGGTTAAAAACGATATTTCCAAAATCTGCATCTTGTTTTATACCCCATAGTTCGAATACGGTTAACGACATGTAACCGAATTGTTTTAAGGCGTATTTTCTGATACCCTCCATGAGTTGTTTCCCGGTTACATGGCGATCTGCATCAGTTGTTTTATGTTGATTTTTACCAAGCATGTTTGTGGTATAGTCAAGGGCCTCAAATACAAATTGGTAAGCTTGCAAAGAATAGCGCGGGTCTTTATTAATAATTTCTTTTATCTTGTGCCATGCTTTTGTCATATCCGTAACTCCAAAACTCCAAATATTAAAAAAGGTTAAACAGGTTCGATTCTCGGGAATAAGGGTCTCCCCTTTCGCGTGACCATGCCTTCCTTAAAACTTTGTTGAAACTCCAAACAAGGGAGTTGATTGCTTTCTAAGATACCAAGTTGCCGTTGAATTTCCGCTGCTGTTGTTGGCATGAACGGATAGATAAAAACGGAAATGTCTTTGATAGCTTGTACGAGTGATCCGATGACGGCGGTAAGCTGTGATCGTGTCTCGCTTGTTTTAGCCAGCAACCAGGGTTTCTTGTATTCTATGAATTTATTGGCAGCACCAATAAATTCCCAAATAATCTCAAGCGCCCTGCTAAATTGGAGTTCGTCCATTTCTCGGTCCATTTCATCAAGGGTAATTCGTGATGCCCTTCTTAGTTCATCGTCAGCACGAGGGACATCAGGGATGATTCCCTGAAAATATTTTTCGATCATGGTTAATGTGCGTTGTAAGAGATTGCCAAGATCGTTACCGAGATCGGAATTTATTCTCTGAATGAGAGCGCTGTATGAGAAATTTCCATCTAACCCAAAAGGGACTTCCCTCAGTAAAAAATAGCGATAAGCATCTGTGCCATACGATCGAATAATACTGAGCGGGTCTATGGCATTGCCTAAAGATTTTGAGATCTTTTGTCCTTCAATCGTCCACCAGCCATGCGCAAAGATTTTAAAAGGCAAATCTATTTTTAACGACATGAGTATTGCAGGCCAGATGACTCCGTGAAACCACAAGATTTCTTTCCCGATGATATGGACGCTTGCAGGCCAGTATTTTTGAAATGTTGGTAGGTCATCATCATAACCTAATGCAGTAATATAGTTCAAAAGTGCATCAATCCAGACATAGATCGTATGCGTTGGATCCGAAGGAACTGGAATGCCCCATTCTACGGCAGAACGGCTAATGCTGACATCTTCTATCTGAGATTTGATTCTCTGCAATAATTCATTTCTTCTCGACTCCGGCTGGACAAAAGAAGGGTGTTTATCATAATATTCAAGGAGACGTTTCTGATAATTTGACAACCGAAAGAAATAATTTTTTTCTTTTACTTTTTCGACAGACCGGTTGCATTCAGGGCATTTTTTTTCTTTCAGCTGTGATTCGATCCAGAAACTTTCGCAGGGGATGCAATACCATCCTTCGTATTCTCCCAGGTAGATATCGCCGTTCTCGCGGATTTGCTGAAAGATTTTTTTGACGCGGCGGCAATGCCGTTCCTCAGTTGTCCGTATGAAATCATCATGTGAGATATTGAGATCGTTCCACAAGGTTTTGAATTTTTCTACCACATCGTTCACAAATTCTATAGGAGATTTATTGCAGGCCTGTGCCGCCTTTTGGATTTTTTGCCCATGCTCGTCTGTTCCTGTCAGGAAGAATACGTTGAAGTTCCTGGCTCTTTTATATCGGGCCAGTACGTCAGCGGCGATGGTAGTATAAGAATGGCCGATATGTGGTATGTCATTGACATAATAAATGGGTGTGGTAAGGTAAAAGGTATTTTTACTCAAGACCACAATCCTTTTCGCAGGGGTGATCACAAGCTGTCTCTTTTTGCCGCAAAGAGTCTCTTCCCCTATCAATAATTTCGGAAACTGATATGTTAATCCTGCTTCCGTTTTCCAATTCAATGGTAACCTGTTGTTGTAAGACATCATGATTAACAACTTCACCAATTCCTTGCGCAGTTTTGACAACAGAACCTTTTCTTGGCAAAGCATACTTTAATTCTTCATAGACTTTGTCTTCGTAACGTAAACAACACATGAGTCGTCCACATCTGCCTGATATCTTGGAGGGATCTAACGTGGCCTTCTGGTTTTTTGCCATTTTCATCGTAACAGGTTCGAGATTTTTAAGGAAGGACCTGCAACACAGCTCTCGTCCACAGTGTTCATAATCAGCTAAAAGCCGTGCTTCATCACGAACCCCGATTTGTTTCATTTCTATACGGGCCTGGTATTCTTTTGCCAAATCTTTTACGAGCTCACGGAAATCTACGCGCCCATTAGCAAGATAGTAGAAGATAATTTTTTTGGTTCCAAAGAGGTGTTCAACATTAGCCAATTTCATGAGGAGCTTGTGATCTTTTATCTTTTTTTGGCAAAACCTGAATTCAATAGGAATTAGTTCGTCCTGGATTTTTTTCTGTTTTTCCTTATCGTCAGGAGTGGCTTTTCGTAAAATTTCTCCAAGACCTTCCGTTGAGACATCATCCATAATTTCTTTAACCTTCGTGACTACCTCGCCAAACTCTACGCCTCGATGAGACCGAATTATAACCGGTTCTCCTTTTTTGAGGGAGTCAAAGGGTGTATAGAAATCGGATGTGTTTTTCAGCACACCGTATCGAATCGTTAGAATATGTCGCATGAAGGTGTAGTGTAAAAGAGATGCATCCTGACAACTACGTATTTCCAATAATAACAACTATATCACGTCTTGTCAAGTTTTACGGTCTTTTTGGGCGATTATGTGCAAACGTTTCGATGGATTACACTTGCGCTTCCAGTTTAGAGTATGATAATATCATTCTGACTGAAAAAGAAGGTAAGGCACTTTAAGGTGTGAAATATGAAGATAGTAAAAAGAGAGTTTTTTATAGGCTTGGTAGTGTTCCTAGTTCCTGTATTCCTGGGGACTACGTTAAGCGCACAAGATGTATCCGACAAATTGAATATGCTGGAGATCGTTATTTCAAATCTTATAGCACGAGTAGAAGCTTTAGAAAAACGGGTCAATGTATTAGAAAAAAATCTCTCTCCGGGAATCTCAAAAGCGCCCAAAAAAGAGATTACTGGCAAAGAGCCTGCGAAGGCTGTTCCTAAGGATGGGTTTGAAGATCTTGGGAATGGGTTTTTTATAAGAAACGTGCGTTTCAATCCGTTTGGTGATAACGTACTTTTTACTGGTGAGGTGGCGAATAGGTCTGAAAAAAATTATCGCTTTGCGAAATTTATATTAGAAATTTACGGTGACCATGATATCCTCGTGAAAAAAGAGGAATTTACCATACCGGATCTTCCGAAAGAAAGTATAAAATCCTTTGAAGCCATGCTCATAGGGGTTGAATCGGGTATGATAGGCAGATATGTGATTCACTCGGCTAATTAAAGGAGAGAGGTTGTGTTGCCGGCGTAATTACGGCAGAAGAAATATTTTCATCAACCGGTAAAGGACATAAGAGAAAAAGCCAAATACAAAGAAAAGGAGAATAATTTCCAGAAAGACTACCTTATCCCTCGTCTTCATCTTTTCCTGAACTTTTCTTATATCCTGAGGACTAAGCCAGATTCCTTCCCAGGGATATATTCCCTGAGTCTTGTGTGCTTCAAATTCCTTTATAAGCTCTTTTTGTACCTTTTCCCTTGCTCTCTCTCTCAATTCCCGGATCTTCAGGGTAAGGGCATCGTCTTTCTTCATTTTAGCCATAGTAAGGGTTGGTGTATGTTAATGAACCGAATGTATAACAAAAAATGATTGTCCGGGTATTCAATTCAAGGAAGAAATTTTTGGTTGATATTGCATCGCAATGCCCTATTAAAACTGCAAGTGTAAAAGGAAAACAAAAAATAAATAGTTAAAAACCAAGATAAAAACTCCTAAAAAGATACCGAAAAGGATACCTCCCATATATTGTAAAGGATGAGACATCTTTTTTAGGAAAAGAAAGGATGTTGGCGGTACATGTCCTTCTTCTTCGGCCTGATTCTGAATCTGATGAAAAAACCTCTTTCGCTCCTTTTTTTCTAATATGGTCAGTATCTCTTCCTCTATCATTATGCTTTACCCTTCTATTGATTTTATGACCTTCCACAATCTGAATATCCTTTTCTCGCGGGTCTCATCCAGATAATTCACAAAGAAACAATAAAATATTCCTCCGAGAATACCCACTATGCCAGCGATAATCATATTTAACCATAAAATAGGAAATGCAGGTCGTGGAGGTGGAGTTGCTTTCTCCACTAAGACTGCCACCTGAGGGGCTCTTTTGGCCTGGGACTTCACCTCTGCCAAATTGACAATAAGCGTGTCAACAAGTCTTTTATATTTATCTACCTCTGTCGTAAGGGTGTCAAGTTGGGTGTTTAGTGTGGGTATCTCAATAATCCGTTCCTCTAATTTTTTGAGTGCTTTTTTGTTTCCCTCTATGGTTGCCTTTATCCCCTCTCTATCCACATAGAGATTAATCAACTGCCGTCTCAGGTTCTCGTAAAAGGTGTCGGGGGTTTTTATCTGGCTCTTTATGATAATTTCCATTTCTTGGTCGATGTTTTTTTTAACTTCTTCATAATTTTCCTTTAAGGTCATATAGTCTGGATGGGCATCTTTTATTTCCACCCTGAGAGATGCCATCTTGGCTTCTATATCAACCAGTTGTTCCCTTAACTTTTCTAAAAGGGGGCTATTGATGATAAGTTCAGAGGTATTGAATGCATGGGCTTCTTCTTTTATTTTCCTTTTCGTTGTCAAAGTTTTCTTCTTATTCTCGTTATAGGAAATTAGAGAAGTTTCTAATTGAGACTCAAAAAGTATTTTCATGGAGATAAGTTGTTTTATCTCTTCGTCCAGATTTGCAGTCCTGTTTTTTTGCTGGAAGATATTCAATGTTTCCTTAGCTACCAAAAGGTTCTTCTGGTTTATGGCTAATTCTTTTTCTATCGTTAATTGCCTTTCTGACTGAGATTTCAGGGAATACTCATCCATCAGTTGTTTGAAATAATTCACATAAGCATTAGCGATACCAGCCGCCATGCCGGAGTCTCTGTCTCTTGCATAGACCTCGATCATATACTCATCACTCAAGACAAAGTCCATATCCCTTCGAATAAGATCAATAACACTTTTATGGGGAAACTCCTTTTGTACCATTTCGGCTATAGTCTTACTCTTAAGGATACCAATATAAGGCCCTTGTATCTCTTCTTTGCCTTCAGGAATCAGGGGAGATCTCGCTATTTCCACTCCCGGAGGCGCAAAAAAAGTTGTAGTATCGGGTTCTTTCGGGACAAAGAACACGGCCTTTGCCTCATAGACAGGGGAAAGGACCTTTGACAGCACCCCGGCAGTTATCATGGATGAAAGGGTTATAACGAATATTATCACCCTTCTGTTATATAATATAAACCAGTACTCTAGTAAGGTCTTTTCTGCCATGAGTTGTTGATCTATGAAGGTACCTTATAGGGTTGTTCTATAAGAAGATTATTTAAAACCAGATAATCCACCTTTGTCTTTAGGAAACAGGATATCGCATCCCTCGGGGAACATACGATAGGTTCTTGCACATTAAAGGAGGTGTTTAGTAATACCGGCACTCCGGTGCGATTTTCAAATTCCTTAATGAGATTCCAAAACAGCGGGTTTGCCTCTTTCCTTACGGTTTGTGGCCTTGCCGTTCCATCCACATGGGTTACTGCGGGGATATCCTTCTGTCTGTTTGGATTTACCTTGAAGGCAAAGAGCATGAAGGGTGAGGGGATGGGGTTTCCGAAATAATCATAGCTCTTCTCTTCCAAAACAGATGGGGCGAATGGTCTGAATGGTTCCCGTTGTTTTACCTTGAGGTTTATAATATCTCTCATCTCAGGCCTTCGGGGATCAGCCAGAAGGCTCCGATTTCCTAATGCCCTTGGTCCCCATTCCATTCGACCCTGAAACCAGCAAACAAGCTTGCCTTCAGACAAGGAGGTGGCAATTTTACTGCATAACTCCTCTTTTGTCAACTCTTTGTAAGAAAGGCCGAACTCATTGAGGATATTAATACACCGTTGATTAGGATAGGATGGACCCAAATAGGCGTCTTTCATTTGATAGCTTCTTGGTTCATTGGTATGCCGGTGGTATACATGAAGGGCGGCACCAAGGGATGTTCCTGCATCTCCCGCCGCAGGCTGGACAAATATCTGGCGAAAGGGTGTATTGTCAAGCAGTTTCCCATTTGCCACACAGTTTAAAGCGACTCCTCCAGCCAGGCAAAGCTTATCGGCTTTCGTTTTACTGTACAAATGATTTGTCATGTGAAAGAGTACCTCTTCCAGAACTACCTGAGCGCTTTTTGCAATGTCCATATGCTGGCTAGTTACTTCTTCGGTCGGCAAACGGTTTTTCCCTAATGTTTTTACAGTTTCTTCCAGAAATATCCCTTGTCTGGCAAGGTGATAATCGAGGAAACGACTTTTCAGTTGAAAAGTACCATCTTTGCGCAAAACGAATATTTTATTTCTGAAGAAATCCGCAAATACAGGTTTACCGTACGGAGCCATTCCCATGACTTTATATTCATCGGATTGTATCTTAAAACCAAGAAAGCCGGTGATGCTTGCATAGAACTGCCCAAGAGAATGAGGAATTTTTATTGCGGCGATCCGTTTTACCGTTGTACCTTCACAGATCCAAAAAACGGTTGTGTTTTCTTCGCCTGCCCCGTCAACGGTTAGTACGGCAGCCTTTTCGAATGGAGAGGCGTAAAAGGCGCTTACGGCATGGCAGAGATGGTGATCAATATAAAGAAGCTTACCGTTTAGCATACCAAAGTGCTGCTTAATAAGCCGTTTCATGGTAAAGAGCTCGTACCACTCATTTCCCATCTGTCCCATACCGCGACTTGCTTTGGCCTGGAAAGCTTTTTTTGAAAAAGAAACGGACCGCAGGGCATTCAAGATCCTTGTTCCCAATACCCACGGTCTCCAAGATAAAGCCACCGCATCTAAATCTTTAATGGTTACACCTGCTTCTTCAAGACAATACTTAATGGCACCGGCGGGAAAGCCAACGTGGTGTTTACACCTGCTGAATCTCTCTTCCTCTGCGGCGGCTACCACGATACCATCCGCAACAATAGCAGCTGATGCATCATGCATATTATTTATACCAAGAACGATCACAAAGTCTCTTCTTCCACCTCCATTCTTTCTCCGCAACAGTGCACATCCCCTCCCTTGGAGGGGTTATGTAGCCTTTTCCCTTCCTGACAAATCTCTTTTTCTAACTGCAGCCATTATGTCACGATGGCCACTGAGGGTTCGTGCACGATGGCATATTATAAGTCCTCTTCTTCCGCACTTTCTTCCACGTTGTTTTCTGTTTTCTTTTTTACTTCATCAGCAGTGATAAAACCATCTTTATTAGAGTCTATCTTTTGGAAAAGATGATCAGCCCTTTCGTCTGCTTTTTTCTGGACAAAGGCAATTGCTTCATCCTTCGAAATCTTTCCATCTTTGTCGGCGTCAACGTCGTCAAAACGAACCTTCAACTTGTTTTTTCCTTTGAGTTCTTCTTTTGATAAGCACTTGTCTCCGTCGGTATCCAATTTTCTGGCTTTTTCAGCGATTTTCTCTTTCGCTTTTTTTGTTATAAAAGAGACTAACTCCTCTCTGGAGACTTTTCTGTCCTGGTCTCCATCAATGAAGGCGAGTTTTGGTGGCAGTGCGGGGGCTTCAGTCTGCGGTGGTGCAGGGGCCTCAGCTTGTGCAGAAGTTTCAGGAGCACTTGCAGTTTTTGCAGATGGAGTTGCTGTCTGCTCCGCGGCATAAGACGGGATTGCAAAAAATGGTAAAAGTAATGTCACAGGTAATAATCCTTTTATTTTCATAATTTTTCCTCCTCTTTGCTTTTAGGGTTTAAAATATACTGAGAAAAATAATAAATCTGTTCTACTTTTTGGTCGATATCCCCCCTTTCAAAGTTTATATCTTCAATTAATACAGAGAGCCGACTTCCTGTAATATCAATATTTTCTTTTTTAACAAAAGAACCATTCCCATTCCCAAGAAAAACCGTTATATAGTGTGCATCAAAATGTGAGATAACCAAAGCTTTAGGCACTATTTATTGGGTCAAGATTTTGTTCCATGATTATCTATTTCCCCCTGTGAACCGAACTAAGTAAGACTCTGTTGGTAGCTTCTAAAATGCCTAAATAAATGAATAAAAAGACTTCGATAAAAGTAGCTTGTGCTTGTAAATTAACCATATAAACAAACAAGCCAATGAGTAATGACAACAAAATAACGGTATCTTTCTTGTTTTTCAGCAGTAAAACAGTTGAAATTTGCCTATAGATAAGGGTAAGAAAGAATAGGCCATAAATGAGGACGCCCAAAATTCCGCATTCATCAGCAACCAGGGTAATGTTATTATGAACAGGCCAGGAATTTACATCGCTACAATATCTATCTCCCTTTCCTACTCCAACACCAATAAAAGGGTGCTGGTAAATAAAGCCGAAAAGCCCATTTCTCAGTAATATGGATCGTATTTCAATATCTCTGGATATTATATACTTCTTTGGATCGCTTACAAAATCTGTTGCAACTCCAGAGAAACATGCTATAAGAATTCCAATTAAGATGACGATTATAAAATAGATAGCGGAAGGCCACCATCTTATAAATATTGAAGCGAGTACTCCAAGCAATGCAGAAACCAAAGCAGAATAAGAAAAGGTACAGTAAAGAGCAATACACATTAATACTATGGCTATATCGAGGAAAAATCTCTTTTTTTTCTCTTTTACCAGGGAATATAATCTCCAATTTACTCCAAGTATTATTGCTATTAAAAGATAACCAGCAAATAGTATATACCAACCAGTAAACGCAGGAACTCTCAATAACTGCCCAAAAGGTGTTCCTTTTTCCCACATGTAATCCTTTGCCTCATCTGGTATATTTCCGACAATTGCTACACCTGTGGTCATAAGAACTATTTCTTGTGTTATTCCTACAATCGCGGAAAGGGTCATTACGATAAAAAATATCTTTAACGAAAATATGACAAGCTCTCTTTTTGTAATTATATTTATTATAATAAAAAATGCCAAGAAGGACTTGAAAACAGAAGGGAAGCTTGAAAGAAATTTGAATAGTCCAGCATTTGTGTAGGATAATAATATACTACACAACAAAAGAGGAAGGAGTATAAATGAAGGATTCCAGGCAAGTTTATAATCGTTAATTAATGTAAAAATAAACCACAAGAACAAAACAACTGCTATCACAAGATCAGAAATTTCTGTCTTACTGCCCGTTAAAGCCTTAAGTTGAGTAGATGCGATTATAGATGCGATGAATACCTTCTCTTTATTATTAATGAACCAGGGGTAGTTTCTTTTAATGAATATAATCAAAAACACGAAATTTAATGGGCAAAAAAACAAAAGGGATTTAAAAGGAAATCCGCGCAGCGTATAGGGCAATTCTATACCGATGTTTCTTAAATAAGACGCAAGTAAAACATCAAGGTGTGGACTCAATACAACCTGTACTCCTATAAAAAGTCCCAGAAATAAGGGAACTGTCTTTATCGACAATTTTACAGGAGAAAAAAAAGAAAGAGAGTTCATAAAAAATCTTTATCAAAGATTTATATTTACATGGAAGTCACGGTTTTAGTTTCTTTCTTGTTCCAGTACGATAAGGCATATCGCGTTTGGTTCCATAGGAATGCTTAAGGTATAATGATTGTCGCTGATAATAATTTTTTCTGACTTTTTAGTGCCCTCCAACGAGATTTTTTCCCAGTTGTTGATAGTATCTATAGACTGGTAATAGTGTCTACGGTAGGTTTCCAGGTATCTGTTGAATGCTGATTGTAAATCTTTTTTTACCTTTTCCGGTGG
Organism: Candidatus Brocadia sp. WS118; assembly: GCA_007618135.1. Lineage (GTDB taxonomy): Bacteria > Planctomycetota > Brocadiia > Brocadiales > Brocadiaceae > Brocadia. The sequence goes on along the minus strand of PHFX01000001.1, from coordinate 34,908 downwards.
AAAAGAAAACTGAGCTGAATTTTTTAAAAGCAAGTTGTTCACATATTCTCTTATGCGGGTTTTCCTGTTATAATTTTTAACAGCTTTTTCTATTAACTGGATTTCATTGTCTGAGTACCCGGTTGATAACAGATAGCCTTTTGCTGCTTTTATACCTTCTTTTTTTGATGTATCTTTTGCCTCCTGGATGGCTTGGTCCACTGCGCCGCCAATTCCACAAGCGGCAGATGATTTAGTGTGTTCTGATCTTTTGTTATAGGTGCATGCATTACCATGGTTGCTATCTATTCTGTAAGTTGTTAACCTTGCTTTCCCAGCAAAGGGTATATTGGAAAAGTTAACTTGTGCTTGAATTGATTTCGTTTGTGCATTCAGGAGATTAATAATTGTATTTGCTATTTTTTGTGTTTCGGGATATTTTACCTTTTTGGATTCATTATGTATGGAATCTAATCCCTCTTTTTTGTTGTTTAAGCACTTATAGGTCTCCGCAATAAAATTGATACATTCTTTTTTTTTGGGATCCTCCAGGGTTGATAGCAACTTCTCTTTGCAATACAAGAAAGCTTTTTCCCTATCTTTCAAACGACCCGTAGATTCTTTTGTGCAATTTTTTATATAGGTTATTTCTTTTTTCAAGAAGCTGTTCCGGATCAGTATCGTGTTAAGAAGGTGTCGGTCGAGTTGTTGCGGTTCGGTCGGGATAAAGTTCGATACGAGAAGGGAAATTTTTTCCCTGTTATTTGTAATAGTTGAAAAGGCTACTATATTTTCTTCTTCGGCAAATTTAGTTTCTAATAGGTTGTATGTCTCATTTTCATTGCCATGGGTTGCCATACTAATTGCTTTGAAAGCATTGTACATAGGTTTTATAATTCCACCATTTATTCCACCCCCCCAAGTAAACAAACTCCAGTCTCCTATGAAGGTGGCCCCGTATCGAGTTTTTTTAATGCGATCTTCCCCCCCACCATAACCACCATAATCGATCACATCAAAGTCATGTCCATGCCAGTTAATCCCCGCTTTCCACATGTAGTAGAGGGAATGTGGAATGTACGCCGCAGTTTCTTGGGTGTCTAAATAATCGGCAGGATATTTGACTTCCCAGTATGTCCAGTCGGATTGGTAGAGTTTCACTTTTTTATCATCAAATCCATAATCTCTAAGCCACGTTCTTACCGTTTCCGCTATTTCTGGAAATTTTTGTGGGGTCTCGCCGAAAGAATGCCAAATTAGAAAATCGAGCGGTACATTGTTTCTGGCAGTATATTCAATAAAATTTTTCATAAAAGGTTCATTATTAGGGTTTGCCCAGCCCCCTTCTTTTAAGCAGATTTCTCGTGAAACTGGTGGATAAGAATCACATGCGCACTTTTTCTCGTGCCAATGACCGCACCCTATGCCGCCAATTTTTATACTTTCATCTACTTTTTTTGCAGCCATAGCAGCATATTGATAATATTTGAAAAAACTTTTCTCATCTCCTAACCAGTCTCTCTCCTGTTCATGTCCTATATAAAAACCTAAATTTTTTATTCCCAAGGTGGTCTTAAGGTATGTTAGCGTGTATTCTACGATATTAGCCCACAAGTTATAATCTCTTGGGGGTGAGCATGTCTGAATGGTGAATCCCACAAATGATGCTGGACGATTATCTCCGGGACGAGATGAGAGCCATTTTGGCATTTGGCATGGATCGAATCCTACGGTTACTAAAGTATTGTATTTCTTTGCTTTCTCGACAAAAGAAACTGCCGATGGCGTCTTAAGGTATTTCTGCAGGGAAGTTTTAAAATCTGCGAAACTCTTTGTGTTTTTTAATATCGGGAGACTAAGTTGCACAGTGCGGGGTCTATTATCGTTAAGAAATTTATCGATTACATAAGCAGACCCTGGGTTGTCAAGGTTTTGTATCCATATACTACTGTTAAGAATTTCAGGTACAGGACCTAGATTTTTCGATCCGTCCACGGTAATGGTTACATCTTCAGCATACAGGAGAGATGCTAACAAAGTAAAAAGGGTAAAAAAACCGGGTAATAAGAGTTTCATTTTAAAATACCTTTCATGAGAGGTGATAATTTTGAGTAGGATTATTTTAAAACCTCTGTATATAAGCCTATTATTCTTTTCGTTAAATGTTCCTTTGAAAATTCCAATGAACGTTTCTTTGCATTTGTTTCGCATTCTTTTCTAAATGATTCATTTATTAATAACCGATTTATTGCGTTTGCTAATTCACCTGCATTTCTTGGCGGCACAACGACCCCAGTTTTTTCATGGATATTTATAAAACTAGTGCCTGTTCCTAATTCTGTTGATATCACCGCCTTGCCGCATGCCATTGCTTCGATTAAAACAATACCGAATGATTCGCTCCTGTGAGAAGATGGCAAGACAAAAATATCACACAAATCAAAATATTCTGGCAGATCATTATGAGCAATTTCTCCTAAAAAAACCACTTTATTCTTCAACCCTTCCTTAGATACCTTTGCTTTTAAGGTACTTTCTTCGTTACCTTTTCCGATTATCAATAATGTGGCATTTACCAACTTCATCGCATCTATCAAGTATTCCAAACCTTTAAAATAACGGAGACGACCAACGAATAATACAATAGAATCAGAATTGAATCTTTTTCTTAACGTGTCCGATACAACTTTATCGGGTTTGCTAAATCTATCAATATCGATGCCATACGGAATCACTTTGCATTTATCCCTAAAATAATTAAGAATCGGAGAAGTCTGAATTAATTGTGGAGAAGTTGTAATGATACAATCTGCCTTTTTGAAGACGCTCAAAAGAAACGGTTTATAGAGTTTTAATAAGTATTTTTGCTTTATTATGTCATTGTGGTAAGTAATAATAGTGCGTAATGAATGCCCAAACAATAAGTGTGCAAATTCGCCGATAGGGTAAGGAAAATGAATATGGGTGATATCTACATTTAATTTGCGAATCCACTTGAAAAGAGAAATGCTTATTGGCGCACGGGAAACCGTTGTTATACGCGATGCTTTAATTACTCTAACCGAATTTATAATTTCTATAGTTGTTTCTTTCGAAGGCGAAGTTGTAAGCACGGTAACATCAAAGCCATTTTCTGATTCAGATTCAGCAAGTATTTTAATGTGATTCTCTATTCCACCTACTACGGGATAATAATCCTTAAAGATGTGCAGTATTTTCATAAAAGTACTTTTGAAAGGATGTATCTCCTCTCATTTCCCTCATTCGTTTTGTAAAAATCCAAATTTTGAAAGGAAAGGCAAGTTAGCCTCTTTTTGACCTTATCCATTCTGACCTGCTACTTAGCAGATAACCCCTTATAAGATTCCAAATTCTCCAGGGAACAAATACAGGAATATAAAATAATAGATTCTTATACAGCCTAAAATTCTTCTTTGTGCTCAATAAGCTTAAAATTACACTTATAAACAAGAGAAGATTATTTGCCGTCCATAATAGATCAGGAAAAAAGGTAAGATGATCTGATCGAATAAATAAATCAACAAGCAAAAACATTATATTCAGAGAGAAATAATAGGTAAAAGGTGGTGTTAATATTTCAAGGAAGGTGAAAAAAGAGGCTAAATCCCTCTTTTCCAGAAAGATTTTAAAAAAGGGAACGATGTATTTTTTATTTACTGCGAAACTTCCTATGTCCCATCTTGCCCTGGGTACCCTGAAATCTTCAAATGTTCCTGGCATAATAGCCGAAACACACACATCGTCAACAAATTCTACTCTTACTCCATTAAGATGAAGAATTGCCCATTGTTCCCTATCCTCGGTTATTGAAGTAGCACACCAGCCGTTTTTTTTTATCACATCGAAGGTGAAAGCCATGCCATTGCCCAGGAACTGTGCCGAACCTCCCAGTAAACTCAATCCTTTGTATCTGAGGTTTCTTAGCAGAAAACCAAGAAAGGCAATGCTTGCGGTAACAGAACTTTCCGGGGACAGAATCTCATATCGTGCGTTTAATGCCAGCGTGCCTTCGCAAAATTTCTTATTCATAACTTTGAGAATATTTTTATCCACAACGGAATCGGCATCGATTATTAAAAAAACATCATGTGAGAAATTGTTTTCTATAGCGTATTTTAAAAACCATTTCAATGCATGCCCCTTCCCCCTGTGCTCTGGATCGAATCTTTCAAGGCATTGAACGTTCATTTTTCTGGATATTTCAGCAGTATTATCAGTGCAATTATCTGCAATCGTATAAATATCAAAAAGAGAAGATGGATATTCAACATTTATGATGCTGTGTAATGCATTTTCAATGATTTTCTCTTCATTATGTGCTGGAATTATAACGGCAAATTTCTTCAATGGGGAAGGTATTTCAGCACTATCTTTTATCCTCCACACACCCATGAGTATGGTAATAAACAGGTAAAAAGATATAGGAAAAAAGAGGAACCCGATGAACAAGAGAATGCTGCATACCATGATTTTTACGTTAATACCTTTTTTGCTACACCCAAAACTTCATCTACGGTTATTTCTTTTAAACAGCGAATGTCATTACAGAGATATTGAAACGAAGGCTGATGCAAATAGCATGGGCTGCAAGTGAGATTTTTCCGTACGATAGTACAATTTTTTTCTGAATGTAAAATCTGTTTTGGGGAGGTAGAACCAAATATTGCAATAGAAGGCACATTTAAAAAAAGGGCAATATGAAGTGGTCCTGAATCATTCCCTATAAACAAATGAGATTGCTGAATAAAGGCAGCCATTTGCACAATCGTCGTCTTCCCTATCATATCTAAAACAGACGGATTTTGAATATGCTCAGAAAGTATCCTGCTTATTGGTAGTTCATTCTTACTGCCAACGATAAGTATCTTAGCATTAAATTCTTCAAGAAGGCATCTTATAAGGGAAATGAATTTTTCAATCGGCCAACATTTATTCTTAGAATGCCACACAGCACCAGGATGAATTGAAATTATCGGAAACATATTGTTTGGAATCAGATGCTCTAATGCGATTCGTGCTTCCAATAAGTCTTTTCCTGGTATTGCTAACATCTTTGCTGGCCTTTGTACGCTTAATTTTGCTGCACTCAAAATGGCCAAATTTTGGTCTAAGAGGGAGACATCATCTTGTAATTCTACGTTTACCGTATTTAACAATCCGACAGGTCCTTTACTAAATCCAAGTCTATTTGAAGCGCCGATAAAGAAGCTCATAAGAGCCTCTTTTCTCATGCCTTCTCCCCTGCTTGGAAAATAAGAAAGGTTAAAATGTCTCTTTCTTAAAGAAAGTATGAGCAACAGCTTTTTGAGAAGACCTTTGTGCCTTCCCCTTGCATCATAATCTATTACCTCTGAAATGATTGCCCTCCCAGGAAAAAGTGGTAAAACCTCCAGATTTTCAGAAGAAGCTAGCAGGGAAATTGAAGCATGAGGAAAATTTAAACTGAAAAATTCTATTGCAGGCAGAGCAAGAAGAAGATCGCCGATACCGCCTCCGCCGCTTGAAACAAGAATCTTCTTAATCGCTTGTGAATCAATTTGGGTATTTTTAACGAAAAAATAACATATTCTTTCCAAAACGATGAGTACGAAATGTCCCAATACCTTTTTTAATTTAATAATACTGCACATTTTTCTTATTATAAAGTTTCTGCTTTTAGTAATCCACGAATAAGTTCTGAAGCCTTTTCCACCCGATCATCCCAGGTATATTCCTGAACAGTTTGAATATATGATTTAACAATCTCATCATTTTTCCCATGCACTAACGCAGCCTCAATATTCTCCATGAATTCCTTTGAATCTCGGGACAGAAAGATTATATCCTGGTAATCTTCCAGCTCTGGAATCCAGGAGGACACGACAGGTTTTCCAGCAGCAAGATATTCAAATGCCTTTGTTGGCTGGCATGCCTTTAAAAAATCCTCTCCCTGGTAAGGAATTAGGCATACGTCAAAACCTTTGATATAAGATGGTAAAAGATTTTGCGGTTTAGCTCCTGCAAATACAATATTATTTTGCTGTATAATGTAGGTGGGAGGGTTCTCGACGCATGGTCCAACGAAGACAAAGTTCCACTGTGGCCTTGCGATTGAGGCCTCTTTTATCCATCCCCAATTCATCTTGGAGTTGATCATGCCACCAATAAAACCAATAACCGGAGTGGGAATACCTTCCAATTCTGGTGCAATCTTACAGGCCGGGGATTGAGTTTGTTTAAAGAGTTCAATATCAACGCCGGAAGGAAGATAATGCGTGTTGGGATTTTGTCCCCTTCGGATCCGATAGAGATATTTAGACGTGGTAAATACGACGTCAGCACTTTTCACCAGTCTCTCCTCAATATCGGACAATCGGTTCTTTTTATTGAAGTGATAGCAAAAGAAAAAACCCACGTCGTCATTGCAATCATAACAAACCAATTTTTCTCCAAACTCTCCCCCGGGATGGATGGCATAGGGATGATAGATCCATACGATTGGATTTGTAAAACTCAGGCGTTTGGCCGTTTTTGCAATGGCGGATGCAATAAAAGACTGGTTTAAGGTATCTACTTTTTTAACGTGCCCGTACTGTAATAACAGCGGAGGCGGATAATAAACATACATGGTGTCGTTTATTTGGCGCACACCTCGCAACCACAGAAATGTTTTTTTCAGGCGGTCTTTCCACAGGGAAGGGCGGATGATCAGGTTGCTATACGCCACGGGTGGGTCTACAAACAAGACCCTGTTGTTCCTTGCCAGCCTTGTCATCATCTGATGCATCACAAGAGGAATTGAATCCCAGACCAGCCACGAGATGCAGATGATATTTTCATTTTTTAGCATCAAATTGTTTACCCCTAAAAACTGCAAACCACAGAGGCCAAAGGCCTTTTATTACATAGTAAGCAACATTTTAGAGATTTGGAAATTGCCTTTCAATAAACCGCCACTGCTTGTTCCCAAACTCCGTTTGTGAACGCAATTGCAGAGAAACTGAGTTTCTCGTCCATTACGCTCCCAAACAGGAGTTTGGTTGCGAGCAGTTGGATCAGATTTTATATACCGTCTCTTCTTTATCCAGCAGTATTTTATCTACAATCTCCATCCCCTGCATTACCGAATGGTCCATATTGCCAACCTCGTATTTCCAACCCCCAAATCTTCCCCGTGAATAGATTTTACGTTCTGACAGAAATGACTGAATATTCTTTACCGCGTTGTCTCTCCCCAAGAAAGGAATAGGAAAAGAATAAGGCACATCAATGAGAAAAATTGAAGTTATCAGGGACCTGTCTTCCTCTTGTAAGAGTTTTGAGTTGATCAATCCCTGAATAGTTTCCTCTACGATGGTTTCTTTTGACACGGTCTTAAGTCTTGAGTAAGAAGTCTCTGCCAGAAAAGAAAAAAATTCTCCCTTCGGTGTCATGTTTGGGGAATAGTTGGAGAGATAGGTAACCCGATAAAAAGGAGAATCGTTCCCGGGGAAATAGATCCAGTTTTTATTGCTGGGGCAAGGCTTTTTAATGCCAATGCCTACCATGTATCCTCTATTCCAGAAGAATTCTTCCGCAGATCTTCCTAGCCAATCAGGTTTGTCTTCCATTTTATCCAGGAGTTCGGTCAGAGGTATCGTGGTGATTAACACGTCATAAGAAGTCTTTTCTCCGTCTTCAAAAATGACCTCCTTTCTGTCAGAGGCGATTTTTACGGCATTTTTCTTTAAGGAAAGATGGCCGTGCGTATGGGGCAAGAACTTATGAAACAAGCCGCCTGTGCCCCCAAAAAGAGGATACCGGAAGGTATTATTCGGTCCCCAGTCGCTGTCATCTTTCTGAGAGATGATATTTTTAAGGATCCTCTTGAGGTCGATAATGCTTACCCTTTCGGCTATCCAGTTATAATCCATTTTGTTTAAGGGACATGCCCATACCTTGTTATTGTAAGGAATCATAAAATATCTGGCAATTCCTTCACCAAAAAAATGGTAAATCCATTCCTCGAAGTTTTTGTAAGAGCCTTTTTTATGAAGTACATCGAAAAGCCCTGAAACGCATTCAAATACAAGCTCCTTATCCGGGTGCGTGTGAAAATTGTTCTGAAAAGGGTACTGAATAAAACTATCCTTGAGCCAAATCCAGCTCTCTCTTTTAAAAGTAAGCGCCTCATTGTATAACACATTGTCTAGTAATCGATTAAACCGGTCGTTGTTTGAAAATATTATGTGTCCCCCTATGTCCCAGGTAAATCCTTGTTTATCCTTAAAACTAGCAGAGAGACCGCCAACGTAATGGTTTTTTTCATAAATATTCCAGTTCTCATATCCGATTTCGTGTAATCTGTAAGCTGCCCCAAGACCAGTAGGGCCGGCACCTAAAACGATAATTTTTTTCATATGCCCTTTCATTAAAATCTTTATCTGCGGTTTATCTTTACAAATGAGTCAAGTTGTTAAGAATAGTTGTGAGATTTAAGTTGTAAGTTGAAAACTTAAATCTTACAACTTACAACTGTGTTTTATCGGTCATAGGCTTTGCCTCACAGATGTCTTTTCTTGTATCTTATCCAGGATCAGCTTTTCCATGTTATCTACGGTATCCTCCCAGGATCTGTTCCTGGTAAAGTTTATTCTTTTTTGTTTCATAGACGTGTTATCTTCTTTCATGCACCTCAATACTGCCATTCCAAACTCATCCGGGCCATCCGCAATCCCGATTACACTGTCATAAAACCTTACAACGTCAGTTACGGGTGTAGAAACTACAGGCTTGCCGGTTGCGAGATATTCAAGTGTTTTTGTAGGACTCAGGGATCTTCCTTCTCTTGTCAGGACAAAGGGAATCAGGCAGACATCAAATGACTTTGCATAACTGGGGAGCAAAGAATAGTCTTTTGGTCCCAGCCAAAAGATGTTTTTAATCTCATGTAAATAAGAGAAGTCTCCGGCATTATGCCTAACAATGGGGCCTAACAGTACAATCGACCACTCAGGATGCTTGATTGCCAGCTTTTTTAACAAATCATGATCCACCCTCTCATCAATTGCGCCCCAGTATCCGAGAATCGGGTGTGGAATATTTTTAATATCATCCGGCAATATCAGGTCGTCTGAAAGGGCATTCTTAAAATGATCTATTTCAACAGCAGATGGGAATACGTGGATACGCTCTCTGGAATCTCTTTTGAGATTTGCTATGCTATAGCCCCCCGCGAAAACCATATCCGCTTTTTTTAAAAGCGCTTCTTCGTTTCCGGCGTTTCTTTCCCTGTCTTCATAAGCGGAAAGGAGTGACGTAAAATCGTCCATGCAGTCATAAACAATTAATTCCTCTTTAAATTCTCCAATCGTATGAATGTACCTAGGGTGGTATATCCACAATATCGGATCTTTAAATTTCAACCTTTTCAGCCTTCTTTTGACCAGGAACGACAACAGAATTTTATTCAGACGTATTATGAGAGAAGAGTACTTTCGGATGGGAGGTAGTGCAAAGGGTGAATACACTGCAAGATTATCCGTGACGTGGTAGCTATGGATTTTTTTCCTGCGGAATAAATCAATAAAAATTTGCCGGAATGAATGACCGCTGACATAAAGGACATTAAACCTTTTTGAAAACCGTAGCATTAACTGCTGTGGGCGCTGAAAAAGATTACGATCCCAGCCCAGATGAGAAAAGCAGATAATGGTTTTCCTCTTTTCCTGTTCTCTATTTCTCATGCTTTTTATGGTGTAATCAAAATTATAGGTTAGTTCGTTTCTCTCTGCTTTGATAGATTTTGATTTTTGGGTAAGAGGGTATAATATATTTTTTCTACCTTCCTGGAAATGATCTCCCAGTTATATCTTTCTAAAACTCGTTGCCTTCCCCACAATCCCATCTTTTCTCTTATCGTGGGATTTTCTAATAAAAACCGAAGGGCCTTAGCAATTTCATCAGGAGATGGTTTAACAAGTAACCCCCCTTTCCCATTTTCAGTAATTTCACGGGAAGATAAAATGTCAGCTCCTATAATAGGTTTTCCATAAAACCATGCCTCCAGATAGACACCGCCCAGGCTTTCTGTGACGGAGGGCACACAGAGAATATCGCATGCCTTTAAGGCCGCGGATTTTTCATGCACATCAAGCGGTCCTGCGGTTATTATTCGGGAATCCTGGTAGCGATGAAATAATTCTTCAATCCCCCATTCCATTGGACCTGCGAAGAGGAAACAGGTGTCTGGAAACTTTTCCCATACCAACCGTGTTGCCAGTAATATTTCTTGAATTCCCTTGTCCCGATTATTTCTTCCAAGGAATAAAACAAGCCGATTATATTTAATCCCGTATCTTTCTTTAAAATCTTCAGGAGGGCGCTCAGATACGATTGGCCCCACCCCTATGGTATGTGCATATTTATTGATATGATTCTCAAGAAAAAAATTTCTTTCAAACTCTGTCATGGTAAGTAATGCATCTGCTTCATAACACGTTTTAAGCCAGATTTCATTTACGGAACCCCTTATGGACATGGGAAGATTTGAAATATGCAGAGAACGTGTGTTCATATATGAATGATTCAGCACCTTTTCTTTCTGAAAAATATGAGAAACGGGGGTATAAACGAAAGGGATGCCTCTCATTCGCGCAACTCTCAGTGCTGCATAACTTATCCAGGATACATCGCCATGGATGCCATGGATAACGTCGCACTCGCCTATACTATTCATTAATTTTCTCTTGTAAAAATTCGTCAGAAAATTCATAGCATATCTGCGTAACTTCCCTGGTAACCACGGACTTTGAAGACGAAGCAGGAGATACAAAAAATATTTTTCATAGGGCTTGAGCGCAATTCTTGTTACCGTGGCTTTGTGGTCATAATAAATCTCAGGGGTAGAAGGAGCTGAAAGGATACACGAATGCCAGAATTCTCGGCCTCTTTCCTTGTCTTTTTGATTGCTGATCAGGGTGATAACATTAACCGTATGCCTCTCGCATAGCTTCTTAACCAGTTCATGGGTGTGGAGCTCGCACCCACCTATGACAGGCCAATAAACGGGTAATACATACGTAATACGTAGGGATTCCATTTTACCTTTCCTGCTCGACTTCGATCGTTAACTCCTGAAATTGGCGATGCGTGTCTAAAGAAATACAATAGTTATGCAAAACGTATTGCACACATGCCGTTTATCCTTAAATAATTTACTACAACGGCAAAATTACTGATAGTGCTTAGTATGGAGCGGTCACCATCTATAAAGACAAAGTCCAGCCTTTCTATTTTTTGGAATGCCAATTCAGGTAAAATTTTAGACAACATCGTTTTTTCAATTGCCTTTCAGCCCTCTCTTTTGTATTGCATCTTCATAAATTGAAAGAAGTCTTTTAAGGTGTATTTCTTTACGATAGTGCTCGTTTACCCGTCTTTGGCCTTCGAGTCCCATCTGTTTTGCCATGGAAGCGTCTTCCAGCAAGTGCTCAATTCGTAGAGAGAATTCTTTTACGTCTCCTCGTTTAACAAGAAACCCTGTTTTTCCATCTACAAGCCATTCCCGGGGACCGCCAACGTCAAAGGCGACAACTGGCCTTCCAAAACTCATGGCTTCTATTCCTACAAGGCCAAAAGATTCCGGACTCATGGAAGGAAACACAACGATCGATGCCTTTTGATAATAGGTATCCAGATCGGCATAATCAATGTTGCTTAAAAATACCACCTTCTCTTTAATTCCCAGATCATGCGCCATCTTTTCGTATTTTTGCAGTCCATCCCCCAGCCCGACGATATATGTCTTCCATGTCCGATCTCTGATAAAGCTTAATGACTGGAGCAGTTCACAGATACCTTTTATCGGGTCTGTCCTGCCCACAAACAGAATGGAATCCCTTTCTGTCTCCACATATTCATCCTGGATATTCTTTCCGGTAAAATGTGGGATGACTTCCAGTTTTTCCGCCGGGATACCGTTTCCTATTGCCTCTTCTTTCAGATAATGAGACGGTACAATTATCTTATCAACTTTTCTCGTAACCCAATTTCTCCATGATTTATTGAAGGCTAAGCGTAAATTAAATTCTCGCATGCAACCGTTTCTTATGCACCAGGTTCCCATGGCATCATAACAAAAATCCCCGCCGGGCAATATCTTTGTATCTTTGGGGCAAAAGAAAAACGATGTATGAATCGTTTGGACCGTTGGTTTAAGGTGTATTAATCTCCTTATAATAAAGGGGCTCATAAAGACGAATGTTTCATGGAGATGTATGATGTCAGGGTTTTCTTGTTTTACAATGCCGTTAATCACCCCCCACATCTTATATCCTGTCCGCAGCCCAAATGAACGCTCTATAAAAAATTCCTTTCTGTTTTCTCTATGATAATTTGCGGGGTGTTTGGAAGAGACAATAACTGTTCTGTGTCCTTTTTCTTCCAGGATATCGCAAAGGTCAAGAAGATACCGCTCTCCGCCTCCAAATGGCCGGTAAAGATGATGCATGTGCAATACCTTCATTCCTCAAAACCCATCCATGTTACCATAGGCACGTGTCGCCTTGTTTATATGGCCTGATCGTTATTGGTGTATCTGCCATCCTATTGCCTTTCCAAGCCTCTGATATTCATTCACTGGACAGGCGATAAATATTTCAGCATATCCATCTCTACCGCTCATTGCTGAATGGTATCTCGCGATTCCCTTGACAGCTTCTGTAAAATTAAAGAGTTCAAGTTGTGATTTATGTTCGTGTAAAGCCATGATTTTTGTCTGCAAACAGGTGGTTATGTCTGAAATTATATTAAAAGTGGGCAGCGGTGTCCATATCCCGTAAGAATAGCACATGCAGGAAGTAAACGATTTTGATATTGAAAAGAATATCTGACTGGTTGCAATATGGTCGTGATGGTTATCAAGAAAAAACGGAAGGAAGATTGCCTCTGGCTTAAGGTCACCAAGTATTTCGGAAAGCTCTTTGATAGTTTTGGGAGAAGGAGAGAGCTCCGTATCCCTGTTATCGAGAAATATGAGTCTGTTGACACCAATAATCTTAGATGCCCTCTTGGCCTCTTCTTGCCGCATACATACCAATTCATCTTCCCTGTGCCGGTTATTTCCCTTTCTGCCATCAGTCATGTATACCACGACGATCTCGGATCCCATCAGGTGATACTGATAGAGAGTACCGCCGCATCCGATGATGTCGTCGTCAGGATGAGGGGCAAGCACAAGAACTTTCTTTTCGCGAAGACCATCCACCTTTGACATTCTTAGGTTGGCAAATAAGTCTATGGATTGGCTTATCCTAGAGGGGAGAAGGTGTTTATAGATGTATTTAAGAAGTCTTTTCAATCAACGTATCCAGGTCACTTAAGGATTCTCTTGGTTTCTCGGTTTCAATTACCCGCACGCATCATCTCGTTTTCTGAACTTGAACTATGAGTAGCGGGATAAAAGGTGTTATTGTCAAACGGAACGCCTTTTAAAATTTACCTCTGGATCTGCTGAATACCTGCCCATAACAGATATATGATAGGCAGAAATATTATCTCCAGTATTTTCAAAATAGTTTCCTAAAGAACCACTTAAGAACCCGAAAGAGATACCATTCGATAGGCAGTATAAATATTTCGTGCCTTAGCCGGAATGCTGCTAATCTCCGGATCACTTTTAATGGGAAAGCTATTATTCTTCCGTGTTTCTGCGGTTCCATAAAAGCCAATTTAAAATAAAGCAAAACAGGTTGACGACCTAGTTCATCTTTTTCTGACAACCAGGGCGAAGTCAAGTTTTTCGAGATATAAATATAGTAGTCACTCCACTCCGCAATGCTTTTTGGCAATAACATCTTTTTTTCTTCTTTTTCATAAGTCCCAAGTTGTGTACCAGGAATAGGTGTATACTGGTACAAAGCTAGGATATTGTTTGGGTGCGCTTTTTTTACGCGGGTCATGGAGCGTATTGTTGCCAGAAAATCTTCCTTTTTTTCATTAGGGGGGGCAATGATATAATTCCCTTTTACAGAAATATTGATTTTGCTGAGCATTTCAAGTGCTTTGTTGATAGTATCGTCACTAAAATTTTTCTGAAACAGCTCCCTGATCCGTTTTGAGCCACTTTCTATACCTAATTCGATACAGTAACAGTTGGTCTCCTGCAAGAGTGCAAGCATTTCGTCGTCAAAATTAACTACTTGATTTACATAGGAATTTGCAAACCACCTGAACTTTAAATTTTCACGGACAAATCCCTTCATAATTTCCTTTGCTCTTTCAAGATTTACAAAAAAGGTACTATCAAAAAATATTATTTCATTCAATTGATACTTTTCATAAAGTCCTTTTATTTCACTCACAACTCTTTCGGGGTTTAGGCCATACCATTTCCGCTTTAAATAGGCAGAAACGCCACAGAAAGTGCAGGCGTAGGGGCATCCAACGCTTGAAATATAATGCAAAATGCCTTCACTAATGGTGTAACGGGATTCTTCGAGCAATTTGTAATTGACAGGCAAAAAGTTATTCAAATCTTCCAAAGGTCGAGTAGAATTATGGATAACTTTGTTGTTTTGCTTGAAAGAAATTCCAGTTGTATCATCGATCGGGGTAACAGTTTTTATTTTGGCAGCAATTTCGGGGAGAAGTTCTTCTCCTTGTCCCTTAAGCACGATATCAATATATGGGCTTTCAAGGCATTGGTCAGGTACAATTGATGAATACCAACCACCCCATATCACCGGTATGTGAGGAAAATGTTCTTTTATATATTTGGAAAAATTATAGCCATCGACTACTTGATATCCTGCCATTGCGCTGACTCCAACGCAAAGCAAATCATCCTTATTCTTTGCCAGGGTATCCTCAAGATCATCTCGAGTTCGACTATCATAGATTTCAACGGAAAATCCCTTATTTATAAGATGCCCTGCTAAGGTTATCGCGGAAATAGGTTCCCATGTTTTAGCCGCGCTCGATTCCGTGGGATCGAGCTTCGGGAAAAAGAGAAATATTTTGTTTCTTCCCTTGACTTCTTGAAAAATAACCATGTACACTCCTTAAATTAACTCAAAGCTTAAAAGTTCATTTTCCTTGAAAGAATGCGGTATATATCTGCTTTTCAATCATTGGAAGGATAACGTCAAAGCGTCACGCTCTTTTTTTCGTTATTTTCATTAAAAAATTTGTTTGGTATTGGCTTTTTTAATGCGGGCATCGAACTCTTCCTGTCAAGACAGGTAACCAAGCTGTTTTAGTTGGTCCTTTACCATGCTTTCTTCTTCCTGCGTCATATCTGCATTCTCCCAATGTGGTAATTCGCCTGGGTCCGAATAAACCGGCGGATTCTTAGCAATAAACTCTTCCTTCAAAAAACCGGTTAAGATGCGGCCATCCATGTTTTTCGGTATAGGCAATCCCATCAGATAAAGAATGGTTGGTGTTATATCCATAATGTGGGCATCGTTTATCTTTGAACCTGGTTTAATAGTAGGGCCTTTCATCATGATAATGCCATCTACTTTGCTGCTTATGTGTTGACCAGTAATTGTTGTGTTCAAGGGTATTTCCTGGAAAATACCCGGATAAAAAACATCTAACTGAGGAACATAATGAGTATCTTTAAATAAATAAATAATGTCAGTGGCTTCATTCACATATGGTCCTGAATAAATCTCTTCTCGTCTATAGACCGTATCAATTATTTCCCTGCCAGCATTGTCCTTTAGTTGGTAAAGCTCATCCCGAATCTTCTCACATATGCAATCATAATCACTCTCACTGACAATTCCACAGGGTTCCCTCCCCTTTAGATTTATATTTATCCCGATCGCTGTCGCATAAGCCGTAGTTCTGCTCCAGTCAATCTCTTTATATGCTGGATTTAAGATTTTTCTGAGAACAGGAATTTTCACGTTTTGAAAAAATTTAGTTTTTACTCCAATTTTTGAAAGGCATTTAGTAAGAGGTGTTTTTTCCCAGTGTAAAGAAGGTTTCGTTCTATTTCCTATGATTTTAAGGTGGTTCTTTTGTCTTAACCATACATTGGCATAAAAATAACTGTAAAGAGGACCGCCGCCATGGTCTGAAAGCAGAATAATCGTTGCATCTTGCACTTCATTCAGAATATCCCCAAGAGCAGAATCTACCCTTTGATATTCCTTCTGTATCACGTTCCCGTATCTCTTAAATAATTCTTCCGTATATAAAGGGTGATGAGGATCTGTATAGCCGAAGAAATAGTGTTGTAACCAATCTGTAGATCTAAATACAGACATAAAAAAATCCATATCATACTTTTTCAACAGATACAGACAAACATCCCTCGTTTTTTCTGTTATAATACTTCCTAATTCGATACACCTGTTTAAAGCAACTTCTTGAGTCAGCCGTCCTTCGGCGCTACTAAATCTTTTAAATTCATGTATCGCCTCATCCAGGAAAAAAGTTTTCATTATCTGTTCCTCCAGCTCCGGCGGATGGGTGCTCAATAATTTCTTGGATGAACCGACCGTTAAACCTCTGAGAGCAACCATAACTCCATGTATGTTTGCAGGAGGGACAGTAAAAGGGACATTAACAATGATACTCTTTTTCTGATGATCGGATAGCAAATGCCATATCGATTTTGCCTTCACCTTGGTTGCGTCCTGTATACAGCCTTCGTCATAGAAGTGTGAATTGCCGGTAAAGTAGAAGAGGCCAAATTTCCCTGGATTCATACCGGTAACGCACGATATCCATGCGGGTACCGTTACCGAAGGAATTGTTGAACAAAGATTCCCCCATACCCCTTTTTCCATAAAGGAAGCTATAGTCGGAAGCTCTCCTCTTTCTATCATGGGAAGGATTATATCGAATGTTCCGCCATCTATCCCTATCACAAAAACCTTGTTTTTATTCATAATTTATTGTAGCATCTCCTTATTCACCTCACTACTCTTCTCTTGCTGTTCAATAGATTTAAAACTTTAATCTAAATACCCAAGCCCACGCAAATCTGCCATAATTTTCTGCCGCTCTTCATCATTAAACACATCAGTTTCAACTTCCGCTTGATATTCTCTCCCTGCTTTCTCAAATTCCGGGGGGTTATCTTTCAAAAAAGTATCTTCAAATATATCTGTCAGTACCTTGCCATCCATCTCGCCCGGAATTGGATATCCCATAGAGTGAAGCAGAGTTGGTGCAATATCGATTATCTCTGCCCCTCGTATATGAATCCCTTTCTTGATTACTTTGCCTGAAACCATACATAGCCCCTCCATTCTGTGACTACCTTCTTTGTTAGCGGTAAAAAGCTGCTTAAAATGAAAGGCGTTATTCTGAAGGTAAAGAAAATCCCTGAAACTATACATTAAATCTGGTCCGTATTTAGCCAGAGGGCCCTGATATATTTTCTCATTCAGGAAAATCTCGTCAATAATTTTTTTACCTGACACGGGATCTCTTAACTCTTTCAATCGGGTAATAATTTTTCCCCGTACGTCGTGATAATCGGAACTATTTACAATCCCGAGGTTTTCACGCCCTTTTTGGTTAATATAAATCCCCCAATTGTGGGCATACGCAACCGTATTTTGCCAGTCAACCAGATAAAAAGGCGATTCATTGGTACCTCTTAACACGGGAACAGGGAAAGTATTTATTTTCTGAGGTATTATCCTCGATAGGCTGCCAACACCAAACCTTTGGAGAATCCTTTCAACGGGAATCTTTTTCTTATGTAATTTTAAACGTCTGAGAAATGAAAAGCACTCGGGTTTTTTAAGTCTAAGGAAGCCTTCGTCATACAACCATTTATTCATAGATATAGATTCCTCATTCGGCCCAAAACCATGATCAGACATAACAAACACAAGTGTCTCTTCATCGGTAAATTTTAATAAATCACCAATCCTCTCATCCACCCGTACATATGCCCGTTCTACTGCAGAAGCAAACTCTTCGTCAACACCGGGCGCGTTTTGTTCATGCCAAAATAAATGAGAGACCCTATCCGTAACACTATATACGACCATAAAGACATCCCAGGGATATTTCCCGAGCAATTGAAGTGTCACGTTATGGCGCCTCTCATCGGTATCAAAAATTCTCTCAAGCCAAAGCTTTCTATTTTTAAGCACCTCATGGATATTTGGCGTTCTATCCACTCTGTAACCCATCCCAACGATTTTCTGCTTCATATCTTCAGGATAAACAAAATCAGAGGATTCGTCTGGCGCCAGAAGTCCGGATATCATAATTCCATTAATTTTGAAAGCTGGATAGGTAGTGGGTATATTTACGAGAAGCATCTTCTTTCCCTGATCACCCAGGATATGCCACAGGGTTTGAGTCTTGATCGATTTTGAAGAGACAAGGTTTCTGTCAAACTCCTGCGTTAAGTCGAAAGTGTGGGATGTAAAATTATAAATGCCATGTTTGCCGGGTCCCTGTCCAGTCATAAAAGAAACCCACGCAGGTGGCGTCACAGGAGGAATAGAAGATTTGAGCTCTCCCCATGCGCCAGTATTGATCAATTTTGCCAAATGAGGCAATTTACCCTTTTTTATGAGCGGCAATATAACGGCGAACGTGCCCCCATCTATCCCTATTACCATTACCTTTTTGGTTTTCATAAATATAATTAATAATAAACAATGTTATACGATTGCTAGAGAGATAATGTTTTTAACTCACACCATTTTTGTTGATCCTGTCATGATGTATGTCTCTTCTGTACCATAGCAGAAATGGAATGTTTGGAATTCTTTAAAAATTCTATTAAATAAAAGATGTTGGCAACCATATGCCTGCCAAAGGGATGCTTACCGAACAGAAACCGACGTGCAAGGAATCGCTCCTTGAAGAGAAAGTCGTTGTGGTAGAGTCCGCCGGCGCAATTATCGCATAGCGGGTACTTCGGTTTATGGGATATGGTCTCAATCGAATCAATATGCCCTAGCCGGGTGAGCCCGCCTTCATCGTTACAGCAGGCAACTACTGTACCGTTCCACAATACAACATAGTAGTTGCTCAGCAGAAAATCACAATGTTTATATCCATTGCGGCCAGTGTTTTTCGCATTGAGATTTGGCGCAGTTCCTGCAAAATCGTGTTTTTCCGTAAGGGGAACATTCGTGCTTTCGTCCAGGAGGTACGAGGTGTCTGAAAAATTTCTAGCAAAAAGCACCACCCCTTTTTTTCGTGCGTAAGGCAAAAAATGACGATATTTTTCCGCAGCCTCCCTGTTGTGTATCGAGATACACATCCAATGTAGTCCAGCAGCCACCAGGGCACCAAATCTCTCTTCTGTTAAAAGCAAACCGTTGGTGGAAAAACCTGGCAACAAACCACAATGAAACGCCATGAAGACAAAGCGCTCCAAATCCGGATGTAACAATGGTTCGCCGAAATTATGTAATATTAATAATTTTTGCCCGATTTTTGTCATGTAGTTCAATACTTTTTGAAATACCTCTTCGCTCATGTAACCTTTCTGACGTTTCGATGTAGGAATCGGGCAATACGAACACTTCAGATTGCAAAGATTGGTCAACTCAACTTGATAGATATGTTTTGCCTGTACGCCCATGTAACGCTTTCGTTGATGATAGGAAACAATAAAAATTGTTTATTGCTTAAATTATTCGTTAAAGCTCTGGAGAAGAATTCACTAAGCAGCGTCACAGTCCCCAAAGGATACGTGCCACAGAGAAGTATCACAGAGAACAGAATCCTCAACATGAGCTGTATATCTTACATATACCATGTTAGAATTCCATATGCCCTCTTTCGGAAAAAAACCTTTTTTATAAAAGGCGCGCTTAACCGGGTCAGAAGCAGATACCCTTGCAAGCACAAAATCTACTTTGTTTCGGGAAAGAAACATCAATCCTCTTTTCAGCAGACTATCGAGAACCATAGAATCCTTAATAGCAAGAGCCTCCATGATAAAACCGATCCTGGCATCCTCATAGTCTGCGTATTTTAGGATGAGCAAGCCGACCATGCTGCCATCAAGTTCGGCCTGGAGAATATGATAGGCATTGCCGGGTTTTCTGCAATATCGCCAGTTGAGGTAAACGAAGTCCCTCTTCACCATAATTGCATATTGATCCTTAACTTTTTCCCAGAACAGATTAATGCTTTCATCAAAAGTGCTAACCCATCTATATTTGACACCTGCTACAGATTTTCCCCTCGTAGCAAGAAAAAATCTTATGACAAGGCTGCTTATCCACCCCACAACGTTAACCAGGAAGCGCCACTTTACCCTCCTTTTTAAAGCTGATCCCCAGCTTAGTCTCTTGAAGATCACTTCTATCTTAATTAAATCCTTGTGGTTAAACAACCTCTTACCAATGGTATAGCCTGTCCTGTTGGGAAATCCAAAACCTATATCAACTCCATTTTCTACGGCATTCTCATTAGACTTCTGCATTAGCTTGGCCTGAACACCCTTTACCCCACCCCGGTAATTGCTATGAACAAAGTTGTCAACGGGTTGAAGGGCCTTAACTAATTTATCCTGATATTTCAACCAAAACGAGATGCAGGCATATTGACCAACGATTTTACCCCCGTTCCTTGCCAGAATAATAAAAGGTCGTGAATCTAGGGGCGATTCCTTAAATTTCCACTCCCATTGCCTCAAACTGCGATTTTGGGAAAAAACCTCACAAAACAGATCGTTTAACTCTTCCTCATCACCATCCTGGTAAGCATCTATTGTTATATTATCGAGCGCGCTTTTTTTATTCATTCTGTAGTATCCCTAACCCGAACGAATCGGAATGCGTAGCGCGGGTGGTTTATCCCCCGCCCAAGGCCGGCCACAAGGGATCGGCGCTACGTTTTTGCCGAAAATGTAAAAATATATTTTGAAAGACACGATGTTTCCTGCCTTATTTAAACACCCTCAACACCTCAAGACGATATCTCCTGAAGAAAGCGCAGCCGTCAGTTTATCCGGTATATCAAGGTAATTAAAGGTAACTTCTTCGTCTGAATTTATCAATGAAAGCAACAAATCTCTGGCGAATGTCTTTCATGAAGCATAAAAAAACAACATATAATACCAGGGTTAATATGAAAAGTCTAAAAGAACTCAGAGAACCAAGGTAAGCAAAGAGCAGTACAACAAATATTATGGTCATAGGAAAGATGATTTTCACCAATTTTCCTATCTCCAGCCTTTTTATGCCCCAGATGGTGCGTAAGAGATAATTCCTGAAGATGGTTTCAATTACCTTTGTTACGAGAAAGGCAATTGCTGCGCCGGTGAAGCTGTAATATAAGATCAATGGTACTGCGAAGAGGATGTTTATGCCGAACAGGAGAATAACCCACGGGATAAATTTCTTGATTTCCCGCGTTGCAGCAAGGGCGACATTAACCGGGGTATTAAAGACCTGAAAGGCATAGGCCCAGCCCATGATGGTCAGGGCAGGGGCGGATGGTAAGTATTCCTTTCCAAATACTATGGTTATTATCTCTTTTGGAAAAAATGTAGTTATCAGAATTAAGGGGAAAATTATCATGATAAGGAGGACATGGGTAGATTTGTCTATAATTCCCTTAACCATTTCCAGATTCTCAGCGTTTGAGGCTATTGTGGGAAGAGCCGCCTGTCTAAGACTATCAGGAAGCATCAATGCGGCCTTACAGAGAGATGCGGCAGGATTATAGTATCCTATTGCTATCTCTCCGGGAAATAACCCCGGGAGTTTAGAAAGGAGGATGGTATTTATCTGCATAATAGCTTGTTGAAAGAATGAAAGGATGGCAAAAGGTAATGCCTGCGACATCAAATCATTCCAAACTAAGGAATGAAAGGCAAGCCGGTATTTAAGGAACCGCATCCTTACCCACAGGCCTGAAACAACTGCCCCCAGGAGACTTTCCAATAGCGCGACCCATATAATACCCTTCAGGCCGTAACCCAGGTAAAGAACGAGGATATTGGTGGCATTACCCAAAAAGGATACGACTATGGAGACGAGGGAGGGTATCTTAAATCTCTCAAAGGCTATATAGAGTATTCCCAAAGAATGCGAAAATGTCCCCAAGATAGCGGATAAACCAGCGATATAGATGAGACCTTTAACATCCTCCCGGTATCCGAGAAGATTAACGGCGAGCACAAGCAGGGGATAGCTCACCATAACCAGAGCCAATCTGAGGGAAATGATATGATTGAAGAGTTCATGCGCCTTATGTTTATTTTTGGATATCTCCCGTATGGCCATCGGCGTAATGCCCAGATTGCCAAAATAGGAAAACAGAAACGTTATGGTGCCAATGAGGGCGTACAAACCAAAATCCCCCGGACCAAGAACCCTTGCAGCATAGGCGATGAAAAAGAAGGAAAAGAGTTTGGTGGTTATCCCGGAAACGAAGACAAGTCCTGTGTTTTTTATCAGCCTGCTACCGATTTGCAATGGACAACCTCAATTATAGAATTGATTAGTGTGATGCTTGCACAGTGTGAAACATTTGATAGGTAGATAATGAATTAGACGTTACAATAATTTGTCCTAAGGCGGCGTAACGACAATTTGTGTCGGCGCGCTTCTTGCCCCCCCAAAAACCTCTGCATCAATGCGATCGCCCAAAAGGATACCCTGTTCAGTCCATGCAAGCGGCCGGACAATGTGCTCAAAGTGCAGGAAGAATCTGTCAACATCGGCAATGAATGTCCGCGGGACATAGACGACATCCCCGCTTTTCAGGAAGATATTCCGGGATAGATCCCCTGTCGCAAAGGTCTTTTTTAAATCAAGCCTCTTTAATTCAGGTTTCTCCTGCCCGTTTCGGATGAGCATGACGCTGGAATATTTTCCATCCAGGGTATACCCGCCCGCCTTTGCAATGGCCTCAATTATGGTTGTTGGTGTATCGATTTGATATACCCCCGGCATGTGTACCTCTCCTAAGATAAAAATCTTCTGGCTTCTGAATGACGTGATTTCCAGGTTTACCTGGGGATCTACGAGATAAACGGAAAGGGCATCCTTTATTTTCCCCCGAAGGTTGTGTATGCTTGTTCCCTTTGTCTGCATTGCACCAATGAGGGGAAAGGTGTTAATCCCGTCGGGTGGAATGCGCACCTTTTTATTAAGGTCATCATGCCGGTATACCGTTAATTCCACTTCATCGCCGACACCTAAGATAAATTCAGATACCACAACTTCCTTTTCCTGGGCGGTTTCGGCAGATTCTGAAAGGGTATTTTCCTTGATGTCTGTTGTTTTCTGGATAGGGGAACACGAAAGGCTTAAGAGTAATGGTATGGAAATAAATATTTTTTTTATGAAGAAATGCCATCCTGGCGTACTATTCATAGTTACTCAACGTGAGCGGATATTTTTATGGTCGGAAATGGAAACGTTATTTTACTAAACTATCCTAGATTTTTACCGGTCAAATTGCAACTTATTTTTGAATATTATATAAAAATTTTGCTAGGTAAACAATAGAGAATTATGGTATTAATAAATATTCTTGAAGAAGGAGAAATGGAAATCCGTGAAAACTGACTTGCGGAAGATGTGGTTGCGCTATGCTTGGCTCCTGTATAAACATAACGCAGCACAGCCGCAACTAAATCCCCTTTAGTAAAGGGGTCTAGGGGGGGTTGTGAAAAAATCTGCTAAAACTTGTCCTCATGAAAATGGGGAAAAGAAGTTTTTACAGAGCAATAGTATATTGCTTTAACGGGGAAGGAGAATGCTCATGATTCGCACAGATCGATTTCTCAGCGCATGGCTTCTTATATCGGTCGCCGGTCTTACTGGTTGCTTCAGCATTGGCCCAAGGTCCTTGGAGCGGGACCGGTTTGATTATACCACGGCCATTTCTGATTCATGGAAGGACCAGATGCTTCTCAACATGGTAAAGATACGTTATGCCGATGCCCCCGTTTTTCTTGATGTGAACTCTATTATCAGTCAGTACGCACTGGATAGCGCAATCAGTTTGAATAGTTCCTGGAGCAGCCCCAAAGAGGGGTTTGGCGGGGGTAATATCCTCGGTATTGGAGGTATTGGAAGATACTTTGATCGCCCCACGATAACCTATAGTCCCATGACGGGAGAAAAATTTGCCCAAAAACTGATGAATCCCATTCCCCCTCCTTCTCTCCTCAGCTTGGTTCAAACCGGTTTTCCCATCGATCTTGTTTTCAGGCTCTGTATACACGCCATAAACGGCGTGCAGAATCGTTTCGGAGGGGGAGCGAGGATTCGTCCGGCAGATCCGGAGTTCTATCCTTTGCTTGAACGGATGAGAAAAGTTCAGAGTGCCGGAGTTATGGGAATGCGGATAAAAAAGAGAGACAAAGAAGAGGCGACCCTCGAACTCTTTTTCCGCGAAAAGGTGGATCCCCCGTTGGAGGCGGACATCCTCTCTACCCGGCAGACACTTGGACTCGACCCTCGCACCCATGAATTCAGGGTGTTCTATGGCTCTTTTTCCACAAATGACAAAGAGGTTGCAATCCTCACCCGTTCGGTTTTAGAAGTCCTTTCTGATCTGGCTTCTTATATCGAGGTGCCCGATGTGCATGTGGCAGAGAAGCGCGTGAATTCAACCCTGAAGGACCAGCCGGTTGCCGGCGCCCCGCCTCCTGTGCCTCTGATTCGGATACACAGCACTCAGGAAAGACCTTCGGATGCCTTCATTTCCATTCCCTATCGTGGTTACTGGTTTTGGATTGACGATAAGGACCTGTCATCCAAGAGATTGTTTTCCTCCCTCATGTTTGTCTTTACCCTCACGGAGACAGAAACGAAAGAAGGTGCTCCGATTGTGACGATTCCTGTCGGGGGTTAGTAATATAACTGGTCTAAAAATAATTTGACATTTTTAGTAAGAGATGTCATAGTATCGGGTTATATTCAGCATTTCACGTTTGTATCTTAACAGGCAGTCCGGGAATTGTCATTCCGAACATGCACACACAACATCAGAATAAGACAGAGATGCGTTTCAGCCATCCGTCACAGGACACACTTGTTGTCCATGTTGGCGGAGACTGGCTTTTGGAAGCATCACTCCCTTCCGTTAAACTGCTCGAAAATGAGATAAAAGCCACAACAGTCCATACGATTAATTTCGATACATCGAATCTGGCCAATTGGGATAGCAGCCTGCTCATATTCCTGTCAAAGGCATCTGAGATCTGCGCGCAACACAACATCAACATCCAAATGGAAGGCATTCCCCAGGGAGTGCGGAAACTGCTCGATCTTGCCTCGCCAAAACGCCAGCGAAAAGGAATAACCGGGAAAGGAGAAAAAAAGACCTTTCTCGTAAGGGTGGCTGATACAACCGGTGATACCATACAGACGTCGAAGGAAATGCTTGCATTCATCGGCGAGGCAGCGCTTGCCTTTGGAAAGTTGCTGTGCGGCAGGGCGAATTTCCGTCGGGTCGATTTTATGAATGTCATTCAGGAGAGTGGCGCGCAGGCGCTTCCCATTGTCACGCTGATCAGTGCGCTGGTGGGTTTGATCTTTGCATTTGTGGGCGCCTTGCAACTGAAGTTGTTTGGCGCACAAATTTACGTAGCGGATATTGTAGGGATAGCCATGGTCAGGGTTATGGGGGCGATTATGACCGGCATCATCATGGCAGGCCGTACCGGCGCTTCGTTTGCCGCCCAGATTGGAACAATGCAGGTGAACGAAGAGGTTGATGCACTCAAAACCCTGGGCATATCACCGATGGAATTCCTGGTGCTGCCCCGCATGCTTGCCCTGGCCCTCATGATGCCGCTCCTGTGCCTGTATGCAGACCTCATGGGCATCATCGGCGGGATGATTGTGGGCGTATTTATGCTCGATCTGAATTTTATGGAATACTATAATCAGACAAAATCGGCAGTTGCCCTCACCCATCTCTGGGTAGGACTTTTTCATAGCGCGGTGTTTGGCGTGCTCATAGCGCTCTGCGGGTGCCTGAAAGGGATGCAGTGCGGAAGGAGCGCATCTGCGGTTGGGACAGCCACCACATCGGCGGTGGTAACGAGCATTGTGAGTATCATCGTCTCAACGGCAATTATTACCATTGTCTGTGAAGTGCTTGGCATCTGATATGGATGAAAAAAGAGGAAGTACGGGACAGGAAGTAAAGATCTCAGTGCGCGACCTTGATATGGGGTACGGCAGTTTTGTGCTGATGCGTGATATGAACTTCACGGTTAGCAAGGGAGATATTTTTATCATTATGGGAGGAAGCGGTTGCGGGAAGAGCACGCTCTTGAAGGTGCTCATAGGACTACTGGAGCCGTTGCGCGGACAGGTATTTTATGACGGCGCGAATTTCTGGGAAGGAGACGCCCAGCAAAAAGACCGCATCATGAGGAGGTTTGGCATCCTCTACCAGAGCAGTGCATTATGGAGTTCCATGACCCTGGCTGAAAATGTTGCGCTTCCGCTCGAACAATATACCAACCTCAGCAAGAACCATATCCGCGAGCTGGCATCATTGAAACTTGCGTTAGTGGGACTCGCGGGGTTTGAAGAATTTTATCCCTCGGAAATAAGCGGAGGGATGCGAAAGCGGGCAGGACTTGCGCGGGCAATGGCGCTTGATCCGGATATCCTCTTTTTTGACGAGCCTTCTGCCGGTCTCGATCCGGTCAGCGCACGCCTTCTTGACGATCTTATCATTGAACTGCGGGACAGTCTTGGCGCCACGGTCGTGGTTGTCACACATGAACTCCAGAGTATCTTTGCAATCGGGAACAACTCGGTCTTTCTCGACCCCGATACCAAGACCATCATCGCATCGGGCGACCCGAAAAGACTGCTTGCAGAATCAAAGGATCCGAAGGTAATGAGTTTTTTAACAAGGGGAGAAAAAACATCACAGGGGGTGGAATCATGAGTAAACCGGCAAATAAGACACTTATTGGCGCTTTTATCATCGGGGCTATCGCCTTACTGGTTCTTGCAGTGCTTATTTTTGGATCAGGCAAATTCCTGGAAAAGACGTATCGTGTAGTGATGTTCTTTGAAGGTTCTCTTAAGGGACTTAATGAAGGAGCACCGGTTATTTTCAAAGGGGTGAAGATAGGCACTGTGACAGATATCCGTTTGGTTTACGATCCTGTTAACAACTCTCTCCGGATACCGGTGATCGTCGAACTTGAGCCGGAAAAAATCGAAAGGACCGACGTAGTTAAACGGCGGCCGGAGGAAGGTATGAAAATGCTTATAGAAAGGGGATTGAAGGCACAACTCCAGATGCAGAGTATGGTTACCGGTCAGCTCATGATCGCCCTTGATTTCTTTCCTGATAAGCCTGCCCGATATGTTGGTTTTGTAAAAGAATGTCTGGAAATTCCAACAGTCTCCACCCCCTTTGAGGAATTAAGAAAGACGATCCAGGAACTTCCCATTAAGGAAATTATCAAGAAATTAAATCTAACCCTGAATTCGCTAAGGAAACTCATCCAGCACATAGATAAAAAGATTGATCCACTTATAGCGAATGTCTCAGAAACGTCCGAGATTACTCAGAACACCCTCGAGAGTATGCAAGCTACGTTAAAGCAAACAGAAAAAACCCTTACAACATTTTCCGAGACAGGCCGGTCTATGAAGTCCCTGACAGAGTATCTCCAGCAGCATCCCGATTCCATTCTTAAAGGAAAACCCCGATGAAAATGTCAGGTTTTTAGCAATTTAACCCTGTCAGGGTTTAAAACCCTGACAGGGATACCTCAAGAATTTGTAACAATTTAGTTTTTTGAAAAAGTAGGGGCGAAGCATTTGCTATAATTGTCATGAACGCATTCATACCAAAACGGGCAAATGCTTCGCCCCTGCCCCGCAGGACAAATATCGCAATTATTGGAGATTTTCAAAAAACTAAATTGTAACAAGAATATTATGTTACTAATTTTGTCTTACACATTTGCAGAAAAACTGAGTTACTCATTCATTACACTCCCAAACGGGAGTTTGGGGTTTCTCTGAACGTGTCATTGCAAGGGCGATAGCCCGAAGCAATCTCTTATTGACAACATGGTTTTATAGGGAGGAGTTTCCCAATGAAAAATTATGCTGGTTCATTTCTTGCTCGTTTCATCCTGATAGGCGCGCTTACGCTCATTCTTGGGTGCGCGAGCACCCCGCCGTCAAACTTTTATGTCCTGAATTCCATGGAAAAGCAGGAGACACAGCAGAAGGGTTCAGATGCAATGCAGCAGGTTACGATAGGAATCGGCTCCATCGAAATCCCTGACTATTTAGACAGGGCGCAAATCGTAATCCGGAGCAGCCGCAGTGAACTGAAGGTTGACGAGTTTAACCGGTGGGCAGGCTCTCTCAAAGAAAATATATCCTTGGTGCTTGCCGAAAACCTCTCTCTCCTGCTCTCGACCGCCCGCGTCTTTGCCCATCCGTGGATGCCTGACGATGCGGTCAATTACTGGCTCCATGTTGAGATAATCCGTTTAGACGTTATACCCGGTGATGCTGTTACCATGAAGGCGCACTGGACAATATTAGGTGACCGCGGTAAAAAGGAGTACATAACCCGTACCTCTGAATTTACGGAAACAGTAAATGAAAATAGTTATGGTATGATCGTAGCAGCCATGAGCCGGACGTTTGAAGGATTAAGCCGGGAAATCGCATCAGCGATTGAGAAGTTAAAATAGTCGTGTGTTACAAGAAAGGATTTGCCTAATTTAGTGTATAGGAATTTCAATTACCCCCCCCACCATAATCCCCCCGTTTACGGGGGGAAACAGGGGGGAAAGTAACCGAAGGTCTAATATAATGTACAGGAATTTCAATCTTTTGTAATTCCCTCTATCGGTAGGACAAGCGTCCCCGCTTGTCATTATGATGTCAACCGAGGACGGTTGACCTACCTTATGGGATTAAGAGGTGTGTACACAATGCCATAACACACCCTGGCCCATGTAGAGCGACCAGTCTGGTCGCTTTACAATGAGGGGAGCTTAAAGTCGCTGCCAAAGGCAGCTTAATCAAAAAGGTTTCATGAAAGGAGAAAAACCATGAAGAGAATAGTTTGTTTCGGGTGTATATTATTCGTAACATTAGGCACAACAATCCCGGTTCTGGCCCAGAACCTGATTATTTACCCTGCAAAAGGCCAGAGCCAGGAGCAGATGGAAAAGGACAAATTTGACTGTTATTCCTGGGCAAAGCAGCAGACGGGAGTTGACCCCATGGTTGCCTCCGCTGCTTCACAGCAACCGGCTGGGAGCCAGGGGAGTACCGTAAGAGGAGCGGCGAGAGGCGCAGCGGTTGGTGCAGGTATTGGCGCCATTGCGGGAGATGCAGGCAAGGGCGCTGCCGTTGGGGCAGCTTTTGGTGGTCTAAGGGGCCATAGACAGAGAAGGGAGGCTGAGCAGGTACAGCAGCAGCAGGTGTCTCAAACGAATCAGAGAATCAGCGAATATAACCGCGCATACGGCGCGTGTCTTGAGGCAAAAGGATATACGGTAAAATAAAGAATGGAGAAAACAATGAAAACACAAAAATTAATTATGGTGACTTTTGTATTTGCATGTCTTGTTTCAACGCTTTCCTATGCGGGCGATTATGACGGATCAAAACCGTTAATCTTTTCGGTAAAAACCATTCTTGAGTGCGAACCAAACGGTGAATCCCGCATAGTAACGTCAGAGGAAATGCAGGTACCGAACTTTCTCATCGTTGATTGTAAGAAAATGACGATTAGCCCTTTCCCCACGATTCCCGGCAGACGCGATTCCGTAATCAAGCGGCTGGAACATATCGATGGAAAATTAATCCTGCAGGGGGCTGATGATGGTATCGAAAATGTCCGTGATGGTGTGGGCTGGACGGCTTCAATTTCAGAGGACACAGGCAGGGCTGTAGTAACGGCATCAGGCGATGATGTGGGCTTTGTCATCTTTGGCGCCTGTATACCCCGTTAGTATCATCCAAAGATAATTTTGACATTTTGTAGGGGCGAAGCATTTGTTGATATTAACTTTGAAGTCCGTCTCATATCCTGAGCAGCAAATGCTTCGCCCCTGCATATGACTTCAAACACTACAGTCAAAGACCTGGAAGAAAGGAGAGGGTAACAAGAAATGGCAAAAAATGGTTTTCGTCCCTATGGCATAAGTATCAAAGAGCGGTGTGTCATAGGATTCTCGATAACTGCTTAAAGAAAGTTGTCATTGCGAGCGACAGCGAAGCAATCCCTGTCTTGAGATTGCTTCGTCGTTCCTCCTCGCAATGACGGATTCATGTTAAATTATTTAGTACGTTTACAATACAACCAAAACGAAAGGAAAACAGTCATGAATAATCAAAACAAAAACAGTGCACATGACCACCTGCCGCATAACTCGGTACTTCGAAAAAAAATGCCTGTTGTCGTGGCGGGTCTGTTCGCCCTGGCATTTCTTGCCGGGTGTGCCTCCACCAAGATCACCAACGAACAGCTCGTGCACGGAAAGCTTCCCCGGCCTGATCACATCCTGGTGTATGATTTTGTCGCCTCGTCCGGAGATGTCCCCATGGATTCCTCGGTTGCTGGAGAGTATGACGAGCATGAAGCGCCCCAAACCGCTGAGGAGATCGAGACCGGTCGCCAGATAGGGGCTGAAATTGCGACACAGTTGGTAGAGGAGATTCTCGGTATGGGAATGCCAGCAGTGCGGGCTGGCAAGGAAACGATGCCTGAAATCAACGACATTCTGATCCGGGGCTATCTTCTCACGATGAGCGAGGGCAGTGCCGCCAAACGCATGACTATTGGATTTGGCTCAGGCTCATCCAAGTTGCAGGTAGCGGCAGAAGGCTATCAGGTAACGGCTCAGGGGCTGCAGAAACTTGGATCAGGCACCGTGGACGCCGGCGGCAGTAAAGGCCCCGGGGCGGCTTTGGGGGCTGCCGCCTTTATTGCCACTGCCAACCCTGCTGGACTCATCGTCAGTGGTGGTATGAAGGTGTACGGAGAGGCGAGCGGCAAAGCCAAGATCGGAGGCCGGGCCAAGCAGGCCGCCAAAGAAATTGCTGACCACCTCAAGACACGATTCGAGGAACAGGGCTGGATTGATTAGAAAACCCGCAGGACGGTAGTAACGGCATCAGGCGATGATGTGGACTTTGTCATTTTTAGCGCCTGTTTACCGCGCAGGGTAGGGGAGAAGCATTTGCTATCGGTGGTATACATGCGTTCCTACACAAGCCAGCAAATGCTTCGCCCCTGCTTAATTATTACGAAATTTCAAAGTTGCGGTTGTAGAGCGACGAGCCTCGTCGCTTTACAGTGAAAAGCAGTACGCCAAATATCGAACAAGGAATGTTGAATGATGAAGTAGGGACACGGAGCACCGTGTCCCTGCTAAATTCCTTGTTCTGCGGTTCGATGTTCTCTTTAAATAAGTCACCGAAGGCCTAATTTATGTACAGGAATTTCAATTACCCCCCATAATCCCCCCGTTTACGGGGGGAAACAGGGGGGAAAGCCGCCGAAGGCCTGATTCATAATCTTAATAAACAATAATATTGCCCAAAAATTATCACCATGAAATCAGAGGAGGGCTGTGATGAGTAAAGTATTTCGCCTTTTCACCCTTTGGACAAGTATTTCAACTGCAATTTTTTCCCTATCAGGTTGTCTACATTATCCTATCAACAAACCACTCGCAACGGTTGATCCGAACAGTGGCTATCGTGGAAAGTTTAAGGTTCAGCCTGGGAATTCAGACGAAATGCTCATATTTCTTAGCTTTTCAGGTGGAGGCACACGGGCTTCTGCCTTTTCGTATGGTGTCCTTGAAGAACTGAGAAATACAGAAGTCACCATGAATGGCCAAAAACGGATGCTTCTCCATGAGATTGACGGCATTTCTGGTGTGTCAGGAGGTAGTTTCACTGCTGCGTACTACGGCCTCTTTGGTGATCGTATCTTTGAGGATTTCGAGACAAAATTTCTGAAAAAGAATGTGCAGGGTGGGCTTACGCGAAGGTTTTTGATACGGCCTGACAACTGGGTGCGCCTCTCCTCTCCATTTTTTTCACGAAGTGACCTTGCTGCGGAGTATTACGATAAGATCCTTTTTGAAAAGAAGACCTTTCAGGATATGACAGCAAGCAAAGGCCCTATGGTCTTTATTAACGCAACGGATATGGTAACGGGTATACGAGTGGCATTTCAGCAGGATGCATTTGATATCATCTGTTCTGATCTTTCCAGTTATCCAGTTGCGCGTGCCGTAACGGCATCATCTGCAGTGCCCGTTGTCCTTACACCTATCACCCTTCGCAATTACTCCAACAATTGCGGTTTTACCCTCCCTGAAGAAGCAGCGAGAGTTCAGAGGGAGCATGATATTTCGTCACGGTCGTTTCATCAGATAAGCAATGTCGCTGTCTATCAGGATGTTGCGAAGCATAAATATATCCATCTCGTTGATGGCGGCGTCTCGGACAACCTCGGCCTGCGGGCAGCCATTGACAGGGTGCTTGCCTTCGGAAGTGTGTGGAATACGCTGAAATATCTGAAACTCGAAAACACCCGCAAGGTGGTTTTTGTTGTTGTGAATGCGGAGACGGAGGTGCCCAGCCATTGGAGTCTCCTGGGGAAGGCGCCTACGATATCCGCAATGTTTGGCGCATATTCTTCCGTATCGGTTACGAGATATAATTACGAGACTGTTATGCTGCTGCGGGAGAGTTTCCGCAGGTGGACTGAAGAAATTCAGAAGAGCAGGTGCGGGGATGGCCCGATATCAACGGAACCTGGCGGATGCGGTGATATCAAATTTTATCTCGTGGAGGTCAAGTTTGATGCATTACGGGATGAGGCGGAACGCCACTATTTCAAGGGGATGCCAACATCGTTCAAATTGTCCGATAAACAAGTCGATGATTTACGTGACGCCGCCCATCGAATCCTCGCCGAATCAGAGGAATTCCAGCAGCTTTTAGCGGAGTTAAAATAAAGGTCTAGTAAGTGTGGTAAAAATGTAGTAATTAAGTATACATGCAAGTGTCATTGCGCGGGTGATAGCCAGAAGCAATCTTAAAGTCTATAATGAATAAGAGATTGTGGGGACTGTTCTAAGCGTATCAGCGAGGAATCTCCGGGTTTGCTTCAGTTTCGCTTCGCAACCGCTCCAATTCTCACAATGGCAATATTTTACTTATACACCTTACTGAAACGTTATATGAGAAATAAGTGAGCATAAAACTGTCATTGCGAGGGTTTTGTCCGAAGCAATCTCCTTTTAAAACCGCTGGATTCAGTCAAGGCAATGCTCATGGATACAATATATTCTGTTTACATAATGACAAATAAAAGCAATACAGTACTTTATACGGGGGTAACGAATGATCTCAAAAGAAGAGTCTATGTGCACAAAGAGAAGCAGGTAGAAGGATTTACAAAAAAGTATAATGTTACCAAGTTAGTATACTATGAACTATTTCGTGATGTGAAAAATGCCATATTCCGAGAGAAGCAAATTAAAGGTGGCTCCAGGGCTAAAAAATTAGCATTAATTAATGAAATGAATGCGGGATGGAAGGATTTATATGATTGTTTATGAGATTGCTTCGGACAAGACCCTCGCAATGACAAGGGAATGTGTCTTTTTAAATACTAAAATAATTAAGGAATAATGGTTATCCGCTTGACCGCAATTTATACTATAATATAGCACTCTTAGGTACTAAAAATATATATTATGTTGCGGTTGTAGTAATCAAGCGGATAACCAGATAAGGAATTTTTAAATTTGGTGTATTGTTTTATTAAAGTGACTGCATACGTTATCGTCATTGCGAGCGACAGCGAAGCAATCCCACTATGGAGATTGCTTCGGACAAAACCCTCGCAATGACTGGGAAATGGGTTTTTCCAAAATACAAAAACAACAGGGTGTATCTCAATTTTGATTCCTTGCGGATTGTGTGAATAATTTGAAGTTTCATTTAAAAAGAAAGGAGCATAGGAGTATGGGTAGAAGGGAAACGATGGTTAGGCGCATTACCATGAGCTGTGGATGCATTTTATTGGGGGCAACACTTCTGAGCATCCCCCTGGGCTGCAAAACAGCCCCGGCGCCTGATGCCGGATTTATAAAGGAACCGGAAAAAATGGCGCCACAGAAAGAGCGATTCCCTTTTGACAGGGTCTGGGTGAAGCCGGACGTGCAAAAGGAAGATTATGATTACATGGTAATCGCCCCAGTCAACACAGACTATCTCATGGAAAATACCGGCTGGAAGGCCGCAAATCCCGGCAATCATGACCTTGAGGAAAGCGCCCATAAACTGGCGCAGTATACGGAAGAAAACTTTTGCGAGGCATTTCAAAAAGACGAGAGACCGGGATGGAAATTAGTGAGCTCATCAGGTCCCCGAACGGTAGTACTTGAACTGGCTATCGTGGAACTGGTGCCGAGCAAGGCAACGATGGGAGCACTCAGGCTGGCTGCCCCTGCTTTGGGCCCTGCTGGAATAGTAGTTGGTGGCGGGGCGGCTGCTGCAGGTGGGCGGCCAAGCGTGGCAATCGAAGGTCGTCTGAAAGACAGTGTAACCGGCGAAACGCTCTTCATGTTTGCCGACCGCAAAGAGGCCCAAATGCGTATCATTGACCTGAAGGCCGTTACCTGGTGGGGGCACGCAAAAGACATTATCAAGGACTGGGCAAACGAGTGCGTGGAACTTGCCAAGACACCAAAGGACTATCAGGTAAAGGAACGCGGATTCTTTACCTTAAAGCCGTGGTAATATTTTGGAAGATGTGAAGGAATTTCAATGTTTGTACTATGGCGACCAAACAACCCCCTGAATCCCCCTAGTTTATTCCAGTCAAGTATTATTAATAATAATTTAAGATTAATTTGATTGTGGCTAACGGAAGGAGGGCGTAGCCCGACTGGAGTTAGCCACAATCACCACTCGTTTTCCACTTCATCAAATAATTTTTTCCCTG